>CANFUE010000016.1 GCA_947450115.1 Acidimicrobiaceae bacterium | reverse complement strand
GGTTCTTCAATAGGTATGAAGAGAACATCTGGAGCATCGAGCGCAGTAGGCAACAGGTAGTCGGTAAAGCTCGGATTTTTTACGATGCCATTTTGCACGATAATTTCTTCCATCACGGCTAAACCGAGACCTTGGGCGATGCCGCCTTCGATTTGGCCAAGAAGTGCAAGTGGATTGAGAGAACGTCCAACGTCTTGAGCAGTTGCAATTTGCACAACTTTTACCAGACCAAGTTCAACATCGACATCAACCACTGCTCGGTGAGCAACAAAAGCGAAAGCGACGTGACAATTCCCTTGTCCGTTTTCATCGAGCTCGTCTGTTTTGCGATGCTGATGGAGAAAGGTTTGAGTAATTTTCATGCCCTTGCTCGCTTCACTCACACTGATGCGAAGTGGACCCATGGTGTCGACAATGTCGGTGTCTTCAATGACCAACTGCAAGGGGTCTAGACCATGCATGTGGCCCACATGTTCGAAAAGTCTTTCGCGCACAAGGCGGCATGCACCATCGACCGCGCCGCCACTCATCCATGTTTGACGTGAAGCAGAAGTGGACCCGGCTGACCCGATATTTGTATCGATACGGTCGAGAACTACGATGTCGACACCGAGGACGGTGCGAGCGATTTGCTGAGCAAGAATGACGAAACCCTGTCCAACTTCTGCTGTAGCAAATTTCAGAGTGGCAACGCCATCTGCCAAGGTGCAGCGAGCTTCGGCACTATCGTCGAACCCTTCGCTGTACATCAAGTTCTTAATGGAAACACCCCAACCGATTCCGCGTTTGATGTTGTGGTTTTCTGATGTTCTGCCTGACCCGCCGGGAAGCTCCATTGTTCCTGCGTTTGCAGAAAGGGGAGCCGGAAGAGGCAATGCATCTGTTTCGCGAATACAGCGCGCAACAGGCGCGACGCTCTCAATGACCTGACCTGTAATGAGAGTGTCTCCTTTTTCCATGGCGTTGAGGAGACGCACTTCCACGGGTGTTTTACCGACTGCCTTGGCAATCTTGTCCATTTGACCCTCGTGTGCGAAGCATGCCTGCACCACTCCAAAGCCGCGCATTGCGCCACAAGGTGGGTTATTTGTGCGTACTGCATAACCGTCAAAGACTGCATTTGCACATTTATATGGACCTTGAATATGCGTCACACCATTAATGAGTACGGCAGACGATGTTGAAGCGTAAGCACCACCATCAAGTTTCATCGTGCCTTCAATTTTGACGATGCGTCCTTCGTTGGTGACGTGATGTTTGAGAGCAATAATTCCTGGGTGACGATGTACATGCCCGAAGAAACTTTCTTCACGTGTGTATTGCATCTTGACGGGTCGACCAGTGCGTAGTGCCAAAAGGCAGGTGTGTACCTGAAGGCTGATATCTTCTCGGGCACCGAACGCACCGCCAACTCCACCGAGTTGCAAGCGCACTTTGTCTTTAGATATTCCTAAACAATCAGAAATTTGTTTTTGATCTTCATGCAACCACTGCGTAGCTACAACAAGTTCCACACCTTTTCCATCTGAATCGGGGTAGGCCAGAGCGGCTTCAAGGCCAAGAAATGCTTGATCTTGCATTCCTAATTCGTATTCGCCTTCGATAATGATGTCGCCAGTTGCCTGAGCATCGCCGTGGAGTATGTGTTGATGTCTGAATACATTTCCATCAGGATGAATGTTTGGTGTATTGGGGTTCAGTGCAGCTTCAATTGAGGTGAGAGGTGTCAATACCTCGTAGTGAACGACAATTGCGTCTAAAGCACGTCGGCAGGTTTCTGGATGATCTGCAGCTACTGCTGCAATTGCCTCGCCCATGTAGCGAACAAAGTCTGAGGCAAATACTGGCTGGTCTGCAGTTATCAGACCGTAGGTTGGCTTCCCGGGAACATCACTTGCTAAGAGAACCGTTTCAACACCATTGATCTTGATCGCTTCAGAAATGTCAATGGAAATGATGCGGGCGTATGGATGTGGTGATCGTAACGTTGCGCCCCACAGCATGTTGTCGGCCGTGTAGTCGGAAGAGAAGGCAAATGTACCTTGGGTTTTGGCAATTCCATCTGGGCGAAGTGCTGAGACACCAAGAACGTCTCGTTGTTTGGGCGTCGTGCGTGTGCTCACGAATTGCTCTTTTCTCTCTGCGAAATGACAAGTTGTACAGCAGAAAAAATGCGTCCGTATCCGGTGCACCTGCAGATATTTCCCGACAATGCTTCTTTTACTTCAATTTCAGTAGGTGTTGAATTCCCCTCTAAAAGGTGATGCACAGCAACGATGAGCCCAGGAGTGCAAAATCCACATTGGACCGCTCCTTCTGTAACGAAGGCCTGTTGGATGTCGTTGGGGCTCTCGGCTGTGGCTAAACCTTCAACAGTAGTGATATCGGTGTCGACGGCGCTTGCGGCCATTACAAGGCACGAGCAGACGGCCTCGTTGTCGATAAGCACTGTGCAGCTACCGCATTCTCCCTGCTCGCAAGCTCCCTTGGCGCCCATGAAGCCGAGTCTCTCGCGCAAGACATACAGGAGGCTTTCGCCGATCCACGAATCTTTCACGTGTTGCTCTTTGCCGTTTACTCGTAGCGAATAAATTTCTGATGATGAACTCACAGCATTGCTCGTTTCAATAGTCTCTGGGCAAGTACACCAACGGCATGTGTGCGGTACTCGGCAGTTGATCGGTGGTCGGTAATGGGTCGCGCCTCTGCAGAAACTCTGTGGGCGAATTCCTGAAGAACTTCCGTGGAGAGAGATGACTGCATTGAGAGATCAACATTTTCGCTGAGCCACACTTCAGATTCACGACAGCGAATGATGGTTGGGCCGACGGCTCCGAGGGCAATGGCAACACGCTTGTTTGAAATGTCATGAACAAGGCAAGCACTAGCGATGGAAATGACCATTGCATTACGTACACCAACTTTGGCGTATCCCTGATATCCATCAACTTTGGGAATATGAATAGCAGTAATGATCTCGTTGGCATTTCTCGCATTGCGCTTCACCCCAAGCATGAAGTCGTGAATGCTCAGCGTTCTCACGCCATTAATTGATGAAAGCTCTACTTGCGCGTCGAGCGCGCTGAGTACAGGCAGAGTGTCGCCAGCAGGGGAGCAGGTGCCTAAGTTGCCGCCAATGGTTCCGGCTGCACGTATTTGAGGGGAGCCAACCGTGCGTGACGCTTCACTTAGTGCGCGCGAAGCATGTACGTAAGAACCATTTTCAAATTCTCTGTAGGGAATGGCCGAGCCGATGCGATATCCATTTGCTTGGTCTTCAAAAATTTTTAACTCATGAACGTGACGCAGAGAAATAACGTCTGTTGGTTCGAAATGGCGAAAGTTAATTTCCACCATCGTGTCGGTACCGCCAGCAAGGAGTCGTGCACCTGGGTGTTCGTTTATTGCTTGCAACGCTTCAGGGAGTGATCTGGGCGAGAAGATGGTCATGCGACTTCCCAACCCTCAAAAGCGTCAATCATTGCCTTGACATCACCTAATGGATACAAAATAGGAGAAGTGCAACCGTTGTCAATGTAATGCTTAACTTTCTTGCGGGCATCGTCTGGGGTTCCGCTGGCTGTGAGCATTTCAACAATTTCATCGGGAACAAGTTTCGATGCTTTCACCACCTGTTCATGTGTTGCTGGCCAGGTGAGAACTTCTCCGACTTTGTCGAGAAGGCTTTGTGGAACGCCCGACGCCTTCATGATGTGAGGTTGTTGACCGAGGTATTGGGTCACCATGAGGCGCGCCATGTCGAGAGCTGTTTGACGATCTTCGTGAACGCTGCACACAACAAGCTGGGGTCGATCAATATTGTTCAACGTGCGTCCAGCTTTAGCTGCCCCGTTACCAAGAGCTTCTATTGCCTGCTTATTGTATTCGGGTGACACGAGATAATTGAGGACAACTCCATCGCCGATTTCACCCGTGAGTTCCATCATCTGCATACCGGTCGCCCCAATATAAATGGGCACATTTTTTGCGCGGCGCTCTTGATATACGTAGTCGAGTTCTACTCCGTCGAGTTGAACAAATTCACCGTTGAAAGTAACGGTTTCATTATTGAGAAGTGCTCTCACAGTTGTAACAATTTCGCGCATAGCTTTCAGGGGCTTATGTCTGGTGATTCCGACTTTTGCGGCGAGTGGATCCCACCAAGCACCAATACCCAAGATGACGCGACCAGGAGCCAGGTCGTCGAGTGTAGAAAATGTTGCCGCAAGACGTGCAGGGTTGCGGCTCCAGCAGTCGACAACGCCTGATCCGACCTTGATGCTTTTTGTTACAGAAGCAAATGCTGCCATCGGGACCGTTGCTTCACGCACAAGACGACTCTCTGCTTGCCAAACAGCATCGAAACCTTTTGACTCTGCGTATTGGGCAAACTCCATGCCCTCGCGAATGCGATGTGCATCTTGTAGGTAGAGAGCCATTGGTATTTTCATTGAATTTCCTTCATTGTTGTAGTTGCTATGCAGACATCGCTAGTGCGTGATGTAGGCGTTGTGATTGCTCATTAGCTTTTCTTCGAATTTCGCTGAGATCTACTCTTTTAAGATTCCCGTTCGATAAAACGTTCTCGCTATTGATGCTCACATCGGTGACATGCAGTGACGTGGTGTACGCAACATGCCATGAACTATTCATGTGTGGGTAATTCCAGGTAACCACATCGTTGAGTGTTTCAGGCACTAGTTCTGAGCCATTAAAAAGCCATTGCCAGGCAAGATCGGGAGAAAAGGAGATGTCGTCGGCTCGGCCTGCGACAAAAGCAAGTTGAAATTCGGCCATCATGTTGCTGTCGATTCCGTCGGAACCCAGTGCTACACGGTTTTTCCATCGCGCGGGTCGAGCATAACCAACAGAGTTATTCATGTTTGAACGTGGGTTATGAACAATGGTTCCCGAAATGGGTTCTTGCAGATGGACGCCATGCACGATGAGCCATTGGTCATTTGCGTATGTTTGTAGTCGCTTCTCGGCGCCAATGTCGTCTGGACCTTCTGCAACGTGAACGTGTACTCCTGTGTTGAATTTGTTAGCGAGGCGCGAAGCAGCCTCGAGTGTTTCATCGGTACATGTGAAAGCTGCATGCACTCCGACCATTCCTGCTTTGCCGCTCGCGAGAAAACGCTCGGTTTCCGCTAAACCGATTTGTGCAGAACGGGTCATAGGGGAGGAAATATCTACTTTTTGTAATTGACCACTGTTGTTCCAGCGATCAGTGACCCCATAACAGGGAATCACGCGCACTCCAATATCGGTGCAGGCCGCATGTATGACGTCTAGTGAGCCTTCGATGCAATGAGGAGACTCGTGATGGTCGATGATTGCTGTGGTACCTGACAAAAGTGCTTCAGCAGCACCGAGGGCGGCAGACCAATACAGCATGTCGTGGTCTAAAGCTGCATCTAGTTTCCACCAAATATTTTCCAAGACAGAAAGGAAATGATGGGGGGCAACCTTTGGAGCGGGCATGCCGCGAGCCAATGAGCTGTAGAGGTGATGATGTGCACACACAAGGCCTGTTGTGGTGAAGTTGTTAGTCGTCATCACGAGCCTTTGGTTTCATTGGCAATGTGTTGCGCCATACTCCGTCAACGTTGCGCATCGCTTCTGCGACCGCTCCTGCGGTGGGTACAAGCCCTATTTCTCCGACACCCTTAATTCCGTAGGGTGAATTGGGCTGAGGAGACTCAACAAGAGTCACTTCAATCGGCGGAATATCTTTCGGACGTAAAATTCCTAGTGAACGCAAGGTGGTATTAGTGGGGAAGCCGGTCTCGGGGTCACTGGGGAACTGCTCTGAGAGCGCATAGCCAAGACCCATATGAACACTGCCTTCAATTTGCCCCTCGCACAACATGGGGTTCACGGCACGACCAACGTCGTGAGCAGCGATGACGCGCTCGATGGCTCCTGTTTCGGGGTTCATCACAACCACTTGTGCGGCATAGCCAAAAGTGGAGTGAATAATCGGGTTCTCCACTCCGGGTTCACCTAGTTTCGATGTCCAGTCAACCCGGTATTCGCCAACGTGATCAATGTCAACGGCGCAGTTGGCTGCTCGCGCAGCTTCACATGCGGCCTTGACAGCACCAGCACCCATCAGAGTGCCACGAGAACCAGTTGTTTGTCCGAGGCCTAATTCGCGGGTGGTGTCGACAATGACTTTGATTCGTTGTGGATCAATACCTAGTTCCTCAACGGCAACTTGTAGAGCAACTGTGTGAATACCTTGACCCATTTCTGTCCAACCGTGTCGAACTTCAACGGTGCCGTTAGAACAAAAACGAACAACAGCTTTGGTGATTTCTTTGAAACCATTTCCTAGGCCTGAATTCTTGAGACCTAAACCCAGGCCGACTGCTTTTCCTTCTGCAATTGCAGCGTCGTAAGCAACTTGAACTTCATCGAGACACAGTTCGGCACCAAGACATCCATCGTCCATGATCTGCCCGGGTCCCCACACCATGCCAGGCTTAATGACGTTACGTTTACGTATTTCCCAGCCGGAAATACCAACAGAATTAGCCAAGCGGTCGAGAATGCCTTCCATGGCAAATTGCGCTTGGTTTGCGCCGAATCCGCGAAATGCTCCACACACCGGATTGTTGGTACGTGCCGCAACAGCTTCAACATCAATGTTTGGAACGAAATAGGGGCCACTGGCATGCCCGGCCATGCGCTCGAGTACCTTCATGCCAACGCTCGCGTAAGCGCCGCTATCGCCCAAGGCGCGAACTCGTAAAGCGAGAAGTTTTCCGTCCTCGTCACAGCCTGCTTCGTAGTCCATCGTGATGGGGTGCCTTTTCGCGTGCATGCGGAAGCTTTCTTCGCGGCTCAACGTGCATTTGACAGGAACATTCAACAACCACGCAGCGAGTGCAGCATGAGCTTGGTTACTCATGTCTTCTTTACCGCCGAAGGCCCCGCCATTGGAAACAAGCTCAACAGTGACATCGTCTTGTGGAATGTTTAAGACGCTTGCGATGTCGTTGCGGTCATCCCAGACACCTTGGCCTCCCGAGTACACATGCAGAGTTCGCTTTTCGCCACTGATTTGAGGGACAGCGAGAGAACTTTCAGGTTCAAGGAATGCGTGTTCTATGCGTTGTGTTGTGAAAGTTTCGCGTACAACATATTTTGCGTTTTGTAAATTATTCTCTGTATCGCCGCGGCTGTATGTGCTGGTGCTCAAAATGTTGTTCTTGGTATTCCATACTGCAATTTCATTTGATGCAATAGCAACAGCCGGATCGGTGATGGGTGGAAATATGTCGTATTCAACATCAATGAGTTCAGCTGCCAGGCGTGCTTCTTCGCGTGTTTCTGCAACAACTATTGCCAAGACATCACCGGCATAAGAGGTGAGCCCGTCCACTGGAATCATCACAGGCCAGTCTTTGTAGATGATGCCAACATAGGTTTCGCCAGGTATATCGCTAGCGGTAAATACAGAGCGAACGCCAGATGATGCAAGAGCACGCGCCGTATTGATGCTTACAACTTTCGCCCGTGAATGAGCCGTTAAATGTAGAGCAGCATGCAGCATTCCTGGAACGCGTATATCGTCGACGTATCCACGATCTCCAAGAGTGAGAGCTTCGCCTTCATACTTCGGACCATTGCTGCCAACTCCTCCAGAGACAAGCGGCGGAGGAATTGTTCCTTGCGCAACGCTCACAATTGCATCGAGCACCTTGACATACCCAGTGCATCTACATAAGTGGGCACCGAGGTGACGCGCCATATCTTCTCGTTTGAGATCAGCACCCTTTTTATCTATTTGGGCTTTTGCACGCACAACAATTCCGGGAATGCAAAATCCACACTGCAAACCACCACACGCTGTGAAGGCGTCGGCAAATGTATTTCTTTCTGTTTCATCGATGCCTTCTAGGGTGACGATGTTCGCTTCACGGACCTTTTCGACAGACTGTTGGCAACTCACGACGGCTTTCCCATCGATGAGAACAGTGCAACAACCGCATTGACCTGAAGGTGAGCAACCATCTTTTGCCGAGGTGACATTGAGCTCTTCACGTAAGGCCGATAACAGGTGGGGATGGCGTGAACTCACTGAAACCGAGATGCCGTTCACTGTCATTGGCACGCGCGTGTCTGACTGCCAATAGTCGGCGTCGGAGTGAGTGGTTGGTGAGATAGTCATGCTTGCCCCTTGTTGCTTTACATTTTGTCAAAGGATGAGGGAAAGCGGTAGTTCATTTCGTTTCGGGAGGATTAATCCTCGAAAATGACCCCTTTTTGGGCCGTTATTGAACCATAAACCTCTGGACGACGATATTTGTCGAAGTTGAAGAGGGTGTCTTTGTACCGGCTGCACCAATCGAGATCGCACCGAGCAACGACCAATTCGTCATCAGTGGTGTACGCCTGGGCAACGATTTGTCCGGAAGGGGCCACAATGCAGGTTTGGCCTAGAGAGTCAACGCCCTCTTCCGGGCCGCCTTTGGCCACTCCAACGACCCAAGTGCCATTTTGGTAGGCACCCGACTGCATGACGAGTGAGTTGTGGAAGCCCTGCAGAATATCTTGACTTGGGTCGGGGACATAGTGGATGGGAGTGTTGTAACCACACAGAATCATTTCCACACCTTTGAGACCCATGACTCGATAGGTCTCTGGCCAGCGTCTGTCGTTGCAGATCATCATTCCCATTCGGGCACCAAAAGCTTTCCAAACACCGAAACCTTCTGGGCCCGGTTCGAAGTAATAACGCTCAGCATGTTGGAAGGGGCGATCGGGTTCGTGATGCTCGTGTCCTGGTATGTGTACTTTGTGATACTTCGCCACAATAGAGCCATCTTTTTCCACCAAGACTTGCGTGTTGAATCTGTGGCCATCGGGTGTTAATTCCGCGTAACCAAGTGAAAATCCGATGGAAAGTTTTTGTGCCTCATCGAACAGCGGTTGAGTTTCAACAGATGGCATCGATTTCTCGTACCAATGATCTGCCTCGGTGATGTCTTCAACGAACCAACGCGGAAAAAACGTTGTGAGAGCTAATTCAGGGAAAACTACAAGATCGCAACCAAGGTCTTTTGCCTGTCGCAAGAGAACAATGAGGCGCTGAACGGCTGAAGCTCTGGTGTGTTCCTTTTGAATGGGTCCAAGTTGTGCGGCTCCCACTGTGATGATCCTGCTCATGAGAAAACAGTATCGGCTAATTCCAGCATCACGTGTAATAGGACGTTCGCTCCGGTAACGAGATCTTCCACTTCGGTATGTTCCGCCGGATTATGAGAAATCCCTAGATGGCTCGGCACAAAGATCATGGCCGACGGGCACACGCGTGCCAGCATTTGCGCATCGTGGCCGGCGCCCGAGGGGAGTCTGCGCACTCGCTTGCCCGAAGACAAACAATGGCGCTCAACGATTTCTATTACTCGCTCATCAAATTGAACGGGTGCGAAACGGGCCAAAGTTTTTTTGGAAATCGACACTCCTTCATCTTGTTCTAATTGGAAACAAAAGGTATCGAGTAAACGTTCTGCGTCGATCAGGCTGTCTTCATCGGTATTGCGCATGTCGAGGGTGAGAGTGGCTCGAGAGGGAATGACATTGATGAGGTTGGGGTGCAAGTCAATTTTCCCGACAGTACACACTTGGTCTTCTCCAAAACGTTCTGCGATCTCTCGTAAATACACAGTGAGCATTGCTGCTACGTAAGCAGGGTCATGACGAAGATTCATGGGTGTGGTGCCTGCATGATTGCTTTGACCTTGGATCGACACTTCTTGCCAGGAGATTCCTTGAACACCCGTTACTGCTCCGAGGCTGAATCCTTCTGCTTCCAATACTGGACCTTGTTCGATGTGGATCTCTACAAAAGCGTGCGGAGCTTCACCCGGACAGGGAGTACTCCCTGCGTAACCAATTGCAAGTAATTCTTCGCCAACCTTTTTTCCATCAATTCCTACGATGTCGAGCGCAGTTTCAAGGTCGAGGCCGCCTGCATAAACAAGAGAACCGAGCATGTCGGGCGAAAAACGAGCTCCCTCTTCGTCAGTGAAAAAGGCAACTGAAAGCGGGCGCGAGGGAACAAATCCTGACTCTTGGCACGTTTGAATTACTTCTAATCCGGCGATGACGCCATAGTTGCCGTCGTATATGCCACCAGTACGTACAGTGTCGATATGCGAGCCGGTGAGAACAGGTTTGCCGGAACCTACGTTCCAGGTGCCAACGACATTGCCGATTGCGTCGATGGTGACGGTGAGATTTAGTTCTTTCATCCACGACACCACAAGATCGCGACCGATGCGATCTTCTGGTGTGAGTGCCAGGCGACAAGATCCGCCGTCGCCGGTACTGCCAATGTCTGCAAGAGCGGTGATGCGCTGCATCATGCGGTCGCCGTTAATAGCTAAGACTGTTGACTTCATCTCTATAGTGTTTCACATTTTCTCTAGCGACGAGGCTATGACAATAGGCATATCTACTAGAGTTTTTCGATGATCAAGGATCTGTTTGCGGTACTCATCATTATTTGTGCCGCATCTTTTCTGCAATCCATTTCCGGCTTCGGGTTTTCGCTATTGGCGATGCCTCTGCTATCGGCAGTGGTTGATATTCGAGAAGCTGTGGTGATAGCAATAATCTGTGGGCTTTTTGCCAATGTGGTTCACCTCACGAAAGACCATCGCTTAGCAGAGCACGATATAGCTAAAAGAGTTTCACTCTCTGCAATACTCGGGATGCCTTTTGGGGTAGCAGTACTGACAGTGTTAAGCGCAACTCAGATGCGTGTTGCTATTAGTGCAGTGATCATCGTTTTGGTTTTTTTAATGATGAGCAATTTCACACTGAAAGTTGAGACTACAAAGACAGATGTTTTGCTGGGTTTTATTTCCGGTGTACTTTCAACATCGGTTTCCACAAATGGCCCGCCTCTGGTGTTTCTGTTGCAGTCGAAGAAACTTGACCCGTGGAGGCTCCGGGCCACATTGGCTTACATATTCACCATCACGGGGAGTGCCTCGTTTGTGGTTCTCATGATTGCTGGCAAAGGCAGCATTGATGCTTTCACCTACGCCTTGATATCAATTCCCACAATGTACCTAGCAACACTTCTCGGACGAAAAACAAGAGCCGTTGTTACTGAGAAAATTTATGAACGGCTCATGTATGTTTTGCTTTTGGCGACAGCAACAAGCATGGCCATCGCAGCTTTCTTCTAATTCTCTACTCCACCAAACCATTGCATCCACGCCTCTTTGTTACGCGTGCGGTACACATAGTTCGCTTGGCGAACATGCTCCATCGGAGAATTCGATGGAGCAGAGTATTGGTGACCGGGGTAAACCACTGTTTGGTCGGGGAGTTGTGCCAGCCGTTGCAAACTCTCATACATGTCTTCCGCATTGCTTCCTGGAAGGTCTGTGCGCCCACAACCGTCAAGAAACAGCGTGTCTCCAGAAACCAAACATCCGTTTGCGAGGAAGCACTGACTACCTGGAGTGTGTCCGGGAGTGTGGATGAATGTGACTTCAACATTGCCCACCTGAAGTGTGTCACCACCGCTGTGTTCTACAAGGTCTGTTCGCGACACACCTGTTGTTTTTAATACGAACTCAGCTTCGTGGGCATTCACGTGGATGGGGATAGACGAATTCTCGAGAATTTTCGCGATGCCTTCTATACGGAGACCCATGATGGAGCCTCCTATATGATCGGCGTGATAGTGGGTTGCTAAAACACCAGTGATATTCATGCCATCTGTTTGAGCAGCGGCAAAGATGTCGTCAACAGCGTATGCAGGATCAATAACCACGCATTCACCAGTTTCTTTATCGCCTAATAAATAGACAAAGTTCACCATTTGTTGAGCGGCTTTATTGCCAACGGCAAAGTCTTTGCCGGAAAGTAGTTGCCGGAAATAGATATTGCTGGAATTCTGCATGTTCACCACACTATGTCGTAATCTGCATCTATATGAACTCAGATGTAAGCCGTGTGGAAAAAGTTGATTCCCTAGAGTCCGGTCAACGTATCTTGTGCGGAAATCAGTGGGTTCGCGTGTCTGAACAACTTGCGAAGGCATTTCAGCCAGGCGACTCGCTCATTGCCCTCCAAGAGATCGGAGAGCTGCTACATGTCACTGCTGCTGATCTGAAAACAGCACACGAAGCTGTTTCAGACGCGGCCATTGCCTTCATGGGTCTTTCACTAGTGAGCGACCAACAGATTTCGCTTTTCTATGAGAAGTTTGCTGAATTTCTCCAGAATGACGAGCTATTCCACCTCGTGAAAATTGCTAACGAGAAAGACATAGCTGCCGCTTTAGAGGAGAAGCGCTCGGTGACACGTTTGCGGATTGATGAAAAAATGCGTACCGATATGGTCGATGGTCTCTTGATGTGGTCACGTCTCAACCTTTCTCGAGAGCAAATACTGAACACTGTCCAACATGATGGTTGGAGTGTTGACGTTGTGCGTGCTCCACTCGGAGTGGTCGGTTTTGTTTTCGAAGGTCGCCCCAACGTATTTGCAGATGCAACTGGTGTTTTACGAACCGGAAATACCGTCGTATTTCGCATTGGAAGCGATGCATTAGGTACTGCTCGTGCTATTTCTCAGCACATGGTGGTTCCGGCACTCACAGCATCTGGCTTGCCAGAGAAATCGGTGGTGCTCATCGATAGTCCTACGCATGGGGCCGGGTGGGCCTTATTTGCACACGAGGCATTATCTCTTGCTATTGCTCGAGGATCCGGAAATGCAGTGGCTCAGTTAGGAGCAGTAGCGCGTCAATCAGGAACTGCTGTGAGTTTGCATGGAACGGGTGGAGCATGGATGCTTCTGGGCAACTCGGCTCAAAGTGGCGATATAGAGCCTCTTATTACACATTCTTTAGATCGTAAAGTATGCAATACGCTCAACGTAGTAGCTATGGCTAAAGATATTTCTGCTCAGAAAATTCAAGCTGTGCTCAATGGCATTTCAAATGCGGCAACGCAGAGCGGCACTCGAGCGCTCGTGCATGCCACTAATTCCTCAAAAAATCTTTTCGAGCGATGTGATGTTCCTGGAAATATCAATCTTATTTTCAGCGAAACGGTTGACTACTCGCACGAATATGAGTGGGAAAACGAGCCAGAACTCGCATTATTTTTTGGAGCCAATCTTCAAGAGTGCGTCGGCCTTTTCAACACGCAGAGTCCGCAGTTCATCGTGTCGTGCCTTTCTCAAGATCAAAATGATCATGATCTCATTTGGCGAGAATGCAATGCTCCATTTGTAGGTTCCGGTTTTACACGTTGGGTCGATGGACAATATGCACTTAACCGCCCAGAACTTGGCCTCTCGAATTGGGAAGGTGGTCGTCTCTTGGCGCGTGGAGGGGTTCTTTCAGGAGATGGCGTTCATACTGTTCGACTACGAGCCCAGCAAGGCGACACAGGGGTTCATCGGTAATTATTCAACGATGTCGTGAAGTGGCAATTCCATATGTGAGAGAAAGGGAAGCACCTGTTCATAGTTTCCTTGCCAAGGATAAGCGAGCAGTTGTTTATGCGACCTTCTACTTCCCGTCAGGCGGATGAACTCAAACAGCGGCTGTTTGAAGGAGCTGAGGTCAAGAGTGGCGACCACGTCTCCGGATCCGCACTGCCATTCGTTTTCATTTGCAACTAGTAAAAGTGAACCGATATTTGCTTGTGCAATATCGCCATCGAGAATGAGCGCTGCAACGTTCATTGCAAGAAGTTGCGCATCGGTATCTTCAAGAACGGGTTCCTTGCGTAGCGCATGATTCAGGTCGTATTCATGTACGAGAAGGTCGTAGGTGAGCGGCATGGCAAGACGCATATTGGCGCTAATTACTTCACTAAATGGAGTAAAGGCTTCGATCCACTCTGCTGCTACAGCAGATGTAGACACGCTTTGACGTGAAACTACTTGTTGGTCAACCCAGTTCTGCGTATCGGCAGGGGGCGTTTCATTCTGAGATATTGCTTTGCAGAGTCCAGTGACATGGCTCAGGAGTCCGTGCACATTCCAATCAGGACAACTCTGAATTTGTAGATGCGCATCATCGGATGCCATAGCGTTAATTGATTGAGTAAATCGCTCTTGTGAAGCTCGATAGGTGCGCACATGTTGCGCTGCAGTGAATTTTTTGGTGTTAGATCTCACTGTTCTGTACCTCTTGATTATCGATGAGCCGAACCTGCGAGCCAAGTATTGCGCCAAGCACAACGAGTGGTTTGGATGTATCTCGAGAGGGTTTGAGAGTTTCTCGTTCTGCAACATCGAAATAATCGACCTGAAAATGCTTCATAGAGCGCAGTTCTTCAAGAGCATGTGCATAGGCATTATTGAGGCTGTTCGTTTCTGCGAAACCCTTTGCAAAGGCACCGAGAATTTCATGGAATCGCGGAGCTTCTTGTCTCTCATCAGATGTGAGTTGAGCATTGCGGCTAGACAAAGCGAGCCCGTCAGCTTCCCGAATGGTTTCCATCCCGCATATATCGATGGGGAAATTGAGGTCTGCAACGAAGCGTCGAATAATCGCTAACTGCTGGTAATCCTTCTTGCCAAAAAAGGCGATGTTGGGTTGAACAATATTAAATAGCTTCACAACAACAGTAGCCATACCGGCAAAGTGTCCAGGTCGTGATGCGCCTTCGAATAACGATCCAAGCGATCCGGGGGTCACAGAGGTATCAAATGCCTCCGGATAGATGTCGGAAGTCTGGGGTAAGTAAACATAATTCACGTTGAGTTGACTGCAGATCTCGAGATCCTCTTCAACGGTGCGTGGATACTTGGCTAAATCAGCATCTGAATTGAATTGCATTGGATTGATAAAAATAGAAGCGACAGTGATGTCTGCTTTTGCCACTGAAGCCTTCAATAGTTCTGAATGTCCTAAATGCAACGCACCCATCGTTGGGACAAAACCGATGGTCTGTGATGCAGCCGTTGTTTGCGATCGAAGAGAGCGCAATTCATCGATGCTGCGTAAAATGTGCATATATCAGTGGAAAGAATGCTTATCGTCAGGCCACGAACCATTGCGTACGTCTTGAGCAAACTCTTGGAAAGCACGTGTTGCAAGCGATTTGAGATCTACATATTTCTTTGTGAAGGTCAATTCACGTTCTGAGAGTCCGAGAATGTCGTGCATCACCAGAACTTGGCCATCGCAGAAAGCTCCAGCGCCAATACCGATGGTGGGAATAGAAATTTTCGCAGTGATTTCTTGGGCAAGTTCTGTTGGTATTCCTTCAAGAACTACCGCAAAAGCACCTGATTGCTCTACTGCATGAGCGTCATCGAGAAGCCTCTGACGGCCACCAGCTTCCATTCCGTCGACGCGACCCTGCACTTTGTGACCACCCATTCGGTGCACACTTTGTGGAGTGAGCCCAATGTGTCCCATGACGGGAATGTCGGCTCGTGTAATAGCTTCAATTGTTCCAGCGACCGTAGTACCACCCTCGAGCTTGACGCATTGTGCACCGGCTTTCATGAGTACAACAGAACTCTCGATTCCCTGTGACGCATTTACTTGGTAACTGCCAAAGGGTAAGTCGCCAACGACGAGTGCTTTTGGGTGAGCACGCCGCACTAGTGCAGTGTGATAAGCCATTTCTTGCAAGGTCACGGGAATGGTATTGCTGTGCCCTTGCATGACCGTGGCAACGGAATCTCCGACGAGAATTGCATCAACTCCAGCTTCATCAACGATGCGCGCGAAAGTTGAGTCGTAAGCTGTGACCATAACGATCTTTTCCCCTTGAGACTTCATGATCTGAAGCATGGGGACAGTGACAGATTTGCGTGTAGGTGTTGTCATGGATTTCCTTGAGAACTAGCGCTTGAACGCTACTGCCAGAGCGGCTTTTCAACTCTCCAGGGAACTGGATTTCCCCAAGTGTCTTGGAACGTAACCTCATGGGGCTGCTGGCGTTGTGCAACGCCCCACCTGCCAGTGGGGTAGCCAAGAGTAATCATGGCCATGGGAACCCACACTCCGGGTTCTGGTGCGCCCAGCAATTCAAGTACTTGCTGGGTGTGGTTCTTGAAAAGCAAGGTGGTGAGAGATGTTCCGATGCCTTCGGCTGTTGCGGCTAACTGGAGGCTCCACAGGGCGGGATAGATGGAACTTTCACCGTTTGGTTTACCCCAAGCAAAAAGCAGGGTGGGAACGAGATGTAAATTGTCGGCGAGCCATTCAGCTGAAGCGTTCGTCTTTTTCGCCTGGATGACTTCAGGGTCAGTTGGGTCACCATCTCTGATGAGATCCATCACAGCTTTATATTTGGTCGCATTCAGATCGGTGAGACCTTCGCGATACATCTTTTGAAGAGCTACGCGTTTGGCTGGGTCTGAGACGAGTAGAAAACGCCAACTTTGTGTGTTACCACCTGAAGGTGCTCGAACAGCAGCATCAAGTAATTTTGCGAGAACTTCATCGGGTATGGGATCGGGCTTGACGCGACGCATTGCGCGAGTGGTGTACAAGGCTTGAGAAAGTTCCATACGCCAAGTTTAAGTGGTTACTGAGCAGTATTTCTTCCCCGAGCCATTTCAAATATTGCCTCGTTGCCCAATCGCCAACGCACAGTGAGCTCACAGCGTGCAATTTTCCAAGTTTTACCTTCTCGCACGAGATCATTGGTGTAATGACCACCAAGTTCGCACCAATTCATTTCACTCGCATGCCCGAGCAAAACCATGGTTTCTGGCGAAAACCAATGTTGTGCTCTGAGTTCTGTCACGCAGGTAGCGCTCTTTTTCTTCAGCTTAGTAATGACATGGTTTGTCATTTGGTGAGCGGTTGCATCAAAGTTGCCATTGAGTGATTGCACGTTATTGCGCCATTGTTGGGCGGTGAGTGTGATGGCTGGCTTGCCGGAAAAAGATGAGAAGTCAAATACGCATTCGTCTGCGAAACAAGTTTCGTACAGGTCCCATTGGCGATGGTCTATCCCCATTGCATATTTGTAACTCACCTGAATGATGTCGTAACGAGCAGACAATTTTTGGGTTTTTTCATTCTTCATTTGTGCGTAGTCTTTCTTGTTCGAGCCAATTCATTGTGTTACCAATGAGTTTGCGGTAATGGATATTGCCGAATGCAAGTGGACCATCTCCAGGTTGCAGATAGACCACAGTGCTCTTCTCGTATTGATGTGTCCAAGCGACAAGATGCGATTCAGGTTTGTGCTGCCAATTGCCTTGGTCGGCTCGGCGTATAGCTGCGTAAGCTGAAGAGAATTCCGTCGTTTCTCTCGAGGCACGAGTAGTGATGAGCGCAGTAACTTCCTTTTCGAAAACAGGACAGAGATAGGTTTCATCTGTTAGCTCGAAATGCTCGGGAAGCCCATTGCAGATCGGGTGGTCGGGGAGCACAACATCGAACATTTGACGCACAGGGTTCGCCCATCCGCTATCGGTGTATTCGAGCCCGCGCAGTCGCGCTGGCACATAATGGAAACGTCCTTTTAGTAATTCTGCGAAAAAAGGCCAGGTGGGCCAAGAAGCGATGGCATGATGCATGGCCAAAATCGGTACACCCAGCGCCACAATGTGTTCCCACGCTTGAACGATGTCTGATGAGGGATCTATGAGGTTTGGTTCGCTCCCGCGGTTGAATTGAATTCCGGGAAGGTCGTACAGAGCAAGTATGCGACCTTCGCGATGAAATTCTTGAATGCCCTGCGCTGTAAAGAGCGACGATGCTTCGGGCCATTCACAAATATCAGATTCAATACCATCGAGGCTCTTCAGCATTTCGTCAAAGGCATTTTCGTCATAGGGGTGACCCCCGACGATCCACGTAACAGCAATAGAACTCACGAAGAGAGCGTAACTCGTTCTTTTGGGTAGATTTCACACGTGAGGAACTTACGAATGAACAACCTTCTGCATCAGTTGGTGCACTCATTACGTCAGCGAATGGTGCTGTACGGCGCAATCGGAGCTCATAATGCTTCGGGAAAGAAGTTTGCTCACTTCGGAGAGCGCAGCGTCATATGTTTTCCGCAAACCACAATCTTCAACGAACAATACATTTCAATCGGAAATGACACGATGATTGGTGAGCACGTTGCGCTTTCAGCAGGAATGATCCCTGGGCAGCAGTGCGTTGTCTCGCCTGTCGTCAGCATTGGAGACCGGTGTTTAATAGGACGCGGCAGCGGCATTGTGGGTCACTTTTCCATACTCATCGAAGACGATGTTTGGACCGGACATCATGTGTATATCACCGACCAAAATCATGGCTATGAAGATGTTGCACGTCCCATATCACAGCAAAGTCAACCAGAGCGTGCGGTGCGTATTGGCAAGGGAAGTTGGATCGGTCACGGCAGTGTTGTTCTTCCTGGGTCAAATATTGGAGAACACGTGGTTATTGGTGCTCAGTCTGTTGTGAGCGGAACCATTCCCGATTATTCGGTTGCGGTGGGATCTCCTGCACGTGTTATTAAAAAATATCGCGAAGGCGAAGGTTGGGTTGCTACACCGAAAGATCAATAGGCGGAATACAACTTGAGACTGCATTATCAGCGGCAAAGGTTGCGATTTTTTCGCTAATGGGAATTCCTTCAGTTACTGTTTCGGCAAATGGGCGGTTTATTCCGTTGCGCAATTCATCGGTATATGCGTATCTATCAGAAATATATATTCGATAATCAGAAATCCACAGTGGAATAAGTGCCTTGCCTTTGTCATCTGACACAGAGAGTGCAGCTAGCCCGTCGATTGCGTTTTCTAGAGACTTCGTTGCCTTGTCTATGAGGGCGGCTCTTTCTGCTAATGCGTTCGGACCAGAATCTTTTACTTTTCGCAAGTCAATGAGGGCAGCGCGTTCTTTAATAGAGCTGGCACAAATACTTTCGGCATTCACTTTCCAAGTTTTGTCACCTATTTTGTTGACCGATACTTTGCTCGCAAAAAACAACGCATAGATCCACATTGCTCCGATTAGTAGGCAGATAACAATGATGATGGGCTTATAGATACGGCGATTCACTGCAGGGGTTACTCCACTTACTTGTTGGACTTAGGTCGATAAAAGAGAGCAATATGTAAAACGGATCCGGTGATTGCTAGAACAGCACAAATCGCAACGGGGCGCATTCCGCTATTAAATATTTTAAAAATATGATCGAGTGAATATTTCCCTGAACCAATAGTTGCTAGTGCTAACGACGTAACAATGATGAAGGCGCAGTATTCCCATCCTTGACCTTCATTGAATATAAAGAATCCTGATTTTCGATGTGAAACAATGATTGCAACAGCCATTGTTGCGATAAGGGCCGCGCAAGCAATTGGGGTGGCGAGCCCTAAAAGTATGAATACTCCGCTTGAGGTTTCTGTGAGCGATGCTGCAATGGCTTGCTTCTTGGGGTGCCGCATGCCAATAGAGCCAAACCATTGACCCGTACCATTGAGGCTCGCACTATTTTTCATCTTGTTGAAGCCGTGGAGAGTGATCATTGCGCCCAGTGCCAGGCGCAGAAGAACCGAACAGAGATCAATGGTCGTCATACAGCCACGTTAGAGGGTTTGATGCCCTCTCGCCAATGGAGTAATGCTTAAACTCGGTATATGTGGCGCAAGTGTTCAGTTGTCTTCGCTTCGTCGTTGCTCATTGCTTTCATAGCAGGTTGCAGTGCTGGCGCTATTCAGAAAAATTCGTTGTGTGAAAGGTCGAGCAGAGTCAACACAGCGAGCGAAAATATCGGAAATATGGGGAAAATATTCTCGTCTTCTAACGGACCGACTCTCAAATCTCAGCTACTTGATGATCTCAACGCACTGATGGTTTCTCAAGATATTGCACCGTCTTCATTAGACGCTGATTTTGCCTACTTGGTGAGAATCAATCAAACTCTTTTCGATGAAATGTCGACTCTGTATTGGGATTCCACAGTGGCTGCAACCAATAGTTTTATAAGCCAAACACTCAGTGAATTTTCTTCTGTAACAACCACCAGACATCTTGCACGCGTGGCCGACTTTCTTTTGAAAAATTGTGGCTCCGACGTACCAACCAACTTTGCCCCGCCCGATAGCGCAATCGACACTGTCGCAACTTCCACTTCGCTTCTTGCCTCTGTGAATGATCGCATCAACCCCGATCCACCTGCTGCGAGCGAAAACATTGCTTTGGGTATCACGATTGCAGAATCTCTGGGAATTAAAGTATCTAATGAAGTCGCGCGCTGTCTTGGCGAAAAGGCGCAATCAAGTTCTCAGATGCCGACCATCGGGAACAGTATCGACCAATCGTTGAACGCGATATTTACGGCTTGCGGAATTGATATTTCCACAACAACTGTGAGTGGCTGATATTTAAGAGTTGGGGTCAACCAAAATTTTCACAGCGCTAGATGGGTTGTCGGCTAAGGCCTCAATAGCGGCTGGCAATTCTTCGAGTGACACTGTTTTATCGTGCAGCGGATCCACGAGAATACGACCATCTGCAATGAGGTCCATAACATCAGAGAATTCATGGTGCATATAGCCAAGCGAGGAAACAACGATTGCTTCCTTGAGTAGCCAGGTATGCGGATTAATTGAGGCTGATCCGCTCGCTAGGCCAACGAGATTGACCACACCGCCACGGCGAATCATGTCGACGGCTGATTGGATGGTAGGTGCGATTCCGGCGCATTCGAAGATGAGGTCGGCACCCTTACTGGAGTAGCGCTCTTTTGCTTCTTCGGGCGTAATTGCCTCGTGTGCTCCAACCGCAAGAGCCTTTTCTCTGCGCAGCGCATTTGGTTCAATGGCAACCACGCGCCCAGCACCAGCGGCATTAGCTGCTTGCAAAGTGAGAAGACCAATAGGACCACAGCCCTGCACAACTGCTTCTTGATCGGGACGCGGGAGAGACCGCATTACTGCATGGTAAGCAACAGTTGCGGGCTCCACAATTGATGCCTGTGAAGGCGTTAAGGCGCTGTTGGTTTTCACAAGTCGCATTGCATCGAGAGCGACGCGAGGTGCGAAACCACCGTGAGGTGGAGCAAGTGGGTCTCGACCGATCATTCCCAAAAATGCGTACATGCAGTAGTTGCTTTGGCCACCTAAACACTGCGGGCAACGACCACATGCCGGTGCTATTGCGCATACCACACGGTCGCCTTCGTGGATGTGGCTGATTTCCTTTGATACACCAGCTACTGTCCCTGAAAATTCGTGACCACAAATTGCAGGGTTGTACGGATCATGAGAAAGAAATCCATGTAGGTCGGTTCCACAGATGCCGCAACTATCGACGTGTACGACTGCTTTTCCTAATGAAACTTCTGGTTCGGGTACATCAACAATGGTGAATGTGCGATGACCTGTAACGAGACCAGCTTTCATGGTTTAGAACTTGATGCGCTTTGTGTATCCACCATCAACAGTTACGTTGCTGCCAGTAACCAAGCTTGCCGCAGGGGAAGCAAGGAATGCGACCACATTTGCAACTTCTTGAGGTTCTCCGAGTCGCTTAATGGGCATCTTTGCAACAGTTGCTTTGTAGAAATCTTCCATGTGAGTCTTGATGGTGTCCCAGTTACCGCCGTCGAAATAGACAGGTCCTGGAGAAACGATGTTGACGCGAATGTTCTTGCCCGCTAACGACTGAGCCAAGTTGTTTGCGTATGCAGTCATTGCAGCCTTCATTGGTCCGAAACTGCCAGGTCCGGCAAATTCTTCCTGAGCTGCAATTGTTGACAAACACACGATGGATCCGCCGCCACCGGCTTCCATGATGGGAGCCAACACTTCTTGAGCGCGCACGAGCCCTAACACGTCGAGATCAAGGTTCTTGGTCCACTGCTCTTCGCCGCGGCCAGACGCTCCTGACATGTTGTGAATGAAAATGTCGCATCCACCGAGTTGCTCACTGGCGGTGGTCAACCAAGCTTTGTATTCGTCGCCATTTGAGGCATCGATTCCCGCTCCGACAACTTTGGTGCCGTGTGCAGAGAGTGCCTTGACTGATTCACTGACGTCGCCACGTGCACAAATTGCAATATCGGCGCCTTCGGTGGCCAGCAGAGTTGCGATCGCAAAACCTAATCCACGCTTGCCTCCGGTAACGATGGCCTTTTTTCCACGCAATCCAAGATCCATAATTTCCCCCAGTACTAGATGACTATGTGCTCCAGCATAGGGTACGAGGATGAGTCGTAGCGAAGTCGCAATTGTTACAGGAGCTGGTTCAGGCATTGGAAGGGCGACGGCGGAGCTTTTTGCTTCTCGCGGTTACCAGGTGGTTGTCAATGACCTGTCGAGTGAGAGTCTGCATTGGGTCAATACGGCCCCTAATGCCAAGTCATTTCTCGCCCTCGCTGGCGACGTGTCATCTGCAGACCACAACGCGGCATTGGTGGATGCGGCCGTCTCGCATTTCGGTGGCTTATCTGTATCGGTTTTAAACGCCGGGATGGTGGGAACACTGCCTTGGGATGACGACGGAGCTGTTGAGAAATTCGAACGCATCATGGCGGTCAATGTCACAGGAGTGATGCTCGGCATTCGTTACGCCGCTGCAGTTATGAAAAAGGCAGGATCTGGAGCCATCTTGGCTACGGCATCAACATCAGGTCTGCGCGGTGACCCAGGTAATTACGCTTACAACGCATCCAAGGCTGCCGTATTTAACTTGGTACGAGCTGCCGCTGTTGATCTCGGTGTGTATGGAATTCGGGTCAATGGTGTTGCTCCTGGCCCCGTAGAAACCGGTATCACTGAACGACTCAAGAATCTTCCCGGGGCGATGGATGAAATGGCAAAGCGGATACCACTGCGACGCTGGGGTCAGCCAAATGAACTAGCCGAGGCTTTCTATTTCCTCGCCTCACCAGCAGCCTCGTTTATTACCGGAACAACTTTGATGGTCGACGGTGGGCACTCAGCTCATGCCGCCCACTTCAACTTACGCGATAAAGAATAATTCAAGTAATTTATTAACACGATCTAAACAAGCAGGGGATATGGCAGACAAACTCATTACCAACTACGAAGACGTCACCGTTTATGGTCTCGACGCAGACACTGAAACTCTGATGCTGTCACAGCAAAAAGAATTAACGTTTTGCTGGACCACAAAAGATGGGTCTCCTATGGCCTCAATCTTGAGCTACTTCTATGCTGACGGTAAGTTTTGGATGACATCAGCTGCGCATCGCAAACGTGTTCCAGCAATCCGTCGAGATCCACGTGTTGCTCTCGTCATCACATCAACAGGTATGGAGATGGGCGGAAGCCGCACGGTTACCTATAAGGGAACCGCTCGTGTACTTGACGATGTCGATACGAAGAAGTGGTTCTACCGAGCTCTTGCTGAAAGACTGTATGAAAAGTTCGGCGAAAATCGTGTGAAGGAATTCGCCATGATGCTCGACTCACCTGATCGCATCGTTATTGAAGTGACACCAGGTTTACGAGTTGGCTACGACGGCCAGAAGATGGGTGCAGCAACCACAAAGTCTCGCGAAGCAGGAATTCTTAAGGTTGACTAAATTTTAAGAATTTGTATCGCCTCGTCGCGGGTGATGTTGTAATCGGCTTTTCCGCTCGGACTTCTATAGACAGTTTCGACAAAAAGAATATGTCGAGGGCATTTATATGCGGCGAGCGTTTTTCGCATTCCTGCAAGAAGTTCCTCTGAAGTAATGGTTGAGCCAGGACTGCGCGACACAACGGCCGTGACGGCGTTGCCAAATCGATCATCGGGGACCCCAACAACAGTGCAGTCTGCAATGCCCGCAATGGAACGCGCAACAACTTCAACTTCTTCAGGGTAAATCTTCTCTCCACCGCTATTAATGCACACCGAACCGCGACCTAGTAGCTGCATCACCCCATTCGTATCAATCAGGGCGTAGTCGCCTGGAATCGTGTAGCGCACACCGTTGATGACGCGGAATGTTTGCGACGACTTAGCTTCATCTCTGTAGTAGCCCTGAGGCATCGGACCTGAAACTCCAAGTACTCCTGGAACAGAACTCCCACGAGGAAGCGGTTCCCAGGTTTCATCGTTGAAAGTTGTTGCGTTAGGAGGCGCTATGAAAACAGCCGTAGCGATGGGGTCCTCATTTGGGGCCGTCATCGCAATGCCAAAAGGTCCTCCTTCGCTTGCGCCAAGCATGTCGATGATGGTGGCATGAGGCATAAATTTTTGAAGTAGTGACTTTTGATCGCCCGAAAATGTTGCTCCAGATGACGTGATGCGAATGACGCTGTCTAGTACTGGTAGGGGTGAGCCTTGATCTTCGATCGATTGCAAATAGCGAGTGATTGGTTTGGAAAAGGCATCGCCAACAATTGACAGCTGCGTGACAGAGTATTTTTCAGACAACTCAATAAGTTCTTTTGGATCGAACTTGCGCGATTTGAGCAGAATGACTTTCCCACCAAGTACAAAACTCGACATTGCAAGAAATAGGGCCACCCCATGCATGAGTGGAGCAGCACAAAGATTTGTTGGGCTTTTCCCATCGGCAGCAAGCTGAGCGGCAGTGTGTCCAACTTGTTGCACCGTGGTGGGAATGGGAAGCCCCAAAGCGAGGTATCCCGAATATGCAAGAGCGCCAAAAAGATCAACGTGCCTCCACATCACTCCTTTCGGCATACCCGTAGTTCCCCCGGTGTAAAGGAACAATAAATCCTCACCTGAGCGCTCTATTCGCTCAGCAGGAACCGCACGTGTAAGAACAGATTCATAGATGAGATGGTCATCCTCTGGCTCAAAATGGGAGCCCACATCATTCACGCACACGAGAGTTTTTAACGTTGGAACGAGATCTTTTAACCCAACAACTCTCTCGGCAAGAGAAGCGTGATACACGAGCATCTCTGATTCAGAATTATTAAGAATATATGCGATTTCGTTTTGCAGGTAGCGGTAGTTGATGTTGACAGGCGTTGCCCGAAGTTTAAAAAGGGCGTAAATAGATTCCAGATAAGCAGCGTCGTTGAAGAGAAGTTGTGCAACTTTTGAGCCACTACCTACTCCTTGTTGAGAAAATACAGAAGCGAGTTGTGCTGATCGTTCATCAAGTTCGCCCCACTTAATTTCAGATGCGCCGAGCACCACTGCAATATCATTGGGTCGTTCATCGGCGAGTGCTTCCCATAGTGTTGCCCAGTTCACGCTGAGTTCATTTGCAGTTTCCGACATTCGTACATACTTGCACTTAGATCGCGTGCACTTCTACGCCTAGAGTAGAGAGATGCGCATCACCCTCATCCGCCACGGAGAACCTGAATGGGTGAAAAATGGACTCAACGTCGATAACCCACCCTTAACCCTTAAAGGGCAGGAGCAAGCAGAATTTGTTGCTACCCATCTTGCCGACACACACTTTGACCAGATCTATGTCAGTCCACTGTTGCGTGCGCAACAGACCGCAGCGCCACTCCTGCGTCAAAATGGACGCACGAGTGTTACAACTGACTGGTTGCAAGAAATCAGAAACCCCATTTGGCACGGAACTCCTGTAGAAAAAGCAGTAGAGGCATACAAAGAAGAACGCTCTCGCCCCAGTAAAGAACGGTGGGGCGGCCTCAGCGGCGGGGAAGCAGTTTCCGACTTCGTGCAGCGTATTAATAATGACTGTGCGCAGTTCCTTCTCGACCAAAACTACAAAAAAGCGAGTATCGACCTCCCGGTGTGGTCACATGGAAAAACACTCGACAAACACGTAGCATTTGTCGCTCACGCTGGTACTAATTCTGTCGTCATTTGTCATCTGCTCGGATTAGAACCAACACCCTGGGAATGGGAACGTTTCGTGTTGGGTCATGCCTCGATTTCCGAGGTTGAACCACTGGCGCTATCAGATGGTGTCACGTTTTCCTTAACGCGCTTATCTGGTGTTGAACACCTACCGAAAAGCCATCGAACGGTCTAATTAATAAGGGCCATATAGCCAAGGTCTACCATTGGCAGATGTCATCGATAGATAGAGCAATAGATCCAGAAGCACTCAAGCTTTTCTCCTTCAACATCTTTTCGCAGCTCTCTGGTGCGGTCACTGCTGGAATGATTCATATTGGCGATCAATTAGGTCTGTATAGAACTTTGGCCGAATCTGACGGAATGACGAGTAGCGAAATTGCCGAGTCAGGAAACCTCTCTGAACGATGGGTCAGAGAGTGGTGCGCCAATCAAGTTGCGGCACGCATCGTTGTAGCCGAATTCTCATATGAACGTCATAAAGGTGAAGGAAATATCGACATAAATACAAGATACAAACTGACGCCAGAGGCAGTAGCCGTATTGGCAAATGAGGAACATCCAGCGTTTGGAATGGGAATGTTTCATCGTCTGCCAGCCACGTTCGACAGGTTGAAAGACCTCCCAGAATCGTTTCGTACCGGTTTAGGTTTCGATTACGACGCGCATGGCGTCGAAGGCGCAATCGGAATTGAGAGATCATTTGAGCCGTGGAGCAATGCATTTCTCGTCAATCTCGTACTGCCAGCACTTGCTGGAATGATTGAGAAGCTACAAGACGGAATCACCGTGGTCGACGTTGGGTGTGGTGCAGGTTCGGCTGTTCTCTTGATGGCTCAGCATTTCCCTAAAAGTACATTCATGGGTATTGATATTTCAGAACATGCACTCTCGCGAGCATCAGAAAAGCTTGTTGTGTCACAACTCACAAATGTCAGTTTTATGAATGCCAAAACCACGAGCTTGCCGAAGAGCTCAACAGTCGACTTCGTCACAACCTTCGACTGCATCCACGACATGACTCATCCACAGAAGATGATTAAAGATATTCATGAGATGTTGAAATCTGACGGTACTTGGCTTCTTGTCGATATTAAGGCTGGCAATACCCTTGCAGACAATGTGAGTAAAAATCCTATGGCCGCACTGATGTATGGAATAAGTGTTCTTTCCTGTATGGCTTCTGCTTTGTCGGATCACAATGGAGAAGGACTCGGAACACTTGGTTTCCCTTCACAATTAGCTGAGGAATTTTCGCGCGATGCTGGGTTTACAACCTTTCGTCAATTGGATATTGCTCATTCTGTTAATGCTTTCTATGAAATTCAAAAATAATTACTTCTTCTTGCACGCATCAACAGCTTTTACTACTGGGTACGGATTCACTGCAGCGCCACCTTTAGGGTGAACTTCGAAGTGAAGGTGAGGTGTATTGGTGTCTCCAGTTGACCCAACGAATCCAATTACCTGCCCAACCTTTACAGCGGAACCGAGTGCGATTCCAGGAGCAATGGAATCGAGGTGGGCGTAGAAGAAATACGTTCCATCTGCTTGCGTGAGGCGCAAACCATTTCCTGACAGTGCGCTTGTGGCGGCACTATATGTTTTTGCGATCACTCCATCGCTGACGGCGAGAATTGGTGTTCCACGATTTGCGATAATGTCGACACCTTCGTGCTTACGTACTTCGCCTCGTGGGTCTTGCCAAGTATCGATGTAGTAGCACGCAGGTTGTACGGGAAATACTGCAATCGATACTTCTAATACTGGGCGGGGAAGAAGGCCAAGTTCAACTGCGGTATCAACATCAACGATGCCAGTAGCAGTGATGTTCTTTGTCTTTTGAAATGCTGTGATGGAGTTCTTTGTTCCGCTACCGAACATGCCATCAGCGCCACCTTTCACTTCAATGCCAGCCAAAAGGAGGGCATTTTGCAAAGCCACTACCATTTCACCCTTGGCGCCAATAACAGGAAGAGTTTCTGGTGTGAATGTAATAGGAGCAGGAACTGCAACTACTGCAGGTGTTGGAGCAGGCACTGGAGCAGCAATAGGAGTAGGAGCAGGAGCAGAGACGGGAGCAGGCACTGGAACTGCAGTTAAGAGTCCAAGAACCTTGGCAGTTTTACGATCAAGGTTTCCGGTTGCCTTCAAGCCCACAACTTTTTGAAAGGAGCGAAGCGTTGCGCGTGTGCGTGGGCTAAAAGTACCGTCGACACCGCCTACAAGGGTGAATCCATTCTTCAATAAGGCAGTCTGCATCAACTTAACGTTTTCGCTGACTTCACCAAACTTTGGTAATTGAACACTTTGTGCCTGGACGGGTGCGGCAGGTGCAGTTGCAGCAGATGCACCAGATGCGCCTAGTGCCGAAATGGCGATGGTGGCGACTAATCCAATTGCTGCTGTCTTGATTGCTGAAGTGAGAGAAATGCGCATGTGTTGCTCCTTGTGTGATCCACAAGAAACAACGGCACCCCTGGAGGGAACTTGAGTAAATTCTCACTTAAAATATTTGTCTAACTACTCAAAGTAGTAATAATATGAACTTCATCACTTTCTGTAGGGATGTTCTCACTCTGGGAACAAAAAAAGAGGCCCACCTCAGGAGAGCCTCTTTTGAGATCTAGCGATGAAAAGGTTTAATTGCGTTCAATGATCTCCAAAATACGCTCGGAAAAGAGCCATTCACCATCGATCTTGACGTATTGATCGAGATATTTGGCGAGGAGGTCGCCTTTCTCGCCATCGGTGCGTTCGTAGCGCTCACGCACAACAACATGACCGGTACCAATTCCCTGAGCTTCGTCAATGTTAAGAGAAAAATGCTCAGCCGTCTGGATGGTCCAATTAAACGCCCCCATAGCTGTGGTCCAGAGATCAACGATGGCATTTTTACCATGCACTTCTCGGCCCATGCCGAGATTCCAATGTGCATCGGTCGACCAAGTGGCTCCCCAGATGTTGGCGTCACGACGAATGACTCCATCACAGTACTGATCTACGAGTCTGCGAATAGATATTTCCGTTTCGATAGATAATTTGGTCATGTCGTATCTACTTTCTTGTTCAAGAACTTGTATCAAGGGAAATAGTAGTGACTTTATTCTTGTCACGGTTTGTCAGAGATTTGCTATAAGGGTCTAACGTGTTTTGATGGCAGCCACTCAGAACATCTCTTTTGATCAATTGTTGAATGAGTCACGTCGCTTTGGCCGCAATGCGTACATTGCGTCGGTTTCGTCATCTGCCGTTCCTTTTGTTTCGCCGGTGACTTTTTCTTGGTTCGGTGAAGATCTCTTAACCTTTCTCGCGAGCAATGAACAAAAGGTGAAAAATTGCCGCCTGAACCCAGAGGTGAACATTCACTTTCCCGTTTCAGAAGCAAACAATTGGGACAGCTTTGCATTGTGGGGTCGTGCTCAGGTCATCTCCGACACTCCAGGCAGAGAACATCTATGGAACAAAATGGGCTACGACTGCAACCTGTTTGAACCAGGAGGTCCGAGTGCCGATTCACATGTCTTCATGCAAATACGTCTGCATAAGGGTCTCATTTTGCGCCGTTACGGAATAGATGGACGAGAGGTGTGGAGACGTGAACCGTAAGATTTCGGCGCGTGCATATGAAAAATTGTGTCTTGCTTCGTATGTTTCACTCTTTGTCATTGTCGTAACGGGCGGGCTCGTTCGTCTCACCGGGTCAGGACTCGGCTGTAGCGACTGGCCCCGCTGTTCCTCTGAACGCTTTATTGACGTTTCCTCCGTTCACGGTGCCGTTGAGCAAATCAATCGATTATTTACTGGCGTAGTTGCTGCTTTGGTCATTGCCGCTGTTTTGGGTTCGCTGTTTCTGGTGGAGAAAAAACGAATTTTGACGAGACTTTCGCTTGGGTTGGTGGGGGGAGTTCTTGCCCAAATTCTTCTTGGGGCCATTGTGGTATTAACCGGCCTGAATCCTTTTGCAAACATGGGTCATTTTTTGCTTTCCATGGTGCTCATTGCGAATGCAGTAGTTCTTTATCGTCAAGCACGCATTGAGAGCAATCCTGTTGTGCAGTGTTCTCTACAGGAACGAAAATACATATCGTTCATTGGGGTCTTATTCGCGTGCTCTGTAATCTCGGGAACAGTTGTTACGGCCACTGGGCCACACGCTGGTGATGAGAATGCAGTTCGATTCGGTTTCGCCATCGCCTCAGTTGCGCGTATCCACAGTGGATTAGTTCTGCTGTCGTTGCTTGCACTCGCAGTTCTCTTACTCAAAATGCGTCGTCACGTTTCAGCTCGAGAATTCATTGAACAACGACTCGCAGTATTCCTGGGTGTAGGACTTTTGCAAGCGCTGGTGGGTTACGTTCAGTATTTCAACGGCATTCCAGTAGTACTTGTTGCCACGCACCTCTTCGGAGCGGCGCTCGTCTGGTCATTAGCGGTAGACACCATCACGGTTTCGGGAATCGGCTTATTGCGTCCCAAAAACCATACATTGTCTCATTAATTATTTGAGCTACCGGTTTCACCGAAGTAATTCGGCCTGCAACTTGACCAGTAAGAGCTATGGACGACTCCATATCGCCTCCAAAATACAGATCTGTCATATTGGCAAAATTTTCGAGTCCAACATGATCCTCATGTTCAAGGAGCGTCGTTTTTTCGGTGCGTAAAGCCCGTAACGCTGGTCGTGAAAAACGATTGAGAAATACCGTGTCTGTTTCCTTGGCGTTGATGATGGCCTGTTTCCAATTCTCATGAACAGGACTTTCCAAAGCAGAGACCATGCGTGTACCCATTTGCACGCCTTCTGCACCCAATGCAAAGGCCGCAGCCATCGATTTACCATCGGTGATTCCACCAGCCGCTATGACTGGTATTTCAACATGCTCGCACACCAAGGGAAGCAGAACCATCGTTGCTACATCTTTCGGGTTTTTAAAGCCTCCGCCTTCGCCGCCTTCAACCACCAAACCATCGACACCAGCATCTTGAGCCTTCAACGCAGCAGAGAGAGTGGGAACGACATGGAATACCTTGAGTCCTGCCGCTTTCAATTGTTTCGTGTATTTGGTTGGATCACCGGCAGAAGTGGTGACCATCCGAACACCTTGCTCAACAACAAAATCGGCAATCGACTCATCGCGAACAAAAAGCTGTGCGATATTGACGCCAAAAGGAAGTGTTGTGAGTTCCTTCATCAGCGTGATCTCTTTACGTACAGCAACAAGATCTCCTGAGGAAGTTTCAATGATGCCGAGTGCACCGGCATTTGAGACCGCAGAGGCAAGTGCTGATCGCGCAATGTACCCCATTGGCGCTTGCACAATGGGATAGGGGATATTGAGGAGTTCAGTGATCCGATTATGGATGCGGGGTGGCTTGTTTTGGTCCATCTGCATATATTTGCACATTTTGCTTCGGCTAACTTATGGGTATGGCACTTTCCGAAACACCTCAAGAAGTTCTCTATGAAGTTGCAGACCATATTGCAACCATCACCCTCAATGCGCCAGAGAGGATGAACACTATTTCCAGTGCGATGCTCGACCAGATGTCTGAATCATTTCTCCGTGCGGAAAAAGATAGCGATGTTCGTTGTGTCATTTTGACTGGCTCAGGAAGAGCGTTCTGTGCTGGCCTCGACCTTGCGTCACAAATGTCTGGCCCGAAAGACGCTCTCGGGGGTTTAGGCAACATAGGCGCAGGCGCAGGGGAGTTTGATCTGCGTAATGCACCGCCTGTGGTGTTGCACAATATGGATACACCCACTATTTGTGCGCTTAACGGTGGTGCGGCTGGCTATGGGCTCGATATGGCCTTTGGTTGCGACATCCGTATCGCGAGCACCACGGCAAAATTGAATCCAGGCTTTGCAAAGCGGGGAATTGTTCCTGAAAGTGGTGGTACGTGGCTGCTCCCCAGAATGATTGGATACGCAAAAGCCGCGGAAATTTCATTTACCGGAAAGACACTGACAGCAGATGAAGCGCTGTCACTTGGCATTGTTAATCATGTTGTTGCTCCCGAACAATTGCTCGCGTTTGCTCGTTCAATGGCCATCGATATCGCTAGTAATGCCCCATTGGCAGTAAGAGCAATTAAACGCATGATGCGCGCCGCCGAGACAGAGACCTTTGAACAGAATATTCATCACGTCTTTCTACAACTTTTGCCGCTATTCAAAACTAAAGACTTCCAAGAGGGCGTTGCTGCATTTATGGAGAAGAGAGAGCCCGATTTCATTGGGCGATGAAGTGGCTTGGGCAGAGAACCTGCTCCAACTGCGCCAACCGTATGCCCGCAGAGACATTGAGGCTTCTCAGCGTGCGCTGATGAAAACTTCTCATCCTGATGTTGGAGGCTCTCATTCGGCTTTCCTTGAAGTAACGCGGGCGGCACAAATCCTTTATGAAGGCAAAGCGACACAGAAGCAAATATCCGACGCTACATATGACGGCTCGAAAAGCGATCACCCCTCATTCACCATTGATGTGTTGCCAGTTGACGCTTATGAGTACATCTACGTAGCAGCAAACGTATTAGGTCAGTTAGCCGAGGAAGATCCTCCGTACTCGTTGCAAGTTTTACTGAATGAACCGCAGCACTGCTGGTGTTCGATTTCCATCGTGCCCGAAGCGGGGGGATCAATAGTCAGTATCGCTGTGCACAATGCAGACGATAGTCAGCAGCGAGCTTTCTATTTAGAAGCAATACGAGATGCTTGGGTCAACACCATCAACGAGGTGCAGCTGCCTTGAACAGGCGATCCCGAATGGCCACGCCAATATCGGTTGCAGGAGGAAGTAACACAAGTATCTCTTGAGGATGTAGCGAATCTGCGGAGCGCAATAACGCATACAACTCGCGGGCATATATTTCCCTATTACTCGACCCTAAAATCGTCGCCACTTGAATTCCGTTAGCGATACACGTTTTCTCATAATTCTTCAGATCGCTGGTATTTTCAAATAGTTTTACCTCAGCGCTTGGCGAGTAATGAGAAATCTGCATGCCTGGGGCACGTGATTCACCTGTTACTTGATCTGATACGACCACTCCAATGGCTGCTAATACGTCATTCAGGTTTTCTAAAGTAATTGCTCCTTGGCGCAAAACAACCGGGGGAGTTACTGAACAATCAACAATGGTCGACTCGATTCCTACGCCACATGGCCCACCGTCGAGTATCGCATCGATGCGATCACCCAAATCACCGCTGACATGTTGAGAGGTAGTGGGGCTGACCGACCCATAAAGATTTGCAGACGGCGCAGCAATGGCTCCAGAGCCAACGTCAGAAAAATGTGCCAGTACCTTTTGAAATAATGTGTGAGATGGCACACGCAAGGCAACTGTTTCGCGTCCTCCAGTAATTTCATCAATGACTCTATTTGAACGTTTTACTAGGAGGGTTAAGGGTCCCGGCCAAAAAGTTGATCCGAGTATTTCCGCTACATTGTTAAAGTCGCTGGAGAATTTGCGGGCGTCTTCAATATTTGCCACGTGAATAATGAGTGGATGACCTGTAGGTCTTTTTTTTGCTTCAAACACCCGACGCACTGCCTGTGGGTTAGTGGCATCGGCCCCTAATCCGTAAACCGTTTCAGTTGGGAGCGCAACGAGGCCACCATTTTGTAAAATCTGCACGCATTGTGCAACGTCTTTTGGATTGTCGAACAGTTGCAGACATTGAGGTGATTGATTTTTCACTGAAAATTTTCTTCTAACCACTGCACTAAAGCATCGATGAAACTAAATGAGTTTGGCGTCGCGAAGTGATCTGTTCGTGGCAGTACTTTGAGAGTGGAAGAAGGAAGTGAAGATGCAAGTTTCTCTGAGGGGAATGCAAAATCTTTGTCTCCAATAGCTATCAACGAAGGCTGAACCAAAGTAGAAAGGCCCGAAGACGTAATTTCTTCTGACGGTGGCCGTCGCAGTAGCGCGGCTAACGCAGCAGGATCATTTCCCTCACGATTCCCGTATTGACCAAATAGCCGAGCAACATTGTCACTTGGATCGGCTCGTCCCTCTAATCCTGAAAGGATCCTTTCGGTCTCTTCAGGGCGATGAGGCTCAAAAACGCCGTCACCTATTCCAGCAAAACAAAGACCAGTAAATCGCTCTGGTGAGCGGATAGCTGCACGTGCCAAAGTAAGTGCCCCCAACGAAAAACCCACCGCGATGATGGGCTCCTGTGGCAATTTCGTGAGAAGGTAACCCGTGAGATCTGCATATGCAAGAGGTTCGTGAGGTTTCTCCGCAGTACCGTGACCAAGAAGGTCAATACCCATCACGTGGAAGCCAGAATCAGCCAATATGTCGGTGACACCAGGTTCCTGCCACGTGCTTGCAAAAGATCCGCCCCATCCATGGATGAGAACCACTGTTTTCTGACTCATATAGGCATATCCTAAGACAAGTGCGTTTTTTAAGCGAGCTTCCCGCCCATGACCTGACCTATAACGATGTGTTTATGGTCCCAAGTAGATCAGATGTCCCCAGCAGATTCAATGTAGATCTGACGACCCCCGATGCCATAGGCACAACCATTCCGGTGGTTGTTGCCAATATGACAGCTGTAGCTGGCAGGCGGATGGCGGAAACAATTGCCCGCCGTGGAGGCCTCGCGGTGATGCCGCAAGATATTCCCCTCGACATCATTGAATCGGTTACGCGCTTTGTTAAAAGTTGCGACGCTGTATTTGAAACTCCCATCACACTTGCGCCCACCGACACGGTTGGCAACGCATTAAGCCTCATTCACAAGAGGGCACACGGTGCAATTATTGTGGTGGATGAATCAAATAAACCAATCGGTATTTTTACGGAACACGATGCAGTTGGGTTCGATCGATTCACTCAAGTTCAACATGTAATGAATAGGGACATCATTTCGCTCAATGAGAAAATGTCTCCCGAGGAAGCGTTCAACTTTCTCACCGATCACCGTCTTTCATTTGCCCCTGTAGTAGACCAAAGCGGCGCGCTGAAAGGTTGCATGACCCGCAAGGGCGCACTGCGCAGCACCATATATAAGCCCGCACTAAATGCAGATGGAAAATTTATTGTTTCAGTGGCCGTTGGCATCAATGGTGACGTTGCATCGCGGGCAAGAAGTTTGCACAACATGGGCGTTGATGTTTTAGTTATCGATACTGCGCACGGACACCAATCGCGAATGATTTCAACAATTGAATCTGTCCGCAAAGCTGTTCCGCACGCAACTCTTGTTGCAGGAAATGTTGTGACCCCACAAGCTACGCGCGATCTCATCTCTGCCGGTGTAGACATAGTAAAAGTTGGTGTCGGACCAGGCGCTATGTGCACGACTCGCATGATGACCGGTGTTGGGCGCCCCCAGTTCAGTGCAGTCTTAGAATGTGCTGAGGCAGCTCGGGCGCTCGGCAAACACATCTGGGCAGACGGTGGTGTTCGCTATCCGCGCGACGTCGCCCTTGCTCTTGCAGGTGGAGCAGCAAGCGTGATGTTTGGTTCATGGCTCGCCGGTACTTACGAATCAGCGGCCGATACCTTGCGCGACACAGAAGGTCGCTTGTACAAGGAAAGTTTTGGCATGGCTTCGAATCGCGCGGTGCGCAACCGTACCAGTACCGAGACACCTCTAGAGCGTGCACGCAAAGAGCTCTTTGAAGAGGGAATCAGCACCTCTCGCATGTACCTCGATACAGAGCGTCCGGGCGTGGAAGACATCGTCGATCAAATCGTTGCTGGTGTGCGTTCTGCGTGCACCTATGCCGGTGCTTCCAATATCAACGAATTCCATGAACGGGCAGTGGTAGGCATACAAAGTGCAGCAGGGTACGACGAAGGACGCCCTCAAGGAACCACCTGGTAAGCAAATGACCAAGCGTCTACGCATAGTGGCGATAGATGGCCCAGCGGGGGCTGGAAAGTCAACGATCTCTCAAGCCTTAGCCGTGGCGCTAAAAATTCCCTATCTCGATACAGGCGCCATGTATCGAATGGTCACTTATGCTGCGCTGCGCGACGGCGTAGACCTGCAAGACGAAACTGCAGTGGCGAAAATTGCCAAGCAAATAAAAGTTGTAATGTCATCAGATCGATTTTTTGTTGACGAAGTAGATGTAACCGACGTTATTCGTGGCCCTCAGGTAACACAAGCGGTGAGTATCGTTGCGGCACTCAGCGCGGTACGTAATGAATTGCGAACTGCACAGCGCACTTGGGTTGCTCAGTCCGGGGGAGGTGTTGTGGAAGGTCGAGATATTGGAACAGTAGTTTTCCCCGACGCAACCTTAAAAGTTTTCCTCACTGCTTCTCCTGCAGTGCGTGCGCAACGTCGTGTAGCTCAGTCGGGTGGAGACGTTATGGAAATTGAAGAACAAATACGTAAGAGAGATCATCTTGACTCCACGCGAGCAGATAGTCCTTTACGCGAATCTGATGATTCTCTCTACATAGATACGACAAACCTGAGCATTGATCATGTTGTGAAGCAAATAGAGTCTTCTGTGATGGTGATTGAAGGAAAAACAAATGAGTGAAGTCGAAAGTTTTTTAGCAGGAGAGAGCCTAGGCAGCAGAGCTTTTTATCGTTTTGCAAGAATCATCATCAATTTGCTGTGCCGCATTTTTTGGCGCGTACGCGTAACTGGTCGAGAAAATATTCCACTCACAGGAGCGTTTGTTTTGGCTCCAGTGCATAGGTCGAACATCGACACGATGCTCGCTTGCACCGTCACTCCACGGCGAATGCGTTACATGGGAAAAGACTCCCTATGGAAAAATGCATTCACAGGCTGGCTACTTTCTGCCTTAGGAGGATTTCCGGTTACTCGCGGCACTGCAGACCGTGAAGCGCTGCGTCGTTGCGTATATGTACTCCAGAGCGGGCAACCATTGGTGATGTTCCCAGAAGGCGAACGGAAATCGGGAGCAGTTGTAGAGAAACTTTTCGACGGAGCCGTCTATGTGGCTATCAAGGCAAATGTTCCCATCATCCCAGTCGGCATAGGTGGTTCAGAGTCAGCAATGCCAAAAGGTTCAAAAATGATGAGGCCCGCACGTTGCGCAATGGTCATAGGTAAACCCATACTCGTTGACCGTGGCGATGGAGGGCGTACCGCTCGATCATCGGTCAAAACGATTTCTGAAGAATTACAGATCTCCCTGCAGGGGGTTTTTGATGCGGCTCAGAAGTCTGTAGATCCGAGAATGGTGAAGAGATTCACTAAATAATTTGGATCCTTTATTCCACACATTTCACGCACCGAGTGCATTGACAGTTGCGGTACTCCTACATCGATGGTGTCTATACCCAGCCGAGTAGCGCTCACGGGGCCAATAGTGCTGCCACAAGGCATTGCATTGTTTGCCGCAAAAGTTTGTAATGGAATCTTTGCGCTTCGTGCAGCCTCTACAACGCGAGAAGCGATGAGTCCGTTCGTCGCATAGCGTTGGTTTACATTTCGTTTGATAACAGGACCCAAGTTCACCATGGGCGCATGCTGATGATCGTGCTTTTCGGGGTAGTTCGGGTGAATTGCATGAGCGTTGTCGGCAGACACCATGATGGATTTTTTTGCTAACGAAGCAAAGGTTGTCGAACTTTTACGCTCGAGCAACAGTTCCTCAAGCACATGTTCAAGTAGGGGACCAGCTGCTCCGTTGATACTTTCAGAACCAACCTCCTCGTGGTCAAAAAGCGCAACGAGAATGGGTTTTTGTGGTTCCGCGTTTTCGATGAGACTTTTCACTGCAGCCCAACACGACACCTGATTGTCGAGACGACCCGAGACAAGGAATTCCTTAGATGACCCGAGCATTGCAGATTTCTGTGTATCGAAAAGTTGGAGATCGAACCCAGTTAGCGGGGCGGAATGCGCTACGTTACTTTTTTCAATGATCCAGTCAATGAAGTTGACGTTGGTATCCGTTCCCCAGATTGGTTTCATGTGATTTTGCCGATGGAGAAGCAATCCTTTTTCTGAAATCTCGCGATCAAGATGGATTGCTAATTGAGGGATGCGAGCAATGGGGATATCGATACTCACGAGTTCGCTCGTTCCGTTCGCAAAATGAAGACGACCAGCAATACCAAGATCTCTGTCGAGCCATGAATTCAGAAGAACTCCTCCATAGATCTCTATATTTAACTGCGCCCACCCCAAAGTCGCTGATGAACTGTTGGGCTTGAGATGAAGACCAGGAGAATCGCTGTGTGCGCCGTAGATGAGCAGACCATCGACAAAATCAATGTCATTTGGCCAGTGCCATGCGATTAAAGCTCCACCTCGGGTAACCACCCCTTTGTCATGGGCAAAGTGTGTGGGATCTGCCTCACGGTAGTTCTGTAATGCGTATCCTGCTTTGACGAGTTCTCGCGAAGAGCTTTTCACCACATGAAACGATGTAGGACACTCATCGAGAAATTCCTGCAGTGAGATCATTATTTATCCCTTTTGGACCAGACCCATTGGTAATCCAGTTCCACGGAGATGGGAAGTTTCATTGATGGTGACAATGGACCTTTCACCGCTACGAGCAGCAGCTACGCGATGGATGGAGGTGTAGTTGGGGTAGAAGAAACCTTGAACGTAGTTAGTGAGTCCAAGAATATGTGTGAGATAAGCATTGATCACTCCGCCGTGACACACGATGGCAATGCGGTGACCTGAATGTTGATCAATCAATTTTTCGATAGCACCAATTGTCCGCTTATTGAAATCATCAACAGATTCTTCGTGAACATTCCACTCGCCCTTGAGCATGGCTTGCCAACGGGGGTCGTTGGCGGCTTTGAGTTCTTCCACGGGAACGTATTCATTCGAGTTGCGATCCCATTCGGCAACATCGTCGATGAGAGTCACTCCTACTTTTTGCAAAGCGGCGAGGGGAGCCGCAGTTTGTTGCGCACGACGCAACGGACTTGCATACACTGCATCGATCTTTTCAGATGCGAGGTACTTTCCCAGATGCTCTGCTTGCAATAGGCCTTCAGGCGCTAATTCTGGGTCGGCAATTCCTTCCGTGAGTTCGCGGCGGACGGGAAGTGCGTGACGAATAATGAGAAGTTCCATGAAGTCTCTACGTTATTACACAAAGACCTATTCCACGAAGGCGAATGCTTATTTTGTGATTTTTTGGGTATCGATGAATCGCGGGATGGCGATATCTTGCCCGAAAAAAGTACAGGTAACCGATGTAACCCCAGTGTTTCCTTGCGCCTCTCGTGAAATCTTTTGAGCGCAATCGTTCAAAGACGCGCGCTGTGAATAGGCCACTCCACCAACCACAGCCAAGATGACAGTGAATATGATTTTTGTAACCACTGAACTAATGAATTTCAATATGAGCAACAACAAGACCACACATACGGCAATTGCTATGAGAGAACCATTTTTAGCTTGATCTACGGTGAGTGAACTGGTGATGCTTTGGAAGTCCATAGGTGAACCTTAGCGTTGGTTCATATTGTGGATGAGGACACCTATGGGGCCGCAATACGGTAACTTTTGCATATGGCTAATGTCTCGCTCACTCCAAGTGGTCCACCTGAAACTATTTTGCCAGTTGATCCGCCACAAATATTGCAGTTAATTAATGAGATCTCAGCGTCCCAAAGCATTGATCGAAATAAGTTGTTACAACTAGTTTCCTTGGCGCCGCGATCACCAAGTGTTTGGGCTTTGTATGGGCAAAATGGCGTAGATACGCTAGAGCGCTACACCGCGTACCGCGTGGGTTACCACCGTGGGCTCGATCTTTTACGTGCAAATGGATGGCGCGGGTCCGGATTCGTTCGCTGGCAACATGTCAGCAATCAGGGCTTTCTGCTCTGCCTTTGGGGGCTCCATGTGAATGCTGAACTGATTGGCGAATTCGATGAAGCAGAGCGCTGCCGATTGTTTTTATTGCAATTAGATCCTTCTGGCGTCCCGCTCAATATCCAGACTCAACCTCAAGATCGCTAAATATAGGTTCTTAAGGCACCAATATGAGTTCGTTGTGGGCCATATTGAATGGCGGTCAAAGCAGTCGGTTCGGCTCCCCAAAGTATTTAGCGCTGAGCAACGGTGAGTCGTTCTTCGATCTTGCTGCGAAAAGAACCAGTGATGCGAGCAATGCCGGAGACCGCATAGTTCTGAGTGGGGGGCCCATTGTCGATTCTCCTTTTGATGTGGTTGAAGATAGTGCAAAGTACGCTGGCCCACTTGCGGGCCTGCACGCGCTCTTGCAGGTAGCAACAAACGCTCAGAATGACGTCTTGTTCATTCAGCCCATCGATATGCCGGTGCTTCAGTCTCGTCATCTGCGCCTATTGCGCGACCGGGTAGTCCATAGCAATGGAATTCTTGTAGCAGAGTCGCAATTGTCGAAAGATCGACATTGGGTTTTGGCAGCAGTCCATTGCTCTCGTTATGAAGAAGTCATCACTCATATTGAAAAAGAAACCTACGGATCTATGAAGAATCTATGGTCTGCCTGCGCATGCGAGTTCCTTGCTTTTCCCGATGAATTTCTCGTAAACGTCAACTACCCAGAGCAAGTGAGCTGAAGTAGTGATGTCGTCTCGTATTGAGGTGACTATCATTTGACTATGGCAATAGAAGAAATTTCAGTAGACGAATTACAGGGACTGTTACCCAACATTGTTCTCATTGATGTCCGCGAGACGGACGAATACATCTCTGGGCATGTTCCAGGTGCAATTTCTATCCCACTGTCGACGGTACAAAATAACGTTGAACCCTTTCTTGCGCAGAAGCCAACGTATGTCATTTGCCTAGGTGG
>CANFUE010000015.1 GCA_947450115.1 Acidimicrobiaceae bacterium | reverse complement strand
TGCATGCTGATCTACAGTAGGTAGTTATGGAAGACGCTGAAACTTCATTTCCTCAAGGATTTCTTTGGGGTACGGCCACTGCGGCACATCAAGTGGAGGGAAACAATACCAATAACGATTGGTGGGAGTGGGAACACCGGGTTGACTCTCTATGCGCAGAACCAAGTGGTGACTGCTGCGACCAGTATCACCTCTACCCGAAAGACATCAAATTGATTGCTGACCTTGGCTTACAGGCGTATCGCTTCAGCATTGAATGGTCGCGTGTAGAACCCGCAGAAGGAGAGTTTTCGCAAGTTGCGTTGCAACATTACAAGCGTGTCATTGCATCGTGTTGGGAAAATGGGGTGCAGCCCATTGTGACTTTGCATCACTTCACAACGCCGCTATGGGTTTCGACTCTTGGGGGGTGGGAGAATCCTCGCACTGCAGATCTCTTTGCTCGTTATTGTGCAAAGGTCGCGCAATTCATGGGCAATGATGTAGCGCGTTGGTGCACCATCAACGAGCCAAACATGGTTTCTACTATTGGGTACCTCGTTGGGCAATTTCCTCCTGGCAAACGCAGCAGGTTGGCAAGAGATGCTGTCAACTCGGTTTTCTGCGATGCACATGCAAAGTCGCGTGACGCGGTGAAGTCTTTCTCGTCAGCTCCACTCGGGCTCACGCTTGCAATGGCGGAATTCCAGGTTGATGTTCAATCTGCTGACCCCGATGAATTTGCAATGGCGCACGCTAAACGTGAACAAGGTTTTGATGGCCTCGAGACATGTTTTCTCGAGTCTGCAATCGGTGATGATTTTTTTGGTGTCCAAACGTATACGCGCGAAAGGTATAACGCACAGGGCCGGATGAAACCAGACCCCGATGCACGACTCACCATCATGGGTTATGAGTACTACCCACAAGCATTAGAAGCCACCATTCGGCGGGCCTATATCGAAACGCGGGGAGTGCCCATTATGGTGACCGAAAATGGCATTGCGGTAGTAAACGACCAAGAACGTATTGAATATGTTGATGAGGCATTGCGCTGTATTTTGCGCTGCATCGAAGATGGCATCCCTGTAGAGGGGTACATGTATTGGAGTTTGCTCGATAATTTTGAATGGGCCTATGGATACGGGCCAACCTTTGGTCTGGTTGGGGTTGATCGGGAAACGCAGGAACGCCACATCAAACCAAGTGCGCACTGGCTGGGGAAGGTTGCCCAGGCAAATGCACTTTTGCCTCTCAGGTAGTGCCATAAAGGGGCTACCATTTCATCTGTGTCATTACTTCCTTTAAACCCAGATGAGCTTTTGTCCACCACGCGCGCAGTACGCAAGCGTCTCGATTTCTCAAAACCTGTCCCCGACGACATCATCCGCGAGTGCGCAACTGCAGCCATGCAGTCACCATCCGGTAGCAACATGATGACCATGGGCTTCATCGTGGTGAAAGATGCCGCCAAGCGAAAAGCTGTAGGCGATGTGTACCAACAGTGCTATTCCATGTACAAGTCAATGGACGGTGTGTATATCGGTTCCATCGATAAGGGTGAAGCCGGTGCGAATGAGCAGCAAAAACGTTCTGCAGATTCGGCAGACTTCTTAGGTGAGCACATGGGTGATGCACCTGCACTCATCATTGGCTGCACACAAGGTGCTCGTCTTGATGGTGCTCCAGCAATGATGTCGGCTTCGATGCTCGGCAATATTTTGCCGGGCATGTGGTCATTCATGTTGGCAGCACGTGCGCGCGGTTTAGGTACTGCATGGACCACAGTTCACCTGATGATGGAACAACAAGTCGCCGATATTTTAGAGATTCCGTTCGACACGGTTCAGCAGGTGTGCTTGTCACCACTTGCCTATACCAAGGGCACCGATTTCAAAGCTGCTGCGCGACCACCAGTTGACAGCATCTTGCACTGGGACCGTTGGTAATTCAGGCCAATCTTCGTCGCCATGCAGTGGCGGCCAAAGGTTTTATGCCAGAAGAAGAAGGCGATGCGTTGTATGACGCTGCCATGTCTCTTACGTCTGGCATAGCGCATGCACCCATGCTTGAAGTGGGTTCGTATTGTGGAAGATCAACCATTTGGCTAGGTGCTGCGGCTCGTGAAAACGGCAGTGTTCTTTTTGCTGTGGATCACCATCAAGGCAGTGAAGAAAATCAGCCAGGCTGGGAGTCGCATGATGTTTCGTTGGTCGATGCGCATACGGGCAGGCTCAATACTCTGCCCACCTTTCAACGAACTATTACCGATGCCGAACTCAACGATGTAGTGATTGCGGTAGTGGGGCATTCACCTACAGTTGCCCAACACTGGACAACCCCGTTGAGCTTTTTATTTATTGATGGTGGTCATGGTGTGGAACCCGCCCGCGCGGATTACGCATATTGGACGCCGCACGTCATGGCGGGTGGGTTGTTGGCAATTCACGATGTATTTCCCAACCCAGCCGATGGTGGCCGCCCACCGTATGAAGATATTTACTTACCTGCACTTGCGAGTGGAAAATTCGTTGAAATCAGTGCGATGGGAAGTTTGCGTATTTTACGCCGCCAGTAAATGTGCGATGTCTAATCGGAAAAGCAGTCGTGCATAAAGAGTCGGGCACCTGGCGAGGTGCCAACAATTGCATCGGCAGCCAAAATCACTGCAGCACCCGTGTATGCAGTGCATTCATTTTCAGGAAATGAGATGAGTTGTGGATGCACAATCCCTGTGAGATACGAACCATCAGCTGTGCGGTGTGGGTGAGTCCACTGTAAAAGCTTTTTCGCTGTGTCTAGGTCGCCAATGGCGGCGTACGACAGTGAGCATTCTGCAGTTTCTGCTGCGGTCACCCACGGTTCGTCGCTCACGCATCGCACACCAAGACCTTCCATCACGAAAGTGTCGTACAGCATTGCGAGACGATCTTTTGCTTGGGTTGATTCTTTTGCGCCTGTCAAAATGGGGTAGTACCAGTCCATTGCAAAGCGTTCTTTTGGCTCAAAAGCACTCAGGTTGGTTCGCACTACATCATCAATGGTGTCGGCGGCACGCAGATAAACATCGGCATGGTCGTCTACAAGTGCAGCAACCATCGCACCGCAGCGCAAAGAATGTCGAATAGAACATGACCCGGTGAGCAGTGCGTAGTCCCAAGGAGATTCATCAACTTCTTTTGCCCAGAGAATTGTTCCATCAGAACGACGCATGGACAGTACCCATTGCAGCGCAGCTTTTGCAGCAGGCCATAGTGCGTTCAAAGTTTTTTTGTCGCCAGTGCATAACCAGTGGTGCCAGAGCCCGGCTGCCATGTATGCACACACATTGGTATCGAGCTTTGATTCTTTAACGCTTCCATCGGAGTGGTAGTAGTTGTGCCACGAACCATCGCTGCGTTGCACATCGGCAAGCCATTCATACGCACGACGTGCTTCATGGTGCATTCCTAATGTGTCGAGTGCCATTGCGGTTTCCACATGGTTCCACGGGTCGCAGTGCCCACCTGTATTCCAGGGGATCATTCCACTGGGAAGTTGAAGTGCTGCAATTGATGCTGCGGTTTGTGCAAGCTCATGATGTGCAATAACGCCGGGAATGTTGATGGCGTGATTCATACTGCCCGCGCATGGTCATGTGATTTTTGGGAGTACACCACGTAGCTCTTCCCAAGAATGGGGCTCAGAATTCGTTCTGCATACTTTGTGGAAGTGGGTCGCTTCATAATGTCCCACTCAAGAAATTTCTTGTAGGTCTGTACGGCTTTGTGCTCTTCGTTGCGTGGCCCAACAGCACAGCGCAGCCACCAGTAGGGGCTATGAAGTGCGTGTGCATGGTGTTGCCCAGTAATAGTGAGCCCAGCTGTGCGAAGTTTTGCTTTGAGTTCGGTAGCACTGTAAATACGAACGTGCCCACCCACCGACTTTGGTGCGTAGTACTCATCAGAGAGCATCCAGTTAATTTTCTCTGGCCACCACGTAGGTACTGTGACGCCAAGTATGCCACCTGGTTTCAGTACGCGATATAGCTCGGCAATTGCCGCAGTGTCGGCATGAATGTGCTCAAGCACTTCAGATGTAACAATGCGATCGAATGTGTTGTCGGCAAAAGGGAGTTGGGTGGCATCGCCACGCAGGCAAGCTATGAATTGGTCGGCTGAGATTTCGCCAGCTTCTGCCATTGCAGCAAAAGTATTGCGAGTGGCAACTACTTCGTCTGATGCGTAATCGAGAGCAACTACTTTTGCACCGAGTCGGGCTGCCTCAAATGCGTGGCGACCAAAGCCGGCTCCGGCATCGAGAAAAAGGTGCCCAGGCTGCAACTGCAGTTCGGAGAATTTGAGAGTAAGCATCTTTATTTACCACTTCGCCTGCGGATGCGGTTGTGGGGCATGTCGAGAACCTCGCGGTATTGCTCAACGGTGAGTTGTGCACAGTGTTTCCAGCTCCATCTGCTAGCAACACGTTCACGACCTGCAAGACCAATGCGCTGACGTAAGGCGGCATCGTCGAGGCCGCGTCGAATAACTGCTGCTAATGCTTCGGCATCTCCTGCAGGGCACTGCAGAACTGTTTCACCATCTACTCCGGTGACCTCAGGTAATGCCCCTCCATCGGTTGCCACGAGGCATATTCCTGTGCTCATCGCTTCAATAGCGGGAAGGCTAAAACCTTCATAGAGGCTAGGAACAACGGCAAGTTCTGCCTCTGCATACAGTTCGACGATGCGCTCATCGCTCACGCCCGATACGAAGTCGATGGCATCGGTGAGTCCGAGAGAAGCAATGAGGTCGGCACTGTGGCCGGCCTTTGGTTTACCAATAATGGTGAGGCGTATGTCGCGTTCGGTGCGGAGTTTGGCAAGAGCTTCAAGTAAGTATGAAAGACCCTTCAGCGCAACGTCGGCAGATGCGGTAGTAATGAGTTGTCCGGGTTTGCGTTGCACTTCTGGTAGCGGGCGGAATAACTCAGGATCAACGCCAACCGGAACAAGACGCATGCGATCTTTGCTCACTCCCATGTCGGTGTGAATATCGTTAATAGAGTTTTCACTGACCACAACAATGCGTGGCATTTTTGAAGCAACTTTGCCTTGCATTTCCACAAATGAATACCAGCGGCCGATGCCGAATCGTTTGTAACGACTCTTGGTGTGGCTCATTTCTAATTTGCGATCTTTGGTGATGGGGTGGTGCAAAGTGACGATGGTAGGGATGATTTTTTCGATTTTAAGAATGTCGGTTCCTAAACATTGGTTGTCGTGCACCAAGTCGAAATCGTTTACTCGTTTTTTCAGCTCGCGGTAGGCGCGCATGCTGAATGCCTTTGGCTCACCAAAAGTACCTTTAAGAAACTGTGCGGCTTCAACGATGTTGGGTAGGTTGTTGAGCTCCCAATATGCGGGGAAGCGACCTGGATACTGGTCGTTGAAAATATCGAGGCTGGGCAACTGGTGGAGCGCTACACGGGGGTCGAGAATGGGGTAAGGCTGGCCACCGAATACTTCAACATGATGTCCAAGATCAACCAGAGCCTTAGTGAGATGGCGGGTATAAACACCTTGGCCACCAACATGTGGCTTGCCGCGATAGGTGAGATATGCAATGCGAAGTGGGCCATGGGGGTCGGCCGAAGGGCTCATAGGCGGATCATGCTACCGCCAGGTAGGTGCTGTCAGCCTGAGGTGAGGATGCGGAGCTTTCGCTGATGGCGTAAAAGGAGCACAGCAAAGGCGATCAGTAGGAAAATAATAAAGGGAGAATCACCCAAAAACGAATACCACGTGCGGCCAGTTCGCAATTGAATATCGGCAAATTCAACGCGGCGTTCACTGACATTGGATCGTTGTGAAACTTTTCCATTCGGAGAAATAAATGCAGAAAAGCCAGTTGGTGAAACTTGTACAACAGAGCGGCCAAATTCGATGGCACGAAGTTGTGACGATGCAATTTGTTGAGACTGTAAGAGAGTTCCGCGGTAGGAAGATCCGTTTGTTGGATTTTTGATGATGGAGGCGCCGCGTTCAATGCCTTCGTTGACTCGGCCTCCAAAAAAGATCTCCCAGGAAACTGGAGTAGCAAAAGAAACAGAATCTAGTTTTTCACCACTGATAGTGGGATGAGTAAGAGGAATGAGACTGACGGCTGGGGTCTTGCCCTTAATTGCATCATGTCGTACTTGATGAATAGGTGCCCCTATGGCCTCTAAAAAACTACGCATCGGAATGAATTCGCCAAAGGGAACACGACGAACTTTTTCGTACCGATCAATGATGTCGCCTCCAGGGGTGACCACCACTTGTGCGTTAGCAAAACGATCAGGGGGTACATCTTCAGTGATGCCCACAGATATCGGCGCATTGAGGCGTTTTGCTTCTTGCGCAATTTCCACTGCTTCAGGTGAAGTATCAAATAGGGGAGTGTCAACAATGTTCTCTGGCCAAATGACCACGTCGATCTTTTGCTCCGGTGTGAGCGTTCGCGTTGCGTTGAGGTGGCGCAAAATAACATCGTGCGGGTCGGTATTAGATGCTCGCGTTCCTTGTGGTCCACCGCCTTGCACGTAGGCAATTCGCAGTTCAGTGTGCTGAGAGAGGCTTCGCCCAGTTGGGGCAATTGCTATGACGAGAATCCCGAGGGCGACACAGGGAAGAAAAAGACGAAATCGGTTGAAAAAAATAATGGCAATTTGCCATGTCGCATAGGACACAAGAATGACTCCACCAATGCGCCCAAAACTTGCGAGCCACGTATTGGATTGCGACATTGCAAGAGTTGCTATTGGGGCGCCTCCAAATGGCCAAGAGAATCGCAGAGCTTCAACCAGCACGTGTGCAATAGGTTGCAAGAAGTGCCGAGGCTCTCTATTGAAGATGAACACTTCAGCTAAACCATGCAGACACGAAAAAAAGACGACGGTGAGGATGTAGCCCGGAATAGAGATGTACCACATCCAAGCCAAAGTGGGAAGAAACCAACCGAGACCAAGCGAAAAGCCTGCAGAAAAAGCTTGTCGCGCTGTTCTCGGTCTTTGTGAGACTTTAAAGAAAATCCCGATGCCAATAAAAACAAATGGCCACCATCCCCATGGGGGCATGGCAAATGCAATACACAATCCGGCAAACAAACTCCGGTAGCGCAAATGCCGCAGAGATATGTTCATCGCCTTTTTTTCGCTGTGAATTTTACGAGTGAGGCTGTCACCACGTAGCGCTGCGCCGTGGAGTGCGGCGGGGTGCAGGCAAAGAGGGTTGCTGTTGCGGTACGCGTTTGTCGTGTAATCCAAACATCGTTTGCCTGGACAATCTGTTCACGTATCACTTGGTATTTTGCTGTGCCCATTGGCGTATAGAAGTAGATGACATCACCGATAGCGATTTTGTCGATATTGAGAAGCGGGTGGGTGTGGCTTGTTCGATGTCCGGCAATAACGGTGTTGCCTTTTTGGCCCGGGAGCGCTGTATGAGGCCATAAGCCAAATCCTTGGGCCAAAGATGTATCGCCGATCCCCATATGAAGTGGTGCGGAAATTCCGATGGACGGAATAGAGATACTTCCGTAATTCTTAAGTGTTGGCATGACGGAGGCATGTGTTGGCATTGGTGTGGAAATAGAAACGAGAGAAATGAACAGTGTTCCGATAGTGGTGCCACGGAAAACCTTCTTCACGAAATACTCGAAATGATTCTCTGCGCGACAGCAGCACCTTGCTGTATGCAAGAGGGAACACCGATTCCTCGAAAACTTGCTCCTGCAAGGTGCACTCGTGGCATTTTTTCAGACAAGTGTCTTTCTAAATGTTCAACGTGAGCAACATGGTGAGGGCGATATTGAGGAAAACTTTCCTTCCACCGAGTGATGCGTATTGCTGTTGGTTCTAGATCAACAAGAAGATGGCGCTTAATGTCGGCAAGAACAAACGAAGTGAGTTCCTCATCGGCATGTTCATGAAGTGGCATTGCATCTCTGCCAAGCGACACGCGCAGAATTGCTGAGTCGGTTGTATTCAGGTGCGCCCATTTTTGCGATGCAAATGAAACGGCGGTAATGAATCGCTGCTCGGGCTTGGGTACTAAATACCCACTGCCGCTCGCTTTTTGTGGCAGGGATGCTTTTGGCACAGCAAGTGCAACCATCACTACCGAAGCATGTTCACTTTGTGCAAAGAGTTGTGAAACTTGAGGCGCCGATTCTGCAAAAAATCCCGTCGAGTGTTTTGCTGGTGAACAGACAACAACGTGATTGGCCATGAGTGTCTCGCTGATGCCATTCGCTAAGAAATGCACGGAGTATTTTCCCTCTTGAGAAACTGGTTCGATGGATGCAACATGTGAGTTCAGGCGAATGGTTGCGCCGAGTGTTTCGACGGCATGTTGAGTTGCTGTTACTAAGGCTCCCATGCCGTTGAGCGGAGCCCCAAAAATAGGTGAGGCAGCAACGTTTGCAGCAGGTTTGGGTGTGCGACGAGAAGTGAGCAAAACACTGCGACCGCTCGATGCAAGAGTATGCAATTGTGGAACCATTTCGAGGGAAAAATTATCGGTGTCGGCTGCATAGATACTGCCCACTAGCGGGTCGATGAGCATGTTGTGTACTTCATTGCCAAAACGGCGACGCATATAAGCGCCAATGGAATCGCTTGCAACAGGGGTACGGGGAAGCGCGAGGTCGAATGCAGCGCGAAGTTTTCCTACGGGAGAGATGAGTCGCGAGGTAGCAAGTGCTGAAAGCTGTGTGGGCACGCCAAGGAGGAGTCCGTTAGGAAGCCGATGCAAACCATTACGCCATACAGAGGCATGGCCAGATTCTGGTGATGTCAGCTGATTGCTGAGTCCTACGTCTTGTGCTAGCTGAGCAGCAAATGGCACACGCAACAAAAATGCATCGGCAGCTTCATCGACATGAGGTAAGCCTGCAAATGGGGAAGTACGAATAACCCCACCGGTTGTGGGCTGAGATTCAAGAAGAGTTACTCGAAGATGCGGCGCAGTAGTGAGGAGCGCATGGGCACAAGATAGGCCTGTAATGCCTGCACCAATAATGACGACATGTTGTTCTGCATGAGTGGATTGTTCTTGTGGCATATTGCCTTAATTCATTGGTTGGCTGCATGCACGCGCTGGGCAAGTGCATTCATTATTGCTCCATTTTCATTCACGCATGCTGTTCGTGCAAATGCGAGCCCGTGTTGTTGCGCGCGGTGTGCAGCCTCGATATCGAGGTCAAAAAGTACTTCAAGGTGGTCGGCCACAAAGCCGCATGCACAAACAAGAACGCCCGCTGCAGGAGTTGTTTGCGTAGCTAGTTCGTCTATGACCGCAAGGATGTCGGGGCCGATCCAGGGTTCGGGGGTGCGACCTGCAGATTGCCAAGCAATAGACCATTGAGCATTTTCCTGGAGCCCAACTTTTGCAGCAACCGCAACGGCGGTTGAACGCAGTTGGTCTGGGTACGGATCACCAGCATCAATGATGCGTTGAGGAAGCGAATGTGCAGTAAAGAGAACGTGGGTGGAAGTGGGCATCGATGCCAATTTTGCTGTCATATCGGCGGCAAGAAACGCAACGAATGCTTCTTCAGTGGCCCAGCTTGTAATGCCCACCACAGAAATGCCATGAGGAGTTGCTGCAGCAGTGGCGCGATCAATGTATTGGCCAATGCTGAAAGAGGAGAAATGTGGGGCAAGAACGAGAGCAATGATTTTTGTGAAACCCTCTGTTGCGAGCTGCTGCACCGCGTCTTCAATCATCGGCGCGGCATGTTTGAGGCCCAAAGCAACGTGGTACGTGTTGGGTGCGATGCCGTTGAGAGCAACTTGCAGTGCATCACGCTGAGCTTCGGTTAAAGCGGCGAGGGGTGACAAACCACCGATGGCCTCGTAGCGCGCGGTGAGATCACCGAGTTGCTCTTCGGTGGGAGGACGGCCCCGGCGAATATCGGTGTAATACGGCAAAATTTCCTCGCGGCTGCGGGGGGTTCCATATGCCATGAGAAGTACTGCTGTTTTGGGGCTGCTCATTGCGCTGTCCTTTCATGAACATGTTGCACGATGGCATGGAGCACATCGGGGTCGCACTGCGGTGTTACTCCGTGACCGAGGTTGAAAATGTGTCCGGGATGTTGAGCATTGCTGGCAAGCACTTCGTCAGTTGCCGCAATGGCCGACTTTGCACCTTCAAGAACTCGGTCGGTATTGAGGTTTCCCTGCAGCACAACATCTGCCCCGAGTCGTTCGCGAACGGCGTGTAGCGAAATGGTTGCATCAATTCCCATAATCGAAGCGCCTGCCTCGTGCATGGCCTCAAGTAGGTGAGCACAATTCACTCCAAAATGAATACCAGGAACTTCTGGGTGCAACAGTGAAAGTTCAGCAAATACATTTTTGGTGTGGGGTAAGACGTATTTTCGGTAATCATCCACTGTTAATGCGCCAACCCAACTATCGAAAATTTGGAATGCTTGTGCACCATGTTGAATTTGTGCGGAAACAAGAGCAACGGCGTGCTGCGTGAGTCTTTCCATGATGCTGTGCCACAACATTTCATTTTCGCGAATCATGGCAAACGAGTATTCGTAAGTTCTGCTGGGCTTTCCTTCAATGAGGTAGCTAGCCACGGTGAATGGAGCACCAGCAAAGCCAAGAAGTGGTACTTCTAGTTCTTTCACCAACATGTCAATTGTCTGCATCACATAGTGCATGTCTGTTTCAGGTTCCAGTGCGCGCAATCGAATGAGGTCGTTGCTGGTGCGTAGGGGAAGCGGGGCAACTGGGCCAGTACCAGGTGCAACATCGATACCAAAACCAACGGCATGTGAAGAAACCACTATGTCGCTATAGAGAACTGCAGCGTCAACGCCATATCGCCGAACGGGTTGCAAAGTAAATTCAGCAGCAAGCTCAGGTTTTTTTATTGCATCTAAAATGCTTCCCTCGCCGCGTAACGCACGATACTCCGGAAGGCTGCGACCAGCTTGACGCATGAACCACACCGGAGTGTGTGCCGCGTGTTTGCCACGAGCGGCTGTAAGGAATGGGGAAGTGTGGGGAGCTGTCATCTTTTACCTGTTATGAGTTTCGTGATACGCGACCGCGGAGTGCGGCAAAAGCCATTGAAAATGAGACCCCGCCGATAATGGCAATTGCACAGAAACCTTTTGCAAGGAGTGTGATATTCCACCCGCCACTAATGAGTGAACGTAAGGCGTCGAGCAAATAAGTAGTGGGGTTATAAGTTGCGATGGTGCTGAGCCATCCAGTGAGTGCTTGTTTAGGGACATACGCAGTAGTGAGAAATGCAAACGGAAAGAATAAAAGAAATGCATTGTTCACTGCCGTTGGGTTGCCTGTCTTTAGTGCAATGGCATAGGGAAAGCCGGTGAAGGCTAAGCCCCATAAGCCCCCAATGAGAACAAAAAGCATCATGCCCAAAATTCCTGTTTCGTAGGTGATGCCGAGCACAAGCCCTAAGAGCACAACGGGAATTGTCATGATGCACACAACAGTGAAGTCGGCAACCATGAGTCCGAGGAGCAAAGTGGCACGACGTACTGGTGTGAGAAGGAGGCGATCGAGGTAGCCATCTTGAATATCGGTTACTAATGACCCTGCACGAGAAACACCGGTGACCGCAAAGACCACCGCAACTGGTAATTGGAAGGCTTTAAAATCGAACCCTGTGGGGAAACGGCCTTCAACAAATGATTGCAGTGACCCAATATTGACCACAAGAAAAAATAAAGGGATGATGAGTGCCGGCCCAATTGCTTCCGGGTCGCGAGCGGTGAGGCGAAGCGCGCGAAGTGCCACAGTGCCAAGGTCGTGAAAGAACCCAGACTTGCGGGCGGTGATGTTCTGCGAGGTCATTGTGCAACCTTTGCTTCGTTACGTTCTTGCAAGCGGTTGCCAGTTGCATGAAGAAAAACATCATCGAGTGTTGGAGTGCGCAGAGTAATTTCCAAAACGGGAACATTGGCATCGGACAGGGCTACCGCAATGGGGCTAATGCCGCGTGCACCATTGCCAATTGAAATGATGACTTCATCATCTTGAACTTCAACTGATTGCACACCACTGATGTTGTTCACTATTTGGGCAGCCCGAGATGTCTCGGTTGTTGGTATGCGCGCAACAACAACATCGGACCCAATTGCTTTTTTCAATTCGGTTGGAGTTCCCTCCACTGCGAGTGACCCTTTTGCAATAATGCCTACGCGGTGAGCAAGTTCATCTGCTTCTTCGAGGTATTGCGTTGTGAGAAAAATGGTCATACCCAGATCTTCATTGAGGTGACGCACTTCTTTCCACACTTTGGCCCGGCTCACAGGGTCGAGACCAGTAGTGGGCTCATCGAGAAAAAGTACTTGAGGTTGGTGAACAAGTGCGGCCGCAAGGTCGAGGCGACGCTTCATGCCTCCCGAATATGTACTGATGCGATCATCAATTGCAGAATCAATGTCAACAAGTTGGAGGAGTTCTTCTACGCGAGTTTTTCGTTCAAGGCTATTCAAGCCATAAAGCCGACCTTGCATGTCGAGCAACTCGCGGCCGGTTTGTTTTGGGTCGAGGGCAGCATCTTGCAAAGCAACGCCAATATGAAAACGAACCGTGTCGGGCTTGGTGACGATGCTGTGTCCCATGATAAGTGCATCGCCCGAGGTGGGTGCAAGAAGAGTGGTGAGCATGCGCACTGTTGTACTTTTCCCGGCACCATTGGGCCCGAGAAAACCATAAATTTCACCTGGCGAAACACGCAAGTCGATGCCGTTGACCGCGTAATTCTCTCCGAACCTGCGAACGAGGTTGGTGGCTTCTATCGCCCATGCGGATTGACCAGAAACGAGTTGCACCTCGACAGGTTACCTGCGTTGTTGTTGCGTACGAAGTTGAGCTTCGATTCGAGCAATACGAGTGTGGGCCGCAGGGTGAGAAGAGAAGATCTTTTCGTGCCATTGCTTCTTTGCCAAATGACGCATGCGGGATTCATTTTCTGGACTCTTGTTGGTAAGAGTGAATCGAGAAAGTGCAGACGATAGTTGTGGTCCAAAGCCGAGTGATACAGCACGAGCATCGGCTTGAAACTCGGCATTTTTCCCCACGATGTTGTTCAATAGATGGGCACTCACAAGTGAAGATTGAAAGATCCATGCAGTTGCGGTGAACAAAGAAGTAATGAGTTTGCTTGGAGTACGGAAATACCGATGACGTTGGATGAGAAATTTTTCGATGCGGAGTGCTGTGCCTTGCAGAAAAAAACCAAGTCGCGCACAGGTGATGATGGGCAAACTCAACCATTGCCCAATAGATAAGGCAACGGTATGTGCGCCAAGGTGGTGGCTCATTTCATGGGCGACTACACCAGTAAGTTCAGCATCGCTGAGGTGCTGGACTGCATATGAACTCACCACAAGAATGTGGCCACCACAAGCGAAGGCATTGATATCGGCACTTTCGTCAATTGCTATAACAAAACGTGGAGTATGAAGCCGTGCACTTTGTGCCACAATTTTTATTGAAGGTGTAAGCCGTTCCATCTCGAGTGCGTTTGGCAAACGGGTTCCCAGAAGTCGCACAACAAGTAGCCGTTGAGTGGGAAGAAAAAACATGAGTCCTGCACCTAGTGCGATCACGGCATGGAAGACGAAAAAATTGACGGAAAAAATAAGTGAAAAGCACCACCAAAAAATTGATGTCGAGACGATCCATGCCGGAAGGAGTGCAAGGACGGGAATAATGGCGCTGATGGCTGATGATTCCACCGATTTCCACCTGTTCCGCATGGTTCCAGCGTAGACACGAAGGCAAGCCAAACATCGCGGGCATCTACACTGAGATCATGGCGACACATGGCGTAATGGTTGGTGCAGAAGCGTGGTCTCATCAAGGAACCCTCACAACAGGTGTTTTGGTGGTGCATGGTTTCACCGGTAACCCTGGCTCAATGCGGGGGCTCGCTGAAGCCTGTGCCTCGGCCGGATTTCACGTGGAGATGCCTCGGCTTGCTGGGCACGGAACCGACATCGAAGATATGTTGCCTACAACGTGGAGTGATTGGTTGCGAGACGCCGACACCGCATATGCAATGTTGGCATCGCGCGTGGAGAAAGTAGTGGTGATGGGTTTGTCGATGGGCGGAACGCTCACATTGTGGCTCGCTGCACAACATCCCGACATCGCAGGCATCGTCTGCGTGAACCCTGCTACTCAACCAATGCCTGCAGAAATAGTGAGTGCAATTGAAGGCATGTTGAAAGAGGGAACAGAAGTGATTCCAGGAATTGGCAGTGATATCGCCGACCCTGCTTCTACAGAAAATGCGTATCCAGGTACCCCTATTCGGCCGCTTCTCTCTTTCATCGCCGAAGGACTCACACCATTGCCGCAACGGTTGCCAGAAGTAAAAGTGCCGTTGTTGCTCTTTTCCTCAACCCAAGACCACGTCGTGAGCCCGGCCGATAGCGATTTGTTAGTTGCAACGTATGGTGGGCCTGTTGAACAAGTGAAGTTAGAACGCAGCTATCACGTGGCTACTCAAGATTTTGATAAGCAACTCATTTTTGATGGCGCGGTTCATTTCGCTTTTGATGTGGCAGAAAGTTAACTGCGTGTCATACCTTTATATATGGGCAAGTATTCCGAGCCCTTCTTCTGGGTCGTTGCACTTAGGGCCATTGCGCATGAACGCCTATGGCCTCATGATTGCCCTAGGTGTGGTTGCCGCGGTCTGGCTAACGGGGAAGCGTGTTGAAGCGCGTGGTGTTGCAACCGGTGAAGACATTGGGTCAATTGCAATGTGGGCAGTGCCTGCAGGCGTTGTTGGTGCTCGCCTGTATCACGTTGTCACCGATTGGTCGCGCTTCTCACATCACTATGGCGACATCATCAAGGTGTGGGAGGGCGGCTTAGGAATTTGGGGCGGCATCGCGCTCGGAGCAATTGTCGGAATGTGGGTTGCTCGTCATCACGGTTTACGCGTTTTATCGATTCTGACGTGTGCTGCGCCAGCACTTGCAATTGCACAAGCAATTGGCCGGTGGGGAAACTGGTTTAACCAAGAACTCTTTGGTAAAGCCACCTCGTTACCTTGGGCTCTTCAAATTAGTGCCGACAAAACACTGAGTGCGGGTTTCCCTGTAGGCACTACTTTCCACCCAACATTTCTTTACGAGTCGCTCGGCTGTGCTCTTTTGTGTTGGGTGTTGCTTGTGGTCGATAAGAAAGTTCCCTTACGACCCGGGCGACTCTTTTTTGTATATTCGGCGGGGTACACCGTGATGCGTTTTTTCATTGAAGGTCTGCGCATTGATGAAGCTCATCATGTGGGTGGATTACGGCTGAATCAGTGGGTATCTCTCGCAGTCTTCACCATTTCTATTGGCTTTTTGGTTCAAGAAGCGCTCTGGTATCGGCGTAGTGAGCCTGACCCGTCTAACGTTCTTCCCTATGGCGACCTCCAATAACTCTGCAGCAAACGACACAGTCCTTCTTTCGCACCCCGCTCCAGGAGTAGCGCTTCTTACGTTGAATCGGACCGATCGATTGAACGCATGGAACGGTGAACTCTCCGAGCGTTATTTCACCTTGATGGATGAATGCGTTGCAAACGACGAAGTACGTGTACTTGTGGTAACGGGGGCTGGAAAGGGTTTCTGTGCAGGTGCCGACATGGATGCGTTGCAGTCCATTGGACGCTCCTCTTCGGGTGGGTCAAACGCTGGCGCAGAATCGGCAGCAGGTGGTCGCTTGCAGTCGTATACAACAACTATCCCTAAGCCAGTCATCGCGGCAGTCAATGGTGCATGTGCAGGAATTGGCATGGTGCAGGCGTTGATGTGTGACGTCCGGTTTGCAGCAGCTGGTGCAAAATTCACTACAGCGTTTGCGCGTCGAGGTCTCATTGCTGAATATGGCATGAGCTGGTTGTTGCCACGTCTCGTTGGAACAGCAAATGCGCTCGATGTGTTGTTGAGCGGGCGAGTTTTTCTTGCAGAAGAGGCGCTTCAAATGGGAATGATCAATGGCGTAGTGCCGGCAGACCAGTTGCTCAATCATGCAATTGCCTATGCGAGTGATTTGGCAACAAATGTGTCGCCCACCTCCATGAAGGTAATGAAACAACAGGTCTATGCCGACACCACGCAGGCCATCACAGAATCGGAACAACGGGCTCTTGTACTCATGAAAGAGTCGCTCACCCGCGCCGATTTTAAAGAGGGAGTCGCCAGTTTCATGGAGAAGCGACCTCCTCAATTTGCTCCTGTTACTCGGTAGCATTCACTCTTGTGTCTGAACGTCTCTCTGCCGCCGATGTAGCCAAAGTTGCACGTATGGCGCGCCTCAATATTTCAGCCGCCGATGTGGAGCGTTATACGCAACAACTCGACGGCATGCTCGATCATTTCGCCGACATTGACAATCTTCAACTTGCCGATGTTCAGCCCATGACCCAGCCTTTCCCGCTCGTCAACGTTTTGCGTGCCGATGTTGAACAGCCTTGCCTCGACCGCGAAGAAGTGCTCAACGCGGCGCCTGCTGCAGAACAAGGTCGCTTCCGTGTTCCACCATCTGGAGGTGAAGATGAGTAACTTCAGCACAGCTACTTCTATTGCTCACAATGTTGCAAGCGGTGCGCAGTCTGCGGCGTCTGTTGTTGAAGAGCATCTGCAACGCATTAGTCAGCGTGAAGAAGAAGTGCATGCCTTCAACCTGGTCACAAGTGCAGAGGCTCGCGAGCGTGCTGCCGACCTCGACGCACGCATTGCCCGCGGTGAAAATGTTGGGCCACTCGCCGGTGTTCCCATTGCCCTCAAAGACAACATGTGTACTCGTGGTATTCCCACAACATGCTCATCGAAAATTCTTGAAGGCTGGAAGCCTCCATACAACGCCACGGTTGTCGACAAACTTTTTGCAGCCGACGCAGTGTTCGTTGGTAAAACAAACCTCGACGAATTCGCAATGGGTTCCAGTACAGAAAACTCTGCGTTTGGTCCTACACGTAACCCGCTCGACACTTCGCGCGTTCCGGGCGGAAGTAGCGGTGGAAGTGCAGCTGCAGTAGCTGCAGGCTTCGCTGCAGTTTCACTGGGTAGCGATACTGGCGGAAGCATTCGTCAACCAGCTGCACTATGTGGAGTTGTTGGCGTGAAGCCAACGTACGGTTTAGTAAGTCGTTATGGGTTAGTTGCTTTTGCAAGCAGCCTCGATCAAATTGGTCCGTTCTCACACAGCGTTGCCGATGCTGCACTTCTCACTGAAGTTATTGCCGGGCACGACCCGATGGACTCCACAAGCATTCCCAAGCCTGCTCCTTCTTTGGTGTCGGTTCTTGGCCGTGGGGTAGAAGGTATGCGTATTGGTCGCGTTGCCGACTTGCCTGAAGGCGCCGATGCCGATGTACTGGCTCGTCTCGATGCGGCATTTATTGCGCTGGAAAAAGCCGGAGCAACCATTGTCGACGTCAAGCTTCCTTCGTTGTCATATGCACTCACCGCTTATTACCTCATTGCACCTGCAGAGGCAAGCAGCAACCTCGCTCGATACGACGGGGTGCGTTACGGCAATCGTGTTGCGGCAAACGATATGAACAACATGTATGCCGATACGCGTGCAGCAGGTTTTGGCGATGAAGTAAAGCGTCGCATCATGCTCGGAACGTATGCTTTGTCGGCTGGTTATTACGACGCGTATTACGGCAAAGCATTAAAAGTGCGTCGTCTCATTTCCAACGACTTTGCGGCGGCCTATGCGAACGCAGATGTTATTTTGACCCCTACATCGCCCACGGTTGCCTTTCCATTTGGCGCAAAAACTGACGACCCTCTCACCATGTATCTGTGCGATATTTTCACCATCCCTACTAACTTGGCTGGCCACCCTGCAATGAGCGTGCCATTTGGTACTGGCCAAGCAAACATGCCAGTAGGCGTGCAAATTTTGGCACCCACTTTGGGTGAGGAAGCGATGTTCAAAGTAGCCGCAGTGTTGGAGAGTGCAGCATGATCGACAATGGCTTACCTGAAGGTTGGGAACTTGTTGTTGGGCTCGAGGTCCACGTAGAACTTGCCACCAAAACAAAACTCTTTAGTGGTTCACCAAACCGTTTTGGCGATGAACCAAATACCAATATCGACCCAGTAACCCTTGGTTTGCCAGGCGCGTTACCAGTTCTCAATCAGCATGCTGTTGAACTTGCAATGCGTATTGGCCTTGCACTCAATTGCACTGTGAAGCCAAGCACCTTCCACCGCAAAAACTATTTCTACCCCGACTTGTCGAAGGCGTATCAAATTACGCAATACGACGAGCCACTCAACGTAGATGGCTTTCTCATGTTGCCCGGAGGCGTGCGCATTGGCGTAGAGCGTGCGCATATGGAAGAAGACACCGGCAAGTCAACACACTTCGGTGGTGCAGGAGGCCGTATTCACGGAAGTGATTACTCGCTCATCGACTTCAACCGTGCTGGTGTGCCACTCGTAGAAATTGTGTCGCATCCCGATGTGCGTACTGCAGAACAAGCACGCCAGTATGTCAATGAGTTGCGCGCCATTCTTGTTGCGGTGGGTGCAAGCGATGCCAAGATGGAAGAGGGCTCCATGCGTTGCGATGCCAACGTCTCGGTACGCAAGTACGGTGCCGAACTCGGTACGCGTTGTGAAATCAAAAACGTCAACTCGGTGCGCTCACTTGGCAAAGCAATTGAGTACGAGGCTCGTCGGCAAATTGATGTCTTGGAAACCGGCGGCACCATTCGTCAAGAAACGCGCCACTGGGATGAAACCGATGGCCGTACGCATACATTGCGTGCCAAAGTAGACGCTAACGATTATCGATACTTCCTCGAGCCCGACTTAGTGATGCTTGCCCCCGATGCAGAATGGGTAGAACGTGTTCGTGCTGCATTGCCGGTGTTACCAGCAGCTCGGCGCACCAACTTGGCAATACTTACTGGTGCCGAAGAAGACAGCGAAGCAATTGCGGTTGTCGTAGAGCGCGGGCAAGACACCTATATAGAAGAGGTAAAGAACTCCGGTGGCGACGCTGGGCGCGCTTTGGTATGGGTGCAACAATCATTCGCTGAAGAAGGTAATACACCACGTTTGCCCGCCAAAGATCTGGCTGCTCTCACCGTTCTTGAACGCGATGGCAAGCTCACGGCAACTCAAGCAAAAACAGTTCTTGGCGACATGCTCGAAGCCGGCGGGGGAGACCCGGCAGCAATTGCTGCTTCAAAAGGTTTCGAAGCACTCGACACCAGCGTTATTGAAGGTTTTGTCGATGAAGGCATTGCTGCACAACCCGATGCATGGGCAAAATATTGCGCGGGCGAAGAAAAGGCAATGGGTGCACTTGTGGGCACCATCATGAAACTCAGCAAAGGTAAAGCCGACGGCAAAGTAGTCACCGCAATCTTGCAGCAACGACGAAACGGCTAACAATGATTCGCCGTCTCTCGCTCGTAGCGCTTCTTGTAGTTGCTTTAGCGAGTTGCGGTGGTTCAACGCCCAGTGCGTCGAGCCCATCAGCCCCTTCGCCAACGGAAGTGATGGAAAGCACTACGACGAGTGTCACACCCTCCGATTTCGGTTCCTCATATATAGGTACGCCAACCGCCTTTTGGTTTTGGGCGCCGTATTGAGGCACCTGCAACATGGAGGCCCCCTCGGTCGAGGAGGTCAGCAAAAAATGGGCCGGCAAGGTCAACATTGTGGGTATTGCTTGGAATGGTACACAAGGTGAAATTGATGAATTCATTTCACGTCACGGTTTAACCTTCCCCAACGTTCGAGATGGCGATGGTGAAATTTTTGCGAGCTTCTCAGTTGCTTCGCAACCCGCATGGGTGTTTCAGAACAAAAGTGGGCAGCGTGATCTCCAGGCGCAGGTTCTTTCTGAGGAAGAAATGAACTCCCGTCTTGGTGCGATCATGCAGGGTTAACTGCCAAACAGAATTATAAATTAAATTAGGTTTTAATCTGAACTATAGAAAAAACTTCTGTACCTGACTTGGACAGCTCACGACTGTCAACTAGGTTCTGCGTCATGCATGCATCAGATCAGCGATCACACCGCCGAAATTATTTTATTAAACGCAGTATACCTTTGGTAGCTGCGTTAGGTCTGGTGGCCTGTGGGGGGAGTAATTCAAATACTCAAGACACCTCGAATGCTTCTGACAACTCGGTTGCATCTGTGTCTTACACAGAGTTTTGTAAATCAGCGAGCGCGAACGATTCAAAACTCCCTCAAATTGAATCAACCGATGATGCTGCAGCAATTACAACCAAGGTAAATGCTCTTGCAGCAGCACTAAGTGACACGGCGGCTAAAGCGCCAAGTGAAATTAAATCTGCTGCCGACAAAGTTGCAGCAGCTGCCCAGGCAATGGCCGAATCGCTGAAGAGCGACCCATCGCTAAATTCATTCGATGCAGTAGTTGCAAAATATGCAACGCCCGAAATTGACACTGCAACTGAATCTATAAATAAATTCGTTTCTGATAAATGTGGAGCAACCAAATGAGATCTCGTGTTACGAAGTGCGTACTTCTTGCAATTGCGGTGGTTTCCATCGCCGCGTGTGGAAGTTCTAAATCCGACTCATCAGGTTCCGACACCACCCGCGTGAAGAATGCGGCATTAACTACAACAACAGTTCCTGGAACATTGCCATCAAAAGGCTCTGCTGGCGGCGACACGGGTACTGCAGCAACAACAACAACTGCCGCACCTGCAACAACACTTGTGCCAGTTGCACCTGCAGCAGTGGTTGCTGATCCGGGCAACTATCAAGCAACGTACTTGGCAAGCACCGATGCACTCGGCGCTCCTCACCCAGCGCTCCCGCAGGAAGCTTCATTAACTACAAATGCAGCACGTGCAGTGAGCGCTACTTGGAGTACCGACTCAGCTGCAGTGTTAACAGTGACAAAAGCAGAGTGGGTAGGAACTACTACTCCTATGACATTGCGTTGGACCATTTCTACAACTGCCGGTGCGTTGCAGTGCGACAACTGTGCATTTATTACCACAAAGGCAAAGCGCATCATTAAAGAGGTAACATCGCAAAAATTGAAGGGTTCAGGAATTACATCAATTCGTGGACTCGACCCCACCTTCTCTGAAGTGGGCGCATTCATCGGAAACGGCTGGGGAGTGGAATTCCTCGTCGGCGACCAAGGCAATGATTCTGCTGCCACCGGTAACGCCATCCGCGATCTCTTGCTCTCGTGTTCAGGTGGTACAGCCTCAACATGTAAAAACGTTTCGCTCGGCGTTGCCGAATTGAAGTGGAAAAATATCATTTGGTCAACGAGCGATTGCGTATCTGCTCTCCGTAATGGCGGTCCACGTCAATTCCTCGACGATGCAACGGCCTCACTTACTGGTGCAACTGCTGAAACGGCAGCACTCGTGAAACAACGTGCAGCTCTCGACCGTGTGGCCGTTGCTACTCCCGCATACCTACCCATCTTTACTACTACAGGTACCACCCGAACTATTACCGGTTTCGCTTCAACAGGATGTGCATCATGAAAAACAACATTCGCCATTTCATGCGTAATGGAGTAGTGCTTCTCGCGGCCTTCACCATGGTTGCAACATCAACTCTGCAGGCACATGCATCGAGCCCAAATGACTCAACTTCAACCACAGAGGCTGATGCACCAACTACAACAGCAGGCAATGGGGAAACAACCACCACTTCGCCATTAACCGATGTCACCACCACGCTTCCCGACGGAACGCCTGTGGAATTGAAAAATGTTCTTGGTCCTAATGGCGAAGATGGTTCTGTGAACCAACCTCCCTCGACAACTGATGATCCAAATGCTGTGAAACTGCCCGAAGGAAAAATTGTTGACCAAAAGACAGGTGTCGACCTCTCCATCTCGTCAAACCTTGTAGGTGCTGCTTACCCCGGATTCGTTTTCATGGGAATTGTTTATGTAAGCAACATTGGAAATACCGCTGCAGGCGACAAATCTCCTGTTTCGTTCACGCTTTCAGATATCCCTGCTTTTGCCAAACTCAAAGAAGCAAATCCGGTACTCGATGAGAATTCTTCAGAAGGAGACATCGGCTGGTCGTGTAAATCAAATACGTGTACCTATGTAGAGAAAACAGCTACAGGTACAAAGAACGCACTCCTTGAAGCAGGAACAATGGCACAGGCCGACCTGCAATTCGACATCGCAGTCGATGCTCAAATTCCGCAACCTGCAGATAGTTACTTCGATGAATCTGCTGCCAAAGCAAAGAATGGTGACATTGCTGGTTATCAAGCGATGATCAAAACCGTTACTCACATTACCGTGACTGCTGCTAAGGGCGAAGATATTGAACCGTTAAACAACGAAACGGTCATTCAGTTACTTGGTGAAAAGCGCGAAGGTGGAGCCTCTGTCGGTTCAGCTGGTGGCGTTGAAACACATGCAATTGCTGGCGTATTTATCGACTCAAAAGTCCGTGGACCCGTTTACCCCGGCGGACCATTTCACTTGGAATTGCGCTACTTGCCAACAGGCACCGAAACACAATCGGGCAAAATCAAATTCTCTAATGTCATTCCCGCAAACCTTGCTTTGACGAAAATTGCAGTGTCTGGCACAAACTGGAAATGTGACAGTCTCACGAACTTGAAAAATTGCGAGACAACTGGGCCAGACCTCAAGCCTGGCGATTTCTCTGAGACACTCATTATCGATGGTCAGGTGGGTAAAACTGCTCCTGTTAACGACAAGCCAACTACTTGGGTAGTGAGCTCTAATACAACAACCGCACTTGATCAGTCTCCAGTGCAATGGAATAGCACTTTGTCTATTCGTGTGGTGAAGACACCAGAGCCAGACTTGGCTATTCGTCTGATTCCCCGCGACGGAAAGAGCAGCATCGCACGACCTGGAACGGTCACCATTGATGCACTCGTGCGTTCCGTTTACGGTCCAGCGAAAAACGTTTTCGTGAATATCAATTTGCCTAAAGGAATATCCTTTAAGAGTCTCGATACCACGGCTGAAGGCTGGGAATGTGCGCCAGCTCAAAGTGGTACCCCTTCATTTGAAGGCGGAAGCATCGAAATGTGCGGCAAGCAAGAACTTGATGCTGAAACACCTGAAACTCTCGGCCTTGTCGTTGGTGCTTCTGAATCAACCGAAGCTGGAGCAGCACAAATTGTTGCAATCATTTCCGCAGATAATGAAGCAGACAAGTACAAAGCAGGAAATAGCGTTTCACAAGACGTGGTCGTTCAACCGCAAGCAGCGCCAATGCCTGGTGTTGAGCTCAGTCGGACCGACGACAATGGTGCACTGAAAGTTGTATCTGATGGTTCTGCAACAAAAGTGCGTATTGGTGCAAGTAAGGACTACTCGTTTAGTGCAAAAAACCTTGGTAGCAAGGCCCTTGCTGCAGGTGAAGTTGTTCGTTTTGAGCAATTTGTTGATAACACAGCAATTTTCAGTGGCGCTTCCTTCGCCAAATTTGCTGGATATTCAGCAAGCCTCGATAGTCAGAAAATCAACACTGCAGCAGCTGGTAAATGGGTATGTATTTCAGGAACGGGCAATGTTCCACAAATTGCTTCTCCTCTTGACCCTTCCAAAGCAGCAACTGCAACATCGGTTGCACCGGTCACCACAGTTGCCACAAAGAAGTCTGGACCTGCTGTACGTTGCGAAATCAAACTTGCCTCGGCAGTTGAGCCTGGTAAAGCAACCCCAGCACTAAATCTCACAGTTCGTATGTCGAACTCGGCAAAAGTCGGAAAGCCTGAGTGGCCTGTATATGTCACGATGTTGGGTATTCCCGAGGCACCCATTGCGCGCTTCGGTATGACCGTTGACATTTCTGAAGATAAAACTGATTTGGTTCCTTCATTCTTGGCTCCTGCTGGCCCTCGCCCAGGTGGTAAGGCTGTTGCAACATTGACGTTGCGTAACAGTGGCGATACCGATGCCAAAGCACAATTTGTTGTGGTTCCTGGTGTGAAAGATGGTCGTATCACTGGCGTTACCGGCGATTCATGGAAGTGCGCTCGATTGGGCACTGCATTGTCTTCAGGTTTCACTGTGTGCTCGCGTACTCCTGCTCTGAAGGTTGGTACAGAAACTCCAGCTCTCAGTGTGAGCTACGAATCAACAAATAAATCCTCAAAGTCGCTCAACTTGCAGGCTGCCTCGTTGTATGGCACCTCACGCAATATTGCTGCGGGTCGTGGGTCAAACCTCTCAGTAGATCTTCGCCCGATGTTGTCCTTCACAGTTGCCGGGCCAGGCACGGTCATCGATCAGATCGTTGATGCTCAAGGTAATCGTGTTGCTTCAACCGTATTGTTAACAACTGAAGGCAACGGCGATGGTGCCGCGTATGCATGGAAGCAGTTGTGCACAACGGCAACTGATGTCAAGAACTCAGGCGGAGATTGCAAGGCAATTTCGCCTGTAGTGAAGTGGACTGATGGCAAGGTTCCTAACGGTCCTTCGGCAATGTTTGCAGCACCAGTTGTTACTGCAGACACCACGCTCATGTTTGAAGTAACGGCTACTGATTCTGGCTCTTCTTCAACAGTGCGCGCTTCTGTGACCATTATTCCTCTACCAACAGTGAGCGGACCAACAGGTAAAGCTGCTAGCGGAAGTGGCTCATCGGTTCTTCATCGCGTGCCAAAACAAAGTGTTTCGGCAAATCAAGTTGTTCGTGCTACCGCTCCAACTTCTGGAACTGGCGATGCTTCATATAGCCCAATTACATCTACCGGTGTAACGGTAAACGGCAACGTCTTCGGTGCAAGCTCGGTAACAGTTGCGCAAAGCGCAGCAGTGTCACTCACTGCAGCCGCTACCGGTGTTGGTGCAGTGACCTACTCTTGGTCGCAAGCTTCAGGACCAACTCCATCGGTCATAGCTGCTGCAACAACCAACGCAGCAACGCTGAGCTTTACCGCTCCTGCAGCAAACGTAACAGTGCAGTTGCGCGTTGAAGCGACCGACTCTCGTGGACTCAAGTCTTCTGACTTGGTCACGGTTGTAATTGGCTCTGGTGGCGCACCAGTGGTTTCGGCTTCCATTACAGGTGCAGATGGCCCAGTTGTTGTTGATACCGCACAAGCGTTCACATTGACAGCTGTTGGTTCGGGTAGTGGCACATTGAGCTACGCCTGGACACAAGTTTCAGGTACCCCACTGACGTTGAACAACGCTGGAGCTGCAGCAGTCACCATTGCTGCAACTGGTGCAATGGGCGATGCAGTGCTTCAAGTTGTGGTCACCGACGGAACGGGCGCAAAAGCTTCTGCTGAAGTTGCTCTTGAACTCAAACCAGCAGGTGCGCCTCGTGCACTATGCAACTTTGTTGAGGCAGCTTCAAAGAAAACATTGAGCAGCGTGCAGTCAACTATTGATGCCATTGGTATTGGTGGACTCGACCTCACCCAATTCACTGTGAGCTCAGACACTTGCCTGGAGAGCTCGAAGGTCTCGTTCGCGGGCGCCGGTTTCTCACTGGGCAACTACCTCACAGTTTCCGACGCTTCAGGTTCAGTGTCTGCTTATGGTCTCACTATTCGCACTGCGCGCTTTACTGGCCCAGCCGACTGGGGTTCGCCACAGTTTGCTATTGCTGCAACCGATGCTGTTGGCCTCTTCATCCCGTTCACTGGCGCAGCAGTTTCTGTTGGCGCCTTTGAAGGTGAAGTTATTGCTTCATCGATGCCATTCCTTACATTGCCAAGTGGATACACCGCAAGTGCAGCACTGCGTTTCAGTGTCGATGCAGCTGGTGTAAAAGCAGTCTCACTTGATGCAACGGCAACTGGTACACCAGCTAATGGCAAAACACCAACAGTGCGTGTATTCGGAGCGGTTGCTTCTAACGGAACCTTCACACTTGATGGTTCCATGACCGATGCGGTGAATCTCTTTGGCACCGTTGTGAACTTCGCTGGAAAAATAACTAAGACTTCACAAACAACCGCCACGAAGGTCACTCTCTCGGGCTCACTCGAGGGCCCAGTCACATTGACCACCGGAGTGGTTCTTACTTCGTTGGCGGCTTCACGCAATGCTGACGGTGTTATTACGGGTTCAGGAAAAGTAACAATTGGCACCGCGCCTTCAGCTCTTGAGTTGTCAGCAGACCTGTCGTACACCGACGCAAAGAATCATTCACTTTCCGTTACTGCAACCACGCCAAACGGTACCTGGACTGCAGCAAAAGATGTAGTGATTCCGCTGTCAAGCGCATCTGGTACGTATACCAATGTCGATGGTGCTCGCGATATTGCCATCACTGTTGTGGGTAGCAACTTGACACCAATGTCGGGTCTTGCGCTCAAGACCCCAACAATTGCAGCAACCGCTAAGTGCGCCGCCGACGCAGCATGTGCAGTGGCCTTAAAGTTGACCGCTGATGCAGAAATCACCTTGGGTTCAACAGCAACGACTGGAAAACTTGAGGGCAACTTCGACAGCGTAACGAAGGCAGCTTCCTTTAAAGCTTCTATTGATTCGCTCCCCATCGTTGCTGGTCTCGACCTCAAGTCGGCATCGCTTTCTATTGATGCAACAAAAGTTGGGGCAACAGATCAGACCACCACAATTACTTTGAGTGGTTCAGCATCGGTATTTGGTGCAACCGTTACCGCATCTGCAGTGTTCAGCAAAACAAACATCTTGCTCACTGCCGATCTTCCGGAAATCAAACTCTTTGGCGATAGTGGTCCAGTATTCAAACCCGGTCAACTCGCTTGGTCTTCTGGCGCACTCACCGGGTTCGCTCCAAAAGTTCCTTCATTGCCAAGCTTCAAGTCGGTGAACCTCACTCCCAAGGTTCCGCGTATCGACCTAGCTATTGCTGTACCTAGCCAAATCTCTGGTTTTGCAGGTTCATTGGTGTCTTCCGTTGGCGATATTGCCCTCGATGGTGATGTCGACTTCTCAACTGGTGCCTTCTCGCTTGCTGCGTCGATGTCGAATGACACGCTTGATGCTGCTGGTGCAATTAGCCGTGCGAAGACTGGTGACCCGTACAAGTACAACCTCACCGGAAAAATCAAAAAAGCAATTGCAATGAACAGTTCAGTGAAACTCACTGGTCTTGACTTCGCATTTGGTAACGCAACTGCTGGTGCAGCCGTCACATTCACAGGAACTGGTGGGGTAGAAGTAACTCTTCCCGACTCCACCGTTCTTGCAGTCAATGGATCACTCACATATAACTCAGCTACCGACTTCAGTGTGGCCATGTCAATTGGTGCAACGGGTGCATCGTTCCCCGTGAATGGTGGAGATGCGCTCAGCCTCGGTACCGCTAGCGGTTCCTTGGTGCGAAACGCAACTGGCACCGTATTGAGCCTTGCTATGTCAACAGCTGGTCCATGGAAGCCAGTTTCTGGTTTGTCGGTAAGCAATGTCAACGCAACTGCAGCACTTACTTGTGCTGTAGGTGCAACATGCATACCTACTTTCAATGTGACCGGAACTCTTGATTTTGACTTGGGCATTAGTGGTTTAAGTTCTGCCAATGTCACAGGAAGTTTGACTGCTGCCGGGTTCTCCTTCTCTGCAACATTCAACGACCTCATCTTCTCCACAACAGGTGATATCAAATTGACTGCACCAACATTGGCGCTTTCAATACCTGCCAAGACCAGCACAGAAAAAGCATCAGCAACATTGTCTGGTAACTTCTCGATGTTCGGCGCAACTCTTGCTGGTTCCATGAAGTTCAGTTCTGCTGGTGTATTACTTGTGGGAACTGTTCCTAAGTTCACCTTCTCTGGAACTGATATTGGTTTTGATGGCGGTCAGTTCGCTTGGTTGTTGAAGGCTCCTGCAAATGTGAGCTGGACACCAACTGTTCCGAACCTCACCTTTACTCCAATCTCGTTGCCTGTCGGTACTCCAAAACTATTGCTCTCAATGCCAATACCCGATGCCGTGAAACAACTCACAGCAACTGGTGGTGCAGCATTTGGTGCAATCTCGGTTGGTGGCGACATGACTCTGGCATCAGGTGCATTCTCCATGAACGCCGCTTATACATCTTCGAACATTGACGTATCTGGATCCGTTTCACGTGCAAATAAAACTGCGGGTCTCATTTACAGCCTCTCTGTAGCCGTGAAGGCGCCAACAACAATTGTTGATGGCGTCACAGTGAAGTCACTGAACATGAGCCTGGGCAATACAACAGGTAGCACGGTCATTAATGGTGATGGTGAAATCACCATTGGTACTACGACCGATGCGCTCACTGTTGGTTTCGGCTTGAACTACACGAGCTCAACTCAGTACTCATTCAACATTGCATTCAAAACAGGGAATAGCTCCACATGGACACCGTTCCCTGGTTTGTCATTGCCAATGGCTGGTATCACCGGTTCAATGGCCCGCAATGGCAACACCAAAACGTTTGCGGCGTCGTTCAAAAACTCTTCCGATTGGCTGCCATTCCCAGGTGTAAAAATTGCTGAGGCTGGAGCAAGCATCAATGCAACCTGTACCGTCGGGTCTCCTTGCGCATTGGCTTTCACTGCAACCGGAAAAGTTTCGGTTGACGTAGGCGCTGGTTTCCAAGGCCCTGCAACCTTGACAGGAACATTCACAAGAACAACGTCAACATTGACTGCAACGTTCCCCGATATCACTGTGACAAGTGGAGTGGTTATTAAAACACCGTCGCTCTCGCTGCAATATGCGAGTGCCACTGGCATATCGGCAACAATTGCTGGTGCTTCTGACATTTTGGGTACCACGTTGTCGATGAGTGCAACGTTCAGTGCGCAAGGTGTGCTGATTTCTGGTGGTATGAACGACTGGACTCCGGTTGCTGGTCTCACCTTGTCAAATGCCTCGTTTGCATTCTCAACGTATGCGGCTGCAAACGTTGTATTGCCAAATGCGGTAAACCTCGGCAAGGTAACTGTGCCAAAGTTGAACCCAACTTTGCTCGCAGGATTCAGCGTTCCAAGTTGGTTGCGTGACCTGCTCAAGCAGCCAACACTCACTGTTGTTCCAGTAACAATTCCGCTGAAAGACCTTGCCGGTGGCAAGTTGCCAACAATTCAAATCATGTTGCCAACACCCGACAACTGGTACATGTACAAGTCGGGCGGCTCCTCCATGCGCTTCACGGCTCTTGGCTTTGAAGTGAGTGGATCACCGTCTCCATCAATGAGCTTGATTGGTCAAACAGAAATGTTGACCGGTGCGTCAAATGAAGTTCCCGTTCCATTAGAAATTCGTGGAACGGTTTCAACAACACGCATTAGCCTCAGCTTGAGTCTTGGAAAAGATAAGACAACTGGTGCGCCATTCGTATGGAAGAACGCATTCGGAATCAACGACCTCACGCTCAGTGAAGCCGCAATTCAAATGGGTGTTACTCTCACTGCTCCAATGCCTTTGCCAAGCTTCGGTATTGCTGCAACAGCAATCTTGCCCGCGAGCTGGCGTGCTCCATTAGGTATGGAAGCCGGGGTAGCTGTCCGTTTGGCAGCAAACATCGATATCAGCCAGCCCTGCTTCTCATTCCAGGCAGGTACCTTGCAAGCCGATGGCACCACCATCGCTGCGGGTACAGCAAAAGTGGCAAACATTGCGGGTGGAGTTCTTACCTCTACCTACATGAACCTCACCATTGCGCCATTTGGTTGCCAAATTGGAAACGTGAAATATGATCCTGGTGTAGCTGCTGGCTTCGTAGGAACCGTCTTTGGCACCAGCGTGTCGGTGAATGCGAAAATTGGCACGAGCCCATTCTCGCTTGAAGCCGATATGGCAATCGGGGCCTTCAACGTTGGTCCTGTGAAACTCGACGAAACTCGCATGGGTATCAAGATTTCTCCAACCGATAACTATGTTTCATTTGCCGGTGGAATCACCATTGGTTCAACAAAAGTTTCGGTGAGCGGTAAGGCGGGGGCGAACACCACCGATGGTCCGTATATCGATATGACCGGTTCTATTGCGAACCTTGTCATTGTTCCGTCGTATCTCGAAATACGTAATGCAACAGTGACAATGAACCTGAAGCCAGCAAAGGGATATGCAAATATCATCGCAGGCGGCAGTTTCAATATTCTCGGTACCGATGCAACTGTTGCATTGAACATGCAAATGTCGAACTACCAATTGCAGTCACTTAATGCAAGCTTGCAACTACAGCGCACTATTGCGGGTGTAGTGACCTTGAACGGTAAATTTGATATTGCTTACACGAAGGGCCAGGTGCCAAACATTGCCTTCAGCGCTGCAGCCTCCTTGGGTGGCTACAACTTGGGTACTGCGTCGGGCTTCTTGAACGGTAACCAGGTATCCATCACTGCAACAGCATCTGTGGGTGGCGTGTTCTCTGCTCAAGTAAGTGGCCAGTTCGTATGGCAGGCCGGTTCAGGTGTGAACATCGTGAACCGTGCGGGTCAAACTGTTGCCGCGGCAGCGGGTGACTTCCGTATTGCTGCAACCAATATTCCAATGAGTCTTGGAGGTTTCCCTGGTTCAGGAAACATTGTTATTGGTCGTGCGCAAAATGTGGTGTACGGCGACTTCAATGCCAACTGGGCAATGGGCGCAGGCGATGTTGGTGGCCAGGTGTATATCGCTGGTTCATTCGACACAACGGGTAACTTCTCCTTCACCGGATCTGGAAACCTCAACCTCGTGGCATTTAGTGCTGCGGTGAGCGTGAGTGGTTCAAAGAATGGCAACACATGGCAATTTGCGATGAGTGCAAATATTCGTGTGATGGGTGCAGTTGACGTAGCGTTCCAAGGGAACTTCTATACCAGCGGTGGTACAACTCGTTTCACCATGGCCGGTTCGGCAAGCTTGCGCGCTGCAGGAATTGCTGGAGCAAACGCAAACTTCCGTATCTCCAACGAACCGGGACAAGCTGGTCTCTACGCAAGCATCTCTGTGGGTATTGCAGGTATCAGCGGCTCGGGTGCGCTCTGGATTGGTGCCGATGGATCATTCGATACCACTATTAACGTCGGCGTGAACTTCCCTGGCGTCAGCGCTGGCGGCAACTTCAAGATGTCGAACATCGCCAATCAAGTGGTTGCATGGAATCAGCAGTGTCGTCCGATGTTTGGTTCATGGGGCAACAACGTATGTACCTCAGTTCCGGTTTATGGCAATGTTCGTGTTGCTACTTACGTACAAATCGATGCATGGCTTACTTTTGCTGGCGTGGGGTTCCGCATGTGGGGCAACATCAATGGTGACGGATCCTTCCAGTTCACCGCTGCTGCTGGCCCATGGAGTTGGAGCTACTGCGTCAACTTGGGTGTTGTTGAAGTGTGCTTCGGCGCATCATTCGCATCAACCATCACCATCACAAGTTGGGCGCCGTACATCTCGATCGCTGCTAGCGGTTCGGCATGGATGGACGGACACACACTTGACTGCTGGTGGGGTGGATGGCACGACACATGCCTGCGTTGCGGTTGGGGTGGCTGGGGACGGTGGATCAACGCCGGACTCGGGTTCAATACCAACCCTGGAAATATTTGGATCAGCCTGTGGGGTTGGAGTTTCAACCTCCGATGATTTATAGAGGGATGCATTGTCAAAGTTCGTAAAATCAGGGTTGTTGTTAGCGACAGTCTCGTTAGCAACAACCCTGATTTCATGTGGTGGGTCATCGAAGTCGTATGTGGCTGCAGCGCTGCCAGCCTTCACTGATGAATCACAATCGGCAGGCTTTGTCACTTCACACGGTAAGCGTGCGGAAGAAAAAGACTGCTTGTTTAACCCATCAGTCATTAAGGCCGCATTCCCTGTAGTTACCCCGCCAAATGTGGCGCGTGACTTATCGCGGCAATGTGACCCCGAAAGGTCTGCCGGGGGAGCAGCTGCAGTCGATGTCAATGGCGATGGACTCGACGACATCATTTTTACGCGTTTGTACAACCATCCGTTGTTGTACATCAACAAGAGCACCAAAAAGAAGGTGTTGTTTATTGATGAAACTAAAGGTTCCGCGTTCGAAAAAATAACCTCGAGTACAAATGGCGTAGCAGCAGCCGACATTGACAAAGATGGCGATCAAGATATTGTTATTACCTCGCTTGCTGGAAAACAATTGTATTTGCTCATTAACGATGGCAGCGGAAAATTCAGTGAGAAAGCTGTAGAGCGCGGCGTTGCAATGATCGACGGACGGCCTCATTCTGGAATGGGAATTTCTTTCGGTGATTACGACAACGACGGATGGGTCGATTTCCACACCAATGAATGGCAAACCACCGATACCTCTGAGTTTGTTGTTCCCTCTCATTCACGTCTTTTCCGTAACCTCGGTGCATCGGGAAAGCCTGGATTTTTTGAAGACACTACAGAAAAAGCTGGTGTCAAACTTGAGTCACGCATCGAACTGGTCTACTCCTTTAGTTCGAGCTTCACCGACTTTGATGGAGATGGACTCCCGGACCTAGCAATTGCGATGGACTTTGGACAAAGCCGTTTCTATTGGAACAACGGTGATGGCACATTTACTAACGGAACTGTCGATGCTGACCTTGGCAAGGAAGAAAACGGCATGGGAATGGCTGTTGGCTTTTTTGGTAAACAACAAAAATTGGCGATGCTCGTGACGTCCATCAGAACACGCACTGAATGCAACGATGGCTCAAGCCTGGTACGAACGGGCAACAGGCTCTACTTTTATTCCGGAAAGCGGAAATTTGAAGAGGTTACCGATGAAGCAGGAATTCGCAATAGCAACTGGGGTTGGGGAGTGAACTTTATTGACACCACCAACGCTGGGAAACATGATGTAGTCACTGCCGCTGGCATGGCTATTCCATGGAAAGACAGCCCAGACTGTTGGCGACATGACCCCATTCGTTTGTGGATAGACGACGGATTTGGGAATTTTTCTGAAAAGGCAAAACTTGCAGGAATCACTAATACGCAACCCTCAAAAGGAGTCATCGTTTTCGATGCCGACAACGATGGCCGGCAAGATCTCTTCATTACCCGTGATGCGAATACCCCGTTGTTCCTGCATAACACCACCGCCAACGTAGGGAAGTGGCTAGGTGTGAAGGTTGTAGGTACCACATCTAATGCCGATGCTCTTGGCGCAAAAATAACGGTCACCCCGATTGAGGGAGCTGATGTAATGAAAGCGTTTGTGGGAACAACTGGTTCATTCCTTACTCAAGATGGCGAAGTAACTCATTTTGGTTTGAATAATTTCCGCGGCAAAGTGGCTTCGATCAAGGTGGAGTTTCCAGCGAGCAAGAAGAGTGTTGTACTAACGGATGTAAAACCAAATCAAGTAGTGACCATTAGGGAACCTCAATGAATTTGTTCAAGAGAACTGCTGTTGCGGGTCTGGCGCTCTGTGCTCTGGCAAGTTGTAGCGGTGGCAGCACTTCTTCATCGCAAGACACAAGTGGAGCGATTCCGCAGTGTGATGTGGTAGCAGATGGTTCTTGTCAAGGCGCAGATCTTGCAGGCGCCAACTTCAGTGGAAAGGATCTCTCGGGGATTGATTTTCGCCATGCTCATCTAGCGGGTGCCAATTTTTCCAAAGCAAATCTCACCCAGGCGAACTTCTATGGTGCCGACGTAGCGGGAGCAAATTTCGAAGATGCCGTTCTCGTGCGTGCCTCCTTTGATGGGGCGAAAATGGATGGTGCAAATATGGGGCACACTCGCCTGTCAGGAGTGAATTTTAAAAAGGCAGAATTAGTGAATGCCGACTTTATTGGAGCATTTGCAACCGATGCCAATTTTTCGGGTGCAACTGGCAACGACAAACTGACTGGTGCATTTTTGTGCAAAACAACGATGCCAAACGGGGAAGTAGCGGGTGGATCATGCTGAAGCGCGTTGTCTCTTCCAGTATTGCAATAGCGTTATTGGCGAGCTTTTCTGTCAGTTCATCGACTCAAGCAAAAAATCCAGATACGCGTGGAGCTCTTGAAGTGAAATCGTTGATGACTGAATTGACGGTACGCGTTTCTCGTGACCATATCAGCCCCACTAAAGCGAGTCGCCTATACGCCTATGTCGCCAGTGCAATGTTCCTTGCATCAACTTCTCCAGACGATGCCCTGCGCAAACAAATGAATGCTGCTCCATCGGTTCCTCAATCAGATAGCTCCATTAACCCGGTGATTGCCGCACTCGCCGCGGGCTCATCAGTTGCGAGGAATCTCTTCCCCGTTCCAGCAGCCAAGACAACTTTCGGCGAACGACGCGATCAAGTTCTGCAAAGCGTGTCGCGGGAGTTACCAGCAAAAGACGTTGCTGCCTCCATCGCATTCGGTATTGCAGTGTCAGACGCAGTAGTTGCCCGAGCAAAAACAGATGGTTTTGAAGAAGCAAAAACAATGATGCCACCCGATACAAAAGGCCCAGGTATCTGGACTCCAACCCCACCAGGATTTCAACCTGCTATCGACCCGGGTTGGGGAACGTTGAAAATGTTTTTTGCTCATTCAGGCGACTGTACGCTTCCAGCTCCACCTACCTCTGGTGATGCACTTTCGCCATTCCAGGGCGCGGCAGATGAAGTTGCCACTGTTGCGAAGAGCCTCACAGAAGAACAAAAAGACATCGCCAGGTTTTGGGACGACAGTCGTGGACGCACCGGAACTCCATCGGGGCATTGGTTAGTCATTGCATTGAATGCCGCCATAGATCATCAATCGACTGCACTTGAGGCAATTCGGATTGTCGCCCACACCATGATGTCTATCGCCGATGCCTTCATCGTGGGCTGGAAATTGAAGTACCAATACATGGTGGAGCGACCGGTCACCGTTTTGGAACGCAGCGACCCTACGTGGACTTCTTATTTAACAACTCCTGCGTTTCCTGAGTACCCGTCAGGACACTCCACAATTTCTCGTGCTGCAGCAGACACCCTCACTTCGTACTTTGGCGTATGGAAATTCACTGACCCCGGTTATGGAATGACCGAAGAGTCTTTGGGCTCATTCGACGTGTTGCCTCGCACCTTTGCTTCGTTCGATGCCGCAGCAAAAGAGGCGAGTATTTCACGTCTGTACGCCGGGATTCATTACTCGATTGGTCTGAATTCAGGCGTGACATTGGGCGCTTGCATCGCCAGCAAAACGCTTTAAATCTGCTGAGACGGCTCAAATACCGAGGGCGATGAGACAAGAAAATTGATCGGTGATAACGTATAAACGTCAAAAAGTAAACGTTGGCTATTAGTACGATCGGAGAAACAGTGAGTCCTCGCATGCGCATACGTATTGCCATGTTGTCGCTTGCTGCTGTGGTGCTCTCTGCTTGTGGTGGGGGTGCTGGTGGTTCTGGTGGTGGTGCTTCTTCAGGTGGTGGGAAAGCTCCTGATGGTGCTGTTGCTACGAGTCTGCAAACCGCTACTGATGGTTGGTCGTTTCCGAACTTTCCGTCGTCGTCTTTCCCCGATGTGAACTTTGATGAAACCGACTTGGTGTCGATGTTTGGTAGTGATGCCACAATTTGTGTGGGCGGGGTCGCAACCCCGTGCAAGTTAACTGCGGAAGCTGCTGCGTGGGCTCGCATGGTGAACCAGGCTCGCGCGTCTGGGCACTGTGAAGGTCTTGTTGCTTTAGCATCATCGCGTTTCAATAATAAGGAAACTCCGGCAACAGTGAAGTTGCCGTCGCAAGATGAAACGTTGCATGCAATTATGCGTACGTTCGCCACACAGTTTTTGCCTGAGGTGCAAGACAGCATCACGAAATGGGTTGCTGCGTCTTTAGAAGACAAATTGAATGAATTAAAGAAATCTTTCGCTGCTGGTGTTTTGAAATACACGTTGGGGATGTACACCGCAGGTGGCGGGCATGCGTTGCTACCTTATGCCGTTGAATACCCCACTCCCGATACGCCACGTGTGATGTTGTACGACTCGAACTGGCCGGGAAAGAATCGTTATGTCGATATCAATTTGAAAACGAAAACGTGGCGGTTTTCTTTTAGTGGTGCAGACCCCGCGAACGACCCTGATGCGTGGACGGGTGGTCCGCAAGATATGGACTTAACTCCATTTGATGCGCGTGAAGGAACATGCCCGTTTTGTGGCAAAGATGTGAAGGTTGCTAAGACCACGATGTTGATTCGTTCTGCGAACCTTGATTGGTCGGTAGAAACTGATGGTGCAACGGTGTCGCCAGCGAACCCGAACGGTGCCGATGGGTCGACCGTGAAAGCGGTGAAAGGCACATTGTTTTCTTCTGCTGCGGGTAAAGGCGCATTGAAGAAAGACTCGTATGACTATGTGGTGAGCGTTCCCGATTATCCCGTTGATGCGGCCACAACCACAAGCGGCGTGAAGAAGAAGAAGCGCAAAAGTAAAATGAAATTCTCTGGCGCCACTTCTGTGTACGCCTTAATGCCTGAAGGTATTGCCCAGTTCACCACGCCAGGTAGTGAAGACAACCCTGTTGAAATTGAAGGAAGTTCTATCTCCACTACCGACCCTGGGGTAGATCTCACGTTGGCTTCAGGAAACCTGGTTGCTAACGCTTCGGGTTCTGCTGTGTCGTTAAGTGTTGAAGGCGAAACGATGGCTGTAGCGGTGACTGCAGCTAACGGTCAAGTGATTAAGCAAGAAGTATCGGTAGACCAGCCAACCGTGCAAATGAAAGCCGACCCTGAAGGCGGCGGTATTACCGTGTTGGCGGCTTCTTCTACGGGTGTAGTGCAGAAAACTGAAGTGTCTGCCACGGGTGAAACCACGAAGTCTGTCGTCACCGAAGCATTGAATTTGAGTGAAGTGAAAGCAGAGTTACCTGCAGCGTTGGCTTCGAAAGAAAACCCTGCATTGCCATCTCTTGCGACTCGTGACATGGCGAACCCCGACTACAAGGTCGATGCCGCGTACTCGGCACCCACCACTATTCCTGCAAAGGGTGGCGACCAGGTAGCCGAAGCAGCGCCCACCACACAAGCCAAAGCCCAAAATGCGGTCACCCCGAATGAGCCGGGCCCGACAACTCCTGTAAAAAATGCAGCGTTGCCCACCACATTGCCGGCCAAGGGTGCAGCCCCTGGTGATGAAGATGCTCCGCCCACCACGGTGAGGCGAACTGTTGCTGCTGCTACGTCGGGTAGTGCGAGTGCAACAGCGGTGGCGTTGAAACCTTCTCTGGGTCGTTTCTCTATTCCTGGGGTGACTTTTGGTGATGCTGCGTTCACTATTGATGAACCGTCTTCAAATAGTTCTGGTGGTTGGAAGTTCACGTCGAGTAAACCAGATGTTGTAGAAGTGAGCGCACTGACGGGTCGTGCCACGATTAAAGGTGCGGGTTCCACCACAATTACTGCTACTCAGTCGGCAGTGAAGGGTTTTGAACAGGCGTCAATAACAGCGTTGCTTGTGGTTGCTCGTGACACACCGGTGTTGGGTGCTTACACCACCGCAACACGAACCTATGGTGACGATTCTTTTGTGTTGAAAAACCCATCTTCAAATAGCCCGGGTGCGTTTAGCGTTGATTCCAGTGATGAAACGGTAGCGAAGTTCTCTAAAACCTCCGGCAAGCTTGTGATTACTGGTGCAGGGAAAACCACTATCACCGCCACGCAGGCTGCAACTGATGACTATTTGGCTGCCACGAAGAGTTTTGTGTTGACGGTAAAGAAAGCAACCCCAGAGTTGGGGGCTTTTGATGATATTGCTCGTACTTTTGGTGAAGCCGGCTTTACGTTGGCGAAACCGTCGTCTGATTCGCGTGGCGCTATCACGTTGAGTTCGAGCAACCCTGGTGTTGCCACTATTGACAGTACGTCTGGTGCAGTGAGCATCGTGGGTGCGGGAACGACCACCTTTACTGCTGCGCAAGTTGCGAACGACGACTTCTTTGCGGCATCTAAAGCATTGACGTTCACTGTGCGTCAGGCCACGCCGACGTTGGGTGCGATGACTGGGGCGTCAAAAACCTTTGGTGACTCCGACTTCTCCTTGACCAAACCATCTTCGCCGTCGAGTGGCTCGTTTAGTTTCTCGAGTAGCAACACCGGGGTAGTGAGTGTTGATGGCGACGGCAAAGTGACCGTCGTTGGTGCTGGTACCGCCACTATCACGGCAACACAAGCCGCGAATGGTAACTACACATCAAGTTCAGCTGCAGCAGTGGTCACTATTGGCCGTGCTACGACAACTATTGCGAACTTGTCGCTCAGCAACATGACCTATGGGGCGAGCGATGTCACTTTGGTGCCACGTTCGAACAACCCTTCGCCGTTTACCTTTACTAGTAATCGTCCGGCTGTACTTGCAGTGAATGCAACTACCGGTCGGGTGACAGTGGTGGGTGCAGGAGAAGCAACTATCACGGTCCGTCAGGCATCGAGTGCGAACTACGAGGCCGGTTCAGAATCTCTCACCGTACAAATTGGGCGAGCAACACCAACGCTTTCCAGCTTCAGCGCAATCAGCAAAGATTATGGCGATGCACCATTCACGTTGACGCCGCCCGCATCTCCTTCGTCTGGTACTTACACTTACGCCTCATTGAATACGGCTGTTGCCACTGTAGATGCGAGAACTGGTGTGGTGACGATTGTGGGCGTTGGAACCACACGGTTGACTGCGAGCCAAGAAGAGACAGTTAATTATGATGCAAATTCAACGTTCACCACTTTGACAGTGGGTCGCGGAACGCCGGTATTTGGCAATTTCTCTATTACGAGCAAAGTATGGGGTTCCAGCAGTTTCAGTGTGACCCCACCCACATCAACAAGCGCTGGTGCATTCACCTACAGCGTTGTTGATGTCGACGGAGTGAACGAAGCCGCAATTGCCACAATTACTTCAGCAGGAATCATCACTGTGGTCGGCCCAGGTTCGGTACAGGTGCGCGCAACGCAAGCCGCGAATACCTTGTATGTGTCATCGAGCATTACTGCAACTTTCACCGTTACTTCTGCCACGCCAAGCTTTGGCTCGTTTGTCGCCCCTGCTAAAACTTTTGGTGATGCCCAATTCACCATGGCTCCTCCGTCATCGCCGAGCAGTGGAACATTTAGTTTCACCAGTTCAAATACCAACGTCGCAACTATTAATGCTTCAACTGGTGTAGTTGTCGTTATTGGCGCAGGAACTACCACTATTACCGCTTCGCAGGCAGTTGCTTCGCCGTACACGGCACGATCAACAGAATCAGTATTGACAGTTGCTAAGGCAACCGCTGCACTCAGCGGGTTCGGTGGAATGTCCGCGGGCCTCGCGGGCATTCGCTATGTTGGTTACTACAACGACAATGTGAACTGGTTTGCCACGGCAACGCGCCATGGCGATACTGCCACCTCAACGAGTATTCAAAATTTCACGAGTAGTGCTGACTACTACAGCTGGCAATGGTTGGGCACTTTCCGTGCAAGCGTTGGTGGCTCATACAACTTCTGTACCGCTTCTGATGATGCAAGCCACTTATGGTTGGGCGCCACAGCAACATCTGGTTTCACCACATCAAATGCTGTTGTCAACAACGGTGGTGCTCATGGTGTGGTAACGCGATGCGGAAATATCACGTTAAGTGCAGGGGCCGAGTACCCCATACGTATTCAGTTTGGCGAAGCCGGTGGGGGCGATGTCATGAACGTCTATTTCACGCCGCCGGGTGGATCAGCTACGTACAACGGAACTGGTTACTACTTCACGGGTGGCGGCCTCACCAAGACTCTTGGCGATTTGCCGTTCACTCCCACGTTGCCATCTTCGGTGAGCACAGGTGCCATTACATACAGCAGCTCAAACCCATCTGTGGCCACCATCAACCCAACAACCGGCCTCATCACATTGCAAAGTGGTGGCACCACCACCATTACGGCTGAGCAAGCAGCAACGGGTAATTACAACTCGTCAACTACCTCTACGTCGCTCACGGTATTGCGTGACCCATTGTTAAACAGCTTCACCATTCCCGCAAAAACGTATGGTGCTGCAGCGTTTACCCTCACTGCACCTGCAACAAGCAGCGATGGGGCAATTACTTACACCAGTTCAAATACATCGGTAGCAACAGTGAACTCCACAACCGGAGCAGTCACTGTCGTAGGCATTGGAAGCACAACCATTACTGCTTCTCAGCTCGCTACATCGGTATATGCAGCGGGAACAATTACTGCAACCCTCACTGTCGAAGCAACAACGGCTACGTCAATTAGTGCGGGAAGCTACTTCACCTGTATGCGTACCACTACAGGTGCTGCACAATGCTTCGGGCAGAACAACTACGGCCAACTTGGAGATAACACCACTACCGATCGCACGACGGCAGTCGGCGTTGTTGGTTTGTCCTCGGGGGTTGCATCGGTCAGTTCGGGAATGTGGCACAGTTGCGCAGTGACCGACACTGGTTCGGTGAAGTGTTGGGGTCGTAACGACTGGGGCAACCTCGGCAACGGCACCACGAGTAACAGTTCTACCCCTGTAGATGTTTCTGGTTTGAATGCCACTGCGGTCAAAGTGGTGACCACGAATTACTCATCGTGCGCTCTTACTTCTGTAGGTGGTGTGAAGTGCTGGGGCTACGGGGGCTGGGGGCTCATCGGAGACGGAACAGGTTCGAGCCGCTACACACCTGTTGATGTGAGCGGTATGACAAGTGGCGTCATTGCTCTTGCTGCTGGTGGGCAACATATGTGTGCCGTTAAAAATACGGGTGCATTGCTGTGCTGGGGCTGGAATGGGTATGGGCAAATTGGTGATGGCACCGGGTCGGAACGTTATGAGCCAACAGAAGTTAGTGGTCTTGACTCCGGTGTCATTGCAGTTGCGCCAGGCATGTATCACACGTGTGCTTCATTGGCCACAGGTGCCGTGAAGTGCTGGGGCTATAACGGCGATGGCCAGTTGGGGAGCAACGATTGGAACCAAACCTATGCGCCAGTATCGGTTTATGGAATGACCGATGCGACTGCATCAATTTCTTCTGGTGAGCGTTATACCTGTGTTGTGAAGACCTCTGGTGCATTGTGGTGCTGGGGTTCTAACGTCAATGGCCAATTTGGAAATGGAAATTCATCCACCACGAATTACCCCGTCAATATTTCGGGCTTGGGCTCAACTGTGCGATCAGTATCTGCGGGTCTCGCTGGTTTCCACACTTGTGCACTCACAACCGATGGAACAGCTAAGTGCTGGGGCTATAACGGGTATGGCCAGTTGGGCGATGCGTCAACAACTCAACGAGTATCACCCACCAATATCGGCGGCATCGTTGCTCCACAAATCAATATCACCACATTGAGCGGTTTTGCTCTTCCTGGTTCTGGATACACGGCCTCGAGCCCAGGTTTTACGCTGGCACCCCCAACTTCTTCTCGTGCAGGCGCCTTCACCTTCGCTAGCACGAACCCCAACTCGGCGACAATCAATGCCGTAACGGGTGAGGTCACAATTTTGGGTGGTGGGTCCACTTTGCTTACAGCCACCCAAGCCGCTACGTCTACTCATGATGCGGCAACTGCGTATGTATCGCTCGCTTTGGCGGCAACAACAGGGCTTTCATTGTCGTATTACAGCGTGTGTGGTGTCACCAATGTGGGTGGAATGAAATGCTGGGGGAACAACGCATGGGGTCAAATTGGATCCTCCGCGGGGAATCCACAAACAACTCCCATTAATGTGCCGGGCTATACCAGCGGTGTTGCTGCCATAGCCAACGGGCATCACCATACGTGTGCGCTCAGAACGACAGGTGCGGTGAGTTGTTGGGGTCTTAACTGGAATGACAACTTGTTCCCAGGAATTACACAAGGTGCTACTGCAATTTCTGCAGGGTATTTGCACACCTGTGCACTCATGGCGTACGGCGGAGTGAAGTGTTGGGGCCGTAACGACTCTGCTGGGCAATTAGGTGATGGTACAAACATAAACCGCGTTGAAGCGGTTGACGTTGTTGGTCTTGCATCTGGTGTTGTGGCCATTACTTCCGGATGGGAACACAACTGTGCTTTATTGTTCACAGGCTCTGTGAAGTGTTGGGGTTACAACGGTTACGGCCAGTTGGGTGACGGAACAAATGCAAATAGAAGTATTCCGATACAGGTGTCGGGTCTCACTTCTGGTGTTGTTTCCATCTCGGCAGGCACCAATCACACATGTGCACTACTCAACACAGGCTCTGTGAAGTGTTGGGGATACAACGCTCGTGGGCAATTAGGCGATGGCACTACATCGGCTCGTTACGTCCCCACACAGGTATCCACATTGACAACAGGTGCTCAGTCAATTGCTACCGGTTGGGAGCACACATGCGCGGCGCTCGTATCTGGTGCAGCAAAGTGTTGGGGTCGTAACAGCGAGGGCGAAATTGGCGATGGCACAAATGCAGACCGCAACATGCCTACTTCCGTAATGGGATTGTCTAGCGGTGTTACCTCTGTGAGCGCTAATCAGTCCTTCACATCGTGTGCGCTCGTAGTTGGCAGCAATGTGAAGTGCTGGGGTCAAAACAGCGATGCCCAATTAGGTGATGGCACAACAACGAATCGTAATGTGCCTGTCGACGTCACCTCATTGAATTCGGGCACTGCAACAACAACAACCCTTGGTGCGTTAACGCTTCCAAGTTCGCGTTACACCGTGGGCAGTGCCGATTTCACACTCGATACACCATCGTCTAGTCGTTCAGGAACGATTACTTTCTCAAGCTCAAACACGGAAGTTGCAACCGTCGATGCAATAACTGGTCTCGTGCATATTGAAGGTTTGGGCAATGCGGTGTTGGCGGCAAATATTGGTGGCACTGGCCAGTACAGCGGCGCCACTTCAACAGTGACCTTGACGGTCAACACTGCATGCGCTGCTGGTGGAATCTGCAGCATTGGCGATACTGGTCCTGGTGGCGGAGTGGTGTTCTACGATGCCGGATCAAATCAGTCGTGGGGTCGCTACCTTGAAGCTGCGCCTGGTGATCTTTCCACTGCGATGGCGTGGTGCAACAATACTTCCTCTGTCATCGGAGCAAATGGGTATGTCATTGGCACCGGCAACGAAAACACCATTGCCATAGATACCGCATGCACTTCTGGTGCAGGTCAGAGCGCTGCCGACTACACGAACAATGGTTATGACGATTGGTACTTGCCGTCGCTCAATGAACTCACCGAAATGTTCGATAGGCGGGTGGCTATTGGTGGGTTTGCAACTGCTTCCTATTGGTCATCGTCAGAAGAAAATGGTGAGTTTGCCAAACGTCTCGGATTCCCCGATGGTGGGATGTCTGGTCATGTGAAATCGCAGGGCTTCCGCGTGAGACCTGTGCGCGCATTTGCTCCTCTCACCGATTGCCAATTGGGATTGTCGTGTGTAGTGGGCGATGTTGGCCCTGCTGGTGGCCGCATTATTTATGTGAACCCAAATGAGTCAAATGAATACGACTATGTTGAGGCAGCGCCTTCGGATATTGCTCCAACTGTTTGGTGCACTGGCTCGAAGTCAGCTGACATTATTGGTACGTGGCAGTACTGGAGTCGGTCAATTGGCGCTGCATCTGCGTTGGCATGGAAACAATTGCAAAATTGCTCAAGTGGTGCGGGTCCAGAAGCGAAAAGCTATACCGCAAACGGTATTACTGGTTGGGCAATACCCAACATCGGCCAGATGCAGGCAATGAAGACAACTTTGTTTGACAACAATATTGGCAGTTTCACTGCAACTGACTACATGACATCAAATGAGCAAGATGGTGGGTCGTATATAACGGTGAGCATGATTGACGGGCACATGGAAGTTCCTATTAAGACAGTGGCAACACGCGTTCGCCCTGTGCGATTCTTCGCCAAGACAGATCGGCGTAAATTCACGCCAACTCTCTCTGGCCTATCAGTTCCTTCAAACTCGATGGTCTATGGCGACGCCGACTTCAACGTGAGCACTTCCAGCACAGGTATTAACGAAATGGGTGGAAGCTTCACTAGTAATGGCATAGTCACCTACACCAGTAGCGATACATCGGTGGCAACAATTGAAGCCAACACCGGGCGCGTTCAAATTGTGGGAAGTGGTTATTTCACCATTACCGCTACCCAGCAAGCATGGGGCGTATTTAAAGCTCCAGTAGCTGTGACTAACTCCATCAGCGTCAGCAACGGCACCCCACAGTTCAGTGGGCTGGCATTGCCAGGTTCTGGTTACCGTGCCGACGATGCGCCGTTTAACGTGACTGCTGCAACGTCGTCAAATAGCCCAGGCGCTGTGACGTACAGCAGTTCTAACACTTCTGCAGCAACAATCAACTCCACAACGGGTCGCGTGACCATCGTGGGAGCAGGCACAACAATCATCACAGCAACTCTCGCTGCAAGTGGTTTCTGGAATGGCGCAAGCCTCACCGTTGCCTTGAGTATTGGTGCATTGTGCGCCGATGGTGGCGAATGCCGTATTGGCGACGTTGGCCCTGGTGGCGGCAAGATCTTCTTGCTGCCTTCCTCAACGGGCAACACCACTGGCAAGTTCTTTGAGGCTGCAGCAGCAGATCTTTCATCGAGCATGGCTTGGTGCAATGACGACACCACTTCAATTGCCGGTGCAAATGGATACGCAATAGGAACTGGTGAAGCAAACACAGTTGCCATGGACGCAGCATGCACATCGGGTGCGGGTCAAAGTGCCGCCGACTTTACGAACAACGGTTATGGCGACTGGTATTTGCCGTCGCTCGACGAACTCACAGCAATGCTTGATGCCCGTGCAACTATTGGTGGCTTTGCAAACGCTTCCTATTGGTCGTCATCTGAGGAAAACGGTGGATTCGCAAAACGTCTTGGCTTCCCCGATGGTGGAATGTCGGGTCACGTAAAAGCCCAAGGTTTCCAGGTACGTCCTATTCGTTCATTTGAAATCAAGCGCTCGTGCCTCGACATTAAGAACTCAACGGGTACCAACACGAACGGCGTGTATACCATTGCTCTCAGTTTGGGTGGATCTGTGGTCAATACTCAGGTCTATTGCCTCATGGATTCAGCGATGGATGGTGGTGGTTGGACCATGGCAATGAAAGCGCCGCGCAATAGCCAGGCCTTCTATTTCAGTTCCGACTATTGGACCACTGCGAATACGTTGAACACTGGAAATGCAGGCAATGTGACTGCCGATGCAACCAATGCCAAGTTCGACACCTTCAACTACATGTCAGCAACCAGCATGCTGGCCGTGTTCCCTGACACTGGCCTGAACGGTGGAAGCATTACTGGGCAAAGTTATGGCTGGACATGGAAGCAAACCATTCCGAATGGGCCAAAGACTCCTCTGCAGATCTTCAGCGATCCGACGGAGCAGTTCATCGGCGACGCTTTGAATTTCTCTGGTTTTACTCGCAGTATTTGGACCACTCAAAATGACATCCGTTTCTACGGCTTTAACTGGAATGACAACCATAAAGCACGTTGGGGTTTTGGCTGGAACGAAAATGGTGGTGGCCTTTGGCCAAATGGTTATCGCGGTTCCGACGATGCTTCAGGTGGCATTGGCTTGGCCTGGAACAACTACTCAGCAGCAGATGGCGCATTTTGCTGCACATCATCAAATGGCATCAACCGTTCGATGGCCTTTGAAATGTACGTCCGCTAAACTCTCCGCTAGACCAAGGAGAACGATGAAGCAACGGCGTAATTTCACATGGGCTGCCCTTTTTAGCTCGGCATTTTTACTGGCAGCTTGCGGAGGCGGTGGCTCTAGTACGAGCACCGCTCCTGTGGAGAGTGAAACGACTGTCGACTCTGCGGCGTGGCTAAAGAAGTGTGTCGATACCCCACGGGCCGACCTGGGTGTTGAGCCACAATTTAAGGTGTGTGCCGATAGCGGACTTGCGCCCGCAACCGATGGTTTTAGTTTTGCCAACTGGGGTGGTGCACCTACTACCGATGCATTCACGGTGAACCTCGCAGTTGCGCTTTTTGGAGAAGAAGCTGTGTGCATGGACACGAAGAATGGCTGCGTTGAGTTCCCTGCAGCAAAGCAATGGATTGATGAAATGAACGCAGCCATTGCAGGCGGCCGTTGTGAAGGTATGGCAGTGCTGAGCCAACGAGTATTTACCGGTGGTGAGACTGCAGCCATGATGCAAGATGGTGCAAAAGCAACAGCTGAATTGATGAAAGATCAATTGCCTGTAGGTGAGTCCATTGCCCGTTGGTGGGTGTCGCAGACTTTCCCCGAGGTGTCGTCTATCACCGCTAAGTCACGCGCATTAGCGCCGTCGAGCATTGCTGAAAAGGTGGCTGAAGCTTTGCGAAACCACACCGGCCCAACTATTGGTATTTATGGCAATGGTGGTGGACACGCTGTCACGCCTATTGCGGTATCAACCGATGGAAAAAATATTGTTCGTATATCTGCATACGACAACAACTATCCCGACAAAATTACGCATATCGACATTGATAAAACCGCGGAATCATGGTCGTACAGCATGGCTGCCGCAAATGCCGATTCTGCGGCAAAAGTATGGAGTGGTGGTACGGGAACTATGGACCTCACACTGATGGCCGATAGAGCAGTAAAACCAACTGCGCCATGGGCTAACCCTACGAAAGTTGAAACCAAAGGGGAGGCACGAAATACTGAAGTGCTCATTACAACAGGCGGCGTATCGGAAGCTGCAGTTCGTGTTCATGTGGGTGACCGCATAGTGGACTCACGTGATTTATCGAGTCAAATACCTGGTGTCACTGTTCAGCCGTTTCTTGGAGGCAACTTTGGTACGGGCGCAATTGTCGATATTGCACCAAGTGTGGGTGACGTAGAAATCGAGCCAGTCATTGGAGACATCATTGATACAACGGCAACAGAAGTGTCGTTCACAATGGGTATTGAAGGACCCGACCAGTCGGCTTTTGAACTCAAAGGTACGAAGAAAATTGATGAACTTGATGTGCCACTTCCGATTGAGGACCTTTCTGAATCTGGCGCTGAGTTTTCTCTCAAAATCCATGGTTCTGGGGAATATTCCATTGATGAAGCTTTTGGGCAAGAAGAAGACCTCATCGATACGCATGGCTCAGAAGAATTCGATTTTATTGAGCTTGCAGACGGAACAGAAGAAGTTGAACTTCTTGACGATTCGGGCAAGGTGGAATTTAAAGACATTGAAACCGGAATTGACGAAGACGGCATCTTCGATGAGGAAGAAGTGTCTTTCAATGAATCAACTCACCAATTAGTTGAGCATGACACTAAAGACAAGTCTGAAAAACTTAATGAAAGCATCATTGCAGAATTCGAAAATGACATCGCGTCTATTTCCTCTCATGCAGTCTCGAAAAGCAGTACCTCAATTGATGGGATGCCAAGTGATACGGGCGAAGTTCCCGTGGGCAAATCTGAAGACACAGTTCTGCGTTAGCAGCGAGATTTTTCAGGTGGCAAAGTTCCCTTGATGAGGAACGCATCAACAAGTTGCGTTGCGCAGTCATTTTTTAAATAACTGGTATGGCGCGATGAATTGACGCGAATAAAGCGAGAATTCTGTAGCGCAGCACTCATGCCTTGAGATGAAGCCAGGGGAGTGACAGGGTCATTGGTAGAGCCAATGACCACGATGGCGGCAGTGGAGGAGATTTTCAGTTGATCCTGCGAAGATCTTTGAGTTGGCCACAGTGCACAGGTGTAGTCGCGACCAAAGAAGTTTCCGAATCGCAGAGCGACGCGCGTGAAGGAAACGAGGTGTGCATCAACTTCTGTTGTCGACATGCGATGGGTCTCGTCGTCGCAAATGGTGGCGATAGATGCTTCAGAAACATTACGGCTGTCTTCGTAACCAGCATCTTGGTAGTAGTACGCGTTGTAGAGGTCGCGTATGAGCTGCCCATTACCGTCTTGAGCGCTGCGTAGCGCTTTAGCGAGGTCTTCCCATGCGCTGTCGTCGTAGAGAGAAGATGCGGTAGCAGTAAGGACCACGGTTGCGTTGATTGTGGCCTGGGTCTTCAGGAGTTCGTCAAATGCCTCTTCAGCTTTTCCATTGTTATGGAATGCACACGACGGGTTTTTGGAGCACTGAGCAAGAAATGCAGTGAGTTGTTTTTCGAACCCCTCGGCTTGCGTGAGTCGGCGCTCGGCACTTGTTGTGTTTGGTGCAGCGGCTGCATCAAACACTGCTCCTTGAACGGTGTCGGGAAAAAGTGTTGCCCAAGTGGCACCCAAGGTGCTGCCGTACGAGAAGCCAAAGTAAGAGATTTTCTTTTCACCAAGCGCTAGGCGTATGGCGTTCATATCGCGGGCTGAGGCCTCTGTAGACATATAAGAAATAATCTCCGGGTTCTTCGCTGCGCAGACGTCAACAAATTTCTGCGTTGAAGCCACAGTGCGTTCGTTGGCAAAAAAATCGCTATAAGAATCGCCGCAATCGAAGGTGGGTGTCGAGGCGCCAGTGCCTCGTGGGTCCCAGCCAATGATGTCGAAATGGTTCATGAGGTCTTTGCTGAAGTAGTACGCAGCGTTTTGTGCAAGTGAAGTGCCAGGGGCACCTGGTCCACCTGGGTTGACGAGAAGTACCCCTTGTCGCAGGTCGTCGTCGAGCGCGCGGAGCCGAGTGAGGGGAAGAGTGAAAACTCCGAGTTCGGGGCGGGCGTAGTCAAAAGGAACAGAGATGGTGGTGCATTCAATATCGCCACATTTTTTCCATTCTGGGGCTGACTGTATGACCGCAGTTGAGGAATTGACGACGAGAGATGTTGAGGGGGCAGAGGTGGTTGTTCCGCAAGACAAAAGGACGGAAAACAAGGAGGAAATACAGAGCATTCTTTTAGTGAAAAGAAGTCGGTACCGCACATGGAGAGGCTACGACATTTGCTGAGCAACACGTCTGACTGAACTAGTATTTATCTATGTCAAACGATCGTGAACCCGTCAGAATTCTTGCCCATGAATCGGTAGCTGAGGGTATTACCGAGCGACTCCAAGCAGCGATGTCTCGTCGTAAATTCCTCGGAGCAATTGGTGCCACAGCCGCTGCTGCAGCGCTTGCTAGCTGTGGCGACAAGGTGTACAACTACTACGGCAGCGCAGGTCCGGCTGCATCAACACCAGTGGAGCGGCGCATGAACCTCTATAGCTGGGCCGACTACACCGACCCAGAACTATTGGCTGCTTGGGGCGATACCACGGTTGCGATTTATAACTCATCAGAAGACCTCATTAAGAAACTCACCGCAGCAAACGGCAAGAGCGGATTTGATGTTGTGGTGCCAACCGGAATGTTCATTCCCGAGATGGTGCGTCGGGGCTTGCTTGAACAGCTCGACTTGTCAAAAATTCCAAACTTCAATCAGCTCGATGCTCAGTACACCGATCAGGCATGGGACAGGAAGAACACTTATTCTGTATGTAAAGCATGGGGCACTGTGGGCTGGTTATATGACTCCACTGTGGTCACTAAACCTATTGCAACGTGGAAAGACTTCATTGAAGCTGCAAAGGGGGAAGCAAGCGGCAAGACCTCACTTCTTGATGCGCCAATTGACTCCACTGGTTTGTACTTCTGGGCAAATGACCTCGAGTGGAACAATGACAACGCAGAGGCAATGGCGGCATGCAAAACATTTTTGTTGAACGATCTTGCTCCACACCTTGCTGGCCTCGATTCCGCACCGCAAGGTGTTATCGCCGACACTCCGTATGCGCTCTCGCAGGTGTTTAATGGCGACGCACGCCGCTGCCTCTTGGCCTTGAAGGAAGCGGGCCAAGACGTGAGTAAATGGAAATGGGGCGTTGGTGCACCAAAAACTGAATTGTGGATGGATAACTACTGCATCGTCAAAGGTGCTCGCCACAAAGAAGCCGCATATGACTACATCAACTTTATGCTTGACCCGTTGAATGCAGCTCGCGATGCGATGTTCATTGGTGCAAACACTGGCACTGCAAGCTTGAAAGAAATGATTCCGTCTGAGCTTCCTTATCAGGAGTTCATGTTCTTTACTCCTGAAGAACTCGGACGCATGGTTCCTGGAAAATACTCCAAGGGTCTCGATGAAGCAGTTGCCATTCACACTGAACTGCGCAAAAAGACATCTGCCGGTACGCCGGTCAAAGGATGACCGTGTTGCGGAGTGAGTCTTGGGGGCGTCTCGGCGCAGCCACCGTCGTGGCGGGTGTTTTTCTCATGTCGTGCGGAGGGGGAGCAGCAACGGGCGGCGCCAAAGTTGAGGCTCAAGCAGCCTTAGCTGACCTCATTGTTGAGAAGCCTTCTGCGGCACAAGCCGGCTCAAAAACTTCTGATGTTTCATGTTCTGGGCCTGCACCAAGTGAGTTTGGTTCCGGAGAGTTGTGTGTTGACTCGGGATATCGCCAAGACAGCAAGTTCTCCTTTGCCAACTGGGGAAACTATAAATATACGGGCGACACTTTTAATGCCGATGAATTTGTAACGCTGTTTGGCGCAGCAAATGTATGTGTTTCCGGTACGGCAGAAAAGTGTGTGCTCACTACTGAATCTCAAGAGCGGCTCGACAAGCTCAATAGTCAGGTAGCTGGCGGGCGTTGTGAAGGCATGGTCGTGATGAGCGCGCTTCTCGCAGCAGGTGCTGTGAAATTAGAAGATCTTCAGCCCGGTGCGAAATCGGTTTCCGACCTCGACCCCAATGACCCAAAATTGCTCAAGCAAATTAATTATTGGTGGGCTACTCAGTTTTCGCCGAAGGTTGTTGCCGATACTGCAGTAATTCGAGGAAAAGGAATCAAAGGTGTACTTGATGGAGCCTTGAAAGGTTTGCGCAAAGGCGTGTTTGCCACTATGGGTATTTACACCAAGTCATCGGGACACGCTCTTTTGCCTGTGGGGGTTACTCGTTCTGCAAACGGAACTTTCAACATCATTGTTTACGACAGCAATTTGCCAGAGCAATTATCGCGAGTAGTCATTGACCCCATGAAAGAAACGTGGATTTACCTCGAAGGCGCTGTGACACCAGGCCAAGCTACTGGCGGCTGGTCGGGTACTTCAGGAACCATCGAACTTACGCCGCTCATTTCGCGTGAGGGTGGTTCTACATGTGAATTCTGTGCCGACAAGTCAGCAAGCCAAGTGGAAGTAAATGCTGAACTCATTCCGCTTCCTGCGGGTGAACTTTTCAATTCACTTTTTAAGCCGGCTGCAGAGTAACTCCTATGTCATCGGCCTCGGTGGTTGATATCTCCGGTATCCAGCAAGTGCTCTATAGCTACTGCAGGTCGATGGACCGTATGGACAAGCAACTCACCTTAAATTGCTTTATGTCCGACGCCGATATGAGCTACGGCATTTTGTATCGCGGGAACCCCGTTGGTTTTGTGGAGTGGTTGTGGCCAGTTCATGCCGCGATGGTGAACCACTCGCACATGATTGGCAATGTTCTCGTTGACCTAGTTGATGGCGCGTTGGTGAGCGAAGCGTATGTGCAAGTGACTTTGCGTTCGAGTGATGACCAGGGGCAATTCGACATCGTGAGCAAAGGGCGCTATCTCGACTCCTGGTATGTCAACAATGGCGAGTACCGCATTGCGCAACGTATGTATGTCAGTGATCTTTCCACTGTTGTACCGGTTGCTGAGCGCAGCTTGGGTGCAGTACTGCATCCGAATGCCCTGCAGAATAAACAGCCTGCGGGTACTCGCGACCAGCATGACCCGTCGTACACATTGTTCGTGCACGGTTCTCCATTTACGTAAAGAGTATTACCACGTATCAATCATGGGGCGTTTTTTGCCCGTGCGTAGTGGGGTAGGTGGGTAGCTGCGCAGCATGCCGGCAATACGCATGCGCGTGTCGGCCGGGTCAATGACTTCATCTATCTCCATGTGCGAAGCCATGTT
>CANFUE010000014.1 GCA_947450115.1 Acidimicrobiaceae bacterium | reverse complement strand
TATGACGGCAGTGGAAAATTCAGTTTAAAAATTTCCGACATCGACCCTCGTTTCACACTCGGAGATCTTGCTGCCGCGCGTGATGAAATTGTGAAGCGCCTCGTTGCGGGTGGTCTCTACGACGAAAACCGCGAGCGTGAATTACCGGCTGCGCCGTTACGCCTTGGCATTATTACCAGCGTTGGTTCAGCCGCCTGGCACGATGCAATGCATGAATTAGAAGAGTCAGGAATTGGTTTCAATATCAAAGTAGCCAACGTGCGCGTTCAAGGCGATGAAGCTATTCCCATGATTGTTGAGGCAATTTGGGCTCTCGGTTCCCGCGACGACCTCGATGTCATTTTGCTCATGCGTGGCGGCGGGTCGCGTACCGACTTGGCGTGTTTCGATGCAGAAGAAATTGCCGTTGCCATTGCGCAGTGCGGGCTGCCCGTATTCACGGGAATTGGTCACGAAATCGACCACAGCATTGCCGATGAAGTTGCCTATGCCGCATATAAAACTCCTACCGCATGTGCTTCTGCAGTATGTGAATTGGTTCATGAGTACGTTGAAGAAACTGAAGATGCGTGGGCCGGCATCGCCGGCATCGCGCAGCAACAATTGGCATTGGCCGAGAGTCGCCTGAATGAACGAGGAAATGCCATTCGCACCAAAGCAATTACTGCTGTAGAGCGGGCCCACACCCATGTGGCACTCAGTGCGAATCGGCTCATCACGCGGCCCGTGTCGCTGTTAGCTACACATGAGTCACAAGTGAATTATTTAGCAGAGCGCGTACGTCTTCTCGACCCTGTGAATACCATGGCCCGTGGGTGGAGCATCACCCGCACAACCGCTGGTGTCACATTACGCAAAGCAAGCGATGCAGTTTCTGGTGACGATATTGTCACCACTTTTTCCGATGGCACTGTTGTGAGTACGGTCAAATAAGTAGCAAGGGGAAATCACTATGGTCAAGAAATCACAAGAAGGCGAATCAGGCGTTGATGAGTTGAACTACAGCGAGGCACTTACTGAACTTGAAACAATTTTGAAGAGTTTGGAATCTGACTCCGTCGATGTCGATGTGCTCGCTACAAAAGTGCAACGTGCTGCTGCGCTCATTTCACTATGCCGAGGCAAAATCAGTGCCGCTCGGTTGCAAGTAGAACAAGTTGTTGGGGAAATTGATGCCACTTCCTAGTGGAGCACCATCGGCACAGCCCGGCGCCCCTGCGTTTCTTGTTGAACTTGCTGCGCGGGTAGAGAACTACTTAGCTGCACTTATTGCGGCCGAAGAAGCACGCTGGGTTGAAGTCAACCCTACTCTCGCTGTTCCCTTCAGTGAAATGAGAGGGCTAGTGCTTGCCGGCGGAAAGCGGTTGCGGCCTGCATTTTGTTATTGGGGAAGTATTGCCACAGGTGCCGACCCTAGCGATGAACGTATTGTGCGTACCGGTGCGGCATTGGAGCTTCTTCACGCCTTCGCACTCTTTCACGATGACATCATGGATGGTTCACTCACGCGTCGAGGTGTAGAAACAACCCACGTACGGCACAGCGCTTTGCATAAAGCTCAATCACTCGATGGCGACGCCACGCGATATGGCGATGGTGTGGCGCTGCTAGTTGGAGACCTCACTTACGTTTATGCCGACGACCTCATGGCCGATACTTCACGAGAAGCACGTGCCATGTGGAGCGAATTACGCATTGAACTCAACATTGGTCAGTTTCTCGACATCGTGGGGTCTGCACGGCGTGAGCGCCGGCAAGCTGAGGCCGAACAAATTTGTCGCTATAAGAGTGGTAAGTACACCATTGAACGGCCCTTACAACTCGGTGCTCTTGTTACCTCTGCTCCTTTGCCAGCGGGAGTTTTAGAACAACTCTCGGCCATTGGGCTGCCGCTGGGCGATGCATTCCAAATGCGCGACGACATTTTGGGAGTCTTTGGTGAAGCATCGGTTACTGGCAAACCTGCTGGAGACGACCTGCGTGAAGGAAAGCCAACGCCACTTTTGGCTCTCACCACTGAATTGGCATCTCCCGCGCAACAAGAAGTGTTGAACAAAGTGGGTCGCCCTGGCATCACCGCCGCCGACATTGGCGATATTCAAGAAGTCATTCAATACACCGGTGCATTACAAACGATGGAAGATCGCATCACGCAACTCACTGCCGAGTCGGTGAGTCACCTGTCGGGGCTCTCACTTGGCACAGAAGCTATCGATCAGTTCAAAGCGCTAGCGCACTTGGTTTCATGGCGTAACCTCTAACAATGATCATCCACGGCCGACTTCAGTGGGCGCTTGCAATTGGGGTGCTGGCGTTTTCATTTGCAGCAGTCGTTGCATCGTTTTTAGATGGGGGCAGTAGTAGTTCTGCAGCCACTTCAACCACAACAAGCACGGTAGTCATTGCTACAACAACTACCACTGCTATTCCATTGAAACATGTGGTGAAAAGCGGAGAGTCTCTTTTCAGTATTGCTCAGTTGTACTCGGTGAAAATGGAAGCAATTATTGAATTGAACAAACTAGACAACCCCGACAAGCTCGCTTTAGGCGATGAAATCCTTTTACCACAAGGTTCTATTGCTCGAGTTGCGCCTGTCACAACTACTTCGGTCACCAGCACGTCTTTAACCACGTTAAGCGCTCCGTAACGCTTTACACTTTCAGTATGGCAACAACATTTTGGCCAACACAGGAACATTGGTCGGTGCAAATTCCTCTGCACAGCCCTCACTATCGCATGCCGTCACTATCGCAAGATGGTGTTGTTCTTCTTCGGCCTGCAAATTTTTCTGTGCCAAATGTGGAATGGGAATCTCTCGAATATTTAGATTGGAAAAGCGGCGGCGACACAAACTTTGCACCGCTCGCTTCTGCCGACGGCGAACTCGACTGCCGAGGTTTTTGGGATAAGGGGCAACCTGATAAGGGCGCTATTTTTACGAGTAATGCTGCAAAAGCACCAACATTGTGCAACTACGTCACAGGTGTTGGTGCAAATTTTGGGCGCGTACGCATTATTAAATTAGAACCGCAAGATCACGAAACTGCATTGCGTTCCATTCACCGTGACGACAACAATCGCATGAACCCAGAAAATGAAGGTTGGGTTGTACGCAGTTGGCTAGAACTCACCGATAGCCCTAATAGCTACATGTTGTTGATGGACAATGATCCTGATGGTCTACCCGATCGTTCAACTGAGCGACGAGTGCCATTGTCGCAAGGTGCGCGCTTTGTTGTAGATACTCAAAGGCTCTGGCATGTTGTGGTGCATAATGCCAATACGCCGCGTTATGCGCTCATCACTAGTTTTGAAAGCAGTCCAAAATTGCAAAACTGGATGACCAACGAAAGCGTTTGAACTTACGAACGCCGTTCGGCAACTAAATGCGCAATCTCATTCATAATGCGAGCGATGTCGAAATCTTTAGGTGTGTAGACAGCAGCTATTCCTTGACGTCGTAAGTTGTCGCGATCGCCTTCTGGAATAATGCCACCCAAGATGACCGGAATATCGAGGCTCTCTTTTTTCATCAGTTCCAAAATGTCGGTGACGAGTGACAGGTGTGAACCAGAAAGGATAGAGAGACCAATAACGTCGGGGTCTTCGTCGCGGGCGCTTGCCACAATTTGTGCTGGTGTGAGACGGATGCCGCTGTACACCACTTCCATTCCGGCATCGCGTGCAGCAACTGCAATTTGTTCTGCGCCATTCGAGTGACCGTCGAGTCCGGGTTTTGCAACAAGGAACTTTGGAGGGCCACCAGGAATGGTCTTCACAAATGCTGCAACACCGGCAAGTTCGTGAGTGCGACGCCCGAGAGCGGCCGCTACGCCAGTTGGGGCGCGGTATTCACCGAAGATGTCGCGCAGTGCGGTACCCCATTCGCCGGTGGTACCACCGGCTTTGGCAAGGGCAATAGACGGGGGCACGATGTTGTCGCCTTCCACCGCGGCACGACGCAATTCTTCTAATGCTTTTTCTACTGCATTGTTATTTCGTGCGGTTCGCCAGGCGTTGGTGTCGTTGACGGTTTCGGCCTCAACAGCTGGGTTGACGGTCAAAATGTTGCCTTCGCCACCTAGGGGTGAAGGAGCGCCTTCGGTGAAGGCATTCATACCAACCACTATTTGATCGCCCGTTTCAATGCGCCGGGTGCGGTCGGCCATCGATGAAACGAGGCGACCTTTCAAGTTTTCAATTGCTTCAAAAGCACCACCGAGCTCCAAAATTTCTTGGAGTTCAATCCATGCAGCATCACGAATTTCTTCGGTGCGTTGTTCAATTACATGTGAGCCATCGAAAATATCTGCATACTCCAAGAGGTCGGTTTCAAAGGCGAGAACTTGTTGCATGCGCAGCGACCATTGCTGATCCCATGGGCGAGGAAGGCCGAGCGCTTCGTTCCATGCAGGAAGTTGCACCGAACGTGCACGTGCCTTTTTCGACAAGGTGACGGCGAGCATTTCTAAAACAATGCGTTGCACATTGTTCTCTGGTTGTGCTTCGGTCAGGCCAAGTGAGTTCACTTGAACTCCATAACGAAAGCGCCGTGCTTTTTCGTCGGTGATGTTGTATCGCTCGCGACCAATGCGGTCCCACAACTCGGTAAAAGCTCGCAGTTTGCACATTTCTTCAACGAAACGAATTCCAGCGTTCACAAAAAATGAAATGGAACCAAAGACTTGGGGAAACTGTTCGTCGCTCACTTGTCCGCTTGCCTTGACGGCATCAAGAATGTCAATGGCATTTGCCAACGAGATGGCAATTTCCTGGATGGGTGTAGCGCCTGCTTCTTGCAAGTGATAACTGCACACGTTCATCGGGTTCCATTTAGGAGCATTGTGGGTGCACCATGCAACCATGTCGACAATGAGTCGCTTCGACGCATCGGGCGGAAAGATGTATGTACCGCGCGATAAATATTCTTTCACGATGTCGTTTTGCGTTGTGCCACGTAGCGCGGTGGAAGGCGTGCCTTGTTCTTCTGCGTTTGCCACATACAACGCGAGCAACCATGCTGCTGTTGCGTTAATGGTCATCGATGTATTCATCTGACCAGGTGGAATGTCATTCAACAGCGTGCGCATGTGCCCGAGGTGAGCAACTGGTACGCCAACTTTTCCTACTTCACCACGAGCAAGAACATGGTCGGGGTCGTAGCCCGTTTGTGTGGGGAGGTCGAAGGCAATGGAGAGCCCTGTTTGACCTTTCGACAAGTTGGTGCGGTATAACTCATTTGAAGCAGCAGCGGTGGAGTGACCTGAATAGGTCCGCATTAACCAGGGCTCTTCTCGGCGGCGGGGTGCAGTTTCAGACATAGAGACAGTCTCTACGATACGGGCTATTGGCCGCTAATAGCCCCTGATAATTGGCTCAAATACTCTTCTCGCGATACTTCAGTGACCCCCAGCGAGGCCAGATGTGGGGTACTCCATTGCACGTCGAGTAGCGACATATTCGCATTGCGCATGTGTTCTACCAGATGCATAAGTGCAACTTTGCTCGCATCGCGTTGTAGATGAAACATTGATTCGCCGGCGAAAAGCCCACCAACACGAACGCCATATAGGCCACCAACAAGGTGGCCATCTTCGTTATATGTTTCCACTGAATGCGCCCAACCCAATTCATGGAGGCGTTCGTAAGCAGCAATGAAGGGTGGAGTAATCCATGCACCCTCTCGAGTTGGCGAAGCGCATGCAGCCATCACTGCTGAAAAGTTGGAGTTTGTGCGCATCGTGTATTTTTTGGCGCTCTGTTTCATGGAGCGACTCACTTGTAAGTTTGTCAACGGAAGTATTCCGCGAGGGTTGGGTGACCACCAACCGAGGTGTTTGCTCCCACGGCCAATTCCCATGGGGAACATTCCATGTGAATACGCATAGATGAGCGTGGATGGTTCGAGGTCGGCACCACCACCCACAAGGTCGTCGTTGGGCCATTCACCAGCAGGGGGGAATGCCCAGTGACATTCGCTCACTGTCTGTGGAACTGCTTCAAATAACACAACACAGGTTTAGTACGTATAGAACCCGTTTTTCGTTTTTCGCCCCAGCTTGCCTTCAGAAACAAGTTGACGCAGTAAAAGTGCTGGCTCATCTGTTGCACTGGGTGAGCTTTTGTGCAGAGTTTCAAGAATAGAGAGCGAGGTGTCGAGACCTACTAAATCGAGCAATGCGAATGGGCCCATGGGGAAGTTGCAGCCACCTTTCATAGCAATATCGATGTCGGACATTGTGGCTGTTCCGCGTTCGTACATTTTGATGGCGTTGTTGAGATAGGGAAACAACAGTGCATTCACAATGAAACCTGCATCATCGCGAACATGTACCGATGTTTTCCCACATGACTCTGTGAGAGCAACTGCATATTGAATGGTGTGATCTGATGAGGTAATGGGTCTTACAATTTCCACCAGCGACATTGTTGTCGCCGGATTAAAAAAATGAATGCCGCACACCTTGTCGGGCCGCTGAGTAGCGCGTGCTAATTCAATTATGGGCAGCGTGCTCGTGTTGCTTGCCAAGATGGTGTTAGATGGTAAGAGCGCATCGAGCTCGGTGAACAAGGCAATCTTTGTTTCGATATCTTCCACGATTGATTCAATGACAACCTCGCACTTCTGGAAGTCTGTAAGGCGAGTGGTTGTTGTGCACAATGCGAGAATTTCGTTTTGACGCTGTGCCTCAAGTCGACCGCGCTGGACTTGTTTGCTTAAATTTGCCGCGAGCGTGTTGAGAACATCACTTGCTGCTTCAGCAGAACGTGAGCGCAACACCACGGTGTGCCCGGCCGAGGCAAAGACCTCGGCGATACCTGCCCCCATGATGCCGCTGCCCACAATGCCGACGGTTTGGGGGGAGAGGGGGCCACGATCGCCAGATGACGAATGGGGGTGGGTTGGGGAAAGAACAGGTGAAGTCACACAGGTGAGCATAGTTACCAGCGAGTAACTTTGCCACTTACTGATTACGGTGGCGAGGTGCCCCTTTCCACTCCTGCATCTCGTCCTGTTCCCACCGAAGATGCGTGGGCACTTGCCACGCACCCCAACCGCCTCATTGGCATGCAAACATCGCATAACTTTCGTGACCTCGGGGGTTACCCCACTGCCAATGGTCACATGAAGTGGGGTCTCCTTTTTCGCGCCGACTCAATGCACCATCTCAACGATGCAGATCTTGCGCTCATCGGAGAACTAGGCATTCGTAATGTTGTCGACCTGCGTTCAGCAGATGAATTACGAGATCGCGGCCAATTTCCCGTTGATAAATATGAAGTGAATTTTCATAATCACTCCATCTTGGATCTCACCTGGTCGGAAGACGATGTGCCAGTTACTGACGACCCCATGGAATTTTTATTGTGGGCATACCCAGAAATGTTGGGTAATGGCTCTGCTCGTTTTGCTGCGGCAGTGAAGACTTTGGCTAATGCCAACGGACCAACAATTTTTCATTGCGCTGCGGGCAAAGACCGTACAGGTCTTTTAGCAATGATGGTGCTTGGGTCACTCGGATGCGACCACGAATACATCATTGCCGACTATGAACAAAGTGACTCTGCAATGGAGCGGTTAACGAATTGGGCAAAGAGTCATTCAAGGGAACTTGCAGATCGCATTGGCGTCACACCCGCGTCGTTTCTTCGTGCAGACGGGCGAGCAATGCGCATCATCATTGATGGCCTCGTTGCCGAACACGGTTCCCTGCGCAATTACACCAAAGCAATTGGTGTCAGTGAAGAAACTCTGGCAGAGCTAGAGAAAAAACTCGTTGAATAGAAGGCTTTTAGCCTTCAGTAATAGTGACTGAGTTAATGACTACATTGCGGCTCGGTGCGCCACCCAAGGCGCCACTGCCACTGCTCAATGCGAGAATATTTTTCACAACGTCAAGCCCAGAAGTGACTTTTGCAAAATTGACGTAGGTGCCTTGGCCGTCGAGTGCTGACGCCTTCGGACCAGCAACGAAGAACCATTGTCCGCCTGCGCTATTTGGCTCACCGGTACGTGCCATTGCAAGATCGCCTTCAACGTACTTATAGCCAGTGCCTTCGTCGGCAATGGTGTAGCCGGGGGCATCGGTATTGGTGAGACCGCCACCTTGAATGATGTCAATTGAAGTATCGGTGCGGAAAATCACCGTGCCGTCGTAGTACTTGTAGCGGGCAAGGGTCACGAAGTTGTTCACTGTTTGCGGAGTCTTTGCAGTGTCGAGAGCAACAACAATGGTTCCTTCGGTGGTGTCGAAGGTTGCTGTGTACTTCTTGGCGGCGTCGATGCACATTGGAGGTGCTTTTTCGAATTTCGTCACACGAGTCTGTGAACCATCGACTGCTGGGCACTTGGTATCGCCAGTAAGCGTGGCGCCTGGAGTGGTGACCACAGGGGTGGTGGCCACAGGAGCCGTGGACTCGGAAGAAGTGGCAACTGTGGTGAATGAGGGGGTGTCGAGAACCGTGTCGGTAGAAGCGACTTTGGAGGTGTCGTTACCACTGGTGACATTGAATATGAGGACCACGAGCAAAACGAGGGCAATGAGTCCTACTACCTGCAGACTGCGCTTTTTGGTCGTCGAGCGACGTTGTTGTGCAGCGAGCTCGGTGAGTCGCTGCTGGCGGTTCAATTTCTGGCGTTCTCTTTTTTCAGTACCCACAAGGTCGGTAGGTTAGTCGCACTCCGCTAGCGTTTGACATCTGTGGGAATAGTCGTCCAAAAATATGGCGGAACTTCGGTCGCCGACCCTGAGCGCATTAAGGCAGTTGCCGAGCACGTGGCCTTTACGCGCAGCCACGGCAACGACGTTGTAGTGGTGGTATCGGCCATGGGGAAAACCACCGACAACCTCATTTCATTGGCAAATCAGGTGTCGAGTACTCATCCAGGCCGTGAACTCGACATGCTGCTGACCACTGGTGAGCGCATTTCTATGGCGCTGGTGTGTATGGCTCTTGCCGATATTGGCATCGATGCCGTTTCTTTCACGGGCAGTCAAGTGGGAATCATTACCGACACTGTCCATACCAAAGCAAAAATTCTCGAGGTCAAAGGTGATCGCCTGCGTGAAGCACTCGCCGCTGGAAAAGTTGCAGTGGTGGCAGGATTCCAAGGGGTCAGTATTGATCGTGAAATCACCACCTTGGGTCGTGGTGGTAGCGATACCACAGCAGTCGCACTTGCGGCTGCTGTCAACGCCGATGTCTGTGAAATTTATACCGACGTCACCGGAGTCTTTAGCGCAGACCCACGCATCGTTCCGCAAGCACGCAAACTTCAACGTCTCGATTTCGAAGAGATGCTGGAAATGGCTGGAGCGGGAAGCAAGGTGTTAGCACTTCGTTCTGTTGAATTTGCGCGTAATCACAATGTTCCTTTACACGTCCGTTCAAGTTTTACTTGGGAACACGGTACGTGGGTGCTCGACATGAGCACTTTCAATGCACAGCAGTCTGCAAAGGAGAATGCCATGGAAGACCCCATTATTTCTGGAGTTGTTCACGAAACCGGCGAGGCAAAGGTAACTGTTTTTGGCGTTGCCGATAAGCCAGGTATTTCTGCAGCACTATTTGAGCCACTCGCCGATGCCAATGTCAACGTCGACATGATTGTTCAAAACACGTCAAAAGATGGCATTACCGATATCTCTTTTACCGTTCCAAAGTCCGACCTCGCCGCTGCATTGAAAATTGTGAAGACAGTTGCCGGTGAACTCGGCGCTGCTGGTGTGACTCACGACGAAGCAGTGGCAAAAATATCTCTCGTTGGTGCAGGCATGAAAACGAGCCCTGGAGTGGCTGCAAAAATGTTCCGCGTGCTTGCCGATGCTGGTGTGAACATTGAAATGATTTCTACGAGCACTATTCGTGTTTCTGTCGTGGTGGGTGCTGCAAATACAGAAAAAGCAATGCGCACGTTGCACACGGCTTTTGGCCTCGACTCGGGTCAGGCGTACTCTGCCCCGTTGCCCGAACGTAAATAAGCAATACTTAACTACATGGTTCGACGTCGTTCTCAACTCATCCCTTGGCGCGTAGCGGGTGGAATCGCCGATGAACATGCAAACGCCGACCAAGTAGTGCGCGAAACCGGATGGGTTTTTAATAATGAAACTGGTGCTTCATTAACTCTTGAAGATTTCGTGATGAGTGGCGACAAAGAAGTCAATGCGTATATGCGTGTTTTTGGCATGAATGAAATGAATCTTGAAGAACTGTCGGTTCTTGAAATTGGTTCAGGAATTGGCCGCATGACCTCGCGCCTGACACATCGTTTCGGCACAGTTGTTGCCGCCGATGTCGATGCAACTTTCTTAGAGCGCTGCCGCGAAACGGTTGCCAAGCACGGTGTCATTAACCGTTTGCGTACTGCTCATGTCACCGATGGGCATACGGTGCCGCTCGCCGACCATTCGGTTGACGCAGTTTTCTCGTACATCACTTTGCAGCACTGTTCCAATGCTGATGCCCGTGCGTTGACGAAGGAATCATTACGTGTGGTGAAACCACATGGCGTGGTGATGCTGAACTACCGCACGTGGGTTCTTGCCGATGTCTTTTTGCAGCCAGCCGGCACAATTGTTCGGGCACTGTGGAAAACAAAAGTGTTTGGCCCATGGCTTGCCAAGCAGCGCGTGGCAACCCGCCTGGGCTGGCAGGCAAATCGGGTGTCCACGAGTGACGTGCTTGATGTTGTTCGTCTGTCGGGTCGCCCGTGCAGTGAAATTGTGCTCTTCCACCACCCGCGCCGCCGGCGGTCGTTGTTGGCGGGCATTACAGATCGTGTCATTGGGGGCTCAGGCATTCAAGAGCGCGTGTTGCCACGGGCCAATAAGAGCCATTGGTGGTTAATTCTCCGGCTGGGGGAATGACTCTCAGATAGCCTGCACGTTTATGCGAGTAGGTCTAGTAGGTGCAACAGGTCAAGTAGGCGGGGTCATGCGGGCTCTTTTAGAAGAGCGCAATTTCCCGGTAACAGAGATGCGTTATTTCGCATCGGCACGCTCGGCTGGAACCACACTGAAGTGGAAAGGCACCGACATTGTTGTTGAAGATGCGGCCACTGCCGATGTGTCGGGACTCGACGTAGCACTCTTCTCTGCCGGCGCAACCTCGTCGCGTGAACTTGCACCTCGTTTTGCGGCCGCAGGTGCAATGGTCATCGATAACTCTTCGGCATTTCGCATGGACCCTGAAGTGCCACTCATAGTTTCAGAAGTAAACCCTGAAGAAATTCGCAACGCTCATAAGCGCATAATTGCAAACCCCAACTGCACCACAATGGCGGCGATGCCAGTGTTGAAGCCTTTGCACGATGCCGCACAACTCGTGCGACTCATTGCAAGCACGTATCAAGCGGTGAGCGGTGGTGGACTCGCCGGTGTTGACGAGCTTGATAAACAAGCAAATGCTGTGGTGAAAAATTCACGTGAACTCACCTATAGCGGTGGCGCAGTTACTTACCCAGCGCTTGAAAAATTTGTGCGCCCTATTGCATTCAATGTTTTGCCATTCGCCGGCTCTATTGTTGATGATGGCGAGTTCGAAACCGATGAAGAAATTAAATTGCGTAATGAAAGCCGCAAAATTCTCAATATCCCCGACCTTTTAGTATCGGGAACATGTGTACGAGTACCTGTCTATACAGGGCATTCACTTTCCCTCAACCTAGAATTTGCTCGCGACATCACAGTTGCGCAAGCAACAGAGTTGCTCTCAAAGGCACCTGGTGTAGAGGTTGTTGAAATTCCTACTCCGTTGTTGGCTGCAGGCGCCGACCCCAGTTTCGTGGGGCGTATTCGTCAAGATCGTTCTGCTCCTGGCAACCGTGGGCTCGCATTGTTCGTATCGAACGACAACTTGCGCAAAGGCGCAGCACTGAATGCCATTCAAATTGCCGAATTACTCATATAAACACTGAACAACCCTGATTCTTGGTTAAATCTTACTTTTGGTGTCTATGTTCACGTGATGAACGTGATCAAAATCCGACACAGAAAATTTTTACTGCTTGGACCACTTATTGCATTGTGTCCAATACTTGCGTCTTGTGGTGGCGGTAGTTCCTCGCCAAAAGTTGCTTCGTTAGCAAATCAAACAATTTCTGTTGACAAAACGGGAAGTACCACGCCTGAGACAGCTGCTGATTTTAAAACGCAGTTGCTTGCCTATGCGAAATGTATGCGTGATAACGGTGCAGATTTCCCCGACCCACAATTTGACGCTAATGGTCGCCCACAACGCAGTGGAGATCGTACATCGTTCGACAAACAGCGCAATGACCCCACGTATCAAAAAGCCGACACAGTATGTCAAAGTAAGCGGCCAAAATTTGGCTCGCGTGGCACGATGACGGCGGAACAGCAAGCTGCAGCAAAAGACAGTCTCTTAAAATTTGCAAAATGTATGCGTACTAATGGGGTCGATTTCCCCGACCCAACATTCGGTAGTGATGGGCGCCCTGCATTTGGGGCAAGTGGCTCCATGCGCGATATGGGACGCAATGATCCAACTTTCCAAACTGCTGAGACAAAATGTCGAGCCGAGGTCGGCGGAAGTTTCGGCTTTGGTCGTGGCGGCGGCGGACCTGGCGCTCCATCTGGCAGCAACACTTCACAACCAACGAACTAAAGGAATGATCAAGAAATCATGAATACATTCAAAGTCAAAGCAACGTTCGTTGTGTGTGCTGCCTCAATTGCTCTTGCTGCTTGTGGTGGAAGTTCCAACTCAAGCCCCACCACAACTCCGCAGGCAACAACTTTAGTTGCGGTAGAGAAGCGAGATCTAGCAACCACGAGTGATGTCAGCGGAACTTTAGGTTTTGGTACTAGTAGCACTATTTCTCTCAAAAGCCCACAAAAGTTTGTGACTGCGCTTCCCGCAGTAGGAACCATTGTTCAGCCAGGCGAAGCACTTGCAGAAATTAATGGAGTAGCTACTCCCTATCTATTTACTGGCACGCGACCCGTATGGCGCAACTTTACAAGTGGCATGAGTGATGGTGCCGATGTGCAACAGCTAGAAGAAACGCTGGTGGCGCTTGGAGTAACGACGCTCACGCCCGATCAAACTTTCGACTCGGCAACAACGACAGCAATTAAAGCATGGCAAACTAAAATCGGAGTCTCAGCTACTGGATCATTGAGTTCTTCGGAAATCGTTTTTGCACCTACTGCTGTTCGTGTCTCTGGTCAACAAGCATCGATTGGCGCTGCAGCAAGTGGAGCCGCGTTATTAGTAACTGGCATCACACAATTGGTATCCATCAGTTTAGATACTGCGAAATCTGCCCTTGCCAAAGTTGGCGAAGAAGTATCTGTTGAACTCGCAGATGGTTCTACTGTTGCGGGAAAAATAACTTATGTAGCTACGACCGCAACGACCTCACAGGGACAGGGTCAAAATGCACAATCAACGACTTCCATAGCTGTCACCGTTGCTTTGGAGAAAACAATTGATGCGGGCGACAATACGCCAGTAACGGTCAAGTTGTCGAACAGCACTGCCACGGGAGTCATTGCGGTACCAGTGAAAAGCCTCGTGGCGCTCGCAGAAGGTGGATTCGCTGTTGAACGGCAACGTGGTACCACTCAGCAACTTGTTGGTGTCACACCGGGTGTATTCGCCGGTGGGTGGGTTGAGGTCAAGGGTGAAGTTCAAGTTGGCGACAAAGTTGTGGTTCCTGCGTGAGCAGTAGCGATACTGCGGTACTTGAGCTGCAACATGTGTTCAAGGAATATCCCGGCTCCCCGCCGGTTCCGGTTCTTCGAGACATTGAACTTGTAGTTCGTCGCGGTGAATATGTGGGCATCGTTGGTCCATCGGGTTCCGGTAAAAGCACGATGCTGAATCTTGTTGGTGCTCTCGATGTTCCAACATCAGGAAAAGTCATCATTGACGGATTTGATATTCAAGAAATGAATGATGCTGAGGTCAGTGCATTACGAGGCCAGCGCATAGGTTTCGTATTCCAAACATTCAATCTCATCGACGGACTCACGGCGTTGGAAAACGTATGTGTTGGAATGGCTTATGCAGGTACCCCTCGTAGTCAACGTCTAGAGCGAGCAGCGCGTGCTTTGGATCGTGTCGGACTTTCGCATCGCAGCACACACAGGCCAAGTGAACTTTCAGGTGGAGAACGCCAGCGTGTGGCCATTGCTAGAGCAATTGTCAGTGAACCCGCTTTGTTGCTAGCCGATGAACCCACAGGAAATCTTGACTCTGTCACTGGAGAAAGTATTTTAGAAACCTTCTCATCTTTGAATAATGAGGGTGTCACTGTTGTGTTGATTACTCACGATGCAACGCTGGCAGCTTCTCTGCCGCGCAAAGTGACTTTACGTGACGGAATTATTGTAGGAGACACTGCTCATGGATGAGACCAGTGAAATGCGCAGCAAACTTTCTCTGAGAGATGTCTTTGCAGTGGGCAGCGTGGGCCTACGTACGCGCAAACTTCGTACCGGACTCACGGCATTAGGTATTGCTATAGGTATCGCAGCTTTAGTTGCGGTGATGGGTATCAGTGCATCAAGTAAGGCTGATCTCTTGGCAAAGTTAGACGCTCTCGGCACAAACCGACTTGCGGTGGAACCAGGAACATCATTTAGTCCGGGATCCACTCCCACGTTAAGCGCCGACGCAGTTCCGATGATTCGTCGTATAGGGGCAGTGCAATTTGTCAGTGGCATCACGACTGCATCTGCAACAGTTCGCCGCACAAATTTTGTGAGTTCTGCTGAAACAGGTGGAATTAGCGTTCAAGCAACCGACAGTTATTTCGCACTCACCACAGGCGCAAAACTTTCACAAGGAAGGTTCTTTTCCGCCAGTGAGGAAGTTCTTCCTGAGATTGTTTTGGGGTCATTTGCTGCAACCACTCTTGGAGTTACCGACCTATCGATACACCCTTTGGTGTTTGTATCGGGTAACTGGTTTACCGTCATTGGGATTTTTAAACCGATTGCTCTCTTCCCCAATCTTGATTCGGCAGCATTTATTGGAAACTCAGTTGCCCAGTCTTTGTTTAACGCAAATGTTGAACCATCATCTGTTTTCGTTGTTGCAGATCCGAAGCAAGTTGATGCTGTAAAAAATGTCTTAGCGGCTACTGCAAACCCAGAAAGCCCTGGAGAAACTCAGGTGTCGCGGCCGTCAGACGCAATCGCTGCGAAAAAGAGCACGAGTGATGCACTCACCGCACTTCTCGTTGGCCTTGGGGCGGTTGCATTGCTCGTCGGGGGAATTGGTATTGCGAATGTGATGGTGATTTCTGTATTAGAAAGACGAACAGAAATTGGCGTTCGCCGTGCGCTTGGCGCGACCAAACGTCATATTCGTCTGCAGTTTGTGGTGGAGGCAGTGTTGCTCTCTACGCTCGGTGGAGCAATGGGTCTGGTGCTTGGAGCTGGTGTCACTACTGGCTATAGCGCATTACGCAATATCTCTTTCGCGCTGCCGATCTCTGTTTTGCTTATTGGCTTTGGTGCAGCAATTGTTGTTGGTGCACTCGCTGGAATATCACCAGCATCGCGTGCAGCAAAACTCGCACCAGCCGATGCTATTCGCCCGGCTTAGAGAACTGTTTCGAGTTCGCCTGCAACAAGTGAGTGAGCAGTGCGACGCAAAGTGAGTGCATTCAGTGGCTTCACTAGCCACTTGTCGGCACCACTACGTTTTGCAAGTTGAGCATCGGCATCGCGGTCGAGCAACATGAGAACGGGAATATGTGGCAAGCGGCCTCCTGTTTCGTCGAGGCGCAGGTCCATGGTGACTGCAAACCCTCCCATGGAACCAATTTGCGAGTCGAGCACGGCGAGGTCGGGAGTGCGCGCTGTAACGGCGGCGGTGACATCGCGCCCATTCGAGCAAACGGTGAAAGAGGTTTCTGGCGAGCCAAGGGCTGCGACCACTTCGTCAAGGACCCACTGGGCATCGGTTGCTAAAAGAATGTGCACGCCAAAACTCTAGTCGGCACTTGCCATGAGTGCGCCTAATGAACACAGTGTCTCGAGGGTTTTTTCGGGTTCATCGAGAAGCGCAGTGGAAAAGGGAATGCGTACAACGGGGACTTTGGGTGCACTTTTACTAAATTGTTGTGCCACCGCCTCTTGGGAGTTTGTTCGCTGGATGCATTCAGCCAGGTTTTCTTGAAGTGGCACCAAGAGATCGGGTGTTAGGGAGCGGGTATCAACTGGTTCTTGATCCACAAATTTCGGTTGCATGCGATTCAGAAGGAGTAGTGCTGGTTCAATGTTCTCTGCCCGAAGAGCATCAACAAAAAACAGGGTCTCATTCATGGCATCAGGTTGTGGAGTGGAAACAAGAATGTATTGGGTAAACGTGTCGCGCAGAACTTTTGCCACTGCATCGGCTCGGTCGCGAAAGCCCACATCGAGACCTTGAAATGCTTGGAAAAATTCCACCGTGTCATCGAGCGCTTGGGTACCAATAACTTTCGAGATCGTTCGTAACACGGGTTGCGTGAGGGTACCGATTACTTTCAAGCCTGCGCTAGCGGGAGCAATGAGAACGCGGTATAGCGGGTGATTAATGAATCGTGTTAAACGTGCTGGAGCACTGAGGAAGTCTAAAGCCTGACGAGTGGGTGGTGTGTCAACAATGACAACATCAAAACGCGGGTCGCTATAGAGGTCGTACAATTTTTCTGCTGCCATGTATTCTTGTGTACCCGACAACGCACCGGAAATATTTTTGTAAAAACGATTTGTAATAATGCGCTCAGCTTGTTCCTTTGTTGAGCTGTATCTGTGAATGAGTGCATCGAAAGTGGTACGCGTGTCGAGCATTGTTGCCCATAGTTCACCAGCAGCAGTTATCTCAATGCGAGAAGGTTCATTGGTGAGAGAACCACTCATACCAAGAGCATCGGCTAATCGTTTGGCGGGGTCGATAGTAATAACAACAACACGTTTGCCAAGTTGTGCACCATGTGCGGCTAATGCCGCAGCGGTCGTGGTTTTTCCTACACCGCCACTGCCGGCGAAAACAATGACGCGGTTGTTCATGAGCAGTTGATTGACTCGGTTACTGCTCATAGTTGCTCGATTGCTTTAAGGAGCGCTTCGGCAATATTTTCAATACTGAATATTGTGAGATCGGGAATGATGATTTGTGAAAGAGGGAGATGTTCTTTCAAATTGCTGATGTTCTTTTGGTCTCGTGCCAGGCGTTCATTGTGGAATGTTCCTGCTTGTACTAGAGCAGAATGTTGCGGCAACTCAGGTGGTATGACGAGTTCTGTGGATGTGTCTACTTGATTCACCACGATGGGTGTTAGTTTCACTCCCACTTCATCTTCGAGTGCAAATGCAGTCTCAATACTTTCCTGTATGGGAGTGGGCTCGGGAATCGTCACCAGCATCACTTGGCAGCGTGATCCATTACGCAACATTTCTAAAATCTCATCGGCTTGTAGACGTACTGCGCCACTTTTTACAGAATCAGAAATGGCCTGTGGTGTTTTCAACATCGTGATGGCATGCCCGGCAGCGGGGCCGTCGACCACAATGACATCGGCTGCTTTGCTCTGCTCAAGGTGTTTTACTTTGCCAAGCATTAAGAGGTCATCGATGCCCGGGGCCGCTGAAGACACAACATCGAGGATGCCGGCCGTCACCATGAGGCGTGAAATGCGTCCTAGCCCTTTGGTGTCGAGGTATTCCCGCAGGGCATCGGCAGGGGTCAAAGAGAGGCTCGAGATGCCAGAAGGCACCGGTTTCCCGTCAGTTTCCACTAAAAGGCTAGTGAGACCGCAACGGTGCGCAGCAACAGCCAAGGCAGCGGCTACCGTCGATTTCCCTACGCCACCTTTTCCCGCAACAATAAAGACGCGGGACGCGGTGAAAAACTGATTCGGGTCCACTCACCCTCCGGAGGTTCGAATGCGAAAACTTATCTTGGCAGTAACACTGGGCGGACTCATACTTATGGGCGCACAAAATGCCTCCGCCGCAAAAGATTCTTCTCTGCCCACTGTCGATGTGCAAGAGGTCAGCGGGCTGCTCGATGAAATTCAAGCTCAGGCGATGGAAAATGCACTTGCCCGTTCATCTAGTGAAGGTGCGCAGGCGCTGGTGTTCCAAATGAACACGCGTGGTTCGGTACTGAGTCGTGCACGAGTTGCCACTCTCCTCGAGAACATTGCTGCTGCAAAAGTTCCTGTTGCCATTTGGGTGGGTCCATCGGGCTCGCGTCTTTATGGTTTAGCCGCTCAACTTCTTGCCGCTGCCGATGTCACCGCAATGGCCCCCGGCACTCGCATTGGCAATATGGGCACCCCCATTGAGGCGAAGGGCGTCACCTTTAACTTTGGGAAGAGTACCGAATTGCTGCAGGGCAACACTCTCGGTTTTGCCGATGCACGTAAAACGGGCGCTCTCAAGTTTTCAGGATCTGATGAAGGCGTGCCGGTCATGAAAAATATGATTTTTGCTCTTGATGGTGTGGTGGTGAACGGTAAAAAACTCGACACAGTCACTGAAAAAGTTGGTACTAACGGGCAAATTGAGCGCGAAGTAACAACAGTGAGATTTTTTAAACTGGGCCTTACTCCTCGTCTTTTTCATACAGTGTCGAGCCCGCCGGTTACTTACCTTTTTCTCACCATCGGTCTAGCGCTTCTCATCTTTGAATTTTTTACTGCAGGAATTGGCATCGCAGGTCTTGTAGGAGCAGTGTGTGCAGTCTTTGCTTGTTTCGGTCTTGGCGTTCTACCGGTTAATGGTTATGCGCTTGCTGCAATTCTTTTTGCAATGCTCGCATTCTCGGTTGATGTGCAAGTAGGCGTACCGAGACTATGGACCGGGGTTGGCCTCGTTTCATTTACAGGTGGATCTCTTTTTCTCTTTCGTGATGTCGACAGCTTGAGTTTGCGCCCATCATGGATCACGTTGTTAGTAGGTATCGGTGGTCTTGCACTCACATTTATTGTTGGGATGCCATCAATGACGCGAACACGCTTTGCAACACCCACTATTGGGCGTGAGTGGATGATTGGTGCACAAGGAGTAGCTCTCGAAGAACTTGCTCCTGGTGGAACAGTGCGGGTACATGAAGGCTCATGGCGTGCGCGCACCAACCGCGCTACACCCATTCCTGCAGGTTCAGCAGTCAATGTTGTAGCAATTGACGGAATTACTCTTGAAGTAGAACCACTGGAAGGCGCTGCGCGCGACTACCGCGAACGTCACTAAGTTCGTCTTTTAAATACGAGGACCCGCAATACGGAGGTCGCCGCGTCGCCGTGTAATGCCGCGAGCATCGAGCGCTTCAAGGAGCGGGACTGCGTATTTGCGGGTGCTATTTGCCGCTTCACGAAATGCACTTGTAGTAATGCCGTCGGGGTGTTGTACGAGAAGTTCTTTCACCACCGTATGAGCGTGGTCGAGGGCTTGAGTAGCAAAGAAAATGCCATCGAGGTTGAGCAGGTGACCTTCTTGTACGAGTCGTCGCAGCAATGCTCGATCGAATGTATTCGGGTCGGGCGGGGTGAATAATGCATCGACGAAACTTTGAACGAGTGGGTGTACTTGCTTTTGTGAGGGAGCTAACTCGGGAAGATACAAACGGCCATTTTCAATGACTGCTTCTTCGGGTCGAAATGTTCGTGCCGCCTGTGCAAGATGATCGGGTAAACCAACGAGTTCAATTCCTTGGAGTTCGGCTGCAAGTGAGCGTTGAGCGTTGAGGATGTGAAATACCTCGGCTTTGGCTGCGGTCAACATGGCGCTACTGAAAATCACATCGTCAACGGTGGGGGTTGCTTGTACTCCAGTGCGGAGAAAGAGTTCGTTGGTGTTCATCATTCCCCGCTCATCGAGCAAGTGCTGAAGGTCGTATTGGGGGTCTGCTTTGGTGAGTCGCAGAACTGGGTCAATATCGAGCACTATGCCACCGGCGATGGTTTCATCGCGACCAGTTTCGCGCAAAATGAATTTGTCTTGAGGTGCAAATGCAATGGGATGCTGTAAATACAGGCGTGCTTTTGCTGTGGCCCCAGGCGCAACGGACTCTGTTTGTATGAGACGTACAGATACCTCAAGTTCATTACTGCCGATGTACATGAGGAAATGTCCGCGCCGTGTAATGGGATGTGCAAGGTATGGCAAAGCGTGCAGCTCTACATCGAGAGTGTTCGACAACATCCACTGTTGTGGGAGAACAAGAAGATCTCCGCGGTTGATGTCGTTGTGTGAAATACCGTGCACATTCACGGCAACGCGAGAACCTGGCTGACATGTTTCTACTTCTTGATTGTGCGAGTGCAACTGGCGAATGCGACCTTTGTGGCCTGCAGGCAAAATGGTGATATCGGTACCAACTGTGAGCGGGGCATCGAGCAAAGTTCCTGTTACTACTGTTCCCACACCAGCGAGTGAAAAGACGCGGTCGATCCATATGCGGGGACGTGACTTTACTGGCCGTTCGACGTGAGCAATATTGGCAATAGTTTGCCGCAGAAGATCGATACTCGCTGCATGATGAATACTTGTTTCTACAATTGTGGCATTACTGAGAAAAGTGTTTTCCAGTTGCATCTCTACAAGTAGTCGTGCTTCTTCGCGTTCATGGTCTGAGAGCAAATCAGATTTCGTGAGTGCAACAACGCCACGTTGTACACCGAGCAAGCGCAGAATGTCGAAGTGCTCTTGGGTCTGCGGCATCCAACCTTCACGGGCATCGACCACGAGAAGACACATATCGATACCGCCGACGCCGGCGAGCATGTTGCGTAAAAAGCGAACGTGCCCAGGCACATCAATAAACGACAACACTTCTCCGTTGCTTCCCAAGCTATGTGCAAAGCCAAGATCAATGGTCAGGCCTCGTCGCTTCTCTTCTTCCAGGCGATCGGTGTTAGTGCCGGTGAGTGCTTCGACGAGCGATGTCTTTCCGTGGTCAACATGACCTGCGGTAGCAATGAGCGTCATTGTGGTTGCTCTTTACTTCACAAGAGAGAGTGCGAGTAGAACTTCTTCGTCGTCACGTGCATCGAAGGAACGCAGATCAAGCAATGTTTGGCCATTCTCTGTGCGCGCAATGATGGGTATGCGATGTTTCCTGAGTTGAGGAACATGGTTGCCATTGACGGAAAGGGCAAAAGAATCAATAAATGAACCAGGGGTACTTCCCGCTCCTGGCATCGCCTGCGTCGGTACAAGTTGTGCATTCATTCCAAAGTTTTGGTTGAGTGATGTCACTATTTTCTCACCACGAACGCGAAGAGCATCGGTAGAAATAGTTGCCATTTGCCAAAAAGGAATGTCGGTGGTGACTGTTTTGTTGATGTAGCTCAACAGAACTTCTTGCAATGATGCAATGACATGACTGCCCGGACGCAATGCGCGCATTAACGGATGTGTGCGACATGCTGCAACGAGCTCGTGCGAGCCAGCAATAATTCCGCATTGTGGGCCTCCGAGCAACTTGTCGCCACTAAAGGTGACGAGCGCTGCGCCGGCTTGGATGCACTGCGCAGCTGCAGGTTCTTGCGATAGCCATTGTGGAGGTGGCCCTGCTAGCCACTGGCAACGTGCATCGATGAGACCCGAACCGATATCGGCAATCACCGGAACACCGAGTTGTGCAAGTTCTGCAAGAGGAGCTTGTTCGGTAAAACCTTGCATATGGAAATTTGACGGGTGGATGCGCATGATGCAGGCAACATCGTTGCCGCGCTTCTCAATTGCTTTGCGGTAATCGCTTGCTCGTGTGCGATTGGTGGTTCCTACGTCAATGAGCCGTGCGCCCGATTGCTCAAGCACATCGGGAATACGAAATCCTCCGCCAATTTCTACGCTTTCACCACGGGCAATAGTGACGTCGCGACCAGCGCTTGTTGCGGCGAGCACAAGAAGAATTGCAGCGGCATTGTTGTTGACCACTACTGCGTCTTGTGCACCTGTGAGTTCAGAGATGAGAACCGACAGTGAACTATGGCGAGAGCCGCGAGTGCCTGTAGCGACGTCGAACTCAAGTGACGAGGCGCGCACCGTTTGCGGGCCTTCTGGCGCATGAGGCGCACGACCCAAATTGGTATGTAAGAGAACACCCGTCGCGTTGATGACGGGTTGCACCATGGTGAGTTGCAGGCTCTGTGCAAGGGCAATTGCAGTTGCAGCAAAGTCGGGGCCACCCGACCCAATGGCCATTCGTGCACAACGCACACGCAGGGGTGCGGGAAGCTCTACATGTTCGGCAATGGTGCGCGCTAGGGCATCGACCGAGGGTGGTCGCTGTGGGGAAGAGGTGTCGGAGTCGGCTGGGCTCACGGCGTCAACCTATCGCTCGCTAGCCTGCAAGGTAGTGGTCGTACTCTTTTTACTCTTCGTGGCACTTCCGATTGCCGAAATTTATGCCCTCATCAAGATGGGGAGTTGGCTGGGGCTCTTTCCCACGCTGGCTGTTTTGGTGCTCGTTTCTGCGCTGGGGGCCGCATTGGTGAAACGCGAGGGCCTGCGGGTCTTTCGCCGCTTCCAAGAACAAATTGCCGCGGGCAACATGCCCACCAACGAAATGGTCGACGGAGTGTGTTTGCTCATAGCAGGCGTGTTGCTTGTTGTGCCGGGGTTTGTGACCGACGCGCTCGGACTACTTTTGCTCTTGCCACCATTTCGATTGTTGCTTCGTCGTCGTTTGAAAAAGAGCAGCGGCAGGAAAGTCAATATTGTTGCAACGTATAACGGGCGCATTGTTGAAACCAATGGCGTTATCAATGTGACTGAACACATCAACCCACCTCAAGAGATCGAGCCATGAAAATGCACGAAGATGTTCCTATTCGCATGGCCGCAACAGTGATGTTGGTACGCGACGATGAAGTGAGCAAAGACATTGAAGTCTTTATGATGCAGCGCACGCTGAAGGCCGCATTTGCAGGTGGTCTGTATGTTTTTCCCGGTGGGAAGTTAGATGACATCGACGGCGGCAGTCATATTGAACATTTGTGTGATGGGCTGACCGATGCAGAGGCAAGCGGTTTGCTGCAAATTCCCTCTGGTGGACTTGCCTTTTGGGTAGCAGCAATTCGTGAATGTTTTGAAGAAGCTGGAGTACTGCTGGCACGCGATACGAATACTGGTGAGTATGTGCGCTTTGACGATGCTGATGTTGCAGATCGTTTTGAGGCGTATCGACACTTAGTACACGATGGCAAGTTGGGCATGCATGAACTCTGCGAAAAAGAATCTCTTCGCCTAGCAACCGATGCCATTGAGTATGTGAGTCATTGGATCACCCCAGTTGGTGAACCGCGGCGATTCGACACACGGTTTTTCTTGGCACGTGCGCCACAGGCACAAGACCCTCTTCACGACGATGGTGAAACCATTGCAAGTTTGTGGGTGTCGCCCAATGAAGCGTTGGCAATGTTTGAACGTGGTGAGTTGGCAATGTTGCCGCCAACCGTGCGGAACTTGGAATTTTTACAACCGCACCGCACAGCAGACGACGCATTAGTAGCTGCTACAAAAGTGGGCATCCCACCTGCAATTTTGCCCCGCATACGTGTTGATAGCGAAGGAAAAGTGTTGGGCGTCGTACTGCCCGATGAACCTGGTTACAACGAATTGGCATGACGCTTAAGTGCGCGAGCGCACCGCTACCGGAACTGCAACTTCTTCTACTCGCGCACTGCACCCCGACATTTCTGACTGAGCAATAGTTTGAGCAATGAGTTTGCGCGCAATGTTGTGAAATTCAATTGCAGCTTTTCCGGTGTTGTGCAATGCAACGGGTTCTCCGGTGTCGCCACCCAGTGCGACAGTTGCTTCAATAGGAACTTGTCCTAATAACTCGGCACCAATTTCATTGGCGAGAGCAGTGCCACCACCTGTTCCGAACAGCGGGTAAGAGTTGCCATGATCGCATTCAAATGAGGTCATATTTTCAATGACACCTGCAACACGTAAGAAACTGCGTTGTGCCATGTCGGCAGCACGAATAGCAACTTTTTGTGCAGAGACGGCAGGAGTGGTGACAATTACTAGATCGGTGCGGGGCAACATGCGGGCAAGACCCATTTGCACGTCACCAGTTCCTGGCGGCATGTCGATGAGCAAGTAGTCAAGATGACCCCAATGCACGTCGTTCAAAAATTGTTCAACGGCTTTGGTGAGCATGAGCCCACGCCACATGAGAGCGGTGCCTTCATCTTCAACAAGCATTCCTGTTGACACAACCTTCAGTACGCCTTTGCCAAGCACGCGCTCATTAGGAATGATCATTGGCTTTTCAAAGCCTTCAACTTTTTCTGCTTGAAGTCTGTCGGGCATGCCGAGCATGCGTGGAATGGAGAAACCCCAAATGTCGGCATCGAGAACACCAACAGTGTTTCCCTGCGCAGCAAGTGCTGCCGCAAGGTTGACTGTGACGGAACTCTTTCCTACGCCACCTTTACCGCTTGCGATGGCAAGCACGCGCGCATTAATAGGAACTTGAGTTGCCGGAGCCTGCTCTTTTGCGTTCCATCGCGCACGGGTCATCACCGCAGTGCGTTCTTCGGGGGTCATTTCCCCCCAATCGATAGAGACCTTGGTGATGAGCGGATGCGTCTTCACGCGCGACTCAATGTCTTTCTTAATTTGTGCACGCAACGGGCAGCCCTTGATGGTGAGCTTGATTCCGATGCGAATGAGGCCCTCGGGCGAAACCGAGATATCGCCCACCATGCCGAGGTCAACAATGTTGTCGCCAAGCTCGGGGTCAATGACTGCACGCAGAAGGTGGCGAATGGCGTCGGGGCTCGGCAAGGCACCCTCGATGACCGGGGTGGTTGCCCCAGAAAGGTTTTTGTCTGCACTCGCCATGGACCCAATGTACCGCTATCATTTGCTCATGATCACTCTTACCGATACAGCAGCAATCAAGGTCAAGCAATTGCTCGAAGCTGAAGGGGCAACCGAACTCGCTTTGCGCGTGGCCGTTCGCCCTGGTGGTTGCTCAGGATTCTCGTATGAGATGTATTTCGATGGCGATGTGGCCTCAGACGACCAAACACTCACCTTTGGTGATGTACGTGTCGTGGTTGACCCAGCTTCAGCACAACTTCTTGAAGGCGCAAGCCTCGACTACAAAGACGGCCTGCAAGATGCAGGTTTCGCCATTAATAACCCGAATGCCAGCCGCACCTGTGGTTGCGGAAATAGCTTTAGCTAATTCCGTTGCGCTGAAGTGCATCGAGCACTTCGCTGGTATCAAAAATCGCGTCTAGCCGTTCCACTAATTTGCCTGTGGCATCTGTGATGAATAGTGCTGGCTCAAAGGTCATTTTGTGGTCGGTCACCGCTGGTGCAGAAACTGTTGCCGTGTTGTCGGTGTATACCTCGGCGTGAATAAAAATTGCTTTGTCGCCAATGCGTTTCTGGGCAGCGAGTAATGCATCGAGCGCCGGCGTGCACGTACCTGTTTGACAATATGCAGGTGTACCTAAGAGATACACCACTGGTTTGCCCATGGTGAGTGCGTCACGCAAATTGACATCGTGCAAAGGGCATGGCTTTGGCTGGTGTGTGCAAATAGGGTTTACGCCGCGTGCATTTTGTGTTGTCGGAGTATCGATGGCGGGTAAGAGGGAACCAACAGTAGGTATTGACACTTCACTTGCGGCGGTTACCTGAAACGCGGCACCGGCAGCATCGGCGCCAAGGAGGGAAATGATGTACGTGCCGGGCTCCTTAAGATCTACAACGAGTGGCCAATACGGTTGTGGAACATCGGTGACATGAGCCTGTACGGGAAAGTCTTTGTCGAAGACCGCATTTCCATCGAGATCTGACACCACAAAGCGCAGCGTCTCAGGGATCTTGATTCCGCTTTGAGTAGAGATCACTCCCTCTGCGTTACCTAACGACATGGGCAAGCGAATGCGGCCAGGTGTGAGCACGTCTTTGGGGAAGCGTTGCACCAAGCTCACGGTATTCAAGTCGAGTGTTTTGCCGCCACCTCCACCACAGGCTGCAAGGAGCGATGGAGCAAGAGCAACAGAAAGTCCGGCGCCCGCACCACGAATGAGGAACTGCCGACGGGAAAACTGCATGCCGCCAAACTATAGATGAAGAAGCGTGAAGAAGTTAGGGTGTGGGTATGGCAGCACAAAAGAAAGCACCAGCGAAGAAGGCCCCTGTAAAGAAAGCACCTGCGAAAAAAGCGGCTGCGAAAAAGACAGCAAAAGCGCCTGCACCTATTGGGCCGTATACCCCAGTTGTGCGCGCTGGCGATTGGATTATTGTGTCGGGTCAGCTCGGCTTGAAAGATGGTGTTCTACAAAAAGGTGTGTCGGCTCAAACCACACAAGCAGTGAAGAACTTGAAAGAGCGCCTCGCCGAAATGGGTGCAAACATCAACGATGTAAAGAAAACCCTCTGTTTCCTCACCGACATGGAAACTTTCAGCATCTTCAACGAGGCCTATGTTGCAGGCTTTGGCAATAGCCGCCCTGCACGCAGCACCATTGGCGTAGCGTCGCTTCCTGCAAATGGCCAAGTGGAGATAGAAGCTTGGGCCTACAAGCCACTACGCTAATCACATGCCAGGCGCCATCATCCTCGTTATCGCTCTTGTGATCTTCCCCGTCATCGTTGGGTTGTCTACTGCTGGCATTGCAGCGCTTCTTGGCCACTTTTTGTATAAAGACGGTGAAGTGCGCAACGCCGATAGCGAACTTCTCGACCTCAACGTATAACCATCATGCGCGCCGACCTGCTGGTGCGCAATGCGCTGTTAGTTGCAACGGTCGATGCCGCTCGACGTGAATTGCCAGGTGGCTGGGTAGCTATTACCGATGGCCTCATTTCGGGAGTGGGTTCTTCTCTCGATGTTCCGCCCGAAGCAGCAGAGGTGATTGACGCAAGTAATTGTTTAGTAACACCGGGGCTCATCAACACGCATCATCACTTGTATCAAAACCTCACGCGTGCGTACCCACCAATGACCAACGCGCCACTTTTTGGTTGGCTGCAAACGTTGTACCCACTGTGGCGCGCCATTGATGAAGAAGCAGTACATGTGAGTGCATGGGTGGGTCTTGCAGAACTCGCACTTTCTGGTTGCACTACCTCAACAGATCATTTATATCTGCACCCGCATGGTGCGGGAGATTTATTAACTGCTGAAATCGATGCAGCAAAAGATTTAGGAATGCGTTTTCACCCCACACGTGGCTCGATGTCTTTGAGTGTGAAAGATGGTGGTCTTCCACCTGATGATGTTGTTCAAGATGATGATGACATCTTGCGGTTGTCTGCTGAAGCGGTGGCCAACCACCACGACCGCTCACACGGGGCAATGGTGCGTGTTGCACTTGCGCCATGTTCACCTTTTAGCGTGACCGAACAACTCATGGTGCGTTCGGCGGAACTTGCCGAGCAACTGGATGTGCGCTTGCATACACACTTTGCCGAAAACAGCGAAGACGATGCATTTTCCCTTGCAACGTTCGGATGTCGCCCTATGGAGTATTTAGAGCGAACAGGCTGGTGCACCAGCAGAACTTGGGTTGCGCACTGTGTAATGCCAAATGACGATGAAGTGAAACGTTTAGGTGCAGCAGGAGTGGGCGCTGCGCACTGCCCAAGCAGCAATCTCATTTTGGCATCAGGCATTTCACCAGTAGTCGACCTGCGTGCAGCTGGTGTACATGTAGGTCTCGGTGTTGATGGCTCTTCATCGGCCGATAGCGCTTCGTTGTGGTTAGAAGCACGACAAGCAATGTTGCTAGCAAAACTGAAGAGTGGTGCACATGCCGGAACAGCTCGTATGGCGTTGGAGATGGCCACTATCGGTGGTGCAGGTTGCTTGGGTCGCATTGGCGAAATTGGCGAAATCAGTATTGGCGCTGTAGGAGACCTTGCCATTTGGCAACTCACTGGCCCCGCCTTTGCTGGTGCACTTGCCGACCCCATTGAGGCATGGCTTCGTTGCGGGCCACTGAGCGCACGCGACACCATTGTGCACGGTAAAGCAGTAGTGCGTAAGAAGGAACTCGTGAGTACAAAAGTTGATGACATGTTGCGCACACACGCCATTCATTCGCGACGCATTCAGAAACTTGCTTAATGTTCCACGCTTTTCTTTTGAGTCTTGGCGTCATTTTTGTTGCTGAACTTGGCGATAAAAGTCAGTTGATGGCTTTAGCTTTTGCAACACGTTACAAAACCCTTCCCGTCATTATTGGAATCACACTTGCTACTGCACTTGTCCATCTTGCGTCTGTTGGCATTGGCGCCATATTGGGAGCAGCGCTACCCACGCGGCCCATTAATGCGGTAGCTGCTGTCGCATTTGTGGTGTTTGGACTCTGGACACTTCGCGGAGATGAACTCACCGACGACGACACCGCGCGAGCAAACAAAACTGCAAAGCATGTAGTGATAGCGGTAGGAACCGTATTTTTCCTCGCCGAACTTGGCGACAAAACAATGCTTGCCACCATTACCTTGGCAACACGCGAAGGTGTGGTGGGCACGTGGCTGGGTTCCACTGTCGGAATGGTGATTGCCGATGCACTTGCCATTGTGGTTGGCCGTGCGATGGGAGCGCGTCTTCCTGAGCGCACCATCAAAATTGGTGCAGCGTTAACGTTCTTCTTTTTTGCAATGCTGCTTGGCTATGAAGCAATTGTCGGTTAGAAAAACGTACTAGCCATTCCAGCGCGACTGCCCAAAGCGGTAGCCCACACTGCGCACAGTTTGAATGAGGTTGGCATGTTCTTCGCCAAGCTTGGCGCGCAGTCGACGAATGTGCACATCAACCGTGCGTGCACCGCCGTAGTACTCATAACCCCACACGCGTGACAACAAAATTTCACGTGTGAATACTTTTCCAGGGTTCTGGGCAAGGAACTTCAACAACTCGTATTCCATGTACGTGAGGTCGAGAGGCTGGCCCTCAAATGTTGCCTGGTAGGTCTCGAGGTTCAAACTGAGGCCGGCGTAGTCGATCATTTCAGCGCGCACCACGTCGCCTTCTGAATGCGTGAGATGCCGCAAACGTGCTTCTAATTCACGTGGGTGGAAGGGAGTGATACAGAAGTCGTCGAAGTTTTCATCGCGCAATTCGAGTTGCCCAAGTTCGGCACCGGAAATGAGAACCAAGATGGGGCAAGCAAGTGCATCGCGTTTACGCAATGCACGACAAAAGGCCCACGCCGATTCGGCATTGTCTTCACAATTCACTACGGCGCCTGCCCAGCCGGTGGTGGGCTCGTGCTCTAAGGCTTGCTCAGGTGACGACACAGCCTTCCAGCGGTACCCCGACATGTCGAGGGTGCGGGCAAGGTCGGGGTTTGCCGGTTCGGGATATACAACGATGAATTCCATTGTGAAAAAAAGACCTACAACGACCGAAGATAACGGTTGAGTTCAAACGGAGTGACCTGGGTTTTATAACCACGCCATTCAGAGCGCTTATTGCGCAGGAACCATTCAAAAATATGTTCACCAAGTGCGCTTGCAACAAGTTCGGAACGTTCCATGATGTCGAGTGCGTCGGCAAGTGATTGTGGCAATTGTTCGATGCTCAGCTTATTGAGATCTGCATCGTTCATTTCAAACAGGTTTGCATCGGCTTCGGCGGGAAGCGTGTAACCCTGCTCAACGCCGCGCAGACCTGCTGCAAGAATGACGGAAAATGCAAGGTATGGGTTAGTAGCTGGGTCGGGCGAACGATATTCAATGCGCGTTGCCATTGCGTTACCTTTTTTCGGCACCGGCACACGAATGAGACCGCTGCGATTATTGCGCGCCCACGAAATATGCACGGGCGCTTCAAAACCAGGAACGAGTCGCTTGTAGCTGTTCACCGTTTGGTTGGTGACGGCGGTAATTTCAGCTGCGTGTCGTAAGAGACCTGCCATAAATGACTTTGCAGTAGGCGACAAGTTGTACGCATCTTTTTCATCGTAGAACGCGTTGTCTTCACCTTTAAAGAGAGACAAATGTAAGTGCATGCCTGAACCCTGCACACCTTCAAGTGGCTTGGGCATGAAAGTGGCGTGCACATTGTGCATTGCGGCTACTTCACGCACTGCAAGGCGGAAGGTCATGATGCTGTCGGCCATGGTGAGTGCATCGGTATGACGCAAGTCGATTTCGTGTTGGCTTGGCGCGTCTTCGTGGAAACTGTATTCAACGGGGATGCCCATAGTTTCTAGAGTGCGAATAGTTTCTTTGCGTAATGAAGTCGCGATATCGGAAGTGGTGAGGTCGAAGAAACCACCTTCATCAAGTGGTTGAGGAAGTTCACCTTTTTGCGGAGGAGCAAAATAGAAATATTCAATGTCGGGCGCAATATAAAACGCGTAGCCAAGTTTGACGGCAGCATCGAGGTTGCGCTTCAAGACCTGACGTGGGTCGGCATCGAATGGTGTTCCGTCGAGATTATGAATGTTGCAAAATACGCGGGCTTCGGTTCCCTTGGGGTCGGCCCACGGCAGAACTTCAAAAGTATTGGGGTCGGGAATAGCAAGCACGTCGGCTTCTTGCACGCGACTAAAGCCTTCGATGGATGAGCCGTCGAAGGTCATTCCGTCTTCAAGGGCATTTTCTAATTCGGCAGGGCTAATGGCAAACGACTTCAAGTTGCCCAATATGTCGGTGAACCACAAACGAACGAGGCGTACACCACGTTCTTCCACCGTGCGTAAAACATATTCACGTTGCTGTTCGAGCATCTCTGACATCTCCTCAGTGTGCCTGTTTTTGGCGTAAATGCGAACCGGGGGGCACATTGGCCCCCCGGTTGCTACTTTTTATGTACGAGAAGCGCTTATGCGGCGCCACATACGGTCTCAAGAATGAGACGGGTAACGGTGTACGGGTCGACGTTGGCGTTCGGGCGGCGGTCTTCTGCGTAACCCTTGCCATCGCGGCCAACCTGCCATGGAATACGTACCGAAGCACCGCGGTCGGACACGCCGTAGCTGAACTTGTTGTACGGAGCAGTTTCATGCTTTCCGGTGAGGCGGCTTGCAATGTCGTCGCCGTAGTGGTCGACGTGTTCCATGACGCGCTTGCCGAGGGCTTCACAAGCTGCTGTGATTGCCTTCAAGTTGGTGTCGTTACGCATTGCCTTGGTGGAGAAGTTGGTGTGTGCACCAGCACCGTTCCAGTCGCCCTTCATTGGCTTTGCGGCAAATGAGATGACCACATCGTAATCTTCAGCAATGCGCTGCAAGAGCCAGCGAGCCACGTACATGTGGTCGCTCACGGTAAGCGCATCTGCGGGTCCGATTTGGAATTCCCACTGACCAGGCATTACTTCTGCGTTGGTGCCAGAGATCATGAGGCCAGCATCGATGCACGCCTGTGTGTGCTCTTCAATAATTTCACGACCAACAACGCGGCCTGCGCCGACGCCACAGTAGTAAGGGCCTTGTGGAGCAGGGAAGCCGCCAACAGGGAAACCATATGGTGTGCCATCAATGCGCAACATGGTGTATTCCTGCTCGATGCCGTAGATCATTTCCTGATCGGCATACTTCTTTGCTTGTTCAGCCAAAGCAGCGCGAGTGTTTGTTGGGTGTGGGCTGTCGTCTTTTGCTTGAAGAACATCGCACATGACGAGAATATTTTTGCCACCACGGATGGGGTCTGGGCAAGAAAAGACAGGGCGCAAAACGCAGTCTGATGATTCGCCACCAGCTTGTTCTGTTGACGAACCATCGAATCCCCAAATGGAGATCTTCTCGTCGTCAGCCATGACTTTTGTTTTTGAGCGCAATGTAGGTGTGGGTTTCACACCGTCGATCCAGATGTATTCGGCCTGAAATGGCACGGCAGTTCCTTCCATGTGGGTGAATCTGAGCCAAAGCCCAGAAGTGATTGCTCTATGTTGCCAAGAAGCAGTTTCACTTCCATGTCTCAATTGTTAACTCTGTGTGAAGCACCATCTATATGTAAGGTGTGCCTAATAGATGAAGAGTGGGCGAGAGCGAGTTCGGTAGCCTGAGAACGTGTTGGAAACCCACGAATTACGCCCATTACGCCAGGTTCAGCGATGAGAGTTGGTCTGGCGCAGGTCAACCCCACCGTGGGCGACTTGGTGGGCAACGTTGCGAAGCTGTTGGGCGAGTACGCAACAGCCGTTGCGGCGGGTTGCGACATCGTGGCGTTTCCCGAATTGTCTATTACGGGCTACCCCCCAGAAGATCTGGTGCTGAAGCCCGGATTTCTTGCCGACAATATGCGCGCACTCAACAGCGTTGTGGAAGCAACGGGGAACTGCATGGCTGTGATTGGTTTTGTCGATTCAGTTGCGGTGCAAGTTGAAGGCGGCGAAGAGCGCATACTTTTCAATGCTGCGGCAGTTGCGCAAAACGGAAAGATACTTGGCGTCTACCGTAAACAACTTTTACCGAACTACAGCGTGTTCGACGAAGAGCGGTATTTCACTCCTGGCCCAAGCATCCAAGATATTTTCACCTGCAACGGAATTCCATTTGCGGTTTCTATTTGCGAAGACCTCTGGGTAGGTGACCCCACTGAGCAGCAAGCACAACAAGGTGCAAAATTGTGCATCAGCATTAACGGTTCACCGTTTCATCGCAACAAACCCACTCAACGAGATGATTTAGTTTCGAGTCGTGCACAAAGCAATGGTGTTGTTGTTGCATACGTCAACCAAATTGGCGGACAAGACGAGTTGGTTTTTGATGGCGGTTCTTTAGTGGCCGATGCGCGCGGAGTAATTCAAGCTCGTGCTGCTGCTTTTGCGGAAGATCTTTTAGTGTGTGATGTCAATGCTCAAGGAGATGTTGTGTGTGTATCTCCGCAACACGAAGTAGAGCGAGCAAGTTCTGAACTTGAGCGTGTGCATGCAGCATTGGTGTTGGGTACACGTGACTATGTAAAAAAGAATGGGTTTACTGACGTAGTTATCGGACTCTCAGGTGGAATCGACTCAGCACTCGTAGCCGCAATTGCTGTTGAGGCGTTAGGTGCTGAACACGTACATGGCGTGTCGATGCCATCACGATATTCAAGTGATGGTTCAAAAGATGATGCGTCAGCACTTGCCGAGAACTTAAACATTCCTTATCAATCAGTTCCTATAGAGCCAGCGTTTGCTGCGTACTTATTGATGTTGGAAGAAGGCTTTGCAGGAAAGCCAGAAGACCTCACGGAAGAAAATTTACAGAGTCGCGTGCGTGGAATGATTCTCATGGCATTGTCAAACAAACACGGGTGGATGGTGTTGACCACTGGGAATAAAAGTGAACTTGCTGTGGGTTATTTCACTTTGTACGGCGACTCGGTGGGTGGGTTTGGAATTATCAAAGATGTTCTCAAAACCACTGTGTATGAACTATGTGAATGGGTGAACGAACGTGCCGGTAAACAACTCATTCCTCGGGCCATTATCGACAAAGCACCTTCGGCAGAGTTGCGTCCAGATCAGCGTGATGATCAGTCGCTTCCGCCATATGACCTACTCGATGCCATTTTAGAAATGTATGTTGAGTTTGATCTCACCGCGAGCGACATTATTGCGCGCGGGTATGACGAAGTGCTTGTACGTCGTATTGCGCGACTAGTAGATATGAATGAGTACAAGAGGCGGCAGTGCCCTCCAGGAGTGCGAGTGAGCACAAAAGCATTTGGCAAAGACCGACGGTTACCCATCACCAATCGGTATGCCGGCTAGCGCTTGTTGCTAAATCTTCTCTGCAATTTTTGCGTGCATAGAAACGAGAAGCACAGTTCCCAATGCAAGAAGCCCGGTACCAATAGCGGCGGGTGGAATTCCGTGTTGGTCGTATAAACGCGTGACGGCAATCGACACGGTGGCGCGACCCAAGGTTCCGGCACCAATGAGTAGGCCCATACCGCGGCCACGTTTTCCTGGTACGAGTTGAGCGCCAAGGGGAAGCAAGCTAACGACAGCAAATTCAAATCCCATCAACACAAGCAATAGTCCGATGAGCCCAGTAACGATGTTGTGGCTAGCAAGGGCAATGAGAAGAGCGGCAGGAACCATGAGTGATGCACCCATAGCAACGCTTTTTTCTTTACCAAGTGCATCGGTGTATTTCGCACTCGACGTTGATGCAAAAAGTTCTACTGCACCCAATGCAAAACCAACTGTTGCAATATTTGCAGCCGAGTAATGAAAAGTGTCTTCAAGCCACGGACCAAAGGTGACGAAAATACACTGGCTTGCACCCATGAGGGTGAAACACGAAGCAATGGCGTACCAACTGCCGCGCCGGAGCACTCCTTGTTCAAGATGCATTTCAAGATCATCGTTGTGTTCATGTATGGCGTCATCTGTTGCAGGGAGTCGATTGCTCACAATAAGCCCCAAAATAAGGACAGCAATTGCAGCAGTTGCATAGGCGACGCGCCAGTTGGTGAGGGCTGTAATGAGGCCCATTGATGTGACACCCAATAAGAGTCCGAGTGCCCAGGATGTTTCGGTGTACCCCACTACTTTGCTGCGGCGATTCCATGGAACATGGTCGGCAACCCACGCACCAAGCGCAACATCAAAGGCCACTTTGGAAGCGGCAAGAGTGATAATGCCCAAAGTGAAAATAACAAGGTGAGGTGCGCTTGCGGTGATGAGTGTTCCTAATGCAACGCCAAAAAGGCCGAGCCGCAATGCACGACGACGAGTCATTGCATCTACACGATGCCCAATGAGCGGTGATGCCAAACCAGCGAGTTCTGCAACTGTTATTGCAATACCCATTTGCGCAATGGAAACATGAAAGCCGCGGGCAATAATCGCTAAAAAAGGTGGTGCAAAGCGGTAACACGCGTTTGTGCTGGTGCGTGCAATGGTGAGCAATGTGACATGTTGTCGAACTGATGGCGAATACGAGTCATCAAACCGCATGCGAATTAGAGCGTGTCGCTTGTGGTGGTATTGCGCAAAATATTGACGGAGTCCGACACTTCAAGACTCCCATCGTGATTCAAGGTAAACCAACAACCTTCAAGGTTGCGGTGGTTGCGCTGATCGGGATACCCAAGTGTGCGCCGCATGACACGAATGATGCCACTGTGAGTGACCACGAGTCCCATTGCACCGGGGTGGTTGTGGGAAATATCAAAGAGCGCATCACGGACGCGCGCAAAAACCTGATCGTCTGGTTCATAGCCCGGTGGGCGCATGTCGTGTTCCACATAGCCCGGGAATGCCTTGTCAATTTGCCGACGAGTGAGACCTTCCCAGGGCCCCACGTTGATTTCGCGCAGTCCGGGATGAGGGGGAAGAACGCTGAGTCCCATTTCGTCGGCGATGATGTTGGCAGTTTCGCTGGCTCGTTGAAGATCGCTGGAGATGATGAGGTCAAAGATGCCGAGTCGGCGAGCGGCATTGTGTGCCTGCTTGCGGCCTTCGCCAGAGAGAGGGGAATCGGCATGGCCTTGCATTTTCCCAAGAGCATTCCACTCGGATTGCCCGTGACGAACGAGCAAAAGGCGAGTGGGTAATGATTCGGGCACGACTTGCAGGTTATTGGCTGAAAGGGCAACAGATTTCATTCTGTACGCTGACAATGATGGCAACTTTGCGACTTTTTGCGTCGGCTCGAGAAGCAGCTGGTTGTGGGAGCGATACTTTCCCCGAAAAATCAGTGGAAGATCTCCTCGCCGCCGCAGTGCTTCGTTATGGGCCATCCTTTGCCGAGGTGCTCACCACATGTCGGGTGTGGCTCAATGGGGAAGAAGTGGGCCGAGATGCTGCGTTATCCGACAGCGATGAAGTGGCTGTCCTTCCTCCGGTTTCCGGTGGGCTCTAGAGTACGGATATCGCAACTTTTTCGAGATCTAGGTTTTTGACGCTATGAATCCTGCAGCGCTCTCACTTCAGGAACTGCGCTCGTTGCGCACTGAATTACAAAATGAAGAAGACGCAGTGTCATTTGTGCGGCGACTCGCACAAGGCCGTCTCGATGTTGTGCGTGAAGAAAAACAAAAACGTGGAGCGGGTGAATCTCTTGAAGTGCAGCCAGCACAGTTAGCAACTGTATTTGGTCAACAACAAGGTGGTGGCTCCGTTCGTCCGCCACGAGACACTGAAGTGCCTGCTCATCACCCTCGCCTGGCAGAACTCACTGCACTCTGCGACACGTATCACTTCGCAGACTTTGCAGAACTTTCCTTAGGGGAAATAGATGCACTCATTGCCGCGCTGGAAGCTTTTGAGTTGGTGCAGTCAACCGATCGCAAGTCACTCTTCACACAAATTGATGCTTTAAGCGCAGAGCTCGTGGCTCGCTATAAAAACGGCGGAGCAAACATCAATACTTTGTTGGAATAATGGACCAACGGCTCTACGAACTCGGCGAGTTCATTCGACTGCGTCGCGAGGCTGCACAACAGTCCATTCGCGACCTGTCACGCATCGCCGGAATTTCTAACCCTTACCTGTCGCAAATTGAGCGAGGACTGCGCAAGCCGTCGGCCGATATTTTGCAGCAGATCGCCAAGGCACTGCAGATTTCAGCAGAAACCTTGTATGTCCAGGCCGGCATATTAGATGGTGACACCGAGCGCTTTTCTGGGCAGAGTCCACAGCCCAAGGATGGCTCAGTGGAAGAGGCCATCCACGAGGATGCTCTCCTCTCAGACGTGCAAAAAGAGACCCTTTTAAGCGTCTATCGGTCATATGTAAATCCGACGATAGGTTGACCTTTCCATGAAGCGCGTTGCAGTGATCTCGATGCACACCTCACCCTTGGCCCAGCCAGGGGTTGGCGATGGTGGCGGCATGAATGTTTACGTGCGCGAACTGGTGTCAGCACTTGCCCATGCAGGTTTAGATTGCACCACGTACACCCGCGCCTGGCAGCCAGATCTTCCTGAAGTGGTCAATGTTGAACCCAATCATCGGGTTGTACATATTCCGGCCGGAAGTTTTGATCTACCGAAGAATGAACTGCTTTCAGTTGTCGATGAATTCACAGCAAATGTGCGTGCGCACATTCTGGGTTCTGGTGGAGTCGATGTGTTGCACGCCAACTACTGGTTGTCGGGTCTATCGGCACACAAACTCAAACATGAACTAGATCTTCCTTTAGTCACAACTTTTCACACACTTGCCCGCGTCAAAGCTCAGGGTGGTGATTTTGAATCTGACATTCGCGAGAAAAGTGAATCAGACATCATTGGCTGCGCCGATGCAATTTGTGTTTCTTGTACAGAAGAAGAACGTCAATTCATTGATTTATATGGCAACCCACCCGGAACATTGGAAATTGTTGCGCCAGGTGTTGAGCATGCATTTTTTGCGCCCGGTGAGAAACGTGGCGCGAGACATGCTTTGGGCATTGCTTTCGATGTTCCAGTGTTGCTTTTTGTCGGACGCATTCAGCCATTGAAGGGTCTCGATGTTGCTGTGCAGGCACTGGCGCAATTGAAAGCAAAAAATGCTCAACTTATTGTTGTGGGCGGGGCAAGTGGTAGCGAAGGAAATGACGAAATAGAAAAGATCATGGAGCTTGCTCGTGGACTTGGCGTACATAACAGCATTCGCTTTGTTGAACCTCAAGCACACCATATGTTGTCCACGTATTATCGCGCTGCCGATGTTGTGGTTGTGCCAAGTCGTAGCGAAAGTTTTGGCCTCGTGGCACTTGAAGCTGCAGCATGTGGCATCCCCGTTGTTGCAAGTGCAGTAGGCGGACTGCTCACCATCATCGATGATGGAGAAACTGGTTATCTTGTTCCTCGTCGTGACCCTGCATTGTTTGCCCGACATATTGACGAACTGATAGCGCACCCCACCATGGCTCTTGCGATGGGGGCAAAGGCCGCGGAAAAAGCCCGTCATTACACCTGGAGTTTTGCTGCTGCGCGCCTACGTCGTGTGTACGCCGACGTTTCTACACGTGATCGCGTGGAGTGTCGGTAATACAACATGAGTGAGCTCTTTTCTGAGCCCGATATCGAAGTGATTGCTCGCCATATTGATGAGTGGCTAGCCGCGTATCAGCAGAGTCACGATGTTGTTTTAGACGCACGCCGCGACCCTGAAGCACCACGGCGGTGGTTTATCCGAATGCACGGTGATGAAAAAGAATTCACCACAATTTGGCTCACCTTAGGTCAACGAACATTGCGTTACGAGACCTATGTAATGCCGGCACCAGAGGAAAATGCCGAGCAGTTGTATGAACAAGCATTACGCAGAAATGCAAAACTCACTGGGGCACACTTCTCTATTGGTGTAGAGAATGCTCTTTTCTTGCGCGGAGAACTTGCTCTCATGGTTTTGACCGAGAATGAAATCGACCGCATTATTGGCACTTTGTTTGCTGCAGTGGAAACTCATTTCCCTGTTCTGATCCGAATTGGTTTTGCCTCGCGCTTTGCAGAGTAACGTCAGTGATGTGGAACAAGCATCACTCACCATCATTGGCGGCGGAAACATGGGAGCCGCTTTGGCTCATGGGCTATTGCGTGCAGGACTCGCACCGAACATGCTCACGATCGTTGAGGTTTCACCAGATCAAAGAAAAGTTTTAGGTTCAGCCTTCCCTGATGTTCATATAGAAGAGTCTGTACAGAAATGCAATGCTGCGGTCATTGCTGTGAAGCCCCCTGATGCTGCACAGGCAACGTCTCTTGCAGCACAAGCTGGTGCACGAACGGTGCTGTCTATTGCTGCAGGAGTTTCTCTTGCAACATTGCAAAATGCTGCTGGTAATGACGTAGCTGTTATTCGAGCGATGCCGAATACTCCTTCACTCGTTGGTGAGGGTGCGGCCGGTTATGCACTAGGAGTGTCATGTACTGAAAACAGCGAGAAGTTCGCTGTAGAAGTTTTGGGCAGTGTGGGAATTGCTGTGCGTGTTCAAGAAGACCAAATTGATGCCATCACTGGTCTCACGGGTTCGGGGCCGGCGTATCTTTTTTATATCGCAGAGTCACTCATGGCAGCCGCACAAGAGATGGGAATCGATGCGGAGTTAGCCGACCCATTAGTGCGTCAACTGCTGCGTGGTTCAGGCGTACTTCTTGCACAAAGCACAGAGTCACCAGCTCAATTGCGAGAACGAGTCACTTCGCCTGGCGGAACCACCGCGGCGGGGCTGGCAAGTTTGCGTGCATCGGGGGTCAGTGAGGCCATCGTGGCAGCTGTTCGAGCAGCAACACAGCGCAGTCGCGAGATGGGCCAAGAGGCTCAGAAGTAACCCAAAACCACCAAAAATGGCAAGAAAGCTTCTCCTTGTCGATAAAAACTCAAAAATTTAAGAAAAATTGAGTGACGCTTTTCTCATTGTGTGAACTTGTGCGTAACGTACGTGGAGATCACCGAGTGGCTTGCCGCTCGGGAGTCGCGCCCGCAAGGGCCGCGCCTTAGGGGTCGGTGTCATCGGGGGGTTGACACCGGCCCCTTCGTTCGTTTTCAACAAAGTGACAAGTTGCTCTCATCTGTCAGATAGGAAAGAGACGTGATGCCATACGACCACATTTCACTTCTCACCGATTACGGAACCGTCGACGAGTTTGTTGGAGTGATGAAAGCTGTTATTGCAGACATGGCTCCACATGCTCGCATTACTGATCTTGCACATCATGTACCCGCATACGACGTGCGCGCAGGTTCAATGATGTTGGCTCGCTGTATCCAATATGCGCCAAGAGGAATTGTGATTGGAGTTGTCGACCCAGGTGTCGGCACGCAACGCAAAGCAATTGCTTTAGAAATTGCAGGTGGTGAAGGAATACTTCTTGGCCCCGACAATGGTTTGTTGGCACCAGCTGCAGGGATGGTGGGGGGCGTTGAGCGTGCTGTAGTGCTGAATAATTTGGCACTCCACTTACCTGCTCCGGGGGCAACATTTGCGGGTCGCGATATTTTTGCGCCGGTAGCTGCGCATTTATGCAACGGAGTTCCCTTTGATGAACTTGGTGATGTTGTCGATGCTGATCTGCTCACGCCTGGCCTCGTCACGCTTCCACAAATTGGCGATACTGAAATTATTTCTGAAGTGACATGGGTAGATCATTTTGGAAATTGCCAACTCAACGTTGGCCTCGAAGATGTACAAAATCTTTTGTCAGGCGGGTCGATGTATCTATCACTCGTTGTAGACGGCGTTGCTCGTTCAGCAACAATTACTTCTACCTTTGCACTCATCCCAACAGGGGGTATTGGTCTGGTTATCGATTCCTATGGAATGTTGGCAATTGCTAAAGATCAAGACTCAGCTGCGCGTGACGTAGGAGTGGGAGTGGGCGACCAAGTCATTTTGCGGCCCGGGGAAATGAGTCAAGTGTCAACTGCTGTGCGCATTGGGAAGAAAAGTGCATCAGAATAGCGATGTGACATGCGCTAGGTTGTGGCTGTGAGACCCGCTACTACCTTGGTTGTCGGACTCCTTCTTGGAGTCATTCTTATTGCAGGGATTGTGTCACTACTGATGATTCGGTAAGCAAACGTAACCGTTCTCTGCGGACGGCAACAGCGTTTGATGCAACAATAAATCCACCGAACAAAATAGAAACACCTACAAGTAGCGTGATGGCAAAGGCGCGATCTTTTCCGAGTCGACCCGCAATAGTTCCACTTGCCGACAACACAATTGCACCGAGAGCGATGAGTAAGTTGCCAGCAGCAAGTTGCTTGGGGTGAATTGCTGCACGTCGTGCTGATGTGGTGGCCGCTGGTACGCGATGACGAACAATACGAAATGCCGACCACAGAGCACCACCAATAATGACGAGTGCGGGAAGCGCTGAACCAAGAGCGGCAAAAAGTCGTGGGCCAATTCCAAACAATTCTTTTGCAGTAGGAAAATTGTCAGGGTTCACTGCGTATTTAGTGGGAGCAGTGAGGACGACACCCATTGCTACACCTGAAAGCAAAATGAGAATGGTGCGAACGCTATGACCGATGCGTTGTCCGAAAAGTAAGTACACCGTTCCAAGACCCAGCCAAGGAACATTGAGGACTGCACCACAAAGGAAAAAGATACGAAAACTCATGATGCTCCATCCACGGCTTTCGGCCCACCACAGGGCCCCTGCGCCGAGAGCAAATAACGCCATGGCGATACTCCACGCCAGGTCATGTGGCGCGCGGCGACGTAACCAACGGTCGTAGGTGAGCAGGCAAAAAGCAATGGAAATGAGACCGGCACTCGCAGCAAGGGCACTATTTTCCATGAGGTGAGGTTAGGGGAAAGGAAAGGCGAGCAGACTTTGTGAAAACCTGCACGAGCGCCTAACCTATGGGCGTGTCGGTCTCCTCGCGTCGCAAAATCCCCGCAGCAGCGCTCATTCGCTTACCGATGTATCTGCGTTTGTTGGGGGAAGTCACTGTCCAAGGAATGACCCATATCTCGAGTGATCAACTGGCCGAACTTGCCGCTGTGAATGCAGCAAAGGTGCGCAAAGACTTGTCGTATTTGGGCAGTTACGGCGTGCGTGGCGTGGGTTATGAGGTTGCCTTCCTCTCCTATCAAATCCAGCGCGAATTGGGTGTGAACCGGGAATGGCCCATTGTTATTGTCGGGGCGGGAAACCTCGGCCAGGCATTGGCAAATTACGGTGGCTTTGTGGAGCGCGGTTTTGGCTTGGTAGGCGTTTTTGACACAGACCCAGAAAAAGTGGGCTCAGAGGTGGGTGGAATCTGCGTACAGCACCTCGATGAACTATCTGAAGTGGTGCAAACACGCAATGTAAGTATCGGAGTGCTCGCTACACCTGCGGCAACTGCCCAAGAGGCAGTGAATCGCCTCGTACGGGCCGGGGTTGGCTCCATCCTCAATTTCGTCCCCAGTGTCTTGTCGGTCCCGCGAGGGGTGCACATCAGCAAGGTCGATTTGGCTGGAGAATTGCAGATTTTGAGCTATTACGAGCAACAAAAGGCGAATTCTTTAAGTCACATCCAGGCGACGACTACCTCCTCACGTGCTGTGAGCGCATAGCGTAGGCACTGTATGTCTGTTGTTGTCATTGGCGTGAACCACCGCACAAGCCCTTTGCAGGTGCTGGAAAAGGTGTCGATCAACCCCACCGAAATGGCGAAGGCTTTGCATTCCTTGTCATCACGTAACAACATTCGTGAAGCAGTGGTGCTTTCTACGTGTAACCGCACCGAGGTGTATGCAGTAACTGAAAAGTTCCATGCCGCTTATGCCGACATCAGCGACTTTTTCTGTGAACTAGGCGGGCTTGTTCCCGACGAATTAAATAATCACCTCTATAGCCAACACGATGATGCCGCTATCACGCATCTCTTTGAAGTGGCATGCGGACTCGATTCCGCAGTCATTGGTGAGCATGAAATTCTCGGACAAGTTCGTGACGCATGGTCCGACGCGCAAAGTGAAGGCGCTTCGCGGTCTACCTTAAATCTGCTCTTTCGTCACGCACTTGAAACAGGAAAACGAGCTCGAACTGAAACAGCAATATCACGTTCAACTACGTCAATATCTTTTGCAGCAGTCGAAATGGCACGTGAGCTATTGGGAACCTTGGCAAACAAAAAAGTGCTCATTGTTGGTGCTGGCGAAATGGGCGAAGGTGTAGCAACTGCCATTGCAGCAAACCCTGCAACAGAAATTACGGTAGTAAATCGCACTGCATCACGTAGTGAAGAACTTGCGAATCGTTTGGGCGCATCAACTTTGCCATTAGAACAACTCGATGCCGCTTTGCACGAAGTTGATGTCGTGGTGACGTGCACAGGTTCGGGCAGCTTTATTCTCGATTATGAAAAAGCACAAAATGTTATGAGCGCACGTTCTGGCAAAAAACTTTTCGTGGTCGATATTGCAGTTCCGCGCGATGTTGAAGCAAACGTAGGAAATTTAGAAAATATTGAATTACGCAACCTCGATGACCTCCGCGACTGGGCACGAAAAGGCGTAGAGCAGCGCGAAGGCGAAGCTGCAAAAGTGCGGGTCATCATTTCTGAAGAGTTAGAGCGCTACACCATCGATTCCACTGCACGTCAAGCAGCTCCACTCATTGCTGCATTGCATGAAACCGCAGAGGAAATTCGAACTGCAGAAATTGATCGGTATGCAAAACGCCTGGCTGCCTTAACAGATGAGCAGCGCGAAGTAGTGGAAGCACTTACTAAGGGAATCACTGCGAAAATCATGCATCAGCCTGCTGTGCGGCTCAAAGAAGGTGCAGGAACACCGCAAGGTGAACGCCTAGCCGATGCCGTGCGCGACCTCTTTCATCTTCACTGATGAATACGAGAAGCACGTGACGCAAAAGATTCTTCGCATCGCTACTCGGCCAAGTCCGCAGGCACGCACGCAAGCACAATTCGTTGCCGACGCAATTACGCGCGAGAGTCCAGAAGTTGAATGCAAGTTGGTTTTTGTAGAAAGTACTGGCGACCAGCGTGCCGACGTGCCGCTGCATCAAATGGCGGGCCAAGGCATTTTTGTGAAGGAAGTGCAACGAGCTGTTCTCGATGGGCGAGCCGACATTGCAGTGCACTCAGCAAAAGACCTTCCCACGGTTACTGAATATGGTTTGGAAATTGGAGCATGGTGTGCACGACGTGATCCGCGCGATGCACTCGTTGGCAATGCGCTTCAAGATCTTCAGCCAGGTGCAACTATTGCTACGGGGTCGGTACGCCGGCGTGCGCAATTGCGCGCAGTTCGACCCGATCTCCAATTCGTTGAGTTACGCGGCAATATTGGTACACGGCTAGAAAAAGTCCCCGTTGATGGCGCAGTTGTTATGGCAGTTGCAGCACTAGAGGTATTAGGGCTAACAGAAAAAATTACTGAGATTCTTGATCCAGAGTTTTTTGTCCCGATGGTGGGTCAAGGTTGCGTAGCCGTTGAACATCGATTCGGCGATGCTGAAACACAGCAATTTGTCCAGTCAATTGATCATGTAGCTACACGCCATGCAGTGGAAATAGAGCGTGCTTTTCTGAGCGTCTTGGGAAGTGGTTGCTCACTTCCTGTTGGTGCATTTGTCAATGACCAAAATATTCTTACTACCTTCCTTGCAGCCGATGACACTGCACAAGCGCGTTCCATTTCAATGCAAGCCGATGTTTCAGATGAAGAAAATGCAACACTCATTGCCGCTCAACTAGCACGAACTTCGCGCGAGCAAATTGGAAGACGTTAGAAGAGTGGCTCCATTGCCGTTAAGTGGTCGGCGGATTGTAGTGACACGCGCAACAGAACAAGCTGGCCCAATTGTAGAAGTGTTGAGTGCCGTAGGCGCCGATGTCATCTTGCTGCCACTCATAGAAATTGTTGAACCTCTTGATGGCGGTGCATTGCGCGATGCAGAACTTGCAGATATCAGCAACTATGAATGGCTCGTGGTGACGTCACCCAATGGAGCACGTCGAGTGGCACGTGTACTTCAACAATCCAAAACAAATAAAGTGAAAATTGCGCATATTGCAGTTCTTGGTACAGGAACTCGTGAGGTCATGGAGAGCGCACTCATAGAACAAGTAGATCTGCAGGCAGCGGTTCCCAGTGGGCAAGGGTTAGTAGAGAGTTTCCCTACATATTCGAATAACTCGCAAGGGAACAAGGTGCTGCTCATACAAGGAGAAGGTGCCGACATGACGGTCGTTGCCGGGCTCAGAGAAAAGGGGTGGGAGGTAAAGCGAGTCGATGCGTATCGCACAGCCCATTGTGTACCCTCGTCTGAGACTCGAGAACAGGTGCAAGATAGTGATGCAGTTGTTTTTGCGTCGGGCAGTGCGGCACGAAGTTGGGTATCGGCGATGGGTACAGATTTTCTCGGAAAAGTTGTTGTCATTGGGCCAGTAACTCAGAAAGTTGCTGCATCGCTTGGCCTAGAGGTTCATGCAGTGGCAGAAGTACCAACTCCCGAGGGTATTTGCACGGCGCTTACTGTGCTTTTTACGTAACAACCTCCATAACATTCGGTTGTGGCATTTCCCGTATCGCGCCCTCGCCGACTTCGTACGTCTGTGGCTATGAGAGAACTTGTTGCTGAAACACGTCTTCACACAAGTAATTTTGTAGCACCACTTTTTGTGAAGGAAGGAATATCTTCACCTCAACCCATTGCCTCGCTGCCCGGAGTGATGCAACATTCCTTAGATTCACTAGAACGTGAAGTGCAAGAACTTGCTGCACTCGGTGTGCGTGGAGTCATTCTTTTCGGAGTCCCAGAAAAAAAAGACGACATCGGTTCCGGCGCATTTGATCCACAGGGCATTGTGCAGGTGGCATTGGAGCGTTTGACAAAATCGGTAGGCAGTGATGTGGTGCTGATGGCCGACCTGTGTGTTGATGAGTACACCAGCCATGGACACTGCGGCATCGTTGGGAAAAATGGTGATGTAGACAACGACTTAACTCTCGATGTTTATGCGAAAATCGCGGTAGCCCAAGCAAGTGCAGGAGCACAAGTTGTTGCGCCAAGCGGAATGATGGATGGTCAGGTAGGCGTCATTCGTAGTGCACTCGACGCCAAGGGGTTGAGCGATGTTTCCATCATGGCGTACTCGGCAAAATATGCATCAGGTTTATACGGCCCATTTCGCGATGCAGTAGACGTGAGCATCGCCAACGGTGGCCATCGCAAGGGCTATCAGCAAGATTTTCGTAATGCACGGGAGTCGCTCATTGAAGTCCAAGCCGATATCGACCAGGGTGCCGACATCGTGATGGTGAAGCCAGCTATTACGTACCTCGACGTCATCTCTGCAGTGCGCGCAATGACTCAACTTCCCATTGCGGCCTACCACGTCAGTGGTGAATACGCCATGATCAAAGCTGCTGCCGCCAATGGGTGGATCGATCACGACACGGTGGCACTTGAGCAGCTCACTGCTATTCGGCGTGCCGGGGCCGGCATCATTCTCACTTATTTCACTCGCTGGTTTGCAGAAAACAATGGCTGAAATGTCTAGTGCAACAACACAGTCCATTCCTTATTGCGATGAAGCTTCTTGTATTGCGGCGCAGTGCGTACCCACGTTGTGTGTCGGTAAGGGAGTGCCAAGTAATGAAACACTTTTTGCACGCTCAAGTAATGTCATCCCTGGCGGAGTCAATAGTTCCATTCGCGCATTTAAGTCGGTGGGCGGATCGCCCTACATTGTTGCTCGTGGAAACGGTGCCCACATTTGGGATGTTGAAGGGAAAAAGTACGTCGACCTCGTGCAGAGCTATGGCGCAATTATTCTTGGCCACGCACATCCTGCGGTTATGTCGGCAATTCAACAAGCAGCAATAGACGGCACCTCGTATGGGGCGCCTACTCCGCGCGAAATGAAGCTCGCCGAAGCAATTAGCAGTCGTGTAGAGAGCTGCGAACAAGTGCGGCTCATGAACAGTGGAACAGAAGCCACAAGTACTGCAGTGCGACTTGCACGTGGTGCAACCGGAAGAAAAATCATTGTTACCTTTGCCGGAAACTTTCATGGTGCAACCGATGCCTTGTTGGTTGCAGGAGGAAGCGGTATTGCAACACTAGGTCTTCCAGGAACAGCTGGAGTCCCCGATGAGGCAGTGGCAAACACCATGGTGGCGCCATACAACGTCGTGCCGCGACTCACAACCGATGTTGCAGCAGTCATTGTTGAACCAGTGGCGGCCAATATGGGCGTTGTTGCGCCAGCTCCTGGTTTTCTTGAGGGTCTACGTCAAGAATGTGATCGAGTAGGCGCATTACTCATATTCGATGAGGTCATCACGGGTTTTCGTTTAGGAACTGGTGGGGCCCAAGCCAAGTTTGATGTGCGCCCCGACCTCACCTGCTTTGGCAAGGTTATTGGTGGTGGCCTTCCCATTGGTGCAGTGGGTGGTCGCCGCGACATCATGTCGGTACTTACCCCACATGGAAAAGTTTTTCATGCAGGAACACTTGCTGGAAACCCTTTAGCAACGGCAGCTGGTCTTGCTGCATTGAACGAACTCACCGACGATGTGTACATGGAAATTTCAGCGCGCGCTCGTCATGGTGCTTCGCTACTACGCGACATTTGTGCTGCGGCAGGCATCAATGCACAATTCCCCGTGGTGGGAACACTTGTTGGTATGTACATCGGGAAAAATGGCGATCCTGCGCAAAAGCTTCCGAACAATTTCGACGATGCAAAATCAACTGATGAAAAAATGTACGCGCAGTTATTTCATGCAATGCTCAAAGAAGGTGTTGCAATGGCACCGGGTGCGTATGAAGCAATATTTTTTGGCCTCGCTCATACCGATGAAGTTTTTGCAGAGTTATCGCGAGCAGCTGAACGAGCAGTTGCACAAGTTCAATACTAGGAACATTTCATGCGAAACATTTTGAGTGCAAGGTTTGCTGCAGCACTTGCAATTCCCATTGTTGCGGCTCTTCTCATGTATTCATTTTTTATGAACACGGGTTCAGTATCTCAATCAACGAGCAAAGTTATTCATTTTGTGAACTACACGGCATCGGTGAATACAGTTCAGGCTGAAACAGGCTGGACAATGACCCAAGGAATTTCCCGTTCTACTGCACGGTTAGCTCTTGATGATGCGCGAACTGTTCTCATTGCTGAGGGAACACCTGGCGACATTTCGTGTACAGATTTTTCTACTCCGAATGCCTGCGTGCTTATTGCAGAACTTTTGGGAGATGCAGTGGTGTGGTTTGCTCTGGCTCCAGCCACAACCGAATCTTTGCTCACGCGTCTCGCGTTACCACCCATTGTCGACATGTTGAATGGCGGAGATTTCGCAGTGTTGAGCAATGGCTGGGTCATTCCCCTCGCAACGCCCACGAAGCGGTCATGTTCAACGCCGACTCTTTCGCTGCGAGATTTCATGAACAAGTTTGGAAATGAAATGAATGTGTCGCTGAATCTTTCAGTAGACAAAATTGATGTGGTGACGTGTACCGCTAAAGGTAATTAGTGAGCAGTAGTCGTACGTGGCTTCGTGCCCACTTCGTTTGGCTTTGTCTTCAACATTGAGAAGTCTTTAGCAACAGAGTCGAACGTGGATCCGCCAGATTCAAGGGCCTTGAATATTTCAGACTCAGGAGAGCACCAGGTGTCGTACTCCTGCGCCCATTTCTCGCTCTTCGGGTCGGCACCACCGATGGTGTAGCGCTCATGACACACCACGCCTAAAATTTCTGCCTCAGACAGGCCGCCGCCATAGGCTGCGCCTTGTTGCGGCATCGGGTTGCCGTTGTACGACAACGGAGCATGGGCCCCGCCTTCTCGTTTAGGGTCGCCATACTGCTTGATTCCAGCGTTTGCATAGGCTTGGCTGCCGGTATAAACGAAGTTCAACTGGTCTTCGATGTGTGGGAATGTCTTCAAAACTTCGCCTTGGTAGAGGATGCGACCTGCACCACCCTGGCCAGCAGCACCGTGACATCCGGCACATCCACCGAAAACAGCACTGCCAATGGCAAGTGGACCCTGAACAACCTTCACCTGTGGCTTCAAGGCGACTGCGTAGAGAAAGCCCCACAGCGGAAGCAAACTGAGGGTTGCCATGGCCCAGAAAGGAATTTTTTTGCGGCTTTTTGCGGCCGCGACACGAGGGGAGTCGGGCCGAGCAAGGACCACAGAAGGCTCATTTTTAGCGGTTTTAGCAGGTGTGGCAGCTTTTTGTGCGGCAGGAACTGAGTCCCCCGCAGAGGCAGCGCCATCGCTGCTCGAGGCACCGTCGCCGGACTTGCGATCGCGGGAGCGCTTGAGGAGGTGTTCAGGAATCTCAGTCACAAACAACCACGATAGAGCAATTGAGTGCCTGGGCGAGAATCATTCGTTCAGAACGTGCAAAAGAGAAAAGTACCGAACTGAAGAGAAATGCTGTTCTTGGTCAAAGTGGTGACTAATGTTTCTACGGAAGTTTCGCGCTACTGCTACCCCTGAAAGGCACTCTGAGATTCATGCTGGCAATCAACGTTCTCAAATGGCCGGGCGTGAACCAGGCGTTCATTTTTTCTTTCTTGTTCACTCTCGCACTCGCTCTTTTGCCGATGGTTTATGGCAAGCGCCGTAAACCTGGGCAACCGTTGTCATGGGGTGAAGCAATGTTGGGCGCGGTTTACGCTTTCGCGGTCATGTTCTTGGCTTTTGGTGTTGTACCTCACCAATGGATTGACCATTCCGATAAAAACCTCGGTTGGCGTAAAGACAAAATTCTTCACGGACCTTTCGATCTCTTAAAGCCAAAATCGCTCGGTGGTCATTTCCCCTTCACCTTGGCCTACGAAGCTGTCCGCGACATTGTCGTTGTTGCTATTTACGGTGTGTACATCGGCGTCATGGTCTTCTTGTTCATTTGGTGGCAAAAGCGCGGCAAAGCAGCTGCGAAAGAAATTGAAACCTCTACATACGGGCGTCCGCTCGTGCGGAAGTCATAGGAGGGTTTATGGCAAAAACAGACGCCAACCCGCCAATGCCCGATTGGTCTACTGAATATCAATTAGTAGAAGTCGATGCCGATTACTTGTCGAAGGCTGTCAAGCCAAAGCAGTTCATTCACATCGATCAATCTGAGTGCATCATGTGTGAAGGATGTGTTGACATCTGCCCATGGAAATGCATCCACATGGTCGACCCAAGTGCTGTTGCAGAAGCGCAAGGCACTGAAAAGCCCGGCATTGACCCATCTGACAAGGTGATGTTCATCATCGACGACGATGTGTGTACACGTTGTGCACTTTGTGTTGACCGATGCCCCACCGGCGTCATCATTCTGGGAAAAGTTGGCGCTCCAGCAGGCACCGGCGATTCTCATACACGTACTAATAACCACGGCTACGCCTACGGCATGCGGTTCTAAGGAGCACCCTTATGGCAAAAACAATCGATGATCAACCCACACCCACGCTGAAAGATCGCGCTGGAAAAGTCGGCCAACAAGTGCAGGGCAGCCAGGCATGGAGTTCTATATTCCGGCCGGGCTCAATTTTCCGTAAGGGTTATACCGATTCACCTCGTAACCGTTCGTACGTCATTATGAACTCAGTGCTGTACCACTTACACCCGGTGAAGGTGAAGCGACACGCAGTGAAGGTCAGTTACACCTTGTGCCTAGGCGGGCTTTCGTTCTTCTTGTTTATTTTGCTGACCGTTACTGGCATTTTCTTGATGTTCTTCTACCGACCCACCACAGCAAATGCTTGGCAAGATATTCAAACACTGCAAACATCGGTGACGTTTGGTTTGCTTGTACGAAATATGCATCGATGGGGTGCACACCTCATGGTACTAAGCGTGTTCTTGCACATGGCTCGTGTGTTTTATCACGGCGCATACAAACCACCACGCGAGTTCAACTGGGTCATTGGCGTGGTGTTGTTGACGCTTACTCTTTTGCTTTCCTTCACCGGCTATTTGTTGCCATGGGATCAATTAGCCCTGTGGGCAGTTGCGGTGGGTACCAACATGATGGGTTATACGCCCATCATGGGCGCTCAAGTGCGCTTCGTCCTTTTGGGCGGCGTTGAAATTGGCGCAGAAACATTGTTGCGTTGGTATGTGCTGCACGTATTGCTACTTCCATTCGTCATCGTCATCTTTATGGCCATCCACTTCTGGCGGGTACGTAAAGACGGCGGCATTTCAGGTCCGTTGTGACAGGTAGGTGAACCATGACTGAGATTCCTGAACATCTATTGAAGCGTGCGCAAGCTGCTCGTGAAAAAACTGCAGCAGATGCTGCGGCTGAACCTGCAAGCAGTGGGCCAAGTGATTCACGCATTCCCGATCACCTTTTAGAGCGCAGTAAAGCCGCTCGCACAGGTGGTGTATCTAGTGGTGCAGTTGCGGTTGCCGACAAAGCGGCTGCTGTTGTTGCTGCACCTGCTGGCGGCGGCGTACCTATGGGTGCTGGTCCCGGTGGCCACACTCAGCGTTTACTGACGGTCGTTAAGTCTGGTTCCATTCAAGAAGTAAAAGCAGCACCAATCGACAAGGTGCACACTTGGCCACACCTGCTCGGAATTGAATTTGTTGCTGCACTTGCTTGCACCATGTTCCTGTTTGTCTTTTCGTGGGTAGTGAATGCGCCGTTGCTTCAAGCAGCAAACTTCAACCGCACGCCAAACCCTTCAAAGGCCCCGTGGTATTTCTTGGGTCTACAGGAACTTCTCACCATGTTCCACCCGATGATTGCTGGTGTGACCTTTCCTGGAATGGGACTCATCGTTCTCATTTTGACGCCTTATACAGATCGCAACCCTTCCAACAAGCCCGAAGATCGCAAGTTTATAACAAGCATCATGACGGTCTTTTTGATGTCATGGGCAGTGCTGGTCATTATCGGTTCATTCTTCCGCGGCCCAGGGTTCAACTTTACGTTCCCATGGCGCGACGGCATCTTCTTCGAGTTGTGAGGATCACATCATGAGCACTTCCCTCATCATTGCAATAGCAGTTGCTGCCATCGTTGTTTTAGGTGGCCTTGTATTTGTTACGGCATCACGCAAAACAGGTGTACGCGGCGCTGGTGCGCTGTCACGCGAAACGAAAAAGCGTGACAAGAGCGCAACCGCACCAGCGGCTTCTGGTCGTGCTTTCGAAGCAGCTGCTACAGCAACTTCAACTGAACTTGCTGTTCCTGCACCGTCAGAAATCACTCAGTGGGTTGCCCCCGATGCGGAAACGCTCGGCGAAACACGTCGTAGCTTCTTCAACCGCGCAACTATCATTTTGCTCAGCACAAGCCTTGCTGGTTTTGGCGCATCACTTGTTGGGTTTTTGTGGAAAGGTGCTTCTGGCGGATTCGGCTCCAAAATTACCGCAGGTAAAATTGATGATGTCATCCAATCCATCCGCGGCAATAAGGGTTTCTTGTACCTTTCAGAAGCACGTGCTTGGGTAACTGAGTATCCGAAAGACGCGTTGTCAAAAGCACAGCCCATTTATGGAAAACAAGCTCCCGTGTTTGCTGGTATGCAAGCAGGAATCGTTGCGTTGTATCAAAAGTGTCCACACCTTGGTTGTCGTGTTCCGAACTGCCAAAGCTCGCAGTGGTTTGAATGCCCATGTCACGGTTCGCAATACAACCGTGTTGGAGAGAAAAAAGGCGGACCAGCACCACGAGGCATGGATCGTTTTGGCGTCGCAATTAATAACGGTGTTCTCGTTATCGATACTGGTGCAGTGTTTGGTGGCCCACCTATTGGCACTAACACCACTGGTCAAGAAGCAGAAGGCCCACACTGCATTGGCGGAGGTCACTAATCATGGTTGCTGCAATCACTACCAGTATCGCGTGGATCATTCTTGCTGCAGTTTTGTTGGCTTGGGTTCTCTACGGACTTTTCAACATCCGTGGTTCACGTCGTGAGCTTGGATCAGAAATTGAATTAGCTGCGAACCGCAAGCCGTACTATGACGATGAAACTCTTGAAGGCAAGAAAATTGAGCGCACTCAATTACTGGGTCTTGCTTTTCTGGCCATCATCACTGTGTCGTTGCCTTTGTATTGGGTACTCGAACCTGCTCGTGAAAAAGCTGCGGTAAATGGTTATGACAAGCGCTTCGCCACATGGGGATCCCACCTCTTTGAAGTAACAGCAAATGGTGGTTTTAACTGTGCAGGCTGTCATGGTGGTATGAAAGCAACTGGTGGAGGTGCGCCATTTGCAATTACCGATCCGAAAACAGGAGAAGTGAAGTCGGTGACATGGAAAGCACCGGCACTGAATACCGTTCTCTATCGTTTTAGCGAATCAGAAGTGACCTTCATCTTGCAATACGGGCGACCATTCTCACCGATGTCACCCTGGGGACTCGTTGGTGGTGGCCCGATGAATGATCAGCAAATTCAGACGCTGATCGTGTATCTGAAGAGCATCCAAATACCACGCGAAGATTGCACTAACCCTAAAGAAGATGTACGTACATGTTCTGATGGACATCTTCCCGCTACATCACAAGCAGAAGTGCAGGCGCGTGCTGAAAGTATGGTGAAGAGCGGGGCATACAAAACTGTTGGGGAGGCTTTATTTAACCTCGACCTCAACGGCGGAGCATTTGCATGTGCACGTTGTCATACCAAGGGCTGGTCGTACGGCGACCCACAAGTCACCGGCGGCGGCGCGTTTGGCCCGAACCTCACCGGCGGATCAACTATTCGGCAGTTCCCTAACCAAAGCGACATGATTGCTTTCATCAAGGGTGGGTCTGAATTCGGAAAGAAATATGGTGAGCAAGGGCAAGGCAGCGGACGCATGCCAGCCTTTGGAAATATCTATACCGATGAACAAATTAAGTCCATCGTGGAATACGTAAGGAGCCTCTGATGTTGTCCAGCCTTCTTGCTATTTCGTGGGAACCGCAAATCCACGGCATCGTGGTGGTGCTCATTGCGGTAACCGTGCTCATGGGCAGTGTGTATCTCATATTAGGAACCAACTTAGGAGCGCGATTAGGGATTTTGATCGCACTTGCTGGACTCTTTGGATGGATGCTTGTCATGAGTTCCATTTGGTGGGTATATGGAATTGGCTTAAAGGGTCGCGAACCAACGTGGAAACCAGCTGCACCAATATCCATCATTCGTGATGGAACATATTTGAATCGTGCGGGAGTTCTCGACGCCCCAATCAGAGTTTCTTCGGGTGCAACTCCTACGGAAGTTGCACAGACCGTAGAGAAACAACTTGAAGTTGAAAAATGGGTGCGATTAGATGATGCCAACCCACGTCGTGGGCAGGCAGCTGCATCGGCCGACGACATCATTCAGAACAAAGCGAAAGAATTTGCTGCTGGCGAATATCTCACGTTGTCGGTTTATGACCGTGGTGGCGAACGCACTCCAAAAATTAATAAAACGCTCGACTTTATCGCCTTCTTTCATGCCCCGCATTACGCGCTCGTGGAATTCGCCCCATTGTTGCCGCAGCGTTCTGAACCCGGACGTGCGCCGGCAAAACCCGTCATTGATAATTCTCAGCCACATCGTTATCTCGTGATGGTCCGCGATCTCGGATCTCGCCGTCAACCAGCAATGTTCATCTCTCTGGGCTCTGGTCTCATCTTTGGGATTTTGTGCTTGTTGTTACATCGCCGTGACCGTTATGTTTTGGCGAACGCAACGGGTGAGTTGAACTCGGCGAAGGTATAAACCATGGGGCAGTATCTTCCGATACTCGCACTAACAGTATTGGCAACTCTTTTTGGAGTTCTCAGTTTGGTGGCATCGCGGTTACTCGCACCCAATAGAGGCAATGCGGCCAAAGAAGCACCCTACGAATGTGGCATTGTGCCAAGTCGCGACAATCCACAACGCTTCCCCGTGTCTTTTTATATCGTTGCGATGCTTTTCATCATGTTCGATATCGAAATTATTTTCGTCTATCCATATGCGGTCGACAGAGCATTTTTAGGGTCGTATGGCTTTTTCGAGATGCTCTCATTCAGCGCCATTTTCTTTGTGACGTTTGTATATGTAGTTGCTCGAGGAGCACTTGACTGGGGTCCGTTGAAGAGTGGTCGCCGCGTTGACGACCATCTCACCGATGTTGTCTCGGCAAGTCGAACGGTTACCTCAACAATTCGCCGCGTAGGTAGCGATGGTCGCGAAACGGAGTTTGCAGCGTAATGGCACTAGTACGTGATGTTTTGGACGATGGTTTAGGCGGGCTCGAGCACAACTTCCTCACAGGACGCGTTGAAGATCTTGTCAAGTGGTCACGTTCACGTTCTTCATGGGCAGCAACATTTGGTCTTGCATGTTGTGCAATTGAAATGATGGGAACTGGTGCAGCGCACTACGACCTCGCACGATTTGGAATGGAAGTTTTCCGCGCTTCTCCACGCCAAGCCGACATCATGATTGTGGCCGGTCGCGTGAGTCAAAAAATGGCTCCGGTCATGCGTCAGGTGTACGACCAGATGATGGAACCGAAGTGGGTCATCTCTATGGGCGTGTGTGCATCAACTGGTGGCATGTTCAATAACTATGCAATTGTGCAAGGCGTCGACCAAATTGTTCCCGTCGATGTTTATGCCCCAGGATGCCCTCCAACTCCAGAGACTCTCATTCATGCAATTGAAACACTGCATCAACTCATCGAAGATGGTGAAATTATGCGTCGTCGTGCGGCTACAGGTGCGGGCGCAAATGTGCACATCACTGAAATTGCTGCAGGTGCAACAGTGACGCCAATAGTTCTTGGAGCGCGTTAAACCGTGAGTGATGCAGTTGTAGATTCCCCTGCGCCCGCAGAGCAGATGTACGGGTGCGATGTCACCTATTCACGAGGTGAAAAAGTAATTCATGTGTCTCGTGCAAACTATATTGCAACGTTGAAGAAGGCCATTGACGACTCCTTCACGATGTGTACCGACCTTACTGCTGTTGATTTTCTCACGTATGCATCAACAAATCGTCAACTCCCTTCGAGTGTTGTTGGGGAACGTTTTGAAATGGTACTTAACCTCATCTCGCTAGAGAGGCGTGAACGTTTGCGTTTACGTATTCAAATTCCAGAAGGTGAAGCTTCATTGCCAACGGCATTTGATCTTTATCCCGGAACTGAAGCCATGGAACGAGAAGTGTTCGACATGTTTGGCATTGAATTTGACGGACACCCCGACCCATCGCGCATTTTGATGCCAGAAGACTGGGACGGTCATCCACTTCGAAAAGATTTTTCAGTGGGGCGCATTCCTGTGCAATTTAAAGGTGCTCCATCATGACAAGCAATCTCATCGCCGCAACTCCAGCAGCAACAGGTGAAGGCCCGCAGGAAATGCGTTCGCGTAGCGAACTCACTGCCAAAGAAGTGCTGCGTGAAGTTGGTTCAGTTTTACGGATGAGTGAAAAAGCTGCAGCAGAACTCACGAGCAGCCCCGTTGAAAACGACGAAGAACAAACCATGATCATCAACATGGGTCCACAACACCCAAGCACTCACGGGGTGTTGCGGTTGATGCTGGAACTTCAGGGTGAAAAAGTATTGCGCTGCAAACCCATCATTGGTTATTTGCACACCGGAATGGAAAAGCAAGGTGAAGAACTCACCTACATGCAAGGCGGCACCAATGTCACTCGCATGGACTATGCTTCACCATTGAACAACGAATTGGTGTTCTCGCTTGCAGTGGAAAAACTTTTGGGAATCGATGGCGATATTCCCGAACGTGCTACATGGATGCGTATGTTGTTGTCTGAACTCAATCGCATGAGTAGCCACCTTTTGTTCATGGCCACTAATGGCATGGACATGGGTGCCGTTTCCATGATGATTTACGGGTGGCGTGAGCGAGAAGAGGTTTTGCGTTTCTTCCAAAAAGTCACTGGCTTACGCATGAACCATAACTTCATTCGTCCAGGTGGACTCGCAGCAGATCTCCCCGCCGGGTGGCGTGACGATGTGCTTGCCATTTTGGAAGGTTTGCCCTCGCGTTTGGCCGAGTACGACGTGCTTATGACCAACCAACCCATCTGGCGTGAGCGTTTACAAGGTGTTGGAGTCATCACGGCAGAAGAAGCAGTTGCGCTTGGTACTTCGGGGCCAATCTTGCGATCCACGGGTGTTGCCTGGGACCTTCGACGTGATCTTCCTTATTTGAAGTATGACGAAGTTGATTTCGATGTCATCGTTGGTTCGTATGGTGATGCATTCGACCGTTACGCAATTCGCCTCAATGAAATTCGTGAGTCGATGAAGATTGTCTATCAAATTCTCGAGAAGATGCCATCGGGCGACTATCGCATTCAAGATAAAAAAGTGACGCCACCACCACGAGCGCGTATTGATGAGTCGATGGAAGCACTCATTCACCACTTCAAAATTTTCACCGAAGGCTTTAAAGTGCCCGAAGGCGAAGTGTACGTAGGCATTGAAAGTCCACGTGGCGAAATTGGTTGTTACATCGTGAGCGATGGTTCGTCGAAGCCGTATCGCTTGCACATGCGTGCACCGTCATTCGTCAATATCCAGGCATTGCCACACATGATGCGCGACGGTCTTATTGCCGACGCCGTAGCTGTTATTTCCTCTGTAGATCCAGTGTTGGGAGAAGTCGACCGATGAGCCGCCTCACCGATGCAAATGTTGCAATCGCTTATGAAATCATCGGGCGTTACCCGCGTCCGAAGTCTGCACTTATTCCTATTTTGCATCTTGCCCAAGAACAAGATGGTTATGTGGCGCAAGACGCAATGAAGCACATTGCAGAACTTGTTGGGGTCACTCCTGCAGAAGTATTTGGAACAGC
>CANFUE010000013.1 GCA_947450115.1 Acidimicrobiaceae bacterium | reverse complement strand
GACGGTGCCTTCTGGAACCGGGGCATCACTTGAGGTGTAGTTGGTACTGAGCTGCGGCTGCAACTCGTCCATGTCGCGACGACGACGACCACGTGACTTCTTACGTGGGGCGCGACGCTGACCATTCGGACGATTATTGCCACCGCCACCAGGACGAGGACCTCCGCCGCCGCCAGGAGCACCAGCGCCACCAGCGCCAGCGCCTGCGGGTCGAGGGCCACCAGCACCAGCAAAACCAGGACGGCCAGGGCCGCCTGCTCCACCGGGACGAGCACCAGGACCACCAGGACGAGCACCAGGACCACTAGGACGAGCACCCGGAGCTGGACGTGCGCCAGGACCACCAGGACGAGCACCAGGACCACCAGGACGAGGGCCAGGCCCAGGTCGACCTACTGGAGGTGACGGACGTGATGAACCAGGAGGTGGTGGAATGACTTTTCCAGATGCCGACAATGGGCGTGGGCCAGGAGGTGGTGGCGGAACAGGGCGTCCACCTACACGTGGTGGCATACCTGGCGGCATACCTGGTGGCAATGAACCAGGAGCGCGCGCTGCAAGAGGTGCACCATCGGGCGAAATGGGTCGTGCTGCAACGGGAGGCGTTGGGCGTGCACTAGAAATGAAACCGCGTGACGCAGTGTCGCTTGGTGCTTCAGCAGCTGGCGCAGGCGCAGCAGATGGTGTTTCAACAACAGGTGCAACTGGTGCAGCAACTTCAACAACTGGTGCCGGAGCAGCAACGGGTGCAGGTGCAGGTGCAGGTGCAGGAGCTTCAACGACTGGAGCGGGAGCAGCGACTTCTACAACGGGTGCAGGTGCTTCGACAACAACAGGTGCTTCTTCTTCGACTTTTTTCGCAGCAGCTTTCTTTGCTGGTGCTTTTTTCGCAGCAGCTTTCTTCGCTGGCTTTGGCTCGTCGCCTTCTGCAACGCCTTCTTTTTTTGCCGCAACTTTTTTTACTGCAGCTTTTTTGACAGGCTTGACTTCTTCAGGTTGTTCATCGCGAACAAGACCATCGCGTTCAGCACGACGACGCACACGGTCGGCTTGCGCCTCGATAATGGATGATGAATGCCCCTTGATGTCGATACCCATATTGAGACATAGGTCGACAGCTTCCTTATTGGTAAGACCGAGTTCTTTAGCGAGCTCGTGGACGCGCAGATTCTTAGCCAATGTAAATTCAGCCTTTCATTTCCATGGAGGAGCGCATCAGGGTCATAAGGTCCGATGCGGTAATCGTGATTTCTTTACGTAGTGAGCGACGTAAAGCGCCTTGGGAGACAGCTTTTTCTGCACAACTCTCGTTGTGAGCACAAAGCCATGCTCCCCTTCCTGATGACGTTGGTGAAACGTAAACAGCGTGATTCGATACAACAAGACGCATCAGAGAGCCGTCGTCGAAGCGACGACGACAACCAACACACATTCGTGTAGGGCGATGCAATGTCAATGTCACTATTCGGCAACCTCATTTGTTGCAACAGGGGTGCCGCCACCGGCCCATTCTTTTTCACTCATGACCGAACCATCGGCTGCGTGCCATTCCATTTCGCCAGTGGCATCGTTTTGGGTCCATTTGCCTTCAGCAAAACCAGAATCGCTTGTGGTGTTTGGTGATTCACCAGATGCTTCAGCAGCTGCTTGATTTTCACTCTTGATGTCGATGCGCAAACCGGTGAGGCGAGCAGCAAGACGAGCATTTTGTCCTTCTTTACCGATGGCAAGTGACAATTGGAAATCGGGAACAATGACATCGGCTTGAGTACCGTCGGCGCTGATGCGCACTTCGGTGACTTTGGCAGGCGACAATGCTTTTGCAACGAAGTCTGCAAGATCTTCGCTGTACGGAACGATGTCGATTTTTTCTCCGCGCAATTCGTTGACCACCATGCGCACGCGCCCACCACGGGCACCAACGCAAGCGCCAACAGGGTCGACGTTATGGTCATTTGACCACACGGCGATTTTTGTACGGTGACCTGGTTCGCGCGAACAAGCCTTGATTTCCACAACGCCATCGGCAATTTCAGGAACTTCAAGTTCAAAAAGGCGCTTGATGAGACCTGGATGTGTGCGGCTCACCACAATTTGTGGGCCTTTTGCTGTTTTACGCACTTCCACGATGTATGCCTTGACGCGGCCATTTGGCTCTGGCTTCTCATAGGGCACTTGCTCGGCTTGTGGCAACAATGCTTCCACTTTGCCCAAGTCGAGCAGGGTGTAGCGCTTGTCGATTTGCTGAATGATGCCCGTAACAATGTCGCCTTCACGGTTTGCATACTCTTCGAATTTACGATCGCGCTCTGCCTCGCGGATGCGCTGGCTCATGACCTGGCGGAAAGTAACCGCAGCAATGCGACCGAGTTCATCTTTCTTTGGCGTGTCGTCACGTTCGTTGATCCAGTTGCCGTCGTCGTCGAGGTCATAGGCCGTGAAGCGCATGTCGAGGTTGTCGGGGTTGATTTCTACGATGACTTCATCGGCAGCGCCAGGGCGCTTTTTGTATGCCGAGGCCAATGCCTCAACAAGTACTTGTAAGAGTGCGTCGACGCTGATGCCTTTTTCAATGGCCAACATCTTGACGGCTTCGGTCATGTCGAGATTGCTCATGATGCAGTTGCCTCCGTATTTGCGGTGTCTGAGTGTGTCGTTTCAAAATCGTCTTCAAATTCGTCATCGAAATCGTTGTCGCCGTCGGCCTCTAAAGCAGCGAATTGTGCTTCTAATTCAGCCTGTTTACGGGCTTCTGGCGAACCTGGCTTCGGCGCAGCGGCCCATACAAAAACTGTTTTTGCGCGGTCGATATTGGCAATATCGATGGTGATACTGCGAGCTTCGGCACGCTTGCCTTCTGGCAAAATGTGCACGGTGATTTCCTGCGCAGTTGCTGCTGCAAGAATTCCTTGGAACCGTCGTGTTCCATCGATTGCCGTATGCAAACGCAGCGACACTGTCTTGCCCACTTCGCGCAGGTAATGCTCGGCTCGGCGCAAGTTGCGCTCGAGACCAGGGCTCGATACTTCTAGCGTGTAACGCCCAGGAACAGGGTCGTTATGGTCGAGCTCGCGACCCAAGAGACGCGTAATGAGCGCAATCTTGTCGAGGCTGACGCCACTTTCTTGGCCAGGAGGCGTATCGACTTCAACACGTACAACGCCACCAGAAAATTCAAGATCATAGATTTCAAGTTCCAGGTCATTCACGATGGGGCCCACTAAGGCGGCGACGGCATCGGCTACTGGTGAGCCAAACGAGCGGGGTGCAGGTTGGGGCGATGGGTTGGTCATACTCGTTTCTCACTTTCTTCGTAGTAGCTCTGTACTTGTCAATGAACACCTTCAGGCGACGCGAACAAAAAAGGCGTGGGCGTGGCCCACGCCTCTCGGTTCACGGAACTCTAAAGGACGCTGAAAGTGTAGCGGTTTGACCGCCTAAAGCCCCCCGACCCCACCTCCCCTGAATTACCGTAAGGGGGTGATCCATCGCCTTTCCCACCTTTTCCTGCGTACCTTGCGCGACGACCCTGCCGACGCTGAGGTACCGAGCCACAAGCTCTTGGTACGCGCTGGCTATATTCGCCGGGCCGCCCCTGGTGGGTACACCTGGCTCCCCCTAGGTTGGGAGATCCACCGCAAGGTGGAAAATATTGTGCGCGAGGAAATGAACGCCATCGGTGCCCAAGAAGTGCATTTTCCCGCCCTCTTGCCCCGCGAGCCCTACGAGGCCACCAACCGCTGGACCGAATACGGACCCACCCTGTTTCGCCTCAAAGATCGCCGCGGTGTCGACTACCTCTTGGGGCCAACACACGAAGAGATGTTCACGTTGCTCGTGAAAGACCTGTACTCGAGCTACAAAGATCTTCCTGTTTCTTTGTATCAAATTCAAACCAAGTACCGCGACGAAGCGCGCCCTCGAGCAGGCCTCTTACGTGGTCGCGAATTCACCATGAAAGATTCCTACAGTTTTGATAATGACGAAGCAGGTTTAGCTGCGAGCTACCAAGCACACCGCGATGCATACATTCGTATTTTTGATCGCCTTAAAATTCCCTACGTTGTGGTGTCGGCAATGTCGGGCGCCATGGGCGGCTCGCAATCGGAAGAATTTTTAGCCGAATGTGAAGTGGGCGAAGATACTTTTGTGCGCTGCACATCGTGCAACTACGCAGCAAACACTGAAGCAGTGCAAGTGCGTGTTACTGCAATCGCCAATGTTGATGTTCCTGCAGCACTTGTTGTTGACACACCACAAACACCCACCATCGATTCATTGGTTGCATTGCTCAACACCACTTCGCATAAGTCGCCGACAGGCACAGCATTCGCTACGGGCGACACATTGAAAAATGTCATTGTGATGGTGAAGCATCCCGATGGCACAAGCGAGCCCCTTGCCGTTGGTGTACCTGGAGACCGCGAAGTCGATATGAAACGTCTTGAAGCGCAACTGTCGCCGAGTGAAGTAGAACCTTTCGACGACGCAGCGTTTGCCAAATTCCCAGCATTAGTAAAGGGCTACATCGGCCCTGACGCACTGGGAACCACTCGGGCCTCAGGCATTCGTTATCTCCTCGATACTCGCGTTGTTGAAGGATCAGCATGGGTTACGGGCGCAAACGCCAAGGGCCAACACGTCATCAACTTCGTTTACGGGCGCGACTTCACATGCGATGGAACCATTGAGGCAGCAGAAGTGCACGCCGGCGATGCGTGCCCACATTGCGCAGCCCCCATGAGCATCGACCGCGGTATTGAAATTGGACACGTGTTTCAACTGGGGCGCAAATATGCAGAAGCACTTGATTTAAAGGTGCTCGACCAGAATGGCAAGCAATCGGTTGTGACGATGGGTTCGTATGGCATTGGTGTTTCACGTGCAGTAGCTGTGGTTGCAGAAACATGCCACGACGAACTTGGCCTGTGTTGGCCTCGCGCCATTGCCCCCGCCGATGTTCATGTGGTCATTACGGGCAAGGCCGGTGACGATATTTCAGTGGCAGGCGAAAAACTTGCACAAGAGCTGCACCGTGCAGGCGTCACCGTGTTACTCGATGATCGCATAGGAGTTTCACCTGGTGTGAAATTTAAAGATGCAGAGTTGCTCGGAATGCCCACCATTGTGGTGGTGGGCAAAGGTCTTGCCGATGGCGTAGTTGAAGTGCGCGACCGCGCCACCGGCGAGCGCAGCAACGTTGCTGTTGGCGATGCCGCACAACATATTGCCCACATCTGCCAATCGGGAACCTGACATGCATTTGGTGAGTGGAGTACACAAACATTACGACTGGGGAAACCACCATTTCCTTTATGAGTTTGTTCGTGCTCCCCTTGCCAACACACCACTTGCAGAAATTTGGTTTGGCACACACTCCGACGGGCACGCATCACTCACAACGACGCAAGAGGCACTAGCCAACACTGCAGGCCCACTGCCTTTCATGGTGAAGTTTCTCTCGGCTGCATCGCCACTTTCTTTACAAGTGCACCCCACCGCAGCACAAGCGAACGCAGGTTTCACGCGAGAAGAGAGTGCAGGAATTCCCGTCACTTCACCGCAGCGTATTTATCGCGATTCTTCCGATAAACCCGAACTCCTCATTGCTCTCACCTCGTTCACTGCTCTTTGTGGTTTTCACGATGTCGCAAGTTCTGTGGGCTGGTTTCGCGCCATGCAGTGGAACCAGCTAGCCGACTTTCTTGAAGAAAATGGCATTGAGGCTTTTGCTCGCGAGGCACTTGAAGGAAATGCATTGCGCGTTCCCGAACAACTGCCGCCGTGGGCCAATGAGTTGCGGGTTGCTTTTCCAGATGACCCTGCACTGCTCATTGCGCTCCTCATGCACCGCGTCGAGCTTGCTGCTGGTGAATGCTTACTACTAGAAGCCGGAACCCTACATGCGTATCTCAACGGCTCAGCAGTTGAAGTAATGAACACCAGCGACAACGTGGTGCGTGGTGGCTTTACTCACAAACATGTTGATACTGCAGAACTATTGAGCATCACACACTGGGAATCTTCTTCCTCGCCCGTGCGGCGCGCCACCAACGTGCTGCCCAATATCAACTCCTACCCCACAACTGGCGCGTTTCATGTACAGAGTGTTGCCGCACCTACCACGGTGCCAGCTTCAGCAGCACCTCAACTCGTTGCATGCATTGCAGGAACAAGCCCAGGCTTCTCGTGTGGCCAGGTGGCGTTGCTCGACGCACATGAAGAAATGCAATTAGGCGGCGACTGTGTAGTGATTGCTACGACAAGCGACACACAGCGTTAAGCGCTAGTTCCAAAACGCGCTCACGCACTGACGTTTGTTTTTCCCAATGACGGTGGTCCCATGTTTGTGCACTCACATCGTCGCCCGCATACAACAACTGCCCATAGACCGCTCCACGAAACATGGCAACTGCAAACATCGCCGATGCTTCCATTTCCACGCTGATGCAACCCTGCTCGCGACGACGCGCAACTTTTTCTGGCGTTTCTCGAAAGATTGCATCGGTGGTCCAGGTAAGACCCTTGTCGTGCGGCACGCCCGCCTCGAGTAGTTCTGCATCTATTGCTGCAACGGCCAGCGGATGCGGCACGACGGCTACATCAACGGGTTGGTAGTGATGACTTGTTCCCTCGTCACGCACCGCACCAGTAGGAACAATGATGTGCCCCACATCGAAACCTTGCTTCACAATCCCCGCGCCGCCGCAACCAATAATTTTTCTTGCACCCAGACCAATGATGTCTTCCAACGATGTTGCTGCCGCTGGCGCACCTACCCCTGGGTTAAACACCGCAATGCGTTTCCCCAGATGCTCCACTACGTGCACTTCGTGGTCGCCGTGTTCAAAAGGAATGCGATAGATGGGATCTTGGCCTGCAAAACGTTTGCGTTGAACATCGCCAAACCAACAGGCAACAGCTAGCTCGGGAAAGTTGTCTACTCTCCTGCGCATTGGCGGGTTGATGACAGCCGTTTGTGACTCTTCAAATTCAAAGAGTGGATGACTGGAGTACTGTGACATGAATACGCCTCTTTAGGACTTGGCAATATTTTGACGAATACTCACAATGCGATCGTGTGAATGATTCACATCGTCACCTTGCTCTTCAAGGAGAGCCGAACGATCTTTGAGCGCTTCACGTTCTGCGATGGTGGTGTCTACGCGTGCAATGGCAGCTTCAGCGCCATGCTCGTTGATATAGGTTGCCCACTCCACCAGCGCATCGACCATTTCCGACTCGGGCACAACGGCTACGTTGCGGCCCTTTACGAAGAGATGCCCGCGCTTGTTGCCTGCCGCGATACCGATATCGGCTTCGCGCGCTTCGCCAGGGCCATTCACCACGCAACCCATTACTGCTACCTGAAGTGGAATGAGTTTGTCGGCAAAGGCTTCTTGTGCCCGACGCGCAACATCGATGACATCAATTTCGGCACGCCCACAACTGGGGCATGCAATGAGGTCGACATTTTTGCGTTCACGCAGCCCAAGTGCTTCTAAAAGTTGCCTACCTGCGCGCGCTTCTTCAACAGGGTCGGCGGTGAGGCTGTAGCGAATGGTGTCGCCAATGCCTTCAAGTAAAAGTGTTGCGATGCCAGCAGTGGCTTTCACTAACCCAGCTGGTGGCGGGCCGGCTTCTGTTACACCTAAATGCAACGGCGCATCGGTGACCTTGCTCAATGCGCGATAGGCCTCGACCATAAGCGGAACGTTTGATGCCTTCACTGAAATTTTGATGAGATCAAAACCCACTTCATCGAAGTAGGCAATTTCTTGCAATGCAGATTCCACCATTGCCGCAGCGGTGAGACCACCATGTTTTTCGTATAACGACGGGTCGAGTGAACCGCCATTCACGCCAATGCGGATAGAAACATTGCGATCTTTTGCTTCTGCAGCAACAGCTTTAATGTGTTCAGGTTTACGAATATTTCCCGGGTTCAGACGCAGACCATGTACACCCGCTTCTAAAGCAGCAAGAGCCATCTTGTACTGGTGATGAATGTCGGCGATGATGGGAATGGGAGAACGCGGAACAATTTGCGCCAAACCTTCTGCTGCTTCTATTTCGTTACATGTACAACGAACAATGTCGCAGCCTGCAGCAGCGAGAGCATAAATTTGTTGCAAGGTTCCTTCAACATCTGCAGTTTTTGTTGTGGTCATTGACTGCACAGTGATAGGTGCAGTACCACCGACAGCAACTTTGCCGACGTGAATTTGGCGGGTATGTCGACGTTCAACCATTACTAGAAAGTATTGCTGGTCTTAGAGCGGTTTGGTGATATCGAGGTACAAACCTACAAATAATAAGAACCCCATCAGACCCATCACAATGGTGGTGAGCGGGATCATTTTGTTGATATCTGCGCGATAGCGCTCGCCACGGCGACTTCGCACGCGCTCATATGCGGCAATTGCTGCATGCCCACCGTCGAATGGCAAGAGCGGGAACATGTTGAACACGCCAACAAACACATTGACACTGGCCAAAAGCAACAGCACAGCCTTGAGGCCCTGATCTTTGCCCAGTTGTCCACCTATTTGGCTTGCTCCCACCACGGTGGTGGGTCGTGAGGCCAAGTTCTGGCCTGAGTCACGCAAAGCATGCACCGAGTTCATGGGGTTCAATGCACCGATGACCCCTTTCACCGAGTTACCAGCCGTACGCACCACGTCGCCAACGCCATGCACAACGCTGTCGCTCAATGACTGTTTTACGTAACCAGTGGAACTTGTTGCGATACCGAGATACGCAATACTTGTATTCATCGGGTTGCCCGCCAACGTGGCGGTGACAGTTTTCTCCACGCCATTGCGCAGTACAACTACCTCTACAACTTCTCCAGGAACCTTGGCAACAATGGCTTCAACGAGTTCGTTACGTGTAGTTACCTTGTTTTTATTGAGCGCAACAACAATGTCACCTTCACGAATGCCTGCCATTGATGCAGGAGATCCAGCTTGTGGAGCATGGACAACCGCTACCTTGCCCGTGTCATCGTAACGACCGGCGAATCCGTATACCCCGACGAAAAGGACGAGCGCAATGAACATGTGCATGAGAGATCCTGCGGTGATGACAAGAAGTTGACGCGGAAAACTCTGATTGCGATAAGCCCGCGGTTCATCTTCAGGCTCCACTTCGTCGAGTCCGTTCATGCCAATAATGCGCACAAAAGCGCCCAATGGAATGGCACGAAAACCATATTCCACTTCACCTTTTTGGCGACTCCACAGGCGTGGCCCGAAACCCATAAAGAATTGAGTGGCCTTCATTCCCGTACGGCGTGCTGTGACGAAATGACCGAGTTCATGCAGAAAAATGGAAACGAGAAGACCCGCAACGAACACAAGCGTCCACCCATTTTTCATGCCCAGCCAGACGAGCAACGAACCAATGACAAGTGCCGCCAACACCGCACGCGACGTTGATGGCGCATTGGATTCTTCTTCTGCCCCACCACCAACAACAATTTCTTGGCGCATGCGTTCGTACATGGAAGTCATTGCGCAAGGCATTTCTTTGCAGCAGCACGACCCCGAGCGTCAGCATCTAAAATATCTTCAATTGAAGTAGGAACTTCTGCAGAATATTTTTGCATCACCTCATCAACCGTATCGGCAATTGCCAGCCAGGAAATATGGCCGGCAAGAAATGCTTCTACTGCTATTTCATTTGCTGCGCTCATAAATGCAGGTGCCGTACCACCCACGCGACCAGCTTCATAGGCAATTGCTAAACAACGAAATGTCGATACATCGGGCTCGCTAAAGGTGAGCTCTGTCACATTGCGCCACGAAATTGCTCCGAATGCATTGGGGCTGCGATGCGGGTAGTCGAGGGCGTAGCTAATGGGCAAACGCATGTCGGGCATCGAGAGCTGGGCGATGGTGGAACCATCGGTGTACTCCACCATGGAATGCACAATTGATTGTGGATGAACCACTACATCGATGTGGTCATAGTCAGTACCGAATAGTTCATGGGCTTCAATCACTTCAAGGCCCTTGTTCATGAGCGTTGACGAATCAACAGTGATTTTTGGACCCATGCTCCACGTGGGATGCGCAAGAGCATTTGCAACGGTTACTTCACTGAGTTCTTTGCGAGTCTTTCCGCGAAATGGGCCACCACTTGCGGTGAGCACCAACCGCTGTACTTCTTTGTGTGTGTCTGCACTAGAGCGCAAGCACTGGTGAATTGCACAGTGTTCACTATCGACGGGAACTATGAGTGCACCAGGTGTGCGCCGCAACGGCTGCACAATAGGACCAGCAGCAATGAGGCTTTCTTTATTGGCAAGAGCCAAACGCTTTCCAGCACGCAGTGTTTCTAGCGTCACTGGCAAACCAGCAAAGCCCACAACGGCATTCACCACCACATCGGCAACTTCAACGACATCGGTGAGCGAACATGAAACGTGCGCGAAAGGCAATGCTGCTGCAACCTGGCTGCGATGTTCCTCGCGGCTCACCACCACAACTTCTGGTCGAAATTCAAGAGCTTGTTCAATGAGTTGGGCAACAGACGACCCAGCGGCTAACGCAACAACACGAAAGTGATGTGGATCAGCACGTATTACTTCGAGTGTTTGCGTTCCAATAGAGCCGGTGGAGCCGGCTATTGCAACGCGAACTTGCGCTACTTCACCCAAGGCTGAATGACGAGCATGAGGTAGTACGCCCCAGGAAGAACGAACAAGAATCCGTCGAACCTGTCGAGCACTCCGCCATGACCGCGAACAATGGTGCCGAAGTCTTTGATGTCGAGGTTGCGCTTGAACATGCTCTCTACAAGATCACCCAATGGTGCAAGAACAGAGATCACAAGTGCCATGAGCAACCACTCACTAGCCCTGTTCCACGTACCGCTTTGAACACCGATGAGGAGCACTGCACCAAAGGTGCCCACTGTTCCACCAATGAGACCTTCCACCGACTTCGAAGGGCTGATCCATTCACGCAGCGGTGTGCGTCCTGCAGCAGAACCCACAAATAAGGCCATCACATCGTTTGCCACCACACCAGCGGCAACCATGAACAAAGTGTCGGTACCTACGTTATGGCCCGATACGCCAAGGCCTGAGTTTGAATATCGCACGATGAGCGCTGCATACGAACCAAGTAAACCAATCCACACCACTGCCATCGTGGTGATGGCAACGTTCGGTAACGGACCACTTTGCACGCCGTTTGCGCCAATGAACCCGATGGTTGCAGCCATGAATGCAAAGGTGAACACCAACGGCAATGCGCCGTCGCCCATCCAATACGCAGCAAGTGGCGCTGCAACACATGCAGCAATTCCTGCAACAGTTGCCGGACGGTATCCCTTTTCTGTGACCTTGTCGAAAAACTCAACAGCAGCTAGGCCTAATGCAGCAACAATAAAAATCATCACTGCAGCGGGGCGCCACACCAACGCGCCAACAAATGCTGCGGCGAGTAATAGACCTGCGGTAACTGCTTGCGGCATATCGCGACCACCGATTCCACCACTTGCGCGCTGCGGGCGTGCTGGCATGGGCCGTTGCGACGAAGGACGAGCGCCACGACCAACTGGAGCCTGACGCGCTACTGGCCGAGAATTACCACCCGTTGGCTGATGCATTTCGGGTCGACGAGCACGTTCGTCGGTGGGGTCGCTGCCAATAACTAGGCGCGGCTCACGACGACTTGCGGCAGCCGGTATGGGTGTTGCATCATTTTCGAAATAGCGCGCTTCGCGTGTTGGCTCATCGCGATACGAAGGCTCGGGTGCCGCATTGGGTTGAACTGCGGGCTGCGAAAAAGTTGACCACACATCGGTGTCGTCTGCTGGTTCTGATTGCAAGAACTTTGGCAGTTCACCAGTGGGTGGTTCGGTCCAATGTGGAAGTGGCCCCGTGTCGTCGCCAAATGACAAAACAGGCTCAACGGCGTCGTCGCCAAATTGGACAGTGCCGAAGTCGTCGCCAAAGTCGGTGCCATAACCCTCTGCGTCACGGTTTCCCGTGTCGTCGCGTCGTTTCCAATCGTCAGTCATATCTTCCCTTTCGGGTAATGCATGGGCAACACCCATACAGTTGGTTTACACCTCTAGTAATTCATGTTCCTTGCGAGTAAAAGCCTTATCGATGAGATCTATATGATCGTGCGTTAATTTTTCCAATTCCTTTTCCGCACGCTCAAGTTCATCTTTAGAAATATCGTGATCTTTTTCAGCAGTTTCCAGATTTTTGCGCACATCACGGCGCACGTTACGCACTGCAATACGGCCTTCTTCTGCCATTGCCTTCACTACTTTTACGTAGTCTTTGCGGCGCTCTTCGGTGAGCGCAGGAAATGCAAGTCGAATGACCACACCATCGTTCGATGGGTTGAGGCCAAGGTTGGAACTTTGGATGGCCTTTTCAATAGCGGCAATGGCTCCGCGGTCATGTGGCTTCACCACCAGCATGCGCGCCTCGGGAACCTGGAACCCTGCAATTTGCTGCAAAGGAACAGTTGCCCCGTAATACTCGACGGCTAATTTTTCCACGATGGAGGGAGTTGCTCGCCCCGTTCGAATAGTGGTGAATTGGCCCTGTACATGTTCGACTGCTTTTTCCATCTTGTCGATGGCGTCGAGGAGAGCTTCTTCGGTCACCCGACTAGCGTACCCACTGCCTCACCTCTGAGGATGGACTTCACATTGCCTTGGCGCAAAAGATCGAACACCACAATGGGGATCTTTTGGTCCATGCAGAAGGTAATTGCCGTGGAATCCATCACTTTGAGGCCCTTGCTCATGACATCGAAATGAGAAATACGGTCATATCGGGTGGCTGTTGGGTCGAGCTTCGGGTCGGCGGTATACACCCCGTCAACACCAGAGTGCGTGCCTTTCAAAATGGCTTGCGCAGAAATTTCTGCAGCACGTAAAGCAGCTGCGGTATCGGTGGTGAAAAACGGGTTGCCCGTTCCGCCAGCCAAAATAACCACTCGCCCCTTTTCCAAGTGGCGTTCAGCACGACGACGTATGTATGGCTCGGCGACCTTGGGCATTTCTATGGCCGACATCACCCGTGAATGCTGACCTACGCGCTCAAGTGCATCTTGCAACGCAAGACCGTTCATGACGGTGGCAAGCATTCCCATGAAGTCGGCTTGTGCTTGGTCCATACCCTGACCAGCACCTTTCATGCCGCGCCAGAAGTTACCGCCACCAACAACAACAGCAATGTCGACGCCAAACTCTTCATGCACTTCGTGCAACTCAGTTGCTACTTGATGCAAGACATCGGTGTCGAGACCAAAACCGGTGGACTCGGCAAGAGCTTCACCCGACAGTTTTAAAACGATGCGATTCCAACGTGGCTGAGTACGAGGACTCGCTTTTGTGGAAACCCCATCTTTAGGCATTCAGAACTAGCCGATCTCGATCTGTGAGTACTGAAGAATGTTTGCCGAGCCAATGAATTGCGCAACCGACAACTTGTCGTCTTTTGCATACGGCTGCTCAACAAGTGCAACGTCTTTGTAGAAACCACTTATGCGGCCTTCAACAATTTTCGCAATTGCTGCTTCTGGCTTGCCTTCGTTACGCGTAATGGTTTCCAATGTTGTGCGCTCGTGAGCGAGAACATCGGCAGGAATTTCATCACGTGTGAGGTAACGAGGGCGAGCAAAACCAATGTGCACTGCAACATCGTGTGCCAACTCTTGAGTAGCACCTGACATTTCAACAAGTACACCATTGACTCCGCGGCCACCTTGAATGTGCAAGTACGAATCGATGACGTTTCCGGCAGCGGCTTCAATGCGCACTACTTCGCCCAAGTCAATGTTCTCTTTCAGAACAATCTTCAAGCTGTCGAGTTGCTCTTGACGCTCTGACACTGCAGCAACACCTTTATCGATGATGAGGTTTGCCAATGCTTCAGCTTCTGCTTTGAAAGCATCGCTACCGGCAACAAAGTCGGTTTCGCACTTCAGTTTTGCCATTGCACCAACGTTGCCGCGAATGACCAAGGCAACAACGCCCTGGTTGTTTTCGCGGTCGTCACGCTTTGCGCTTGCTGCAAGGCCTTTTTCGCGCAGCCACTGCTTGGCTTCGTCGATATTGCCGTTGTTTTCTTCAAGTGCTTTTTTGCAATCCATCATTCCTGCGCCGGTGGAATCGCGCAGAGTTTTTACGTCTTTAGCTGTATACGACATTCGCGAATCAGGCTCCTGGAGTAGGTGCCGCAGGGGGTGCGGGAATGGGTTTTGGTTCAACAACAGATGCTCCGACTGCAGCAACTGCAGCAGCAGCGTTCACCACAGCAGCAGCTGCAGCTTGTGCAGCAGCAACTGAGGCCTTCTTCGATGCCATGTGGCGACCTTCGAGTGCTGCTTCAGCAATGACGCGGCACATGAGGTCGTTGGCGCGAATCGCGTCGTCGTTTCCTGGAATAGGGAAGGTCACCACGTCGGGGTCGACGTTGGTATCGACCACAGCGATAACTGGAATACCGAGCTTGTTTGCTTCGGTTACAGCGATGTGCTCTTTCAAAGTATCGAGTACAAAAACAGCATCTGGACGACGTGTCATTTTGCTGATACCCGAGAGGTTCTTTTGCAACTTGGTGAGTTCGCGCGACAAAAGAAGGGCTTCCTTCTTTGGCATTGCTTCAAACTCGCCGGTTTCGAGCATGCGCTCGTATTCCTGCATTTTGCTCACGCGCTTTGAAATGGTTTCGAAGTTGGTGAGCATTCCGCCCAACCAACGCTCATTCACGTATGGCATTCCGCTCTTGTCGGCCCAGTCGCGCACAGGATCTTGTGCTTGCTTTTTGGTGCCGACGAAAAGAATGGTTCCGCCTCCGGCAACAAGATCACGTGCAAAGACATAAGCAGTCTCGACGCGAGTCATTGTTTGTTCAAGATCGATGATGTACACACCGTTGCGCTCGCCAAAAATAAATCGCTTCATTTTGGGGTTCCAACGGCGGGTCTGGTGTCCAAAGTGGCAACCAGCTTCAAGCATTTGTCGCATTGTGACGACGGCCATGATGATTCTCCTCTCCTGTGGTTAAGAGACTGGCCTCCGCGCCGAAGCGACCACAGGAAGAGACACAGTGCAATGACGTGTTGATGAGTTATTCGTGGCCCCCGCCATGCCACCGTGTGGACGGTGACTTGACGACAGCCAAGAAGAGAGGCTACTGCCCGAATCCCCTTGTGCCACAAACGATCGCGCAGCATTTGGTGAAACCAACCGGGCGCGAGGCCGGGTGAGGCCAAAAAAGGTTGCGGGGTCGAGGTATGCACCGTCTGTGCGCAAGCCCAGCCGCAGCCCCACGTAAAACCACTGATCGGCGTCACCGACTACCTGCAACGGGTTCACCGCCTCGCCCGGCGCCACAAGGGCCCCTTTCACCCCGCCCAACACCTCATACAAGGGGGTAACGAGTGGAGCACCCCCGTCTGTGGCGATACCTGCAGCCACTTGGTCGATTTCCACCACTAGGTAAGGGACGCCACCCACCGGCCCCACAAAGGTCACGGTTCCTGGCCACGACATGCGCACGGGAGTGTTTTGCCCAACAGCGAACTCGAGGCCTCGGTTCCCAGCGCACCACGTACATTGCGGCGGCCGAAACCAGTCGGTGACTTTCCCCGCCACAGGTACCGGTGCGCTTTGTGCGGCGCACAACACCACAGCGACAACGGCGCTCAACATGAGCGCCCTTGTGCGCTAGTACTCGGCTGCAGCGAGCCTCGACCGTAACTGCAAAACAGCTTTTGAATGGATTTGCGACACGCGACTTTCAGTAACGCCAAGGATCTCGCCAATTTCCACCAGCGTGAGATTTTCGTCGTAGTAAAGAACCAGAACTGTGCGTTCACGTTCTGGCAGATTTTTAATTTCTTCGCGCATATGTGAGCGCAACGCATGCTCTTCCATCGCGGTATCGGCAGGGCCAATTTGTTGGCCCACCCCAGAGGGGGCACGATCGGCAACAAGATGGTCGAGAGGGCCGACGGTGCCAACGGCAACATCGGCGAGCCACTTCTGGAGTTCCTCCACAGTGATCTGTAATTCTTCGGCAATTTCTTCATCGTTAGGTGCACGTCCCATTGTGTGCTCTAGGTGCGTTATTGCGGTCTGCACCGAGCGAGCCTTGGTGCGCACCGAACGCGGCACCCAGTCGAGAGCACGCAAAGAGTCGAGAATGGCCCCACGAATACGAGGAACAGCATAGGTTTCAAACTTTGCGCCATGCACAGGCGCGTATTTGTCGATGGCATCCATTAATCCGAAAATGCCAGCGCTCACGAGGTCGGCAGTGTCGACATTTTTAGGTAACCCGGCCCCGAGTCGGCCAGCAACGAATTTCACGAGCGAGGAATAGTTCACGACGAGCCACTCACGTGCTTGAGGGGTACGGGAACTCGACCAATCTTCCCAAGCGGTTTCTACCGTGTAACGCTCGCCTCGAATGTTCATGCGCGGGGATGTGAAGAGAGATAGGCCGACTGCAATCGTTCTTTGCTGACATGCGTGTAGCGCTGTGTGGTGACAACATTGGCATGCCCCAACAGCTCCTGCACCGCACGCAGGTCGGCTCCGTTATCGAGCAAGTGTGTAGCAAAGGTGTGGCGTAGTGCGTGTGGATGCGTTGGGTCGATTGATCTTCTATCAAGAATTCGCCGCACATCTCGCGGAGTAAGTTGTTTACCTCGTTCGTTGAAGAACAACGGATTTCTTGTTTGTGCAGTTGAACCAGTTGGAGTTGCAACTGCCAATTCATGGCGATGATTCATCCATAAATCAATGGCCGCCACAGTTGGTTCATTTAATGGTACACGGCGTTCTTTTGAACCTTTGCCCCAGACCGACGCTGCTTTGTTCTTCACATCAATATTTGCCAAATCGAGCGTACATAATTCACTTACACGTAGTCCGCTGCCGTACAGCAGTTCCACAATTGCTACATCACGCGCGGAGCGCCAAACAGGTTCATCTTCTAGCTCAGACCCTGTGAGCAACGCATCTAATTGATCGGCATTCAAAATGCGGGGCAGTCGCCCCTCGCCGCTCGGAGCACGTACACCAACAGTTGGATTTTCTATCTTCTTGTCTGACTGGCGCAGGCGCCACGAGTAATAACGACGCAAAGCAGCAAGCTTGCGAGCAATGGTGCGTTTGGCATGAGTGCCCTTCGCATTTTCTGTGGGCTTGGTATTGGTGAGAAATGCAAGATACTGCTTCACCATGGAGCGCGTCACCACATCGGGTCGATGCGCATCGTGTTCATCACTTACCCACTGCGCAAAGAGTTCAACGTCAGACCGGTACGCACTTTGCGTGTTCAGCGACATCGCAGTGAGAGAAGTGATGAACTCCTCCATTTTCCATGACGCCAATGGCGTAGCCCGCGTGCCGCCCACACCTTCAAGGTAGTGGGTGGAACTACCTCATGAGCGCTTCCCACCAACCATTGGTGTCCACCACCCAACCCAGCGCTTCCAGCCTGCCCAAACTCACGGCAATGTCGTATAACGGCCTGCGCAATGACAGCACAAGGTGGTCAAGTGTCACTGCTCCGTCTTGACACTCATGAAGTACGTCGAGGTCGTGAGCATCGGGTGGCACTCGTGTTTCATAACTACTCCCCGCCGTGCGGCGATGATCGAGTGCAAGAGCAGCAAAGAGGTCGTCAACACTGGTGACTGGCCCACAGCCCTGTTGAATGAGCAGGTTGGTACCACCAGCAGAGGCGACACGCGGTGAACCGGGTACGGCAAAGACCTCAATATTGCGCCGAATTGCTTCTGCGACCGTCAGCATCGAGCCACCCGACTCGCGAGACTCCACCACAACAACCACCTCAGACAGCGCCGCAATAATGCGGTTGCGTTGCGGGAAACGGTACGGCTCGGGCTGCACTCCAGGCCCATATTCACTGAGCAAAAGTCCGTTTTCACCCACCCAATTCCACAACCCCGCATTGCTTTTTGGATACACCACATCAAGACCGCACGCCACCACACCAATGGGCTTGCCTAATGCCTGCGACGTGCTGGGCAACGCTTCGTCGTAGTGCAATTTCATTCCGTGATGCACTGCACCGTCAATTCCTCGAGCAAGACCCGAGACAACGGCAATTTCATTGGCGGCTAATTGCTCACCAAATTCTCGTGCGGTGTAGACCCCAGATGGTGTTGGTGACCGCGTGCCTACAATTCCTACACGTCGCTGTTGCAATGCGGCAAGTGACCCCCGATAGAAAAGCACCGCTGGTGGTGTTGGGTCGTAGCGCAAAGTGCGTGGGTATGTTGGGTCGGCAATGCTGACCACCTGCATATTTTTTTCTTCGCAGCATTCAAACATGCGAGCAACAGAATCTTCCGTTATTGGGTAATCAGAAATTGATCGGTTCCAAGCATCTTCCGGATCCTCATGTAAAAGTGCAATGCGTAATTTCTTTGGCGTCATGCCCTCTAATTGAGAAAGAGCAGCGGCATAGGCCCAGGCCGGCAACCCAAGGTGGTTGCTCATATAGCGACATCTCTTTCATGCAGGCGCGTACGTAAGAGCAGCGCCACACGAATAGTGTCTTCTGGAATCTCTCCATCATTTCCCGACAAGTCGGCAAGCGTGCGAGCAACGCGACGAATACGGTGGTAGCCGCGGCCCGTGAGACGCCCCAGTTCAAGTTCGCGACGCAGCACGTTACGTGCTTCATTCGTTAACGGCGCATAGGTATCTAGTTCTTGTGCTGAAAGCCTGGCGTTGACTCCACCCGAACGATGCAACGACATCTGACGCACCCGCGCAACGCGTTCTTGCACAATTGCAGTTGGTTCACCTTCGCGTACATCGAGTAACTCCTCTACCCCTGTCATCGCAACAGCAACACGCAGATCAAAGCGATCGAGAAAAGGCCCAGACAACCTGCGCAGGTACCGAGCACGTGCTGTTTCATTACACACGCACGCACCTGGTGCTCCTCCACCACAAGGGCACGGGTTTGTTGCGCCGACCAATAAAAACCGTGCAGGCAATGTAACGCCGGCACTTGCTCGCGCAATGCGTACTTCACCTTCTTCTAATGGTTGACGCAGTGCATCGAGCACCGACGGCATGAACTCACCCACTTCATCGAGAAAGAGCACACCGCCATGTGCCAGCGATGCTTCGCCTGGACGCAAGACACTGCTTCCCCCGCCCACCATTGCGATCATCGAAGCACTGTGGTGCGGTGCGCGAAAGGGAGGAAAGGTAATGAGACCACCCGGTGGTAAAGAGGCACCTGCTGCAGAATGAATCATGGTTGCCGTTACCGCTTCTTCGTTGGTGAGCGGCGGCAATAAACCAGGTAACCGCTCTGCAATCATCGTTTTACCCGCACCAGGTGAACCCACAAACAAAATGTGATGTCCACCAGCAGCCGCAATTTCTGCTGCAAGGCGTGCAGTGGGTTGCCCCCGTACATCACTCATGTCTGCGAAATGTGTCGTTCCTTTCATGCTCTCTTGAGACGATGTATCGAGCCATTCACCATCGCCACGCAGTGCAAGCACCACTTCGCGCAATGTGCCCGCGCAATGAATGCTGCGTGGGCTCGCTACTTTTGCTTCGCGCGCATTGGGAGGCGCCACCACAACACGAGTGTCGCGTAAACCTGCAACGAGTGGCGCAGCACCGGGCACCGGGCGCAATGAACCATCAAGACCAAGTTCGGCGACAAAGGAATACTCCGCCAAATGGTCAATCGGTATTTGCCCACTTGCAGCAAGAATGCCCATTGCCAGTGCAAGGTCGAGCCCGACCCCGCCTTTGCGTTGACTACTCGGTGCCAAGTTGACGGTGATTTTCTTGTTGGGCCATTCAGCCCCACTCGACAGCAAGGCTGCACGTACACGGTCGCGCGCTTCTCGACATGCTTCATCGGGAAGACCAACAACGGTAAAGCCAGGCAATCCACTACCAATATGCACTTCAACAGAGATCGGCGTTCCTTGAATACCGAGCAATGTTGCTGACCTAATGCTCGAAAACACGAGCCCTCACTTTCGTCACGATGAAATGCATCTCGCAGGAATATGCATGTGGGAAACTGTTGACAGTGAAGAAATCACCTCAACATCTCCGTGTGTGGCGACGTAGTGCTTTTGTGGCAATAAGTTGTGCAATTTTTATGGCGAGTACTTCTTCATGTGGCGAACAAAAGCGCACTGGAACGCAATTTTGCCGTCAATTGGCTAAAGAACTACCTCAAATCAATACGCCCATTGCAACGCAAAATGATATTGATCTTCTCGTTGCCAGCTATGAACGCATCGGCAAAGTAGCACCCATCGACGTGGCAAAAGACTGGGAAGCCCTCACTGCCTTATTGGCCGAAGCCGCACACATCAACACGGGAAATACCACCGATGTTGAAGCGATTACCAAACACGCTTACGAGAGCAACACCGCAGCGCAACGCGCTTTCAAGTGGACCCTCGACACGTGTGCTGTTGATATCAGCGGATCTCGCCCCGCTTCACAATGACCTTGTCGACCAAACCGTATTCCTGAGCCAGTTCAGCGGTAAACCAACGGTCACGCTCGCTGTCGGCTTGAATTTGCGCAATTTCTTTGCCTGAGTGAAACGCAGTGAGTTCTGCCATCTTGTGCTTCACGTGGTGCAGTTGCTCGGCCTGAATAGCAATGTCGGTTGCTTGTCCGCGCAAACCTGCAAGAGGTTGATGCATCATGATGCGGGCATTTGGCAAGGTGTAACGCTTCCCTTTTGCTCCGGCAGTGAGCAGGAACTGACCCATTGAAGCCGCAAGACCCATGCACACTGTTGCAATGTCGCACGATACGAACTGCATGGTGTCGTAAATGGCCATACCTGCAGTGATGGATCCACCTGGGCTATTGATGTAGAGCCAAATGTCGGCATTGGAGTCTTCGCCTTCGAGATACAACAACTGTGCACAAATTTGGTTAGCAATGTCGTCGTTCACGTCGGTACCGAGCATGATGACGCGGTTCTTCATGAGGCGACCGAACACGTCGAAGCGTGCGTCGCCGGAGCCTGCGTCGGCCCCCATTGGGGTCGTAATGGACGATGTGTTGTGCGACACGTGCGAAGTCATGCCCTTAGGCTACTGCCCATTGGCCTCGGTCTCGAAGTTACGTTCCGATAAAAATGACGTGTCAATGCTGGAAAGTGGCAGAATGTCGTCGTGGAAAACGCAGAGACCCCCTTTCTCGCCAACGCTGAAGAGCTACTCGAACACAACACCACATTTGTGCAGGCCTTTGCCGACCACGGCCTCAGTGTTAAACCGAAACGACGCCTTGCCATTGTGGCGTGCATGGATAGCCGCATGGATATTTTCCAGATGCTGGGTCTCGACCATGGAGATGCACACATCATTAGAAACGCAGGTGGCGTGGTCACCGACGATGTCGTGCGCTCATTGGTTCTTTCACAGCGCCGGCTCAATACGTGTGAAATTATTCTGGTGCACCACACCAACTGCGGCTTAGAGAACTTAAATGAAGGCGACTTCTACGATGAGCTCGTCAGCGAAAGCGGCATTAAGCCCGGCTGGTCGCTTGAGGCTTTCAAAGACCCGCATGAAGACGTTCGACAAAGCATGAGTCGTCTACGGCATTCACCATTCATCTTGCATAAAGACAATATTCGCGGATTCGTTTATGACGTTGACAACGGAAAACTCATTGAAGTCGCTTGAGCGGCTCTATGAACGCAATACTCCGCTGAAAACAACTGCAATATTTTCCTGCTCATAGTTTCCCTTATTCTGGGCAATGTAGGTCATGAGGCCAGCAAGACCAGCCGAACCCGTGGGGCTGACATTGATGCCTGAGCTCTTTTGTGCCAGTTCGTAAGCGGCCACAACATCTGATTCTGGTGCAACAACCGGGAATCCTCCAGTACGTGTCATGGCGTCACAAATAGAGATCCAATCGTAGGTTTCATCGTCCAAGATGCCATCGGCTAGCGAAGTAGGTACTTCTTCCCACGGCCACATGCACTCACTCCAGCGTGCACCTGCATTCAAGGTTCCACCGGTTTGCTCAGCACGACTCCATGCTCGCGCAAGTGGGCTACAGCCTTGTGTTTGCACTGCGTGCAAATGAGTTCCTTGCACTTCAGCAATACGCAAAGCGTCGCCAATGCCAGAAGCAAATGCTCCGCCACCTACTTGCACAAAAATACGCTGGAGTTGTTGAGTGTTCGGAAATTGCTCGAGCATCTCAAGACCAATCATTCGCCCACCGTCGAGGCACCATGCATTTTCGGTACCTTGCACGCCGAATGGCAATGAACCGCGTGACACATACTCTTGAAAACGCAGTACGCACGGATCACCGGCAGGATCTGTTGGTTGACGCATGCACACCTCAATATGAGCGCCAAGTGAGCGCAAAGTTTCCAACACCACTGCGTCAACACTCTCTGGCACAAACACGCGCAAAGGCCACTGCACGCTTGCTGCAAGAGTTGCTGCTGCAATTGCGGCATTACCACATGATGCAATGGCAAGTTCGGGACGATTTGCGCCCCATGGGGCAAGACCTTTTTCTTCAGCAAAAACTAAATGCAACAACTCAGTGAAGAGATGTCGTGCCTTTTGAGATCCGGCAACGTTATGTGTTTCATCTTTGACCCATAAGCCGCCAGTTCCTTCAAAGCCCAACACGCGCGACAACTCTGCATGGCGAGCAAAGGGAGTGCGGCGAAACCCCACTCCTGCAACGCCTGCCACTTGCACATCGAGGCGTTCAATGAACTCTCGACGCTCGCCGAATGAAGTTCCGTGTTGTGCAGCAAAAGCATCCCACGCCAACAACTCTTGGAAACGCACAAATGGGTTTTCCGATTCCACAGGTTGAAAGTTGTTTGCACTTGGCGCACCAACGAAATGCAAAACGTGATGCCGGTCGTCGCTATTTGCCTGTGGGCAACGCCACGACAACGGTTGATCAACAGGTACCCGTGCACCGCATACAGCACACTGCAGGCTGTCGATGACCTGCGTTTTCATATCTCTATTGTGCAGCGACGCGGGCGTTGAATTCGGTAATCATGTTGTCCCACACTGGCTGATAGGTGCGGATGTGGCGCCAGAACGACTGTGAGCGACGAGCTTCAAACACATCGAGCGGAGTTCCCTGCTGCTCAACCCATGTGTAGTAACCCAGGTTGAAGATGCGATTGCGATCTCGCTCGGTGCAGTCGATCATTGCACCAGTTCCAATGGCACCTACGTGCTCACCAAATACTTCGGCCGCATCGACTGCTGTGAAGTTGTTCTTGAAACGGCGGGCAAGAGTTTTTTCGCGCTCGCTTGGGTACAACGCGCCACCATCGGTTGCGATGGTAATGAGCACATCGTCGGGTCCGTAGTTCAGAAGTTTTGCTGTTTTAATTGCAGCGATCACATTACAAATTGCAGAGAAACCAAAGTGCTCCAAGGCATCAATGAGTTCGGCCGAAAGACCTAAACGCGTTGCCATGTACTCTTTGCCCGCTGGAGTGTTGAACATCACATCGAGTTCATCGGTTGCGCGGTCTGACACCGCCACCACTACATCGGTGTTCATGACGTTTTGAATGAGTGGCACATGCTTGTCGCCAATACCTTGAATGTTGTGTTCACCAAAACCGTTTTCCAACATGGTGGGGCATTCCAACGCTTCAACTGCCACCACTTTGGTGCCATAAACATCTTTGAGTTTGTCGCCGGCAGCGATGGTGCCTGCACTTCCTGTTGCTGAGGTAAATGCAGCAAGACGCAGGTTTTTGTTGCCTGAATTTTCGCGGAAGTGCTCGTAAATATGAGCAAGTGCCGTACCTGTTACTGCGTAGTGGCCCACGTGGTTTCCAAATTCACAGAACTGGTTCAAAATAAAGTTGCCTGGGTCTTTGGCCATCTCGTTACATGCGTCGTAAATTTCTTTGACGTTGCTCTCGGTGCCTGGCGTGCGCACAATGTCGGAAGGGTCAGCCACCCATTTGTCGAGCCAATCGAAGCGTTCTTGCGACATGCCTGCAGGCAACACTGCAACACCACGACTTCCCAAAATACGGCTGATGGCAATTCCACCACGCGCATAGTTGCCCGTGCTTGGCCACACCGCACGATGACGGGTGGGGTCGAATTGACCCGAAATCACTCGTGGCACGAAACATGAAAATGCAGCCAACACCTTGTGTGCTGTGATCATGGGAAAGCGGTCGCCGAATGCGACAACAATGGGGCTTTCCACGCCGGTGAGGGCTTGTGGCAACACCACATAGTTCGGCACATCAACACGGTTACCGGCCATGTCGTTGTACCAGTGCACACGAAAAAGGTTGCGAGCATCGGGTGCATTTTTGTCGACACCAGCCGTGATGCTTGCGGGAATTTTTGACGGGTCGGCAAGTTGAGCAAAGGTGGGAAGAACAATTTTCTGTTCAGCAAAGCGCTTGACGCTGTTGGCAAGCGCCTTTTCGTCAACCACCGTGTCGGCGAGACCGAGCTGAGTAATGAGGGCTTCTGGGGAAAGGCCCGAGACGCTGGTGGAGTGCTGAGTTGTTGTCACTTTTACATTCTGTCAAAGAAATTCCCCGCCCTTTGCCTTCATTGGCCAAAATCAATGAATCTTTGCCATTTTCGTGACTCCTCCCGATCTCTCGGTAGCCTTCCACCGTCGCCGACGTAGCCCAATGGCAGAGGCACGGCGCTTAGGACGCCGCCAGTGAGAGTTCGAGTCTCTCCGTCGGCACGTGTACATCGACGACCTACCGACCCCGGCCCTCATTGTTGAGGCCAACGCGCTCGAGCACAATTTGTCTGCCATGGCGGCTTTATACCCCGGCACCACTCTGCGGCCCCATGTGAAGGCACATAAGTGCACCTCACTTGCCAAGGTGCAAGAACGCTTCGGTCACACGGGTTTTACCTGCGCAACTCCACGAGAAGTGCTTGGTCTTGCCAAGGCAGACCTGAACACCGATATTTTGCTCGCCAACGAATGTATCGATGTGGCACGACTTGGTGCACTCGCCGGAACCAACGTCACCGTTGCCGTTGACTCTGAAGAAACAATTCGTGCTGCATTTCGTGCGGGTCTGAAAAAAGTAGTGATCGATATTTTCGTTGGGCTGCCGCGCTGTGGCTGCGAACCCGACGACGCCGGGCGCCTCGCCGATTTAGCAAGGTCGCTTGGGCTCATCGTGCGCGGAGTGATGGGCTACGAAGGCCACCTCATGATGGAGAAGAGCACCGACAAATCACATCAGGTAAATGCCTCAATGCAAACGCTGCATGCATGTGCCGAAATTGTTGGAGGCGACATCATCTCTGCCGGCGGAACAGGAACATACAAAGAACACTTAACGTCGGGTATTACCGAACTGCAAGCTGGCAGTTATGCACTCATGGACTCGCACTACGCAACGCTTGGCTTTCCCTTCATCCAAGCCGTACACGTTGTAGGAACTGTGATTTCTCGCTCCGCACAGTGGGCTGTTGCCGACGTCGGGCTCAAGGCTCTCGGCATGGACCACGGAAACCCTGAAGTAGACGGATACGACGTGTGGTTTTGCTCCGATGAACACATCACCTTTGCCGTGAAGCGCGATGCAGCGTCGCAACCCGTTCCCGCACCGCTCACACTCCCCCAAGTGGGTGAACGCATTTTGGTGACACCCGCACACATTGACCCCACCATGTCTCAACACGAGCGTGCCTTCGTGCACCGTGAAGGACTTGTAGTTGATGAATGGGCTATTGACCTACGTGGTTGGTAAGCACTTTCGCTAGTTCAACAAATGCGCGTCCCCGATGCGACATCGCATTTTTTTCTACCGCATTCATTTCGGCAAAAGTTCTTCCATCGCCGTCGGCCGGTATGAAAACTGCGTCGAAACCAAAACCGAGAGTTCCTGTTTCCTTGAGAGCAATGGCGCCTTCGCACACGCCTTCCACCACAATTTCATCACCATTGGGCCACAGCACCACAACTGCTGTTTTAAAACGGCACGAACGCTCAGTGGAATTCTCTAACGCTGCAAGAAGCTTTCGTTTGTTGTCGGCATCGGTTGCATCTTCGCCGGCATAACGCGCTGTTCGTACCCCAGGCATGCCCTCAAGTACGTCAACAAAGAGCCCCGTATCGTCGGCGAGTGCCGGGCACCCCGTTGCATTCACAATGGCTTGTGCCTTGAGGCGCGCATTACCCACCAACGTGTCGGCGTCTTCTACAACGTCGGGAACCGTAGTGGGCCGCGGCAACAAGGAAACTCCTTGCGGCATGAGTTGTTCAATTTCTGCAACTTTTCCCGGGTTTGCCGAAGCACACACCAGTTGCAGCGCCACGGTTAACGACCCAAGGTGCGAGGAACTGGTGACGTCGACAGCACGTTGCGCTGCACCGTAAAGATTTGCCCCAGCCCATGTGCAGCCAAACCCAAAAGGTCATCGAGTTCACCACGGCTGAATGCTTTACCTTCTGCAGTGCCTTGCACTTCAACGAAGCTTGGTTCGCCGCCAGCAACTGGCTGCAACATCACCACGTTCATATCGACTTCGGCCGAACTATCTTCCACGTAAGGCAGGTCGAGAATGGGTTGGCCATTATGAATGCCCACGCTGATTGCTGCACACTGCGAATGCAATGGGTGCGCTGTAATGAGACCATTTTGCTGCACACGTGTGAGTGCGTCGTGCAAAGCAATAAACCCGCCACAAATACTTGCGGTGCGTGTTCCACCATCGGCCTGCAATACATCACAGTCGACCACTACTTGGCGCTCACCAAGAAGTTTCATGTCGCACGCTGCGCGCAATGAGCGGCCAATGAGGCGCTGAATTTCAACTGTGCGGCCACTTTGCTTGCCCTTAGCGGCTTCACGGTCAACGCGCTCTGGCGATGAGCCCGGCAACATGCTGTATTCCGCAGTGACCCAGCCCTTGCCAGTGCCCTTCATCCAACGTGGCACATTTTCATCGACCGAAGCGGTGCACAACACGCGTGTGTTGCCAAAGGAAACCAAAACAGACCCGGCTGCCATCTCGGTGAAATCGCGTTGAAAGGTAAGTGGCCGTAATTCATTAGCAGCGCGTCCGTCTGGTCGTGTCATGTTGTCTCCTTATTAGTGAATGTTTATTTTACGATCCACGACTGTGCATCGCTCAGTTCCGGACCAAATAGTCGGCGCCCCAAGTGCGCAAACCACTCTGGGTCTCCGGAAGAATAAAAAGAGTGCTCGCCCACACGATCTGTGTCTTCTTGTAGCTCAGCAACTTCAAGCATTTTCTTTACCGCAAATGCCGTTTCGTCGCCCGATGACACCAGCACCACATCGGGGCCCATCACGTCGCTAATGACACGCGCCAAATACGGATAGTGCGTGCACCCCAACAACAATGAGTCGACACCAGCATCAACAATGGGAGCAAGTAGTCGTTGCGCAAGAAGTGTGACTTCAGGACCACTTGTTTGCCCACGCTCAACGAACTCCACCAACCCAGGGCATGCTGCCGACACCAACGACACCGAAGCATCTGCTGCTCCAACGGCTTGTTCATATGCGCCCGAGTCGATTGTTCCCACAGTGCCTATGACGCCCACTCGCTTGTTGCGTGTGGTTTGCACGAGCGCACTCACACCAGGTTCAATGACACTCACTACTGGCACGGGCAAAGTTTCTTTCAACTGCTCAAGTGCAACCGAAGCAGCAGTGTTGCACGCCACCACAATGAGCTTCACATCGAAGTCGTTCACCAAGCTCGTAGCAATTTCATGAGCAAAGCGTTGTACTTCTGCTGCTGGCTTATTGCCATAGGGGTACCGGCCCGTATCGCCAATATAAACAAGGTCTTCATGTGGCAACAGGTCGATAACTGCTCGAGCAACCGTCAAGCCACCAAAGCCTGAGTCAAACATTCCAATTGGCTGCACCATTCCGTGAACAGGTTAGAGGCTGGCGCATACGAGTACGGTTGCATTGTGCTTGGTGCCACACTTCTCGCTCTTGGCGCCGCCATATTGCATGCAAGTTGGAACATTGCCATCAAACAAAGTGGCGACCGTTGGCTCGCATTATGGGCACAAATGACCATTGCAGGTGTTTTATGCAGCATTTTCATTGTTGCTTCTGGCGGTGTTCCCCACGAGGCGTGGCTATGGGCTTCATTGAGCGGCATCACCCATGTGGGATACGTGTGGTTCCTCGCTCGCGCATATGACCTTGGAGATTTCTCCGTTACCTACCCCATTGCTCGCGGAAACGGAGCAGTGCTCGCCGCATTAGGAGGCGTGGTCTTTCTCAACGACCATCTCAGCATCGTCAACGTACTTGGCATTGCGATTGCTGCTGGTGGCCTCTTCTTGCTAGCAGGGCCTGCCGACAACAAACACGTACTTGCTGCCTTGTGCGTTTCCTTAACCATAGGCATCTACTCAACGGTCGACAGTCACGGTTCGCGTGTTACCGGCGGCAACTTGTACCCGCTCACCATTTTCATGACAGGTGCATTTTTCATTTCGTTGCATGGCCTCGCAATGGGTCGTGCTCAGGAAATGAAACACACGTTGCGCACCCGATGGAAACCTCTCACGGTCACCGCATGTGCATCGGTGCTCACCTATTGGATGGTGCTCCTCGCCGTTCAACGTGCTTCGGTTGGCTACGTCACTGCAATCAGGGAATCAAGCGTGGTTCTTGCTGCACTCTTTGGGTGGAAAGTGCTCAAAGAGGGAAATGCTCGACGTCGCATCACCGCAGCCGGCGTTGTATTGCTCGGCCTCATTATTTTGGTAGCGAGTTAGAAGTAGATAATTTTTTCAGCAGCTGCTTCTGCAGCATCGAGATCGTCGGTGTAGGCACCAGTTGACAAGTACTTCCAGCCACCGTCGCACACCACAAACACCACCACACCTTCTTCAAGGTCTTGGGCCACTTTTACTGCTCCAGCAAGGCTGGCTCCGGAAGACAGACCAGCAAAAATTCCTGTTTCAGCAACAAGGCGTCGCGTCCACTCAATGCTTTCACGTGGTCGCACCACACGCTTGCGATCGAGAAGTTCAAAGCCGTGCCAGTTTTCAAAAACAGGTGGGATGTACCCGTCTTCCAAGTTGCGTAGACCTTCAACACGCTCACCGAGTGGCGGCTCAATAGCAATGAGTTTGATGTTCGGATTCTTCTCTTTCAAGAACTTCCCGGTGCCCATCAATGTTCCTGAAGTGCCAAGACCTGCAACGAAGTGCGTAATTTCAGGGCAGTCACGCCAAATTTCCGGGCCAGTATTTTCATAGTGTGCCTGCGGGTTGGCATTGTTTGCGTACTGATACAAGAAGCACCATTCAGGATGCGCTTCAGACATCTCTTGCGCACGACGCACTGCACCGTTTGAACCTTCTTCACCGGGTGTAAGCACAATGTCGGCGCCAAAAATTTGCAACATTTGACGACGCTCAATCGACACGCTCGTCGGCATCAAAATAGTGATGGGGTAACCCTTAATTTGCGCAATAGCTGCAAGAGCAATGCCAGTGTTGCCCGACGATGGTTCCAAGATGCGCTGACCTGGCAATAAGGTGCCGTCTTTTTCCGCGGCTTCAATCATCGACTTTGCAATACGGTCTTTCACCGAACCAAAGGGGTTCTGGTTTTCCAACTTTGCCACCAAACGCACCCGTGGGTTGGGCGACAAAACGCTCACATCGACCATCGGGGTATTGCCAATGAGGTCAAGCACGCTGTCGTTCAACATGTGGCCTCCTTTGGCAATTCGTGACTAATACTGTCGGAATTGTACTGAATTGCTCGCTCGGATGCTCAGATCAGCTCAGAGATGCTTTCTTCTTCAATCTGAGCAGGCTCTGGGGCCTCGGAGTTGATGAGAAAACTCCTCACTTCGGGCACTTCCCTCTTCAGGGTCACAATCACATAGTGCCAACCAGGGTCAGGGGCCTGGGCCACATCGGTGGGGCTGGGGTACGCCTCACTGTGGGTATGGCTATGCATCACGCCAATCACCTCATAGCCATCGTCTTCAGCTGCCATCTCGGCGCGAAAATGCTCCTTGGCATCGATGGTGTACACGCGGGCACTGTTGGCCACGTTTGTACATGGCACAAACCGAGCCACCACTCCTGTTTCGCGCACGCCTACTAACAGCCCACAACTCTCGTAGGGGTAGCCATTGAGAGCGTGTTGTTTCATCTCTTCAATGGAATGTGCGCTAACCGTCAGCATGCACTGTGACATTAGCGCCAGAGTTTCCACACTGTACGACTACTCAACAAGAAGACCACGCGCACGAAACACGCGCTTGCGAATTGGTGCAAAAAAGAGTCGCTCTACGCAAATACCAGTAATGAGAATGAGGAAGATACTCATCACAATGAGCGACATATCGCCCAGCGTGCGACCCACTTCTAGAAGTTGCCCAAGGCCCGCACCAAGATCAGGAGAAATGGCTATGAGCTCGGCAGCCATCAGCGAACGCCAAGCAAAAGCCCAACCTTGTTCTAGCCCCGACAAATAACCAGGAAATGCTGCAGGTAGCACCACTTGCCTAATGGAGGCAAACCTAGAGAGACCCAGTACTTTCGCTGCACGCAAGTACAGCGGAGGTATCTGGTCAATTCCAGAAACAAGACCATTAGCAATAGACGGCGTGGCTCCCAAAATGACCACGCAATAAATGGTGCTTGGCGACAGACCAAACCAAATAATTGCAGCCGGAACCCACGCCACCGATGGCAGTTGCTGCAAACCCGTGAGCACAGGCCGCAATGCGAGCCGAGCAAACTTCACTTGCGAAACAAGTATCCCGAGAGGCGTGGCAATAGCAATAGACAAAGCAAAGCCAATAAAGCCTCGCGTGATGCTGTTCTGCACTGCAGGCCACACCATTCCCAATTTCCATTGAGTGGTGAATGAGTTCCACACCATCTGCGGGCTTGGAATCACATAGTCGGGTTTCACCTTCAGCGCGAAGAGCAACTGCCAAATACCAAGCACAACTGCAATTGCGATGAATGCCGGAGACGATTTCAACAAAAGGCGCTTCAGCGTAAAACGCTTCTCTTGTTCGCCTGAAGACTCGAGTGCATCTAAACCCGACTCCAGTGTTGCTAAATCATCAACTTCTTGAACTTCAAAATCAGCGGGCATGGCGACGAATCTCCTGACGCAATTCAGCGGTAATTTCCGATGCCAAGACGGCAACTTGTGGGTCGTCAATATTGCGTGGTTGTGCAATATCAATATTCCATTCGCGAATCACTCGCCCCGGCCGCGACGACAACAACAGCACTCGCTGGCCTAGTCGAACGGCTTCACGCACGTTATGTGTAACGAAAACAATGGTGAGCCCACGCTCTTTCCACACGCGAGAAATTTCTTCATGCAAAAAGTCACGCGTAATGGCATCGAGTGCAGCAAATGGTTCATCGAGCAACAAGATTTTTGACTCTTGAGCCAACGCGCGCGCAATAGCAACACGCTGCTTCATTCCACCCGACAGCTCATGTGGGCGCTGGTCGTACGACTTATCGAGATGTACAAGACGCAACAGCTCTTGAGCTTTCTCCTTACGCTGTGCACGCTCAACGCCAGCAGCTTTCAATGCCAACTCAATGTTTTTCCCTGCCGTTAGCCAAGGGAAAAGTGCAGGTTCTTGAAAGATGAGCGAGGTGCGACCGTTTGCAGAAATGGTTCCACTTGTTGGCTCATCCAAGCCCGCAATGAGATTCAGCAAGGTTGTTTTTCCACATCCGCTTGCGCCAAGCAAACAGACAAACTCCCCTTCCGCAATAGAAAGGGAGATATTGTCAAGAACTGTCGAAGCGTCTCCAGAGAAACGCTTCGACAATCCGTTGAGAACGAGACCAGATGTTTCGGTCATTAGCTCAGACCCAACCCTGCTGCGCTGTATTTCTTAAACTTCGGGTTCTTCGTCAGCAAGATTTTGTTCAAAATCCGTAGGTCGTAAATTTTGGTGAGACCCTGTGCCGGCACTTGTAAGAGCCCCGCAGCAATTGCGTTATTTGCAGTACTCACCAAACCTTTTGCCAATGGTTCGTTACTAATAATCACATTGCTCCAGGCGCGGTCGAGTGTTTCCGGTGTGAGGTTTTTGCCGGTCTTCGCTAACAATTCCGCTTGGATATCGGCTTTTACTCGAACGAGATTCTTACTTTGCGTAATGAAGTTGTTGATTCCAATATGAGCATTGAGCAATGTTTCTACTGATGCTGGGAATTTCTTCAAAAAGTTCGACGTGACGATGAGGTTGGTGGTGAGGAATTTTTGATTTGGCCAAATGTTCTTTTCGTCGAGAAGCACTTTTCCATTTCCTTCCAACACCAAACGAGAAGCCCACGGTTCTGGCACCCATGCACCATCGAGCTTGCCGCTCTTGAACAAAGTCAGCGTTGAGGCATTTTCTGTTGGAGCAATTTTCACATCGCCGCCACCAGAAATATTGGTTGCAAACCCTTGGCTCTTGAAATACGTACGCGCTGCTACGTCTTGGGTGTTGCCAAGTTGAGGAGTAGCAATTGTTTTTCCCTTGAGGTCGGCAACTGAGTTGATAGAGCTATTCACAACGAGTTGTGCACCATTGAGCGTTGCACCGGCAACAATGCGCAACAAGCTGCCATTGGTACTTGCGTAACCAGCTAAGGCTGGGTTCGGCCCGATATAACTTGCATCGATCGCCCCACCCTTCATGGCTTCAATGACAGCTGGGCCAGCATTGAACACCACGAATTCAACTTTTGTTTTGTCTTTGGCAAATGACTTCTCGAAGAGTTTTTCCTGCACACCCACCAGCGCCGTGGCATGAGTGACGTTGGCAAAGTAACCAATACGAATTTTCTTTGCTTTTGCGACGGGTGTTGTTGATGCCTGTGCCGACCCAGCAACCGCAACTAACGCAGTGCTTGCGACCACAGCGAGGGCAAGCACACGGGCTTTGCCCTTCTTGAGCGAATGTACGACCATGACTTTCTCCTTGGTTCCACTATACGGAATTATATTCCGTTTCTTATTGTTGACAAACCTAGTCATATTTATCGGGAATTGCAACATCAGCGGAAAATATGTTGAACCTTGGCAATATGTCGTATGACGTCAGCCGCTCAGCCCACCTCTGGGGTGCACTCCATTGAGCGAGCTGTTTCCATATTGCGGGTCTTGGCCGACACACCAGCCGACGCCGACACCGCCCACCCTGGTCTTGCATTGAAGTCGATTGCGCAAGAAGTGCACTTAAGCCCCAGCACCACTCACCGCATTATTCGCACTTTGGTCGATACGCATCTGGTGACACAAGATCCCATCACAGAGCGTTACCAACTCGGCCCCCTCGCCGGAGTACTCGGGCGCAAGTACCTCTCTTCTATTGGCTTAGAAAGTGTGCAGCCCATTTTGCAGCGGCTGTGTTCACTCACTGGCGAATCAACCAGCCTTGCAGTGCTGCACAACGACACTGCACACGTTGTTGCACAAAAACATTCCTCACAAGCTTTACGCGTTGATCATTTGTCAGGCCGCGAGTTATCTCTTCATGCCTCTGCAATGGGAAAGATTCTGCTCGCATTTAGCGCACAAGGAATAGACACAGCAATTCAGCAGTTGGGGAAACTAGAGAAGTTCACCGACAGCACAATTTCTTCGCCAGCTGAACTCACAATACACCTACACGAAGTTGCTGCTCAAAAATATGCACTCAACATTGGCGAACGCTACGACGGAGCAAACGGAGTTGCCGTTCCTGTACTGCCCTATGGCAAGACATCACAGCACATTCAATATGCATTAGGCATTCAAGGCCCCAGCACTCGCCTCACCCCACAGCGCATGCATGAACTCATCGATGCCTGCACACAAGCAGCAGCGGAAATTACTGAGCTTGGTCTCTCGGTAGCCTGAACGCACTTCTATGAAACAAGCAGGGCAAACCATCCTTGCGAGCAACCGCAAGGCTCGCCACGACTTCACCATTATCGATGTGGTGGAAGCCGGCATTGTGTTGGTAGGCAGTGAAGTAAAGAGCTTGCGCACAGGCCAGGTACAACTTGCCGATGCTTATGCCCGCGTCATTAACCACGAGGTGTGGCTCGAAGGCGTACACATTGCTCCGTACCGTTTTGCCGTTGGTGTTGGCGCCCACGACCCCGATCGCCCGCGCAAGTTACTTCTCCACGCAACTGAAATTCGTCGCTTCCGCGAAAGCATCATGAAAGATCGCCACACGTTGGTGCCGTTAAGTTTCATCTTGCGCGACGGACGCGTAAAGGTAGAACTCGCTCTCGCCCAAGGCCGTAAACATGCCGACAAGCGCCAAGCCATTGCAGAACGCGATGTGAAGCGCGAAATTCAACGCGAACTCGGCAGGAAAAATAAGGGCTTTTAAAGCCTATTTCTGCGTTCTGAACTGCAATTACTTGGCCTACAATGAACACGTGCATCAGAAAAGAGCACACTACGTAATACATACTCATCACTGGGGCTGACAGGTTTCGACATCAGTTTCGCTGGGCGAGCGTGCGACCCGAATTGCTCAGATTCGTTAAACGGGGCAAAAAAATATCTGCTAACGAGCAGTTCGCTCTCGCCGCCTAATTTTTAGGTGACAGAGAGCACTCGTGAGTCGTGAGACCGCACGGGGCCAGTTCACCGCAGCCCGGCAACAGAAGCGGTGGATGACAGCTGGAAAGAAAGCTGACCGCAGGAAAGTCTGTTGACAGGCCGCAAAGACGACCCGCTGTGTTCAACGCAAGTTGAACTCATTCGACCCACCGATGGTGTTGCGTCAGCACCGAAGTTGGGAATGGTCGTAGCACGAACGTTGAGCACCTGATGGACGGGGGTTCGATTCCCCCCAGCTCCACCACGGGGTGTTAGTGAAATAACCCCAAACTGTTAGTGAAATAAATTGTGCCTCAGAGACCCGTCAGCGATGTTTGCGGCACCACTTACTATTTGTAACGGCTGAGGAACGATTCGATTGGCACATTGAATCGTGAACTCTTCACACTCACATCTTGTGTGGAAAGAACCGAGAACCACACCGATGAGACCACGGCGACCGAAGCAAGCACCTGCATCCACTTCAAGTTGCGGCGAGGGCCCGTTGGGTTACGGCCAATGAGAACGAGAACAGCAATAGTGATGATAAGGAAGGTGCCAATTACCACTTGAGGAACAAGCGGCCAAGTGCCAGAAATACGGTTACGGCGAGCTGTTTGGAAATCATCCACTTGCTTCAACATGCGGTTCAAGTCGCGATCATTCACCACATCTGCTTCTTCGATGGAAATGATTGCACTACGAATGTCGAGTGCTTGTTGCTCTGCTGAGTCGCGCTTTACCTCTACCGGAGCACCTAAGGCTGCATTTTTGACGCGCTGTTTACGCTGCAAAGTGGAGTTGTCTACTGTGAAGCCTTTGATACCCGTTGTTGACAACTCGGTGTCGTGAATGGTTTGCACATACGTAGTGATTTTTGACAGTGCATCTTTCAATGTGTCGTTTTGCTTATAGTCCAGAATCGTTTCACTGAGTGCCGACAACGAGGCAAGTTCGCTTTTCAAACTTGAGTTTGCAGAGCTTGCGCCTTGCCATGCGGTGACGTTGGCAAAGGATCCGATGAAAATAAAGGCCGCGCCCACAAATCGCATTGCGGTGGTCATGACGTTGTCGTCATCTCTATTGACAATTTCCTGCTTCTGCGCGAGATACGCCAGAGGTGCTGCTATCACCAGCGCTGGAACTATAGAAACGAGGAGCCGGACGAAAAGCGATGACTGCAAAAGTGATTCGTACAGATAGCTTTTGATAATAGACAGGTGGGCGCCAGTTGTCTGAGCAGCAAAGTGAACAATGGGTAAATTGACCCAAGGATTGCTAGTCGACGAAGAAAGTACTGCGGATTTCTCCGTTTGGTCCGTAGACCGGCTCGTCTTTGGCCACCAGATACATGCGGTTCCACGCGTTCGACGGCTTGTTCGATACCAGCAATACCTTCATGGCCTCGTAATTGGGGTGAAGGAAATGTGCTGCCAAAGACTCTTGGTCTTCCCATAGTTCATACACCTGAATACGTGTATCGATGCTGGGGTCGGCAGCGAAGCAATATGCATGACACCCAGCTTCGTCGGTGCGCGTTGCCATTTGAATAGGCGCAGACGCAGATACAACTGCATTTCTAATATCGGAAGTGGCGTAGTCGAGGTGTGCTGCAACAACAATCATTTCTGCACCTTAGTGTGGTGGGGTGACTCAGTATGAAGACGTAACCGATGGCGACACCACATGGCGCTTCGAAACGAACTTCCTTCAATCACACTGGACCTGCATCTGGGGCCGTGGGTGCAAAGGTATTGAAGCCACTGCAGATACGGAAAAACTACATGGCTGTTGCTCACTGGGTGCAGAACTCGATGGAGTTGACGAAGCAATGGATCTTGCGGCGCATGCTGCGTTGTTGTCACCTGAACACTTTCAATTCCATGCCGACGCCGCTGCAGGAGGAGTATTTAAGGACCCTTCAAAGAGCGCAACACGAGTGGTCGACGGGGCGTGCATTTTTCTGAACCGACCAGGTTTTGCCGGTGGAGGTGGTTGTGCGCTGCATATCGCAAGCGAACACTTCAATGAAAGCCCAACAGAGTGGAAGCCTTCAGTGTGTTGGCAGTTGCCCATCAAGGTCGACTGGGAACTTCAACCTGACAACATCGAAATTGCAACGGTACGCAGGTGGTCGCGGGCCGACTGGGGTGAACACGGGAAAACCATGGCATGGGTCTGCACCGAGGGCGACGAGGCATATGTAGGCGCTGAGCAAGTGATTGATTCATTGCAAGATGAACTGACTGCGCTCGTGGGGAATGACGTTTACGTTCAGATTCGCAAGAAACTCCAGCCCGAGTAGGGCTTCAGATCTTTTTCAGCGCACTCGCTACGGCAGACTAGAGAGATGGGGAAATTACCAACTATTGCTGTTTGCTATATGGCTGCTGTCGATGACTCACAGTTAGCAGAGCGTCGCGGGCCACAGCGCATGACCGATGCGTTACCCGAGTACAACATTGTTGACATGCGCGACCGCACCCCAGAAGATTTGTCGCCAAGCGAACTTGAGCAACTGCAAGATGTAGAAGTTGCCTTCATTCTTTACATGCCCGATTGGCTTTTAGCCGCGTGTCCCAAGTTGAAGTGGATCCACTCGTTCATGACAGGGCATGACCATATTCCGTTGCCACAGTTGAAAGAACGCAATATTCGCCTCACCAATGGTGCGGGCACTGCCGCAATTGAAATTGCCGAGTTTGTAATTGCACGTGTTTTGGAACACTGGAAATTCTTTCCTCAAATTGCCGCACTCCAAGTGGAACATAAATGGAGGCCTGTATTTGGCCGCGCACTAAGCGATGCACACATTGTGCTGGTGGGTTATGGACCCATTAACCAAGAGGTGGCTCGACTACTTGCACCATTCAACATGCGTGTTACGGCCGTGCGCAGGTCGGCTACTACCCCGTCACCGGGGGCAGATGCTGTTGTGGCATTCTCCGACTTGAATGCCGCAATGCGCGATGCCGACATTGTGGTGGCGGCAGTGCCATCAAACGACGACACAACAGGAATGTTTAATGCCGAGAAGTTTGCCGCCATGCAAGAAGGATGCCTGTTCATCAACGTTGGTCGTGGCACTGCTGTTGTAGAAGCCGACCTCATTGCCTCACTTGAATCGGGCCACCTTGGCGGAGCGGCAGTTGACGTTGCATCGGAAGAACCACTTCCCCCCGACAATGCACTATGGGATTCTCCGGTACGCATTTCGGCACACTGCTCGGCAACCCTGCCCAACACCATGCGCCGCGTACATGAACTCTTTTTCCGCAACATCGCCAAGTTCGCAACCGGCGAACGCTTTGAAAATGAAGTCGACCTGTAAGAACTGTTTCTAACGAAACGCGCTCATCACTTCCTGTGCAAAAAACTGCACGGCGGGCTCCCATGTGCCTTCAACACGCGGCCCATTGAAGTACAAAGCCAATTCATCAAACTGAATGGCATCGTGCCAACGTTGAATTTCATCAATACACATGTGAGGCGTTCCGGCAATTGCGCGGTCGCGAACAAACTCTTGAAAACTCACTTTTTCACCATCCGCAACTCGCTGCAGAACTGGGTCTTCCCCATCGCCTCGAGTACCTGCATGCCAGTAGTACTTGTGAAACTCCAAAGCGTGAGCAAACCATTCTTCTTCTACTTGCGCCTGCGTTGGCGCCGCCCAGGTTTCACGCATCAAACAGATGTAGGGCTTCACACCAGCTTGCGCACACTGCGCTCGATAACTTTCGGCGAGTTTTTGCACGTATGGCAGGGTCTCCATAGGAAGCGAAAACCAGCCATCGGCAACGGTGGCAGCACGAGAAATTCCGCTGCGCGAAGTTCCTCCCGACAAAATCAGTGGGTGCGGCTTTTGCACGCACGGCGGGTCGACAAGGTTGTCGGGAATATGGAAAAACTCTCCATCAAACCCGTGACGCCCGGTTGTCCACGCTTTTTTCATTACTTGTAAAGACTCAGTGAGGCGTCGACCTCGACTATGAAAGTCGACGTTGTACCCCTCGTACTCGTAAGGGCGATAGCCCACACCTACGCCCAAAATGGCTCGTCCACCCGAGACTTGGTCAAGTTGTGAAACCTGTTCAATCACGTTGGCAGGATGATGCAATGCAGCTAAGTAGATTCCTGTACCAAGACGAAGTTTTTCGGTGCGTGCAGCAAGTGCACCCATCACCACAAATGGCGCCGATGCATCGGGAGTTTCGCTCGTGAATGAGTGATGTCCTATGTAACCCGCGTGCATACCGAGTGTGTCGGCCATTTCTGCAGCGCGGAACATGCGCTCATATGGTTTGCTGTTCCCCGGCTCAATGAGCCGAGGAAGAAACATACTGAAGTGAAAAGGGGCCACCTAGAGAACAGTGACGGTGCCGTTGTTGCCGTCGACGGTAACCATTGCACCATCGGCAATACGCACAGTTGCATCGGCAACCGACACCACACAAGGAATGCCAAGTTCGCGCGACACGATCATTGCGTGACTACCAAGTGCTCCAACGTTCACCACAACAGCTGATGCCGTAATGAACAACGGTGCCCATGAAGGGTCGGTTTGCGGAGCAATGAGTACGTCGCCTGGGTCGAAATCGTCAAGTGCGCCTGGGTCGAGAATGACTCGTGCCCGACCTGTGGCAACACCACCAGAACCGGCAACGCCAACAAGCACTTCACCTTTTTCTGCACGGGTGGCAGTGGAGTTCACACGCTTTGCCCATGTACTAATGGGTGGGCATTTGCCATCTACTGCGAACGGTGGCTCTACTTCGAAGAGCGAACGATGCTCTACCGCACGTGCGGCAAAAATGTCGGTGAACTTTTCTGGTTGCACACTGAACTCATTGAGTTCAGAAGCAAGCACCATGAACACGTGTTCAACTTCTTTGAGCTGACCTTTGGCAACAAGACGGCGGCCTACTTCACGCATTGCTTCGCGAATTTCGCCCACAATTTTGATGCAGTTGGTCTTGTAGCGCTCACGCCCACCAAGGAATACGGTGGACGACTGCATACCAGCTTCAAACATGCCGAGCGTTTCTGGGTCGCCAGCCAATTTCGCACGAATGTCGGCTGCAATGCGGTCGCGTTCGGCAACTGCTTCACCATGACGGAGCACTGGGTCTTGAGCAGCTTCACCAAAACGCATGCGGTCAATTGCAGCAAGTGCAATGTCGGGCTTAGATTCCCACGATGGAGCAATAGCGTCCCACTCTGCTGGGCCACGTGAGCCGTAGTTGAAGAGGAAGTCGTCGAATGCAACAACGAACTTCTTCACTTCTGCTGAACCACTGGCACGCAAACGATCGTTCAGGCCTTGAACACCTGCTTCGAACAATGCGGTGACATCTTTTGATTCGCGAGCAAGACGCGACAACTTCCACATCACACGTGGTGGCACAGAAGAGTCGGCTTCAATACCGGCAAGCAGGCGAATGGTGAGCGATGGGTCGCCCAGTGCTTCACACACTGCACCCAACACGCCTGGGCCCACAGAAGAAACGGTTGAGGCAATCATGCCGGTATCAAATGCTTGGCGAATATATGGGAACATCGCACGCACGCGGTCGAGCAATGCCTTGTGGTCGAGCGTTGCAAAGTCGGGGCGTGTTGCCCGCAAGTTGTCGGCCATTACTTTGTCGCGGTCGAGTTCAGGGAACGATGGCGTACTTAAGGTCCACGCGGCGGTTTCTCCTAATTTCGCAGCATGCTTTTCCGACTCGTGCCATGGCTCTGCTTTGTATGGCGGCACAATTTGGCGGTCATCGAAGAAAGCTTTGTCGACAATTTCTGGCGATGCACCTGGCATACGCGCTCCGAACAAGCGGATGTACGACAGTGGGTTGTACACGTAGCCACCAAACACACCAAACATGGTGGGGTCGGCTGGGTTTTCTACTTCCTCCCAGTCGAGTACGCCCATTTCGGTATAGGCGTCTACCAAGGCGCGGCCAAGGCCCTCACGCAAATAGGTGGAAGCAAAAAAGGGTGAAGCTGGGTCGGGAAATACGTCGGCCGCGTTGCCGCGGGTCCATGCTGGGAAACGTACGCCTGGGTCTGTGTCAATAATCCAACGGTCCATAGGTTCTGAGCATATTCTCAAGACGCCAATTTCAAGCAATTGACGTCAAATGGAACGCAGTTCTATGAGATTGAAGTACCGAAAAGCTTTCCAACTGCCATAGTGAAAGCCATTGCAATGAGCCCACCAATAACAACGCGCACAATGGGCCGCACCGGGTGTGCTCCACCTGCGCGGGCACCGGCCGCACCAAGACCAAGCAACGCAACCACCACAATTGCAATGGTCACCGCAATGCGATTACTGGTGGATGAAATACCTATGGCAAGTAGTGGCACAGCAGCACCAATAGCGAAGGCAATTGCTGAGCCGACCATGGCCTCAATGGGCTGAGCACGCGAATGCTCAGAGATTCCGAGTTCTTCTGCAAGGTGAACTTTGAGCGCATCGCCAGCGGTGAGTTCTTCGGCAACTTGACGCGCCAAAGCTGGGTTCAAACCTTTGTGCACATAAATCGCGGTGAGTTCCTCGAGTTCATGTTCGGGAACGTTGGCAAGCTCCCACTTTTCTTTGGCAATGTTTGCATCTTCAGCATCTCGTTGTGAACTCACAGAGATGTACTCGCCAAGAGCCATTGAGGCTGCACCGGCAACAAGACCAGCAAGACCCACTGTGAGAATTGCACTACGAGAGGCACTCGCTGCTGCTACACCTAGAACCAAACAGGCCGTAGAGATAATGCCGTCGTTTGCGCCAAGCACCATGGCCCGCAATAATCCGACTCGCGTTCCGCCGTGACCTTCATTGTGAGTAGCCATATCTCAAAGGTTAGTGCAGGAACTTCTCTTCATGGCGGGTACAACCCCATGTTGTGCACGGTTTAGTGTGTGGGGTATGGAAGTACGCGGTTTACACCATGTCAATGTCAATGTTCGAGATCTCACAGAGGCGCTCGACTTTTATGTGCAAGGTCTTGGTTTTGAACCTTTTCACCGACCCGAAATGCAGGTGCGTGGCGGATGGCTTCGCATGGGCGCGCATGAACTTCACATTATGGAAGTTGCCAACATTGTTCCCGATAAAAAGCAACACTTTGCTTTACTCGTCAACAGCGTTGCAGATACGTGTAAAGAACTCGATGAAAAGGGTATTTCCTTTCGGCGCATCACCAACACCGATGGCCGTAGCGACCAGTTATTCCTGCACGACCCCACTGGTAACCGCATTGAAATTCAGGAGTAATTCATGAGCAACCAACTCGTAGTTGATTCTTTACAACGCCGCATGAAGGCAATGCACTCGCTCTACCACGATGCAACAAGCACCATGACTGTTGAGCAGGTCAACCATTTTGAGCGTGAAGGCGTGGTGCCTATTGCCTTTTGCCTTTTTCACATTGTGAACATGATCGATGCTTCTTTCATGCTCATGACCGGCGCTATGCCTATTTGGAACGATGACTGGGCTAGCCGAGTACAGATGAGCATTAATGATCACGGCAAGCACCGAACCGTCGATGAAATGGTGAACCAACGCATTGGCAACTACCCAGAGTTCATTGCTTACATGAACGAGGTATTCACTCGTACTGAGAAGTGGCTCGAGACACTCGACCCAGCCGAACTCGATCGTGTGGTCATTCCCCGCCCCTTCCCGCCACAAATTGCAAGCACCTACTCCGCCCGCGTTGCCGGCGAGGCGGGCGTCACTTTGCTCGATGCCACCGAATGCTGGATCTATCAACACGGCCTACGCCACATGGGCGAAATTGAACATGCACGAGGTCTTGTTGGCCTGCAGGGAATGACATCGTGAATTGAGTTTTTGGCGTACCATTTCTTCATGAGCGAAGAAATGACTGTGCCGCAACAAACCATTCAGCGCGAATGCGACCTCTCTGAGCAATGCATTCATTGCGGAGCACGGATGCGCCAAGAACACGCCCATTACCGCTGCCCACAATGTGGCAACCGTGATGCGTGCTGCGAAGGTATTTACTAAATCAACTCGCGAGTGCGGCAGCAATTGCCTGTGCACCAGCAAGAAAATCTTGTCGCCCGTGTTCGTTTAAGACTCCGTAAGCCGGAGCAACAAGACGGTCGGTGAGTTCTTCAGCAGCCACCATGCGAGCACGCAGGTCGTCGTCAATAACTGGAGCATCGGCTTCGGTCCAGCCAAACATTTTTGCGTCGTTCGGACGCTTCACGAAGTGAGCAGTTTTTGAGTCGATACCCATTGCACGCAACGCCAACAAGTGTGCGCTACCTCGGAATTCTCTGAGCACTGTTACCAACTGCATGGCACGGCCAGGAAGGTCGCTCACCAAAGGCTCCGTTTTAATGGCTGCATATAGCGTTAAGCCATCGGGGTCGGCAGCGTTGTTCACTGCGTCGGCTGCGGCAACAAAAGCAGCGAGGCCGGGAATATTGCTCAACTTATTACGACCATGTTCTGCGCAGCATTCCAAGTGCGCTTTACCTGCAATGCGTGGTGCTACTTTTGCTTTTGCACTTTCCCAAGCACCACCAGAAACAGCTGGGTTGAAATAGCCGAAAGCCGCTGCCAATGCAGCGCCATCGCAATCGCCAAGTGGGCCGCCACGACCCGCAACATAGAACTCCATCCCTACAAGGCCAAGTTCTGCGCCTTTGGCTACCGTGTGTGGCGCGAAGTAATACGCCCAACCCGAGTTACCAATGAGCGGGCATGCTTCACGAACAAAATCTTCAAGTTTTTCTGCGTTGTCAGACATCACTAGAGATTAGTGCGCCTTTTTGGCATCTTTTTCACCGAGCCATAGAGAACACATCCACACCACGCAAGTACTTGCAAGCCCCAGCAGCCAACCCGCCAAAATATCGGTGGGCCAATGCACGCCCAAAACAAGCCTGCTCAGCCCAACGGCCACCGCAGCCACAACGCCAATTGCTATTACTTGTCGACGGTGTTGCTGTGTTTTTGCAAATAAATGAAGCGCTACGACAACAAGCCCCATATAAAAAGCCGACGAGTATGTTGCGTGGCCTGACGGAAACGAGGAATTTGTCTCTGTGACCAAATGCAAAATGACAGGTGGCCGGTCTCGAGAAAAGACCTGCTTCATCACGCCTGCGCTCGCCATGCCCGCACAAGCACTGATCCAAGGAACAAGCGCAATGTGTCGTGCAATTTTTCGTTTCCACAACACAATGGAGCCCACTGCGCCTAAAACAAAACAGGCAACGCTTCCACCCAACTCAGAAACGACCTTCGCGAGATCATTAACAGCAGTGGATCGCCGACGAATGAAAAAATTAAAAATGTGAGAATCGAAAGAAACCAATCTGTGCTCATGGAGGGCAAATGCCAGGGCAAAAAAGGCTCCAAATAAAACGACCGATGTTTTCAGCCATTTGCGATATTGCGTAGGAATGGTCACACCAAACCCTACTGCTCTATACGGCGCACTCCGAGTCACCTACTGCGGCAACGAATGGGCCCGTCTCGCCGTAGTCAATGTAAAAGTCTGGGTTATCACTCGGTGCCGGGAAGTAGTCGAGGTCACGCAGATCATCGGCAACCTTGTCGACTCCGCCAACACGGTCCATCCATGTGCGGAAAGTTTCACCGGCAACACGCTCGCCAGCAAACCTGCGCACCACTCGCGCTACTGCTTCTGGTGCTGCTTTTGCAGGCACACGTAACGCCTTTTCGCCAAAGTGAATTTGTTCTTGGCCCACGTACCCACCCAGCAACATCTGGTACCCAGGTGCTGATTGGCCATGTGCGCGTCGCTCTGCACCGAAGAATCCGATATCGGAGGCGTGGTGCTGACCACAGCTGTTAGTGCAACCTGAAATGTTGATACGAATTCCGCCAACTTCGGCAAGACCCTGAGCCTCGAGTTCATCACCGATTGCTTTTGCAAGGCCACGTGATTGCGTCACGGCAATATTGCAGGTGTCGGCGCCTGGGCATGCCACCACATCGCGAGCGAGTTCTGCACCTGGGCGGGCCATACCAATGGCGTCGAGGCGATCGTAAAGTACGCGCAACTTCTCTTCAGTGAGGTTACGGAAAACCACGTTTTGGCGGTTAGACAAACGCACGTCGGCATTCAACTCACGTTGCATTGCTGCTAACGCTGTGAATTGACTCGACGTGATGTCGCCCAACTCGGCATAAGCAATTGCAGAAATTGTTCCATTTGCTGTTCCGCGAATAACACTTGTTTGTACCCAACGGTCAAATGGATCGCGTGCAGTGAGTTCAACACGTACACCCTGGCCAACCGTTGTTACTTCGCCAACAGTTGCTTTACCTGCAGCTCTGTCGCCTGCAGCAACTACTTCAGGTGGAATTCCTCCTGGCCACGACGACGAAGCAGGAAGAGTGAGGCGAACTTTTTGCACGCGCCGACGCACCTCGTCGATACCAAGGGTGTCGACAAGCCATTTCATGCGGGCACGCAATTTATTATCGCGATTGCCGGCTTGATCGAATACGCGCAATGCTGCCTCGATTGTTGGCATGAGATCTTCACGCGATGTGAAGTCTTCTAGCGCCAATGCAGGGTGTGGCGTAGCGCCTAAACCGCCAGCAATAAAAATGCGAAAGCCTTGTTCTACTGCACCGTCTTCGTTGGTGCGAGTTGTTGCAACAACACCTACGTCGTTGAACATTGCTTGTCCGCAGTCGGTGGCGCAACCAGAAAAATTGACCTTAAATTTGCGGGGCAAACGCTGCCCTAGTGGGTTACGCACAAAGTGACGAAACACGGCTTCAGCCCATGGCGTCACATCGAGGTGTTCATGCGGGCAAGCTCCTGCAAGGTGGCAGGCCATCACGTTGCGCACGGTGTCGCCACATGCCTCACGTGAAGTGAGATGTACTCCGGCAAGGTGGCGCAAGAGTTCAGGCATGCGACGTAGTTCCACAAAATGGAATTGAATATTTTGGCGGGTCGTAATATGTCCCCAGCCGCGTGAATATTCGGTAGAGAGATATGCCATCAAGTCGAGTTGTTCAGGAGTAATGGTTCCCGCTGGCAACTTGATGCGCACCATTTGATTGGTTCCACCTTGGCGTTGACCGTACACACCATTGTTGAGACGCATCACACGAAATACGTCTTCACTGATTTCTCCAGCGAGATACTGCTCGATTGCTTTTTCAAAGCGTTCGATGTCAGCCATCTGCTCAGCATCGAGGTCGCGCGGTGCTGCAATGACAGGTGGAATACCCACGGGTTGCCTCCAAATGGCCAAATATCGGTGCCGAGCGAAACCCGACTAAGTGAGTCAACATTATCGGGAATTGCCTCGAAGGGCAATATCGCTGGCCAAAATCGCCAAAAACGGCTACAAACCTGGGTCTTCGCCTATTTCACGCAGCGCATCGCGCAATGCCATCCGTAGCCGACGCACGTGTTCGGCGTTCAGATGGGCCACGAGCCCCGTACCTGGCGAACCCACTTCTTCGGTGGTGAGCACGACTCGTGGTTCGGCATCATCGTAATCATCGCTAATTGCCACAGCCCAGGCAATGCGCATTGCGTCGTCATCGCCTACAGGCACATCGGAAATTGACATGGGGTAATCATCAATGGAACGTCGCATGTCACACAGCGTTTCACACTTTAAGCCACGTCTGTGCATCTCAGGTCAGACACAATGTTCGGGTGACTCTTCAGAACATTCTTGGCATTGTTGCCTCCATCATGTCAATGCTGTTCATTTGGCCTCAGGTGATCCTTGTGTACCGCAGCAATACTGTGGAAGGCCTCTCGCCTATTGGCGCATTGCAGGGGATCTGTGGTTCAACCTTGTGGAGCGTTTACGGGTTATCGCGAGGAGATGCTGCGGTCAGCGGTTCTAACTTCCTCATTGTTGTTGCTATAGCACTGCTCGCCCGCGCGATGGTGAAGCATGGAACACTCCCGGCAGCGCGCCTCTACAGCATCATGTTTGGAATCACCGCGTTCGCATTTGTGTGTGTTTCTGTGTCGCCAGAAGTAACAGGCTTCCTTGCATTCATCGTTGGGGCGTCATCTGTTCTCCCGCAGACCTTCACCTCTGCCAAATCTGATGACCTCAGTGGAGTTTCCTTGCCTACGTATGTTCTCCTCTTTTTTACTGCAATAGCGTGGTTTGCGTACGGCCTCATTGCGAAAGATGCTCTCGTTGTTTTACCCAATGTCATCGTGATTCCTTGTGCCGTCTTTATTGGCACAAAAATTATTCGTACTCGAAAAGCCAATTCGCTATCGTTGGTTGATGTCGCTGGAAACTGAGTACTCCCCGAGTTCTGCAGCTCACCATCCTGCGCCGTGGTACATCGAGCAATACGGGCTCAGAAGCGCCGTAACGAAAAAGACTCTTGGGGAAAAATTACAAAAGTTTGCCTACGGCACTCATGATGACGAATACTTACTGCTAGCGCAATCCTCTCCCAACGCTCCCCTTCTCATTTTTATTCATGGTGGTTATTGGAAAGCACTTTCTGCAGAGGAAAGTTGCATGTGGGCAAATGATGCACTTGCGCAAGGGTTCAGCTTCGCCAGCATTAACTACACGCTGGCTCCACAAGCGAGCCTTTCTCACATTGTCCATCAATGTCGTACCGCGGTGCAATGGCTCCAGCAACACTCCCGTCTCACTCCACACAGCGCAGTGGTATCGGGTTCATCAGCAGGCGCTCATCTTGCGGCCATGTGTAGTACCGCTGCCTCCACTAATGACTTCATCACGGGTGCAGTTCTCTTAAGTGGCATCTACGACCTGCGCCCACTGCTGCACACCACTGTCAATGACCCGCTACAACTCACAGAACACGATGCCGCACTTCTGAGCCCACAATTGCTTCCTGTTGCTTCGGTGGGGCAAACAATTCTTGTGTGGGGACAACATGAGACTGCTGCTTTCAAAGCACAAAGCACCACATATGCTCTACACCTTGCTGCAGGCGGTAACAGCGCTGCGCATTTTGAAGTAAACGAATGCGATCACTTCGATTTGATCTACGATCTCATTACGCCAGGCACTCCACTCGGCGATGCAACGCTTCACTTACTGAACACATAAAGGAAACCCTTCGGCCATGTCGCTGAACTCATACCTTGCACAAGCAGATGCCCTTGACACCGCGAATCCCCTTGCGCCAGCTCGTGCACATTTTGATCTGCCCGCCAATCAGAAATATTTTCTCGGCAACTCACTTGGGCCACTCACGCATGCTGCTCGCAATGTGGTGAGTGAAGCTGTCGACTCTGAGTGGAAAACGGGATTGGTACGCACGTGGCACGACGGTGATTGGTTCGACATTGCAGCCGCAACAGGAAATAAAATTGCCCACATTATTGGGGCACCACACGGCAGCGTTATTGCAGGCGATTCCACCTCAATAGCACTCTTTAAAGTTCTTGCTGCGGCAGTTCAAAAAAATACAACTGCGACACGCAACGTGTTGCTATGCGATATCAATAATTTTCCTACCGATCGCTATGTTGCTCGCAGCGTTGCAGATCTTTTCCATTTGCGTTACGAAGAGTGTGCGGTTTCGGAAATGCCGCAACGACTCAATGCCCATATTGCTGTTGTCACCGCCTCAATGATCGACTTTCGTTCTGCTGAAATTCACGATGTTGCCTCCATCACCGAATCAGCACACCATGCAGGTGCGCTCATCGTGTGGGATCTCGCACATGCCGCAGGAATTATTCCCTGTGACGTTGAACGTCATCGCGTCGATTTTGCCGTTGGCTGTGGATATAAGTACATGAATGGTGGGCCAGGTGCACCTGCATTCATGTACGTTGCCCCACACTTGGTGAACGAAGTTCACCAACCCATTCCTGGCTGGTTTGGGCACGACGCCCCATTTGCATTTGAAGACACCTACAGACCCGCGCAAGGGATCTCACGTTTTTCTAGTGGCACCACCAACATCTTGTCGATGAAGGCCCTTCATGGGGCTCTTCAGGTTTTTGAAGAATTCCCCATTGCCTCTATTCGTACTGGCTCAATTGCACTTGGCAACTTTTTCATTGCAGGATTCGACGAGCATCTCTCTCAGAGCGGATTCTCTTTGGGCTCTCCTCGCGAGAGCAAGGCCCGCGGTGGACACATTGCGCTTCTTCACAACAGGGCCGAAGCACTGACCACGGAACTCATCAGCGACGGTTTCATTGTTGACTTTCGCCCACCCAATGTCATTCGTATTGCCCTGAGCCCTTTGTTCTTGCGTTTTAGCGATGTTGCAGCACTCATCGCCCGCCTACGCGACGCCATATAACTTCCCCTTCGCAGGAACCCACACAGCCTGAGTAGCGTTGCCGTATGGCAACTATTTTGGCGCACATCACCGTTCAAGAAGGCAAAGAAAAAGAGTTTGAAGAGGTGCTTGCACGTCTCTGGCGCTCCACCCACGAACATGAAGATCATGTGCTGCGATACGAATACTGGCGAGGTGCAGAAAAGAATCAGTACTACGGCCTGTTGTCATTTAACGACTACAACGGATTTCTTGAGCACCAAACCTCAGATCATCACGAAACCGATGCCAAATTGCTCACACATCTCTTCACCGATTTTCGTGTGGAATGGATTGACCCCATTGCCACCGCATCACCATTGCCAGAAACAAATATGCAACCACTCCCAGCCGATGCCGGCGACCTGTGGAAGGCGTACCACGAGCGCATGCCAGCTGCCGTTGCAACATGGTGGTTAGCGTTGCGTGCTCTCAATAAGAAATCATGACGAAAATGAGGTTCCGTACCTCCAATGACGGCACAATATTGACGTGACTGTCTCCGACATTTTTGATGCCTCCCAGTGGAATGAAATTCCTCAGTTTCACTTCACCGACATTACGTACCATCGTGCAAAGGCTCATGGAACGGTGCGCATTGCCTTCAATAGGCCAGAAGTGCGCAATGCATTTCGACCACACACGGTCGACGAACTATTCACAGCCCTCGACCATGCGCGACAAACAAGCGATGTGGGTTGCGTACTCCTCACCGGAAATGGACCTTCTCCTAAAGATGGTGGTTGGGCATTTTGCAGTGGCGGCGACCAACGCATTCGCGGCAAAGATGGTTACCAATACGTAGAGGGCAACGACATCGCTGATCGCGACCCTGCGCGTATGGGGCGTCTTCATATTCTCGAAGTGCAACGACTCATTCGCTTCATGCCAAAAGTTGTCATTTGTGTAGTACCTGGTTGGGCCGCAGGTGGTGGACACAGTTTGCATGTTGTTGCAGACCTCACTATTGCATCACAGGAACATGCACGCTTTAAGCAAACCGATGCCGATGTGGCGAGTTTCGATGGCGGCTATGGCTCGGCGTATCTTGCTCGTCAAACGGGTCAAAAATTTGCTCGTGAAATTTTTTTCCTTGGTCGCGAGTACTCCGCCGCCGACGCTCACCGCATGGGCATGGTCAATGCCGTTGTTCCTCACCTGGAACTAGAAAACACCGCACTTCAATGGGCGAAAGAAGTGAACGAAAAGAGCCCTACTGCTCAGCGCATGCTGAAGTTCTCTTTCAACCTCATTGATGACGGTCTTGTTGGTCAACAAATTTTTGCAGGCGAAGCAACACGGTTGGCATATATGACCGACGAAGCACAAGAAGGACGCGATTCCTTCCTGGAAAAGCGTGATGCCGACTGGTCGCGCTTTCCCTGGTACTACTAAGCAATGACCATTCGTACACGCTTTGTAGAAGTTGTGGCCGACCCTGCACTTACACCATTTCGCTTTCGTGAACGCCAGCTCAATAATCGCCCTCAACGCCGTGGCGATATTGATGGTGCCCAATTCATTGCCGAAGGTGACCTTGTTGTGCTGCGCGCACTCGAAACCGGCTTTACCCCCAACACCATCTTGTGTGACCCCAACCAGGTACATCGCCTCGAGCCCTTCTTGCATTTGCTGGGGAATACAGAAGTGCTCGTGGCTGAAGAAAACATTCGACGCGAAGCCACAGGGCTAGCCCTTGCTCTCAGCATGGTTGGCCTCTTTGTTAAACCGCCCGCCTCCGATATTGCAACTTTGCTCAGCAAGCACTCACGTATTGTGATGCTTTCGCAAATTGACAACCCCACCAACGTGGGCGCCATCATGCGCAGTGCACAGGCATTTGGTTTCCATGGCGTGGTACTCGACAGTGAAACGTCAGACCCTTTCACACGGCGTGCACTACGCGTTTCCATGGGAACTTCATTTGATGCCAATATTTGTCGTGTAGCTCAACTCGCCCCAGTGCTCGATGAATTTCATGCCCACGGCTTTACGAGTTGTGCGCTCACCCCAGCACGCGATGCACTCAACATGGCCGATATTGCTCCTATTGAAAAATTGATACTCATTCTTGGCTCAGAGCGTGAAGGCCTTGAAGAAAGTGTGATGAATGCCGCAACGATGCGCGTGCGCATTCCTATGGCCGAGGGAATCGATTCACTCAATGTGGCCGCAGCTGCTGCAGTTGCGTGTTATGGCTTAACTAACCGCAGCGGCTGATCATTACGCAAGTGCTCGGCGGCCTTCACAAAATAGTCAACAAATTTTCCACGAGTTGTTTCACTAATGTTTGCTTCACTCACTGCTGTCAACATGTGCAGCAACCAGTGATCTCTTTCTTGTTCCGAAATGCGATACGGCATATGCCGTGCCCGCAACATGGGCTGCCCACGCTCTTCGTTATATGCGGGTGGACCACCCCAATATTGGGCCAAAAACAACGCAAGGCGGTGAGCAGCGCCGTCGAGGTCATCAAGGTCGGGATACAGAGGCAATAACACTGCATCGGTGCGAATGCCCTCATAAAAACGGGCTGCTATGCCAGTAAAAAATGGCATTCCCCCTACTTCGTCGTAGACGGAAATTTCCGTGTCACTCACGAGAATTCTGGATCTTCCCAATCGGGAAAAATATTGGGGAGCCCATCACTCACTTTGTCGGTGAAAACGGCTGCGCGCTTTTCCAAGAAGCTCACTACACCTTCTTTCGCATCGGCACTGCGCCCACGCATTTGAATACCACGACTATCTACACGGTGCGCTTCCATAGGGTGATCGGCTCCTAGCATGCGCCACATCATTTGTCGCGAAAGTGCAACTGAAACAGGCGATGTATTGTCGGCAATTTCTCGCGCAATAGCATGCGCTGCGGGCAACAAATCTTCTGGTTCATGAACGCTGCGCACCAGGCCACCAGATAACGCCTCTTCAGCACCAAATAAGCGCCCCGTGTATACCCATTCGGCTGCTTGCGAGATCCCCACGAGACGTGGCAAGAACCACGACGAACACGCTTCAGGAACAATGCCGCGCTTTGCAAAGACAAATCCGAATTTTGCTTTCGTGCTTGCGAGACGAATATCCATCGGAAGGGTCATGGTTGCACCCACACCAACAGCGGCACCGTTGATGGCGGCAATCACTGGCTTCTTCAATTCAAAGAGTCGCAATGAGACAAGCCCGCCACCATCGCGCACCACACCACCCTTATCGGTGATATCGCTACCGCCCTTTTCAAACGTTTTGCCACCGCTCGAGAGGTCGGCGCCGGCACAAAATGCCCTGCCGCTTCCTGTCATCACGAGAGCACGAATGTCATCGTTTCCATCTACTTCGTCGAATGCAACTTTCAGATCACGCACCATTTGGTTGGTGAATGCATTCAATGCATCTGGTCGGTGCAAGGTAATGGTGGCAATACCATCAGTAACGTCGAACAAAATATCGGTAAAAGTCATTCTCCTTTTTACCCGAATTCTCCACTGAGATGCGTATTGGCAGGAGGTCTCTTGCTACGGAACCCAATATTGTTCTGCGCTCACCACTTCTTTATTGGCAACATGCACAAGGAATGGGAACGACGTCCATGCATAACCTTGCGGAGCGCCTTCTAAATGGCCTTGCATCACACCACGCAGTTCTGTCTGAGAGATGCGATACGACTTCCCTGGCATGTCTTGTTGGGCCACCGAAATACGAGCATTTTTAGCTAGGCCAACCACAAATCGCTGATAGCTGTTCTCTACTGAGTAATCGTCTAAGCAACCCTCTTCGATGCCATTCTCCTTGGCCCATGCAGTACACGTTGCACCGAATCGCGCCTTGTATAACTGAAAAATAACGTCTCCAGATTTTTGAATACGAGCAATTTCTGCCCAATACGTTCCGTCATTCAATGGATCCATTAAGGAATTCGGCAGTGCATGTGTTTCACCTTTGACCGTCGGAACGCTGGCTGCCTTCCATTGAGGTGCACTTTGCGGGGAAGTTTCTTGCGCCCCACACGAGGTAAATGCCATTGCACCGAGAACTGCGACAGAAAGGCAAACCCATCTTTTACACATCAAGGAATCGGCTCGCTGCAATTCCCGACCCAATAGCACCAGCCAAAGCACCGATAATGAGCAGCATCAGCATTACGCCATTCAAGTAACTGCTAGGCACCACAAGTGCACTGATTCCGGTGCCGGGCTTGAACCCGGCAACACCATTTTGCCATGCACGATTGAGAGCCCAGAGTCCGCCACACGAGGCAACGCCACCAATAAGACCTTGGAGCAGCCCTTCCAACATGAAGGGAACGCGAATAAACCAGTTGGTGGCTCCTACAAGCTTCATCACTTCAATTTCGCGGCGACGAGCAAACATTGCTGTGCGAATGGTGTTCCAAATGAGAGCCACCGCTACACCCAAGAGCACGACCGACATCACAATGGTGACTGTGCGAACGAACCCCGACAAAGTTGAAATGACCTGAAATTCATCTTCCGCGAGTGAGACACCTTCTACTTTGGGAAGACCGCGATACTGCTCGGCCAAACTGCGCACAAGAGCGGCGTCGCCAGTCAGTGGAACCACCTTGAACTGTGTAGGAATTGTTTCAGGCGTGAGCAAACTCAACAAAGTGGGATCACCAGTGAAAATGACTTTTGCCTCTTCAAAACTTGCTGCTTTGTCGAGATATTTCAACTTAGTGATATCAATGACCGCTGGTTGGCTCTTAATGACGTCTTGAATATGTGCGATCTGATCGGGGGCAGCATCTGATGCAACGAACACAATCATTTGCACGTCGCCCTTCCAGCGCACAAGCAAGTTGTCGAAGCCGCGCTGAATGAGGAATGTGGTACCAACGAGCAGCAAAGAAATTGCCGAAGTCACTACCGCAGCTGCAGTAAGTGTGAGGTTACGACGGAAACTCGCCCACGTTTCACGAAAAGCGTATGCAATGCGACTCCACATTATTCGTACACCCCTCGCTCTTGGTCGCGCACAAGTACGCCACGATCGAGCTGAATTACTCTCTTACGCATCATGTTTACGATGCGATGATCATGAGTGGCCATCACCACAGTTGTTCCGCTGCGGTTGATGCTGTCGAGTAACTGCATAATTCCCTCACCCGTAGCGGGGTCGAGGTTTCCTGTTGGCTCATCTGCCAACATGATGAGTGGTCTATTGACAAATGCGCGAGCAATGGAAACACGTTGCTGCTCGCCACCCGACAACTGGTCGGGCAAACGGTCGTGCTTGTCTTCGAGCCCCACTAGTTCAAGTACTGCAGGTACTTGTTGGCGAATAACGTGACGGGGTTTGCCAATGACCTCTAAGGCAAAGGCAACATTTTCGAAAACGGTCTTGTTCGAGAGCAGTTTGTAGTCTTGGAAAACATTTCCCATACCGCGACGCAAATACGGCACTCGAGAGTCGCCGAGTTCATTGATATTGCGACCAGCAATCCACACGTCGCCACGTTCGGGGCGCTCTTGACGGTTCATGAGTCGCAGGAGTGTGGATTTCCCAGAACCTGATGGGCCAACCAAAAAGACGAAGTCGCCTTTGCCGATGTCGAAACTTACGTCTCGCACCGCAACAGAATCGGTTCCGTACACCTTGGTCACATTGTCTAAGCGAATCATGACAAAGTGAACCTATCAGCACATTCGTGGCTAGCCATGAAAGTGCTTATTTTTCGTCGAGAGAGCGCCGCCAACGTAAAAAACCTTCCATAAATTCATCTAAACCGCCATCAAGTACCGATGCAACGTTGCCATCTTCTACTTCAGTTCTCACGTCTTTCACCATTTGGTAAGGCTGCATTACATAGGAACGGATCTGACTTCCCCAGCCCACTTGTGCCGGCTTCCCCGCAATGCGATCACGCTCTGCTTCGTGTTCTTCTTCGATGCGCGCAGCAATCATTGCTTTGAGTCGAGTCATTGCTCTTTCACGGTTTTGCAACTGGCTGCGTTCTTCTTGAGATGATGAAACTAAACCAGTTGGTTCATGAATGAGTCGCACAGCTGATGATGTTTTGTTGATGTGCTGACCACCAGCTCCCGACGCACGAAACACCTCCATGCGAATTTCAGCTTCATTCACTTCAATATTTGGCGCGTCCATTACTGGCCACACCTGCACCGAAGCAAAACTGGTTTGCCGGCGACCTTGGTTGTCGAATGGGCTAATGCGAACAAGACGATGTGTGCCACGTTCTGAGGTCATGAGGCCATACGCGTAGCGGCCGTGAATAGTGAAGTCGGCAGACAAAATACCCGCTTCGGTTCCTTCAGAAATACCGCTCAATTCCACAGTGAACCCGCGGCGTTCAGCCCAGCGCGTGTACATCCGCAAAAGCAACTCCGACCAGTCTTGTGCGTCAACACCGCCATCTTTTGCGTTGATTTGAACGATGCAATCCACTTCATCGTGTTCACCGGTGAACAAACTACGAAGTTCTAAAGTACGCAACTGCTTGGATGCGCGTGAAATGCCCTCGGCGAGTTCTGGTTCTTGCGAAGCATCGTCTACTTCACGTGCCATTTCGTGCAATACATCGAGATCATCGACTGCAGCAGTCAATTCCTGAAACTCATCGAGATCACTTTTGATATTGGAGTATTCGGTGTTGACTTTTTTGGCCAAGTCTTGGTTGTCCCACAAATCTGGCCGTGAAATTTCAATTTCCAACTCGCTGAGTCGAGCAGTGTTTTGCTCGACTTTTAAATATTGAGCAGCTTCGCCTAATCGGCGTCGGAGATCTCGTAGGTCGTCGGTGAAGTCACGCATGGAGAGAAAAGCCTTGGTTCGGTGTCAGGCAGTTTTGCCGTGACACACCTTGAATTTTTTGCCAGAACCACAAGGGCATGGCGCATTGCGAGGTGTTTTATCGAATTCACTTTTCACCACTGGCGTATTGCTTGTCGCGCGCACGGGTGCTGCTTCTGGCGGCAATTCTCCATCGGCAATTGCTGAGGCAATAGCCACATCGAACCCGGAGGCTGTGTCGTCGTCGGAAGATGATTGGCGAATGTTTTGTACCGTTGTTCCAGCGGCATCGTCGGACACTACTTCCACATGCATGACGTATTTCACGAAATCTTGAGCAATGCCCTTCATGAGCGAACCGAACATGTCGTAGCCCTCACGCTGCCATTCGGTGAGTGGATCTTTTTGACCCATGGCGCGCAAGTTGATGCCTTCTTGGAGATAGTCCATCTCTTCGAGGTGTTCACGCCAGCGTTGGTCGATAATACGCAGCATTACTTGCCGCTCAATTTCACGCATGACGGTGTCGCCAAGCTGCTCTTCGCGTTGCTTGTAGTACACGGCGGCATCGGCCATGACGATGTCATAAATATTGTCGGTAGAAGAAGCCTGGCCGAGGAGAGAAATGGTGACAGTCGTTGGCCAATAGGTAGCAAGGTCGCGTGCCAAACCGTCGAGGTCCCATTCGTCGTCGGCTTCGCTCACGCAATATGCAGCAATAAGCGAATCGACGGCTTCAGAGAGATACTCCATTGCGGCAGCACGCAGGTCGAGACCGTCGAGGATTTGATCGCGGCGCATGTAAATAACTTTGCGCTGCTCGTTCATTACCTCGTCGTATTTGAGAACATTCTTACGAATTTCTCCGTTGCGCTGCTCAACTGTGCTTTGGGCGCGCTCAATGGCTTTCGTTACCATTTTGGCTTCAATTGCTTCATCGTCGGGCAGTGCACGCGACATCACCCAACTCAATGCACCTGTTGCAAACAATCGCAACAATTCATCGTCGAGCGACAAATAGAACCTGCTCTCGCCAGGATCGCCCTGACGTCCTGCACGACCACGTAATTGGTTGTCGATGCGACGGCTTTCGTGGCGTTCAGTGCCCAAGACAAAAAGCCCACCAGCTGCACGAACTTCATCGCCTTCTGCTGCGCACTGTACCTTAAATTGATCGAGCAAAGCGCTGTAACGAGCTTGCGCCGTTACGCGTGACGTTTGGAAGTCGGCTGGCATTTGGTCGAGAGGCACGGGAAGAGCGAACTCGTCGAGCAAGGTTTCTTCTGAGAAACCCTCTGCAAGCACCGATTGACGTGCAAGACCCTCTGGGTTTCCGCCCAAGAGAATGTCGACACCGCGACCTGCCATGTTGGTAGCAACTGTTACGGCGCCTATGCGACCAGCCTGCGTAACAATTTGGGCTTCACGAGTGTGTTGTTTTGCGTTCAACACTTCGTGCTTAATGCCACGCTTATTTAACTGACGCGAAAGATGCTCACTCTTTTCAACGCTGATAGTTCCCACCAAAACCGGCTGTCCGATTTTGTTTTTCTCAACAATTTCTTCCACAACAGCAGCGAACTTGGCATCTTCATTTTTGTAGATGAGATCGGGCTGATCGAGTCGTTGAACAGATTTATTCGTTGGAATAGATACAACTGAAAGTTGATATGTATTCATGAGTTCGGCAGCTTCAGTTTGAGCAGTACCGGTCATACCAGCAAGTTTTTGGTACATGCGGAAGTAGTTCTGCAAAGTAATGGTTGCAAGCGTTTGGTTTTCATCTTTAATTTTGACGCCTTCTTTGGCCTCAATTGCTTGGTGAATACCTTCGCTCCAGCGCCGACCTTCAAGAATGCGGCCCGTAAATTCGTCAACAATTTTTACTTCACCACCCTGGATGATGTAGTCCTTATCGCGCTTATAGAGCTCTTTTGATTTCAAAGCCACTTGCAACTGATGTACCAAGTTTTGTTGCACTCCGTCGTACAAGTTGCTCACACCTAATTGGGCTTCTACTTTTTCAATTCCTTCTTCGGTAGGAACGACCGTACGTTTCGTTTCATCGACCTCGTAGTCGACATCGCGCACAAGTGCCCGCACAACAGAGGCGAAGCGGTAGTACAACTGCGCCGCGTCGGCTAAGCGGCCCGAGATGATGAGCGGTGTACGAGCCTCGTCGATAAGAATTGAGTCGACTTCATCGACAATGGCGAAGTTATGCCCACGTTGTACTTTTTCTTCTAATGAGCCAGCCATATTGTCGCGTAGGTAGTCGAAGCCAAATTCGTTATTGGTGCCGTACGTGATGTCGGCTGCATAGTCTTCACGTTTTTGCTGAGGTGATTCACGGTGACCAGGCACCACAAGGCCGACACTCACGCCTAACCAGCGATGCACGCGGCCCATCCATTCCGAGTCGCGCCGTGCTAAATAGTCGTTGACGGTGACGAGGTGCACGCCATTGCCCGACAAACCATTGAGGTACGCAGGCAAGGTGGAAACAAGAGTTTTTCCTTCACCGGTTTTCATTTCGGAGATCCAACCGAAATGCAATGCCGCCCCACCCATGAGTTGAACGTCGTAGTGGCGCTGGCCAAGAACTCGTTTTCCCGCTTCGCGCATGACAGCAAATGATTCAACGAGAAGGTCGTCGAGTGATTCACCATTGGCAATGCGCTGGCGGAACTCATCGGTTTTGCCGCGCAATGCGTCGTCAGACAGGGAGGCAATAGATACCTCGAGAGCATTGATTTCAGGAACAAGACCCTCGAGGGCCTTGACCTTTTTGCCTTCGCCGGCCCGTAGAACGCGATCAAGAATACTCATTAGGGCGAAATTCTACCTGCTAGGGGTCGCAGCGACCGCCCAGCATTCCACTAATTCCACCCCAATACTGCGAAATGCACGCCGAACTGCATGCAAAGTTGCTCCTGTTGTGACCACGTCGTCCACCACCAGCACCTTGCGCCCAGTCGCTAGCGCATGGGCCCGAAAAGTCGGGCCTAAAAGTCGTTCTTGACGCGACCGATGAGTTTGAGTTTCATGCGTCATTCTCCGCAGCAGGTTTTTGACGGGGATATCTAAATGTTTGCCCACTTCCCGCGCAATGAGCTCAGCATGATCCATCCCACGCTCTCGCAAGTGTTGCGAGGTGGTAGGTGCCCATGTCACATAATCAAATTCATAATTCAGTGCACGCTCGCGCAATATTGCATCGGCCAATAGCTTGCCGAGCGGCCGAGCGAAACGGCGTTCATTGCGATACTTCAATGAGATGACCGCCGTGCGTACATTTCCTTCGAATACTGCAGCGGCACTGACATAAAACGGCAATGTTGCTCGGTCTGGAACATGAGCCACAAGTGGGATCTTTCGGGTGAACACCTTTTATTGTGTTCATTCCTTCAAGTTGATGGCAGTAACATCTTCAAATGCCTTCAACGAGCACTCCTCGACCCCTACGCGAACGATTTTTTGAACGCATTGCTCGTTGTGCTGCTGGTCTCTTTTGCTTTGGGGCAGGCATAGCATGTTTTGTTCATAGCAATTTGGGTGTTCCGCCGTGGGATGTACTGCATCAAGGCATCAGCGAAAAAGCCAACATCAAAATGGGTACCGTCATCATCATTGTTGGCGTTGTGCTGCTACTTGTTTGGATTCCGCTGCGCATGAAGCCCGGCATTGGCACCATCATGAACGCCCTGCAAATAGGTCTTGTAGAAAACCTCATGGACGATCTACTTCCCCACTCACGTCTCATTGTTGTACGGGTGGCATTCCTTCTCGCCGGAATGATCTTTATTGCATTTGGTTCAGGTCTCTATATTGGCGCCGAACTCGGTTCGGGCCCGCGCGATGGCCTCATGCTTGGCTTAAATAAGCGCTTTGGCATATCCATTCGCTTTGCACGCACCACCGTTGAAATTGTGGTGCTCGTTGTCGGGCTCTTTTTGGGTGGCTCAATCGGGCTCGGAACATTTGTCTTTGCCTTTGGCATTGGGCCACTGGTGCAAAAAGCACTCGTTGCACTGCGCATGTCCCCGTCGCTGAACGAATCAGCGACAGGGCAAGCACTAGAGATGTAACTCTTTTTAGTAGCGGTAGTTCTCGGGCTTGAATGGGCCCGATGGGTTAATACCTAAGTATTCGGCCTGAACATCGTTCATTTGTGTGAGCACCACACCGAGTGCGTCGAGATGCAAAGAGGCAACTTTCTCATCGAGAACCTTTGGCAGCACATACACACCAAGTGGATACTTTGCGGTGTGATTAAACAGCTCCATTTGGGCAATGACTTGGTTGGTGAACGAACAACTCATCACGAAACTTGGGTGTCCTGTTGCGCAACCCAAGTTCACTAAACGGCCTTCTGCCAACACAATGACAGCATGACCATCGGGGAATGACCACAGGTCTGTACCGGCTTTTAATTCATCACGTGTTGCACCGCTACGTGCCAAACCAGCCATGTCGATTTCGTTATCGAAGTGGCCAATATTGCACACAATGGCATTGTGCTTCATTTTCGACATATGTGACACATCGATAATGGCCTCGTTGCCAGTTGCAGTAACAAAAATATCTGCCTGGTCAACAACAGATTCAAGAGTATTCACTTCGTAACCTTCCATTGCTGCTTGCAATGCGTTGATGGGGTCAATTTCCGTGACGATGACACGTGCACCTTGACCGCGCAAACTTTGCGCACAACCCTTACCTACGTCGCCATATCCACACACCACTGCAAGCTTTCCGGCAATCATGACGTCGGTAGCACGGTTGATGGCATCGATGAGTGAGTGGCGGCAGCCATAAAGGTTGTCGAATTTACTCTTGGTTACACTGTCGTTCACGTTGATGGCAGGGAACAAAAGTTCTTTATTTTCCGACATTTTGTACAGACGCTTCACACCAGTAGTTGTTTCTTCAGTAACGCCCTTAATGCCTTTGGCCATGGTGGTCCACTTCTGTGGCTCCGACTTCAAGCTGCGTTGCAACAAGCCAAGCACAATGGCGAACTCTGGGTTTGATGCGGTGGTGGGGTCGGGAACAACTCCTGATTTTTCGAACTCCACGCCTTTGTGTACGAGCATTGTTGCATCGCCACCATCGTCGAGAATCATGTTTGGCCCATCACCATCGGGCCAAGTCATCATCTGATCGGTGCACCACCAATACTCTTCAAGAGTTTCACCTTTCCACGCATAACAAGGAACACCCTGTGGGTTTTCGGCTGTGCCATTTGGGCCAACAACTACTGCAGCTGCTGCGTGGTCTTGAGTAGAGAAAATATTGCAACTTGCCCAACGCACTTCTGCGCCTAACTCAACGAGCGTTTCAATGAGAACTGCGGTCTGAATGGTCATATGTAATGAACCAGAAATACGGCAACCCTTCAATGGCTTCGTTGGCCCGAACTCTTTACGCAATGCGCGAAGACCTGGCATTTCATGTTCGGCAAGATGGATTTCTTTGCGGCCAAATGGGGCAAGCGCAAGATCTGCAACACGGAAATCTCCGCGTTGCGCAAAGGTGCTATTTGTAGACATGGAAGAGCCTTTCGGGAACTGTCGATATGAAGGGAAAGTACCCGGGCTGGGGCCTGCTGGCTCCGGTCTTTCAGCCCGACGAGGAAATACTAGTGCGCAGTGAAGGTGGGCTGAATGTTTTCTGCCGTGATTTTTGCCATGATGCGAGCATGTTCGCCAGCGTCAACGGTGTGCGCTTCAGAGATGAGCATCACGGGGATGCCCTCTTTGACGTCGTATACACGCTGCAAACGGCTGTTGTATAACAAGGACTCTGATTCCACATAGTAGAGCGGACCTTTGTCTTCTGGGCAAGCCAGAATCTCCAGCAATTTTGCGTTTAACGACATGCTTCTACACTAGCCAAAATTTACTGGCGTTCCTGCTACGCATTTTGCGTAATGAGCGCAAGTACTTCCGATACGTGCTGATCGCATTCTTCTCGATTATTCGCCTCAAGGTTCAGACGCAAAAGTGGTTCCGTATTGGAAGGGCGCAGGTTGAACCACCATGATCCACAATCGATAGTAAGCCCGTCGAGGCGATCACTCGGAAACGCAGCAAATACTGCACCGACTCTTTCGATGACTGCAAGTGGGTTATCTACTTGCGTATTAATTTCTCCGCTAGCGCTGTAACGCTCGAAGGGAATACGTACTTGAGACAGCGGTTGACCGCTGCGGCTCATCTCATTAAAAACATGCATTGCAGCAATAAGCCCGCTGTCGGCTCGATAGTTGTTGAGAAAGTAGTAGTGCGCTGAGTGCTCTCCACCAAACACGGCACCGGTTTCTGCCATGAGTTGTTTGATATAACTATGCCCCACCTGAGAACGAATGGGGACTCCCCCATATTCAGCAATAACTTCCGGCACTGCCTTCGAGCAAATGAGGTTATGAATAATTTTTGCACCGGGATTTTTGCGCAAAACAGCTGCCGCTAAAAGAGCCGTTGTGGTGCTTCCCGACAAACCAATACCTTTTTCATCGACCACAAATACGCGGTCGGCATCACCGTCGAATGCCAAACCGATATCGAAGCCACCCGACACAACACGCGCTTGCAGATCTTTTTGGTTTGCGGGCTGGATGGGGTCGGCTGGGTGATTGGGAAATGTGCCATCGAGTTCACCAAACATCACTTCAAGTTCTATTTGTGGGAGCCGCTCACACACAGCAGGAACCACGAGCCCACCCATTCCATTTGCCGTATCGGCAACGACTTTCAAAGGAATGAGTTGGTCTTGGTCGACAAAACTCACCACATGCTCGGCGAAGGCATCGAGCAAGTTGCGCTGCGAGAGTTGACCCCTACTTGCCACCGACGCAGAGGGACGTGCTAATTCACGCACTGCTACTTCACGAATATCGTTGAGCCCAGTATCGACCCCAACAGGTCGTGCTCCCGACAAACAAAACTTGATGCCGTTATATTGTGCCGGGTTATGCGAAGCAGTAAACATTGCTCCTGGCGCATCGAGTGACCCGGCAGCAAAGTACAGCAAATCGGTGCTTGCTAAACCAAGGTCAATTACATTGACCCCTTGCGACATAGCACCTTCGGCGAATGCGGCTACGAGTTCCACTCCTGAAGGTCGCATATCGCGAGCAACTAAAACGGTTTTGCTCTTTGCGAACTGAGCAAACCCAACTCCAACAGCACGGGCTATGTCGACATTGAATTGATCGGGAACAGTGCCACGAACGTCGTACGCTTTAAAAATATTGGTGAGATCTGATTGAGTCATCTCTTTATTACATTAGCGGCGGCATTGATGTGCCATAACGATACGGGCCACGGCGCCACCAAAAAATCACTATTCCAATGCCAAACAATGTCAATAAATAAGCAAGTTTGTCGATACCAGTAGATGAATACTTCAATCGCACATTTTTTTCTGTGGGAATCACCACCATCATGTTTGGTGCGGCCCGGTAAGGCCCTTTTGCGCCCGAAACTGTCCAGTTAGGGAAATAACTCACCCGCACGAGCACAGGCACACCAATCTTGTCGACAGAAAATGACACCGAGTCTTGCGTATGTGAATAATTCGTAATATTGACTTGTGGCAAGGCAACAGGGGTGATTTTTTCGACTGGCTGAACAATGTCAACACTGCGCGAAGGGCTACCTGGTTCTCCTACGCGACGATTCATATCAACTGCAACAGAAATATGTTGCCATTCTTTTGGTCCATCAGATACCGGAGTTGCTGCCCATTCCGTTGTGTGTTGCATCCAGCTAGAACCGAGTTCAAGCCACCGTTCACGTTGATCACCAGAACGCTTTGCCACCACCACGGGCTGCACGGTCATGGGCACTACCCAATCGCTATTCGCTACTTCGTACACCACCCACGGCGCACTACGAGCAACTTCCTTGAGGTCTTTTTGTGTCTGAGCTTGTGCCACCGCTTCTGGTGTGTATGCCATGTAATAACGCACACCTAGCTCTTGTAAATAGTGAACGCCCATCTCGGCATTGTTGTTGTCGTAACGCAGTTCACGCACAGGGTTGCTGCTTTGCTTCGACATCGCCGCAGCACTAATGAAGTGATACGGCGTGGTGCCTGCAGCTTCGAAAAAGAGTCCTTCTTGTGAGCCAATACATCCGTCGGTCCAAAATGGCAACAACATCAGCGCCATCGTGGTGCCATATTTATTGAGGTCGCCGCTATTTTCCCACAACGCACGGCCGCAACCAAGCTGCGGATCTTCACCAATTTTTTTCATGGTCTGAACAATGCTGTGGTACTCGCCATAGGCAGGCTTTCCTTCATAACCTTCAAAATTCCAGCGCGCCCACCCATCGACAAATGCCTTATTGCCCGAAGGCCCACGGAAAGGGCCCCACGTATATTCTGATTTGCCATTAGCACCCGTTACTACTGAAGCAAAAGGTAATTGTTGAAAGCGGAAACCAAAAATACAAAGAACCGTCACAGCAACTAACCAGACAGACGCATTGCGAAGTACCCCCGACATCAATTCGAGCGGTATGTGGTGTGATTTTTCATCACGCTCGAGCATGACCAAACGCACTACGGAAGTAATAACCGCGTAGATACCTACCATCATGAGCATGTAGCGCAACAGGTACATAAAGGGCAAAAGTCGCGGATTCCACAGCAGCCCAATGATGGGCAAACTATCGCGGGTGATATAGACACCAGCAAATAACGCAAAGCACATGACGCCCATCCACATACCAATTGTCTTTTTGCGAATGATGCACGCTGCAAACCCAATAATGGCAAACGT
>CANFUE010000012.1:0-70000 GCA_947450115.1 Acidimicrobiaceae bacterium | reverse complement strand
CGTCTGACCAGAATTGACAGACGGAAAGCAAAAAGCCTTCCGCCCGCACTGGCGTTCTATCTTCTCTTTCGTTTTCAAGGAGCAAAGTGGGCACCCGCCCGAGAGCGGTCATGCCGAACCTCCACAGTTCCGGGCAACAAGTGCAACCGGCTTTTGGGGGCGAGTGTCAACTCTATAGGCGTTTTGACGAAAACGTCAACCCGAATTCTAGAGATTTTCACTCGACGACTATCGCAGCGAAACGGAGTTGCCTCCACCTCGGTGTGATGATCAACCAGCTATTGCTGGGCTCTGCAGATTATCGGGAAACACAGGATTAACAACCAGCATCAGAGAAATATTTTTAATTAATGACTTTTCTCGACAAGGTGGTACGCCGTTTTTCCTCTGCGTACTAATAAGTACTTTCCATGGAGCTCGGTGAGGTCATTTACTGCAGTTTCCAGTGTGACAACTTGGCCGTTAATACGCACGCCGCCTTGCTCTATTGTGCGTCGCGCTTCACTTTTTGAACTGCATAATTTGATATCGCTCAATAACGAAACGATGTCTGCTGGTAGTTGTTGAATACTTGAGCAAGGAACTTCGCGAGACACTGCCACAAATGCTTCCTTGCTGGCTCCTGATGGATCGGCACCAAACAAGATCTCAGATACCTGTGCAGCAGCAAGAGCCGCAGCATCACCGTGCACCATTGCAGTGAGTTCTTGGGCAAGGTGCTTTTGTGCCGTGCGCTTTTCAGGAGCAGTTGCATGTACGGCAATGATCGCTGCACATTCTTCAAGCGATGACAGCGAGAATTGCGGCAAATAGCGAGCAATTTCTGCATCGGAGAGCTGCATCCAGAATTGACGGAATTGATAGGGGCTGGTGCGCTCTGCATCGAGCCACACTGCCCCATCGGCTGTTTTCCCGAACTTCGAACCGTCGCTGCGGGTGACGAGCGGCCAGGTAATGCCATGAGCCTGGCGGGAAAGAGTTTTACGAATGAGGTCGATACCGGCGGTGATGTTGCCCCATTGGTCGCTGCCCCCCATTTGCAATTCCACATCGTGGGCGGCACTGAGATGACGGAAATCGTTTGCTTGTAAGAGCATGTAACTGAATTCAGTGAATGACAGTCCATTTTCCGAGGTCAGACGTGATTTCACGGAGTCTTTGGCCAGCATCTGGTTGATCGTGATGTGTTTGCCCACATCACGCAAAAAGTCGAGCGCGGTGACCTGAGCGGTCCAATCGGCGTTGTTCACCAGGGTGGCTGCATATTTTCCGGGGGTGAAGTCGAGTAATCGACTGAGTTGCCCCGAAATACACGAGACGTTGTAGTTCAAGGTCTCGGCATCGAGCAAGTTACGTTCTTCGCTGCGGCCTGAAGGGTCGCCCACCATTCCTGTTGCGCCACCGGCGAGCGGGAAAGGGCGATGTCCAGCGAGTTGCAGGCGCCGCAGCGATATTTGACCAAGCAAGTGCCCCACATGCAAAGAATTAGCTGTGGGATCGAAGCCAACGTAAACACCCACCGAATGGTTCGCCAGGCGCTCTTCCAGGGCTGCAGCCGGCGTGGAGTCGTGGACGAGCCCGCGGGCCTGCAGTTCGGGAAAGATATTCACCTATTTATGTTGCCATGTGCCACCCGTGAATACGGTTTTATTTTCCAAAATCTTTTGAGGCTAGGTTTGCGCTGTGGCAGCACCGGAATTGACCTTTCACGATGCACTTCTCCAGCAAAGTGCTAGTTGCAACCAATTGGGCTCCCCCATCTATGCCGACATTTTCCATGCGATGGCACTGGACATTGAAAGCAATGGTGTGACCGCTCGCATTTCTGACAATCTCACGATTCGTCCACAACGCGATGCGGCACCACTGCGCATTGCAGGTGCAATTCATCGGCTCGCATTAACAGGCAAAGCACCCGACATTGCTCGTCACTTTCCCTCAACGAGAGGAACACCTGGACCAACTCTCATTGTTGATTACCTCAACGCACTCACCACCTTTCGCAACGAGATTGAAGATGGCCTTGCGCGTTCTGTTCAGACAAACGAAGTAGGACGCACCACAATGCTCGTCACAGGTATGTCGTTCTTTGCACGGGCGGCAGGAATTCGACAAACACATCTGCGCGAAATTGGTTCATCATGCGGTTTGAACTTACAAGTCGACAACTATTTTTTTGACACCAATGACTGCGAGTACGGAGACAGAAATGCTCGTGTGCAATTCACAGCCGATGCATGGGGCTCACCTATTCCCGACATTTCACAGTGCCCGTCACTTCTTTCTCGACGTGGCTGCGATGTTGCGCCATTAAATGCCCACAATGAGAATGACCAGCTGACTCTTTTGTCTTTTGTGTGGCCAGATCAATTCGAACGCTTTGAGCGACTACGACACGCAATTGAAAATGCATGCGCTTCGCCAACATATGCCCCACCCGATCAACAAGACGCGGCTATATGGATCCATGAACAGCTTGCCAAGATTCCTAGCAATGAACCTGTTCTGATATTTCATTCCATCGTGTGGCAATATCTCAGCAGAGAAACGAAAGATCAGTTTCGCGCTGAAGTAGATGAGTTTTGTGCCCAACGGGAAGCTCCAACGGGTTGGTTACGCATGGAACCAGCAGGGCCAGTTGCCGATTTACGTATTGACATTTGGCAAGGCGCACGCAAAACACATAGCGACCAAGTGCTTGCCGACAGTTCGTATCACGGCATCGGCACGCGCTCGCTCACTCATTAGATCGCGAGAAGGTCTTCCCACTCGCCACGCGCTACTTCTATCGCTAGCTCTAGTTGTTGTCGTTGTATCTCTCCAGGCACCGGACCCGCGCCACCAGGCGACGTACGCATCGATACACCAACACCAGGTGCAATGAGTTCTGCTGCGAATTTGCCAAAGAGGTCACTCGCTAATGCAAGATCATGCAGGGATGTTCCACTCTGAAGTGATTTCTGCACTAATTCACCTACATGAGCGTGTGCCTGCCGGAACGGAATTCCTTTACGCACCATCCACTCGGCGAGGTCGGTTGCCGCCATGAGCTGGTCGTCGGCGGCAAGTTGCATGCGTTCTTTGTTGAACGTGGCAGTTGAGATCATTCCCGACAAAGCACTGAGCGCTAACTTCACCTGATTCACCGAATCAAACAACGGTTCCTTGTCTTCCTGCAAGTCACGGTTGTACGCCAGAGGCAAGCCCTTCAATGTGGTGAGCAAACCAGTGAGGTTCCCAATGAAACGACCCGACTTGCCGCGAGCGAGCTCTGCAATGTCGGCATTTTTCTTCTGCGGAAGCATTGATGAGCCCGTGGAATATGTGTCGTCTAATTTTGCAAAGCCAAACTCTTCTGTGGTCCACAACACCCACTCTTCTCCGAGGCGAGATAAATGGACGCCAAGCAATGCAATATTGAAAAGTGCCTCTACAACGAAATCGCGATCGGAAACCGCATCGAGCGAGTTCGCAAAGGCAGAGCGAAAGCCCATTTCCTTTGCCGTCAAGGACGGATCAATGGGCAGAGACGACCCTGCAAGAGCACCAGCGCCGAGTGGAGAGATGTTTCCTCTATCGATGGCAGAAAAGATTCTGTCGGTGTCGCGCAGCAATGACCATGCGTGAGCAGCAAGGTGATGCGACAGCTGCACGGGCTGTGCTCGCTGCAGATGCGTATAACCCGGCATGTAGATGCTGCCCTTGCTCCAGCCAGCAGCATCGGCAGATGCAACGAGCACGTCGACGAGGTCGAGTACGCGCCCAGCGACCAAGGTGAGTTCACGCCTGGTCCATAAACGCAAAGCAGTTGCCACCTGGTCGTTACGGCTACGCGCAGTGTGCAGCTTGGCACCCGCATTGCCTGCCAACTCGGTAACACGACGTTCAATTGCTGTGTGGATATCTTCATCGCTTGGAGCAAAGTTGAATTTTCCTGATGAGAATTCGTCATGCACCTGCGACAGCGCTACTCGAACCGACTCTGCTTCTTCGCTGCTCAACAACTTTGCCCGTTCAAGACCATTGACATGAGCACGCGAACCCGTGATGTCGTCGTGCCAGAGCACCTTGTCGAAAGGCAAGCTGACAGTAAAAGCCATGAGTTCTTCTGCGGGTCCACTGGAAAAACGACCATGCCACAGCTGGCCCCGTGATGATTCTTGCTCGGTCACGATGGACTTCCTTTCAACCCGGCTAATGCCCGTAATTCAACAGATAACTTCTTTCCACCCACTGCTTCAGTTGCCACACACATAATGGTGTCGTCTCCTGCCACCGTGCCAAGCAAGCCTTTTGGTGCCGCACGATCGAGAGCCGAGGCAACGACATGCGCACAACCTGGCGGTGTACGCAAGATGACCATGTTGCCGCTGTAAGACACTTCGGCCACCCATTCGCTCATCACGCGACGCAATTGGTCGTTGGTCGCGCGTCGAGCGGGTTCAAAACTTGCAATTGCGTAAATAGTGTCGCCCTGCGATGAACGCACCTTCACTGCGCCAACTTCTTCTAAGTCACGTGAAATCGTGACTTGCGTGGCTGTGATTCCTTCTTTTGCAAGCATGGTGCGCAATTCATTTTGACTAGATACTTCTTTGGTCTCGATGATGCGCACGAGTGCTTGTTGCCGTTGTGCTTTTGTACTCATGACTGCGCACTTTCTTTCACTACTGCACCTTGTTGTTGAAAAATCCAAGCCAATAAACCACGAGCGCTGTGCAAGCGGTTATGGGCCTGTTCAAAGACTCGACTGTTGGGCCCATCGATGACAGCAGCTTCCACTTCGGAACCACGATGCGCTGGGAGGCAGTGATAAAAACATGCGCCTTGTTGCGCCTTGGCCATCAGATCTTGAGTCACCATGAACCCGGAAAACGCGGCGGCCTTTTCTGCTGCCACAGATTCTTCACCCATCGAGATCCAGACATCGGTGTGTACAGCTATGGCACCATTTACTGCTTCTCCGGGTGCTGCTACATACTGCGCACTTCCCTTGCCTAAAGCATTAATGGTTGCAAGTTCACTTTCGGTGGGACGATATTGAGTCGGTGTGGACACAACAAACTCTGCACCAAGCATGACGCAAGCCTGAGCGAGCGAGTTGGCAACATTGTTGAAGTCACCTACCCAAGCAATTCTCTTTCCCTGCACATCGCCATGTTGTTGCTGCATTGTTAAGACATCGGCAAGTGCTTGCAATGGGTGCGCAACATCACTCAACATATTGACAACGGGAACCGTTGACACCGAAGCCATTCTCTGCACGACATCGTGCTTGAATACCCGAGCACCAAGTAAAGCGTGGTACCCCGCCATCACTTGGGCAACATCTTCCGCGGTTTCTCGTACATCGATACCCACTTCTTCGCCACGGGTATAAACAGGGTGACCGCCAAGTTGCGCCACAGCTACTTCCATTGAGTGCCGTGTTCTGTTCGACGGCTTTTCAAAGATGAGAGCAGCGCAATGGCCACTGAGCGGAGCGCCTAACTGAGCCACTGGTACCTGTGCGAGTGCAAGAACATCATGCAGCTCTTGCACGGCAAGATCGGAAATATCGAGAACATGACGAATACTCATTGCGCAGCCTCTACTTCCTTCATCATCTGAACCATCACCTTGGCGAATATGGCAACGGCCTCTTCAATGTGTTCAGCACTGACGTTCAATGGTGGAGCCATACGAATTGTTGAAGCATTCACCGCATTCGTTACCAAACCCTGAGCCAGGCATGCCTGATACACCTTTGTGGCGTCACATCCGGGCGCCAACTCGATGCCGAGCAAAAGACCAGCCCCCCGAACGCCAACGACGCCAGGAATAACAAGTAGCTTCTTGGTGAGTTGCGCGCCAACAGAAACTGCAAGTTGCGGAGCATTAATGCGTTTCATTTCCGCAATGACTGCACGCACTACAGAGGTAACAAGTGCTGTGCCGCTATAGGTACTGCCATGGTCTCCTGGTTGAAGCACCTTGGCAACGTCTTCCTTCACCCAAATAGCGCCAACAGGAACGCCATTGCCGAGCGCTTTAGCCATGAGCACAGCATCGGGTGAAATACCAGAATGTTCAAAGCCAAACCATTTTCCGGTACGTCCCATACCTGTTTGCACTTCATCGATGATGAGCAGCACACCACGTTCTTTACACAGCGACTCGACAGCCTTCAAGTAACCAGCGGGGGCTGGGATGACTCCGCCTTCGCCTTGAATCGGCTCCAGCAATACAGCCGCTACCGATGAATCGACGGCTTGCGACAGCGCCTCAATATCGCCATAGGCAACGTGCTTGAAACCTTCGGGCATGGGCTGGAATGGTTCATGTTTTGCCGGTTGGCCAGTGGCTGCGAGTGCACCAAGAGTACGGCCATGAAAACTACCGAGGGCCGACACCATTGTGTGGCGACCACGTCCGCCGTGTTTACGAGCGAGCTTGATTGCTGCTTCATTGGCTTCTGCACCTGAGTTACAGAAAAACACTTGACCGCTACTGCCTGTGGCACTTTCCAAAAGCTGGTTGATATCGATAGCTGCTGCAGTGGCAACTGGGTTAGCAAAAAAGTTACTCACATGAATGAGTTCAGCAGATTGCTGAGTCAATGCATCGGTGACACATGAATGAGAGTGACCCAATGAGGTGACCGCGAGACCACAGAGGAAATCGAGATAACGCTTTCCTTGTGAGTCCCAGAGTTCCGTTCCTTGTCCGCGAACAAACATCACCGCAGGTGGTCCGAAGACTGGAAGAAATGGACAATGATCCATACCTGCGGCCTCTGGCACTGGTTGAGCGTTGTTCTCGAGAAATGCGTGCTTCGTCATGACTTTGCCACCTTTGTTGAATCACTTTTTGTCACCATTGTTCCAATACCTGCGTCTGTAAAAAGCTCAATAATGCTCACGTGAGCAATGCGCCCGTCGAGAATATGAACAGCTGGAACACCCAACCCAACAGCTTCCATACAGCTCTCTGCTTTCGGAATCATTCCGCCGACAATTGTTCCGTCGTTGAGAAGTTCATTGAGTTCACTAGCCGTGAGAGCGCTAATGAGTGAGTCGGCCCGAGACACATCACGACGTAGCCCCTCAATATCGGTGAGATACAGAAGCTTCTCGGCCTTCATTTCACCGGCAACAAAGGCGGCCACTGAATCGGCATTGATGTTGAAGGTTTGCCCAGTGGAGTCGACACCCACCGTTGCAATGACGGGTATTTCACCCGTAGAAATGACGTCTGCCAGCGCACGTGAACCAATACCTACAACGTCGCCAACGAAACCGAGCATCTCATTGCGTTGAACAACTGCGATGAGGCCATCTTTCGCCCCCGACATGCCGCGTGCCTTGCCGCCGCAACTATTGATTGCATCAACGATGCTCGGGTTCACCTGGTTTGCCAGCACCTCTTCAACAACCTTCATTGTTGGCGCATCGGTGACGCGCCGACCATCGACAAACTTGCTTTCAATACCTTGACGTTCAAGTTCGGCATTGATTTGCGGTCCGCCACCGTGCACCACGATGGGGCGAATGCCGACGGATGCAAGAAAAACCATATCTTCGGCAAAAACTTTGAGCGGGTCTGTATGAGTGGTACCCGACAGAGCGTTACCACCATATTTCACTACAACCGTCGCACCCGCAAACCGCTGAATGTAGGGCAATGCTTCGATGAGCACTGCTGCCGTTTCGTTTGCAGTCATCATGGCCACATACCCACTGCACTCAGACCAAGCGACTCTTCAAGCCCAAGAGCAACATTGGCCGACTGCAAGGCTCCCCCTGATGCTCCCTTGGTGAGGTTGTCGAGTGCTGCAATAACAAGTGCATAGCCGGTACGCGCGTCGTAACGAGCAGTGATGTGCACAGCATTTGTTCCCTGTGTTGATTTCGTTGAAGGGGCCTCTTCACTCACCACAACGAACTTTTCGTTTTTGTATGACTCTGTAAGCACTTGCAAGAGACTTTCCGTGGTCGTATTTGCCGATACGGGTCGCGCGTAACACGTTGCCAAAATTCCCCTGTTCATTGGCGCAAGATGCGGAGTAAACAGCACTTGCCCACCGATTTCTTGTTCCATCTCTGGCGTATGGCGATGCGAGACAAGACCATAGGCAGAAAAATCTTCATCGACGCTCGTAAACATGCTTGAAGACTTGAGGGCTTTGCCTGCACCAGACACACCTGATGCAGCGTCAACAATGAGACCTTCGCGATGAAAGATTCCACCATGCACAAACGGCCTCAATGCCAGAGTTGCTGCAGTGACATAACAACCCGGCGTTGCTACGAGTTGCGCTCCGGCAAGTTCTTTTCGGTAGATCTCGGGCAAACCGTAAACAGCTTGCGCTACGTATTCGGGGTGTTCATGCGTGAAGCCATACCACTGTGGATACTGCGCAGTGTCGCGCAAACGAAATGCAGCGGAAAGGTCAACGACGCAACCAACATCTCCCAGCAGTTGCGGAACGATTTCGACCGATGATTCATGTGGGAGCCCGAGGAAGACAACGTCGACTCCAGACACGGCCTTTTGCGAGAACTCTTGGGCCACCATGTTGGGATACGCAGCACGCAAACTGGGATACAAGTGGGAAAGCTTCTCCCCTGCTTGGGAGTCTCCACTTGCGTACACCACTTCCATTTCAGGGTGCTGGGCGATAAGACGCAAAAGCTCAACCCCTGTGAACCCCGTTGCCCCAAGTATTGCTGCTGTTTTCTTAGCCATATGTATTACTATACATTATGATGTATAGTAATACAAGCATCGTGGCGAGTTAAGCCCGCAATTGCGCCCCTAGTTTGGCAACCGCATCGATGCTCTTTTGGCGAGCAGCGGCTACTTCTTCATCGGTGAGGGTCCGATCGGGAGCCTGGAGCCGAATCCGAAAGGCCAAACTGCGGGAGTCGTCGCTGACGCCCTTGCCACGATAAATATCGAAGAGGTCGACAGACACGGCGAGTGCGCCCGCGCCTTGCCGTACTGCGCGATGGATATCGAAAGCAGACACCGTATTGGGAACAACGAAAGCAAGATCGACATCGCTCGATGGATAACGGCTCACTGTTTTCGCAGCAACTGCCTTTGGCTCTTCTCGCAACACGGTAGAGAGCGACAGTTCCATACAACTCACACGGCCGGTAATGCCATGTTGTTTCAAGACAACAGGAGAAATTTCTCCGATTGCACCAATGATGGTCTTGCCGCGGCGCAGAGTTGCACTACGTCCAGGGTGAAAGCCAGCGGGAGGGTTCTTCTGATCAATTTGAGCACCGATTCCTAAAGCATCGACCAATAAGTTCCATGTGGAAAGTGCAGAAAGGTCTTTGCCGTCAGAATCGACCGACATCACACACAGCATTTCCTCTTCATCGGGCAACGCGCCGCTACTACCCCGCGGGTACACATGCCCTACTTCGTAGAGATGAATGTTGTCGACACGATGCGATTGGTTATACGCAATTGCTCGCAGCAAACCTGGCCGCAATGAAACACGCAGTACTGACTCTTCGGCGACAAGTGGATTCACCAATGCAAGCTGCGCGCCGTCGTCAATGCCGGCAAGTCGTGTTGATGAAGGATCGAGAAACGGGTTCGGCATTGCTTCGCACCAACCGGCTTCCACCATTACTTCATGCACCAGGCGGCGACGTTGTTGTACTCCAGACAACCGCCCATGCACTGGCGAATGTGGAACCGACTTACCTAAGGCGTCATAGCCATAATGTCGAGCAATTTCTTCAATGATGTCTACTTCACTCGTGCAGTCGGGTCGCCACGAAGGAATACCCACCAAGGCGTTGCCATCTTTTTGGTCGGCGACAACGAATCCGATTGGCCAAATGAGTTCATGCACTTCTGTGGCATTGAGTGAGACCCCGAGAACGCGCAACACTTGCGACAACCGCAAGGTAACTTGCGTGAGTTGCTGCGGGCAGGTGTTATTGGCAACAACCTGAGATGAGCCACACACCACAAGATCTGGGCACGTGATTTGCAAGATCTCAATGAATCGTGATGCTGCATATTCCGCGCCAAACGGGTCGACTCCTCTTTCGAATCGGGCAGAGGCTTCTGAACGCAATCCGTGCCGAGCCGCAGACTCTAAAACAGTGTCGGCCGGGAACCATGCAGCTTCAAGCACAATTTCCGTGGTTGCGGGGGTGACTTCAGAGTCCAGGCCACCCATCACGCCACCAAGACCAATAGCCGTATCTTCACCATTTGCAATAACGATGTCGGTTGGGTCTAACTCGCGTGTTGCGCCATCGAGAGTGACAAGAGTTTCTTGCGGCAGTGCGAAACGTACACGGAAACCACTTTGCACAGCGTTGAGATCGTACGCGTGTGTTGGTTGATTGAGTTCGAGCATCACGAAGTTTGAAGCATCAACAACGTTATTGATAGAGCGCATACCACTGCGAGACAACCGGTCTTGTAGCCACTGCGGCGATGGGCGCACTGCAATGTTCTTCACTACCGTTGCCGTAAAGCGACCACAGGCATCTTGACTTGCAATATTGATGTCTACTTTGTGCACTGGCGCAGTATGAACATCGATCTTCTTTGCTTGGAAAGGAACGGCCAAGTGTGCTGCAAGATCGCGAGCAACACCTAAATGCCCCCAGCATTCGGGGCGATTACGGGTGAGATCGATATCGAAAATGGTGTCGGTGGTAGCACCGAGCGCATCGAAGAGTTCAACGCCAAGTGGCAAATGTGATGGCAAGATGAAAATTCCACCATGATCTTCGTTGAGTTCCAACTCCTTAGCGCTACACAACATGCCTTCGCTATCGATACCAAGAATTCCACGTTTCAATATTTGGCGACCATCGGGCATCGTTGTGCCAAGAGTTGCCAGCGGAATCTTGTCGCCCGCCGACATATTGAATGCTCCACACCACACGTGTAATTCGTTGACCCCATCGGTGGTGACATACACGCGGTGAACTTTTTCTGCATCGGGGTGACGCTCAGTGCGTAGCACCTGTGCGACAACAACACCCTGCAGGCGTGAACCCGACTCGATAACTTCTTCAACAGGCATGCCCAATGAGGTCAATGCATCACTCAGGCTCTCAGTATCGGTGCCGAAGTCGGCGAACTCGTTGAGCCAAGACAAGAGAATTTTCATGACGAGAACTGCCTTAAGAAACGAAGATCGTTGGTGTACATCTCACGGATGTCTTCCACATTGTGGCGTTCCTTCGCCATGCGGTCGATACCGAACCCGAAAGCGAACCCCGACCACTCTTCTGGGTCGAGTCCACCTGCGCGCAAGACATCGGGGTGCACCATGCCGCAACCGCCCAGCTCAATCCACGAGCCATTTGCACGACGAATATCGAATTCTGCACTTGGTTCGGTGAAAGGAAAATACGACGGGCGAAGTCGGCTCGTGAAGTCGTCACCAAAGAATGCTTTAGTGAACGCCTCGATGGTGCCGGCAAGATCTTTAAACGTGATGTTGCGGTCGATGACAAGGCCTTCAATTTGATGAAACACCGGCATATGCGTTGCATCGGGTGTATCGCGACGAAATACACGACCCGGCATGATTGCATAAATGGGCGGTGGCCAATTTTGCATGACACGAATTTGAACGGGAGACGTATGCGTACGCAACACAACACTGCCCGGCTCTTCACTCTCAACAAACAAGGTGTCCCACATGCTGCGCGCTGGATGCGACTTCGGCATATTTAATGCCTCGAAGTTGTAGAAATCACTTTCCACCTCTGGACCTTCAGCAACTTGGAAACCCAACCCAATAAATACATCTTCAAGTCGCTGTGTTGCTTGGGTAACAAGGTGCAGTCGCCCGCGGGTGGTTCCCGCCACAAGGTGCTCGGTGATGTCGATCTGTTCGCGCAATAACTGCGCGGCCATCTCTGTTGCTTCACATTCTGATTTCTTGGCAGCGAGCGCTGCATCGACACTTGTTTGAGCAGCATGTAACGCCTGACCCGCAGATTTACGCTCTTCGCTATCGGTGATGCTTCCCATTGACGACTTCAACTGGCTGAGTGCAGACTTCTTACCCACCAAGCCAGGAGCGGCCTGAGCAACTTCTTCAGACGATGCGAGGGCGGCAATAGTTTTCAGCGAAACGTCGACAACCGCGGCAATTTGCTCAACAAAGGGCACAGGAGAAGTCATAGACAACGACGTTAGTGGTCTCAGACACCAGAAGCGTGGTGTTTTCGCTGCCGTGCGACTTCAAAACATAAAACAGTGGTGGCCATCGCCACATTGAGACTCTCGACTGGCCCTTGGTGGGGAATGGTGATCCACTGCGAGATGGGTTGGTCGAGCGCAATTCCTGCAGCTTCATTACCCATGACCAGTGCGATGCCCGAGGTCAACACCGCTTCGTCGTACGCGAGTGGACTGAGTTTTTCATGTGAAGTCGTACCCAAGAGCGGCCACTTCATCTCAGCGAGTTGAGACAGAGAAACCGATGAGAACACTACGCTCGAGAAGATTGCCCCAGCAGCAGACCGCACGACCTTTGGCGAATAAGGGTCAACAGTTCCGGGGGTAAGAACAATGGCACTTGCACCTGCAGCAACTGCGCTACGAATCATGGTGCCAAGGTTTCCTGGGTCTGCAACTCGATCAGCAACAAGAATCCATTGTGGCTCTAAAGAATGCGACGGCGACATTTCGACCAAGGCCGAGAGGTCTGGGGTCTGCATCGCAAACACTCCAAGTACCTTTTGTGGTGTCACCGTTGTGGAAACACGCTCCAATGTATTTTGACTTATGAAATGCACTTCACCAGGAGCAACACATGGACGCGTTCCTTCGCAGACGAACTGCTCAATGAGTTCGAGTCCAGCGTCGAGAGCGGCCTGCACCAAAGTGGGCCCTTCAACAACGAAGCACCCCGATTCGTAGCGTTCCTTTCGCTCAGAGAGCAATTGGCGCAGCCGACGAACTGGGGTGCTCGTAAAACTTACAAGGGGCTGATTCAGCCGAGCGCTGCCTTTGCGGCTTGCACCAAGCGACCAAACGAGTCGATGTCGTGAACTGCCATGTCGGCCAGGATCTTGCGATCGACTTCAATGTTTGCTGCATTGAGGCCGGCAATGAATTGGCTATAGCTCATGTCGTAGATACGGCAGCCAGCATTGATGCGCTGGATCCAGAGGCGACGGAATTCGCCTTTCTTTGCACGGCGGTCGCGGAAGGCGTACTGCCCTGACTTCATTACCTGCTCATTGGCAGCACGAGCCGAACGGCTCTTGTTACCGTAATAACCTTTTGCACGCTCGAGAGTCTGCTTGCGACTCTTACGAGCATTAACGGCGCGTTTTACGCGGGCCATATTGGTTCTCCTTTAACTTTCTTTAAACAACTTGTTGACAACGGTGGATGATTATCTTTCGGCGAGGAGGCGCTTAATGCGCTTCACATCACCTGAGTGCACATCGACGGTTCCGGCTAATGAACGAGTGCGCTTTGACGACTTCTTTTCAAACAAGTGCTGACGCATGGCTTGCTGACGACGCAGCTTGCCTGTACCTGTTTTACGAAAGCGCTTTGACGCTGTCTTGCTAGTTTTCATTTTCGGCATGTACTTCTCCTGACTCGGTAACACTTACTTCAACTTCTGGTGTTATTGCCGCTGGTACTGGTACCGCTTCGGCAATTACTTTTGGCTTCTCTGAAGGTCTGACAGCGGGTTTTTCATCTGCCTTTTTCACTACTTTTTTGTCTGAAGACAACACCATGGTCATATTTCGTCCTTCAAGTCGGGCTTGGGTTTCCACTCGGACTCCCTCGCCTAACTGTTCAATGACATTGTCGAGCAATCGGGACCCCAACTCAGGGTGAGCCATTTCGCGGCCCCTGAATTGCAAAGTGACTTTCACTTTGTGTCCGTCTTCTAAAAAGTCATGCATGTGACGCACCTTGGTATCGAAGTCGCCCTTACCAATTTTGGGGCGAAGCTTCACTTCCTTAATGGTGACCTGCGTGGTCTTTTTTCTCGACTCTTTTGCCTTTTGTGCTTCTTCGTAGCGGAACTTTCCGTAGTCCATGATGCGACATACGGGCGGAACTGCTAGCGGTGCAACCTCAACTAAGTCGAGGTCGGACTGCTTGGCAAGTTCGAGTGCTTCTGGAAGGGTTTTGATGCCCAACTGGTTGCCTAGTGCGTCGATGAGACGTACTTCTCGTGCCCGAATGCGATCGTTGTACCGTGGTTCGTTCGTCGCCGTAGCTATGGCCGTTCACTCCTGTGCAAGTGGCTCTCCCTTTCGATTGCCCAATAAACCTGGATAACCGTTAAAAGGGGCACGCGAGGTCGCGCAGCACGCAACGCGTGCAACGGGACCCAGACGCACTCCCGCTAACGGGGTGGCTGGGTGGGGCGAACCCACTTTTGCCGATGTATTGCTGGAAAGACTACCGCCAAAATGCTGCCTTCAACCGCTTTTGCCATGTACCGTCACCACCGTGAATATGCCCAATGACAGCACCACCCCCCAGGAATCAGAAATCGACATCTCCGAAGCGGCAGAAGCTCTGGCCGAGACCCGCCAGCGCTTAGCCGAGATTCCTGCCGAAATCGTTGTGGTGAACCATGTGATGGGCCTCTACGAACTGGCGGCCATTCACCTCTCTGCTCAGCCACCTCGCCTCTTCGAGGCAGCTCTCGCCATTGATGCGGTGGCGTGTTTAGTAGAGGGACTCGAAGGACGACTGGGCGACGAGGAAGCAACTCTGAAGTTGGCGCTCGACAATATTCGTATTGCCTTTGTACAAATTAAAGATGCGTTGCTGAAAGAAGAAGAGGAAACGGCCTAGTCGTTTTTCTGAATGTTCCATGCTTCAGATTTTTCGAAGCGTACGACAAGTTCGAAAAGCACCTTTTGCCCCACCGCAATTTCGCGTGAGCCATCGGCAATGGCGATGCAGTGAAAGAGATAGCGATTGCCGTTGGCGGAGTCGATGTATCCCAGACCCGCCGGTGAATCGAACTCGACGATGAGACCCGAATGCACGCCCTCAACAAATGGGGCATCGGTTGCAACAAATGTTCCCATTGATTAATGAATGATTTTAGAAATGGGAATTTCAAGAATGTCGCTGGCACCTGCATCTTTGAGAGCAGGAATAACTGTATTGATGGTGCGTTTTTGCACTACCGACTCAATGGCGTAATCACCAGAAGCCAAACGGCTCACCGTTGGCGACTTGGCTGATGGCAATACCTTCAACACTTTTTCAAAATTTGCTTCGCTGACGTTGAGCTTCACAAGCACTTGCCCACGAGCTTCCAATGTTCCGATGAGCAAGGTGTGGAGTTGTTCCATTGCATGACGCTTCTCTGGGTTTGCCCAAGAAGCCGGGTGAGCAATGAGCTCTGTGTAACTGGTGAGAATGGTGTCGATAATGCGCAGCCCGGCCGCACGTAGTGCCCTGCCGGTTTCCGTAATGTCAACAACGCAATCGGCAATGTCGGGAATTTTTGCTTCACTTGCTCCATACGACAATCGAACATCGGCTTGTATGCCCTTGGCAGCAAAGTAACGCTTGGTCATTTCAGGATATTCACTTGCAACTCGTACGCCTGCTGGCAAATCTTCCGTGCGTTGTACTGCAGAGTTTCCATCGACGGCAACAACAACGCGAACAGGGTTGCTCGTTGCTTTTGAATACTGCAGTTCTCCCAAACTATGAACTGTGCTACTGGTTTCTTCCACCCAGTCGCGACCCGTAATACCGAGGTCGAAAAGACCTTCAGCGACATAGACAGGAATTTCCTGCGGCCGCAAGATGCGTACTTCAACGACACGCGGATCGTCGATGGATGCGCGATAGTCAACCGAAGACGAACGAATGACAGTGAGATCGGCAGCCTCAAAGAGTTCGAGGGTTGCTTTTTCTAATGAACCTTTAGGCAAGACGAGGCGAAGCACCCTTGCATCTTACGAGAACTCGTTATAGATGCCTCGGGATTATTGCCCTCAGTGTTGTGTTGGGGTTTCACACAGCAGGGCAAGTGCATGTGGGAGCACGTCGATAATGGCGCCGAGCTGTTCAACGCAACCTTTGGGGCTACCGGGCGTTGTGACCACAATGCACTGCCCCACTATTCCAGCGACTCCCCGCGACAGGCGACCCAACGGGTTTACTGCCCGCATTGCTTCTGACAAGCCAGGAGCCAAGCGCTGAACGACACGAAGAGCGCCTTCTGGGGTTTCATCGCGAGGCGAGAATCCCGTACCACCGGTAGACACGACAAGACCGGTAAAGGCAGTGGTCATGACCGAGAGCTGAGCGAATACTGTTTCTTCCCCATCGGCGCATAAAGCATGTTCCACCACTGTGAACCCGTGCTCTTCGAGAAATGTAACAAGTGCACGACCAGAGAGATCTTCACGGTGACCAGTTGAAACACCATCGCTAACAGTGAGAACTTTTGCCTGCCATTGGGTTGTCATGAAACATCCTTATGTGGAGAAGAAGTAACGAACTCAAAATAATCGCCAGTAGAAACCCGCAATCCATTTGCCCAGTCTCGAGCGAGCATCGGTTTTTTGCTCTCTGCTTGCACATGTGAAATGAGGAGCTGACCATCATCCGTCTGCACCACAACTCCATCTTTGCGCAGTTGCACTATTTCCCCCGCAGAAAAACCGCTCTCGGCAGCGTTCTCGGCAGCAGTGTTGTACACACAAGCATCGAGAACTTTCACGCGCGAATTGCGAAAATAGGTAAATGCCCCGCCAACACGAACTTGTCGATGTGCATTGATTGCTGGCTGGCTCCAATGAATTTGCAACTCAACCGGAGAGATCTTTTCGGCATGTACCGGCTCTCCCACTTGCACTATTGGCTGAGGAAAGCCATGACGCAACAGTTGCACTAATTGGCGAGCTCCCACCACTCCGAGTCGTGAACGCAACTCATCTGCGCTCTCATGAGAGAGTATTTCCACTTCCTCTACTGCGTACACACCGCCCGTATCGAGACCCTCTTCTATTTGCATGATGCTCGAACCAGTCTTTGCATCACCACTGAAGATTGCGCGCTCAACAGGTGCAGCGCCACGCCAACGTGGCAACAGCGAGAAATGGAGATTGACAAGCGGGATCAAAGAAATGACCGGCTCTTTCAAGATGCGCCCGTAGGCAACCACAACACCGGTCACGCCTGCGAGAGATTCTTGGTTGTTGAGTTCTGCCACCACTGTGTCGATGGCATCGAAACACGGGATATTGAAACGAGCTGCAGTTGCTTTCACAGGCGAAGGTGAAGTTTCAGAACCGCGCCCGCGACGCTTGTCGGGTCGCGTTACAACAGCTTCAACACGTATTCCATTCTCAATGAGCATTACAAGAACTTCGCTCGAGATTTCTGGAGTACCAAAAAAGATGACGCGTTCAGTAGGCCCAGAAGGCGCGGGTACCAGTTGTGTTGCGATGATTCCTACTTCAGCTTGATGACCTTGGGCTCTTGGCTTTTGATTTTCTCTCGTGCCCCTGAGGCATCGTCGAGTGCATCGGTTAAACGTCGGTATTCCGCTAGCGCTTCAGTTCGCTGATCGGGGGTCATGCGTTCAAACATTAAAACGCCATTCAAATGGTCGAGTTCGTGCTGAAAGAGCCGTGACAAGAGTTCGTCGGCTTCGACTGATACTTCTTCGCCGTCGATATTGATGCCTTTCAGCAGAATCTCTTTTGGCCGAACCATCTCGACGTACAAACCAGGGATAGACAGACAACCCTCTTCGTAAACCCATTCCCCGCTTGATTCCACCACAACAGGGTTGATGAGCACATCTGCCCCATCGCCAATGTCATAGACGAAGAGTTGTTTTTGAACACCAATTTGAGGAGCAGCCAAGCCGATACCCGGCGCTTCATACATGATGTCGAACATTGCGTCGGTTAAACGCACGAGCTTGTCGTCGATATTTTCAATTGCAAGCGATTGCGACTTCAATACCGGATCGCCATATGTCCTGATTTCGTATCCCACACCTGTAAGGCTATCTACGATGAACTCCGGAGCGCAGCAACATTACTTTTCCTCTGAAGAAGGTGACCTTGCCAAAATTGGCTCTGCAGTAAGAGATGTCAATTGGAATGCTTTTGGTCATGATTTTCTCGCCAAAAGCGACAGGGGCGTCTTTAGCTACGACCACCTCGACAGAGGAACTGCAGTCTTTTTCTCTCTGGTGCCTCTCCCTCCGGACCAAGGCAATTTTCTCGACCTCGGCTGTGGCTGGGGGCCAATGTCTTTGTGCATGGCAAAACTTGCACCTGCGAGCAAGGTCTGGGCTATCGATGTGAACCCGCGCGCCCGCGACCTTGTACTGCGCAACATCAATATTGCGCAGCTCAAAAATATTCACGTGGAATCCCCTGACAATGTTCCGAGCGATATTCAGTTCGACCTCATTTGGAGTAACCCACCCATTCGTATCGGCAAAGAAGCTTTACACGAGTTGCTGATGAGGTGGTTACCTCGTTTAACTCCAACGGGAGAAGCATGGCTTGTTGTGCAAAAAAATCTCGGATCCGATTCGCTCGCACAATGGATTGAAGAAAATGGTTACGCCGTCAAACGCCTCGGTAGCAAAAAGGGTTTTCGGGTCTTACGCGTAACGCATGGGGTCGACATAGCAACGGAAGCGACCTGAGAACTCGCCGCGCAACTGCTTTATGCCTTGTGTAAGTAATTCGTTATTTGCAGCACGAACGAGAAACTCTGTCGGTTTCGCACTCGCAGAAAATGAAAGATTGCAATGAGCCCAGTCGGCGGGATTGAACGATGAGTCGGCAAAAACCATTCGCGCCATCGCCGCATACGGTGGTAACTGCATCGCCTTACGTTTGTTTTGCTCGCGTTCTATGAACTGTCGAGGCTCTGGCTCTACAAAGTCGCTGTACTGCGGATTTGACGCATCTTGCGACTGCAAGACAATGAGCGCTCTACTAGAGCCCTTGAGTAGTCGTATTGCATGTATCAACAAGGTCCATGCCTGTTCCCCTGCTCTGTAAGTAGGCGCAAACAACTCATTGTCAAAATCTAAAAAAACGACCACATCGGCCGACGACACACGGTGCAAGGCTGCTTCGGTGCCGATGTACACCAGAGAAGACGCATTTGCGGCAATAGTTGTATCTGCCGAAAGTTCCACGACTTGTCGTAAGGCCGCCTTTTCTATTTCATCACGCATTTTGGCAACTCCCTTGCGGAGTAAGGCAAGTGCATTACTTGAACACGACTGGCATGTGGAAGGGCGATGAACACCACAACGATTACATTCCAGAAGCCCTTCTTCATTTTGAATCACTGCAGCATCACAGTTTTCACAGCGAATAATGGCCTTACACGCCCTGCACGACAGCAACCGCGACCGGCCCTTGGTATTCAAAATGCACACCACCGTTTGTGTCTTGTCACGTAACACTTCAATGAGCCGTGACGAAAGAAGTCCAAATTGTGGTTTTTCTTCATCTCCCAAATCGCTGTAGGGGTCAACCACCTCAATAGGAGGCCAATCGCCTGCAACCTGCTCGACGAATCTGACCGCTTCTGCACCAGCCCAATGGGTTGCCGAAACTGTGGGAAGCGGGGAAACCAACACACAAGGGATACCTAATGCCCGCGCTCTTTCAATAGCCACATCGCGTGCATGCCATGTAGGGCTGCGCTCATCTTGCAAGCGTTCATCATGTTCATCGAGAACAATGATGCTCTTGAGCTCGGGAATTGACGCCCACACTGCGCTGCGCGCACCCACCACCACATCGACGCCTTCAGCAGCGCGCTGCCAGTCGTCGGGCATTAACGCAACCGACAAACCCTCGCGTCGCAGGGCTTGAGCAATGGTGCGCGCAAAACCAACGGAAGGAGTGACAACAAGAGTTCTGCCTCGTGAGATCCCTGGTTCAAGCACTGGGCGCAAAGGTCGTGGTGCTGGCCATACAAGCACCCCTCCTCGTTTGTTGTGAAAAAGCTCTTCAGCTTCGTCAACCACACTGCGCTGACCTGATTTGCGTGATGCTCCACCGTGTCGCGTGCCCAATTTCTTAATGCGCAGCGCAGGACTCGCAGACGACAACACGGCTCGTAACGGACCACAAAAACGTTCAGCTGCCCACTGTGAGAGTTGCACTACTTCCTCAGAAGGGCCTTCCGAGAGAAAACTTAAGACCTCTTTGAAATTGATGTCGCTTGACGGATATTCAACTTCAGAGACAACCCATGCATCCACACGACGACCATGTAACTCGACACGAACGACACTTCCGACCTTGACATTTTTCAATGTCTCAGGAACGAGATAATCGAAGACTTTATTGACTCCGCTCACATCGGGCACCACGCGCACAATGCGCCCACCCAATGAGGGAGAGGAGATCAACTCATGCTGGTTCAGAGCTTGACAGCCGCCTTGAAATCGGCGAGACGCGACGTGTGCTCCCACGAGAACTGTGGCAACGCACGACCAAAGTGACCATATGCAGCGGTCTTACGATAGATCGGACGCTTGAGGTCGAGATCGCGCACAATTGCAGCTGGGCGCAGGTCGAAAACGTTGCGCACTGCTTCTTCGATAACGGCATTTGGGACCACTTCAGTTCCGAATGTCTCCACCAAAATGCTGACAGGATGCGCAACACCAATTGCGTAGGCAACTTGCACTTCACAACGAGTTGCAGCACCTGAGGCAACAACGTGCTTGGCTACCCAACGTGCTGCATAGGCACCTGAACGGTCGACCTTTGAAGGGTCTTTACCCGAGAAGGCTCCACCGCCGTGACGACCCATACCACCGTATGTATCGACAATGATTTTGCGACCAGTGAGCCCGGTGTCGGCATGTGGCCCACCCAAAACAAACTTGCCTGTTGGGTTGACGAAGATGTCGTAGTTGTCGTCGAGAAACTGCGCAGGAATGACTGGGCGAATGACTTGCTCGATGAGGTCGGGACGAATGACGGTGTCGCGATCGGCTTCTGCAGCGTGTTGTGTAGAAATGAGAACGGTCTTCAAGCGAACTGGCTTGCCGTCTTCGTAGTCGAAAGTCACTTGCGTCTTACCATCTGGGCGCAAATATGGAATGGCACCCGACTTACGCACTTCGGTGAGGCGTTCTGCCATGCGATGCGCAAGCCAAATAGGAAGCGGCATGAGGTCGTCGGTCTCGTTGCATGCATAACCAAACATCATTCCTTGGTCGCCAGCACCTTGACTGTTCAAAATATCTTCGCCGCTTTTACCCTTACGCACTTCTTCGCTGGAGTCGACGCCTTGAGCAATGTCGGGGCTTTGCGCATCGAGGGTAACCATGACTCCGCACGTGTTGCCGTCGAAACCATAGAGGGCATTGTCGTAGCCAATTTCATTGATGACTGCACGAGCAATGTCGGGAATAGGAACGTATGCATTTGTTGAAATTTCACCAGCAACGATGCACAAGCCAGTGGTGAGCAATGTTTCACAGGCAACACGAGCATGGGGGTCTTCGGTCAAGATGGCATCGAGCACGGCATCAGACACTTGGTCTGCCATTTTGTCGGGGTGACCCTCGGTGACGCTCTCTGATGTAAATGTGTACTTGCTCACGTGTGCTCCTGTATGCGATGAAGTGACTTCTCCACGCTATCTAATACGCGTTGTGCGATCGTGGTTTTACTCGCTAGATCGACTGTAACGGGCTCGTCATATGCGCTGACAATGGTCACAGCGTTGGTCTCGTGCCCGAAACCTACTTGTGGCAAAGAGACATCATTTGCCACAATGAGGTCGAGGTTTTTACGCTCTAACTTGCCCTGAGCATTAGCCACAAGATTGCTGGTTTCCGCAGCGAACCCCACCAGGACCTGACCTGGGCGTTTCATTTTCCCCAAGCCGGCCAAAATGTCGGGCGTTGCCTCAAGCACTATGGGCGGAACGCCGTCTTCCTTTTTCCACTTACCATCGGCAATGGGAATAGGTCGGAAATCGGCAACAGCAGCTGCCATCACAACAACGTCGGCACTCGGAGCAATTTTCTCAACGGCATCTTGCATTTGCTGTGCGGTTTCCACCTGCACTTGCGAAATGCCATTTCGGGCGGGGGTCATTTCCACCGTGGTGATGAGCGTGACGAGAGCACCGCGCGATGCAGCGGCTAGCGCAATGGCATGACCCTGTTTGCCGCTTGAACGATTGGCGAGAACGCGCACCGCATCGATGGGTTCGCGAGTTCCCCCCGCTGTGACCAACACGTGCTTTCCTGACAACGAGCCGTTACCGGAAAGAGGTTGCAGCGCTTGTGCCATTACTTCAACAATATTTTCCGTAGCTGCAAGTCGGCCCTTACCCACATCGCCGCCAGCAAGACGACCTTCTTCAGGAGGTGTAATGAAAACTCCGCGACTGCGCAAAAGAGAAATATTGTGTTGCACTGCATCGTGTTCCCACATCTCGGTGTGCATTGCCGGACACACCACCACTGGGGCTCGGGTAGCAATGAGGGTTGTCGTGAGAAGATCTGAGGAAATACCAGCGACATATGACCCGATGAGGCGCGCTGTAGCGGGGGCAACAACGATGAGGTCTGCTTTTTGACCAAGTCGCGTATGGGGAATGATGCTCTGGTCTTCCCACAAAGAGGTGTGCACTGGCTCAGAGGACAATGCCGACAGTGTTGTTTTCCCAATGAAGTGCTCTGCATCGGGGGTCATGATGGTCGCAACATGAGCCCCGGCATCGACGAGGTAGCGAATGAGCTCTACTGACTTGTATGCGGCGATACCACCACAAACTCCAACGACAATAAATTTGTCTGAGAAAATTGAGGACTCAGTCATGACACAACAGTTGAAAGAGGTTCTTCTGACAGTGCCGGCGGCAATTTACTCGGCGTTGTCTGATGAGCTGTTCTCTGCGGCTTCAGCAGCGATCTCAGCGTCGATAGCGGCTTGCTCTTGTGCAGCTGCTGCCCAATCGGTGAGGTACACGTTGCCGTCGACTGCGTCGTAGTACACGTCGTCAGGCATTTCTGTTTTGATGATTTTGTCGGCAGCGATTTCTTCAAAGGCAATGCTGATGGGCTTACGTGCCACCGAGCTCACCTGAGGTGGGATGGAGTTGCCCAAGCCGTCACCTAACTGATTGAAGTAAGAGTTGATTTGGCGCGCACGACGTGCACCTAAAGTAACGAGGCTGAATTTGGAGTCGACCCGATTGAGGAGTTCTTCAATTTTCGGATTGATCATTGAGTCATTTGCGCGTGCCACGGGGGCCTCCAAGATGTCTAGTGAGAAAAACAGGGTCGACGAAGTGGGTCTATCTTACCGAGTAGTGCGCCGGTTACGTTCGTGATGCAAAACTCGTAAAAGTTCCTGCAAAGTCAGCTCGAGATCGTCGTTGACCACCACATGGTCGGCAATGGCGATGCCCACAGGTTCTTCTTCTTCGGCCTTACGCAGGCGCTCTTCGACCTTTTGTTCAGGGTCTCCCCGACCCCGCAAACGACGCTGCTGTTCGAGGCGTGACGGGGGCAACACGAAAACGAGCACCGCGTCGGGGTGGCTGGTTTTCACCTGTTGAGCCCCGTCAACCTCTATTTCTAGAACAATGTCGTTTCCTGCCACTGGCTCAGGAGACGGGGTGCCGTAATAGTTACCGAGAAACGAGGTCCACTCTAAAAATCCGTTGGCCGCAATACGGTCTTGAAAGTCTTCGCGAGATACGAAGACATATGCATTCGGGTCTTCATTTTCACGGCGGTCGCGTGTGGTCCATGACCGACTCAACCACAATTGCGGATCACGCTTCACCAGAGCCTGCACAATGGTTCCCTTGCCAACGCCGCCAGGCCCAGACAGAACCAAGATAATGGGATCACGAGTACCGCTCATTGTTGCCCGCCCGCCAAGAGTGTGGTCCACTGCTCAAGAGTGACGGAGAGACACGGGCAGAGATAGCCAACACCTAATTCATCGAGTGCGCGACGTGCTGACACTTTTCCCATTCCAGGAAGAGACTCGGCAACTTTCACCACGTAGAGCGCATGCACCTGTGGGTTATGAGCAATAAATTCATGAACGGTGAGTGCAGTAAATTCACCACGTGACACAGCCGCAATGAACTGTTTTCGACCCTGCAGAACCTCAGCGACGGCACCTTCTACTTCCTTAAGAGAAGTGAAACTTGTGCCTTTCATGACATAACACTACCGAAACAAGCAGCCTGAATTGGGAAATAGCCGCACAACATCAAGGGCGATGGGCCGCATTGGTGATTTCTGACCACCGAGACACGCCCTGTTTTCGCGCCCAAGCATGCATTTCATTCAGTATTTTCATTGCGGCATCGGGACGCGCAAATGATGCTGTGCCTACTTGCACCGCATGCGCACCTGCTTGCATCATCGCAATTGCATCGTTGCCACTAGCGATACCGCCTACCCCAACAATGGGAATGTGTGGCAGTGCTTTGCGCACGTCGAATACCGCGCGCAGCGCAACCGGGAACATTGCACGGCCAGAAACTCCCCCACCACCATTTCCTAGCACCGGCTGTGCAGTTTCAGTGTTGAGCAACATTCCGAGCAAGGTGTTGGTGAGGGTGAGCGATTCCGCACCGGCTTCAATAGCGCTTTCAGCAATAGCAATGAGTCGATCGGTATTTGGACTCAACTTTGCCCATAACGGTACGCCGGCAACGGCACAGGCCGCGATGACGTTTGCACTCATCTCGGCATCGTGAGCAATGATTCCACCGCGACCTTCCAAGTTAGGGCAAGACAAGTTCACTTCGAGCGCTGTGATGCGATGCGCATGGGGCGCGAGCATCTCAGCTGCCTGACGATATTCCTCAACAGTGCGTCCCCATATGCTCGCAACAATTGTGACTCCATGCTTCTCGCACTCAGGGAGATCTTCTGCACACCACTTGGCTACTCCTGGTCCTTGCAACCCCACGGCATTAATCATTCCTGCTGGCGTTGGATGCACTCGAGGTGCTGGGTTACCAGGCCACGGAGTAGCGAATAACGACTTCACCACCGTTGCACCAATTTCCGACATGTTGAAATAGTGATTCAATTCAGTGGAATGACCAGCAGTGCCCGATGCCGTCAGTACCGGCTGACGCAAGCGAACTGAACCGATGGAAACACCATCGGCACATTGTTTTTGTGCAAAAGATTTGAGGTGGCTATGCCTCATGAACCGCACCTACCTGGCTCGCACGTTGTCGACCGATCTGATGAAACTCTTGCAGAGAGCACACCGTAATGGGGTGTTTTCTTTGCTCAATGAGTCCACGGAACGCCGCTAGGGCTGCTTCGACTGTTGTTACTGAAGAAACATGATGAACGTTTGCTGCCTTACGGATTGCTTGACCATCAGAGCGAGAGCCACCACCTCGAGGCGTATTCACAACAAATGCAACATCACCAGATTCGATGAGACCCACTGCAGTGTCGCTCCCGGTTGTTGACTCTGACACTTTCGCCACGATGCGATCGACGACGACTCCGAAGCGTGACAGATACTTTGCTGTACCAGAGGTAGCGGCAATACCGAGACCTAGTTCCCTCAGGCGCTGAGCAACAACGAGCCCGGCTGGCTTATCGCGATCGGCGAGTGACAAAAACACCAAGCCAGTAGTTGGCAAGACCGTTCCTGCAGCGGTTTCTGCTTTGACGAAAGCAAGGCCAAAGGTTGCATCAATTCCCATGACCTCGCCAGTGGAACGCATTTCTGGCCCGAGAGCTGTATCGACTTCAGGGAAACGGCTAAATGGCAGAACTGCTTCTTTCACCGACACGTGGCCAGTCACTGGTTCTGTCAGCAAGCCTTCCTTGCGCAGTTCGTTCAACGTTGCTCCGAGCATCACTCGTGTTGCGACCTTTGCTAACGGCACACCAGTTGCCTTAGCTACGAAGGGAACTGTGCGACTTGCGCGTGGGTTAGCTTCGATGACATAGACAGTTGTTCCTGATACCGCAAATTGCACGTTCAATAAGCCAACAACTTCGAGAGCGTTAGCTAAAGCTTTTGCATAAGAGTGGATGACTTCCACTACCCAATCGGGCAGTGTTTGAGGCGGAATGGCACATGCACTGTCTCCCGAGTGGACACCTGCTTCTTCCACATGCTCCATCACCCCACCTATGAGCACTTCACCAGTGATGTCGCGAACAGCATCGACGTCGACCTCAATGGCGTCTTCGAGAAAATGGTCAACAAGGATGGGGCGTTCGGCCGAGAGCCCACCTTCACGGCCCAGCGAGCCTTCGTGTGCAAGTTCTTTCATGGCACGCTCGAGATGATTGACGTCGTGAACAATTTGCATTGCGCGACCACCCAATACATAACTTGGGCGCACCAGAACTGGGTAGCCAATACGCGAAGCAATATCGCGCGCTTGTTCAAAAGTCGTTGCGGTGCCACCTGGAGGCTGTGGAATGAACAACTCTTCGCACAAGGCGTTCCACCGTTCGCGGTCTTCTGCGAGGTCGATGGAGTTCGGCGAGGTACCTGCAATGAGACGAGCATCAATTTGTGAAGCCAATTTCAAAGGCGTTTGCCCTCCGAGGCTCACAATAACTTTTGGCTCAACGCCGCCACTTGCCAATGTTTCGGCTTCAATCACATTTTGCACGTCTTCATAGGTGAGTGGTTCGAAGTACAAGCGATCGCTGGTGTCGTAGTCGGTTGACACGGTCTCTGGATTGCAGTTCAACATCACTGTTTCAAAGCCGGCATCGCGCAGAGCGAAACTTGCATGCACACAGCAGTAGTCGAATTCAATTCCCTGACCAATACGGTTTGGACCGCTGCCCAAAATAATGACACGTGGTCGCGATGAAGGCCGCACTTCGTTTTCATCTTCATACGTTGAGTAGTGATACGGAGTCTTTGCATCGAACTCGGCGCTGCAGGTATCGACTGTTTTAAATGTGGTGATGACTCCTGCTTGTTTGCGAGCAGCACGTACTTCGCGTTCACTCGACCCCAGGAGAAATGCCAGCTGTACATCGGAGAAACCGAGTCGCTTCGCACGGCGCCACACAGCACGCGAAATATCACTGAGTTGCATACCTTGCTTGGCTAAAGACTCCCATTCCAGACGCTCATCGATGATGGAGATCATCTGATCGAGATACCAATGGTCGTACAGGCAATAAGACTGCACCGTCTCGACATCAATACGGCGACGCAAGGCCTCGCCCACTTGGAAAATTCGCTCGGGAGTAGGAATGGCACATTTCTTCAAAAGTTCATCGTCGGACATATGACGCATATGTATTTCAGACGAGTCGGCGTTGAACCCAGCGCGACCTTGCTCTAATGAGCGCAAGGCTTTCTGCAAACTTTCCGGGAAGGTGCGCCCAATAGCCATCACTTCTCCGACGCTTTGCATTTGGGTACCAAGCACACCACTGGTGCCTGGCAGTTTCTCAAATGCCCAGCGTGGAATTTTTGTAACGACGTAATCGATAGTTGGTTCGAAACTTGCCGGCGTCATCTTGGTGATGTCATTAGGAATCTCGTCGAGGGTGTAACCCACGGCAAGCTTTGCCGCAATTTTCGCAATAGGGAAACCCGTCGCTTTCGAAGCGAGTGCAGAGGAACGAGATACTCGTGGGTTCATTTCAATAACAACTTGATCACCATTCACAGGGTTCACTGCAAACTGAACGTTTGAACCACCTGTCTCTACACCCACTCGACGAATGCAGGCAAATGCAGCATCGCGCATCTTTTGATATTCCACGTCTGACAAGGTTTGTGCAGGTGCCACCGTGATGGAGTCTCCGGTATGCACGCCCATTGCATCGAGGTTTTCAATTGAGCAAATAATGACGCAGTTATCGGCCTTGTCGCGCATTACTTCAAGTTCATATTCCTTCCACCCAACGATGGAAGTTTCAATAAGAATTTCACGAATGGGACTTGCGTCTAAACCGTTAGAGGCAAGTTTCAAAAACTCTTCTTGCGTGTTAGCAATGCCCGTGCCGCGACCACCCAAAATGTATGCGGGTCGAATAATGATGGGTAATCCAATTTCGGCAAGCACTTTGTGTGCTTCTTCCATGTTGTGCGCAACTCCACTACGTGGCACCGATAGTCCAATTTCAATCATTGCTTGTTTGAATTTGTCACGGTCTTCGGCGGTTGCAATTGCTTCTGCATTTGCGCCAATGAGCTCTGGAGTTCCCGGAACGCCAACGAGACCTTTTTCAAAAAGTGCCATTGCCAGGTTGAGACCTGTTTGGCCGCCGAGAGTTGGCAACACCGCATCTGGTTTTTCACGCTCGATGATTTTTGCAAGAACTTCTACAGTCAGTGGTTCGATATAGGTGCGGTCGGCAAAGTCGGGGTCGGTCATGATGGTGGCCGGATTCGAGTTGGCAAGAACGACGCGATATCCCTCTTCTTTCAAAACGCGACATGCCTGCGTTCCGGAATAGTCGAACTCGCACGCCTGACCAATAACAATTGGTCCGGAACCGATAATTAAAATGCTGTGAATATCGTTACGACGCGGCATTACTTTCCATCCATTACGTTGGCAAATTGGTTAAAGAGATATCGAGAATCGTGAGGTCCGGGGCCCGCCTCGGGGTGGTATTGAACGCTGAAGGCCCTAGCTCCACGTACCTTCATCCCCTCATTTGTTTCATCGTTGAGGTTGATGTGTGTGACATCGATGAGTTGGGCAAGAGATTTCTCATCGACACAGAAGTTGTGGTTCTGACTCGTGATTTCTACCGTTCCTGTTTCGAGTCGTTTGACAGGGTGATTGCCCCCATGGTGACCGAAAGGCAACTTGTAGGTTTTTGCACCTAGGGCACGAGCCAGCAACTGATGACCAAGACAAATACCGAAAATAGGTACACCTTTTTCCAACAGATCTTTGATGGACTGAACGGCTGTGTTCACCATTTCTGGGTCACCCGGGCCGTTTGACAAGAAGACGCCATCGGGTTTCATCTGCAGCACTTCGTCGGCACTGGTGTGCGCCGGCACGACGCGAACTGTGGCAATTTCTGCCAAACAATTGACGATGGTTGTTTTAATTCCGAAGTCGTAAGCCACCACTTTGTATTTTCCATTCCCTACTTCGTAGGGCGACTGTGTGGTGACTTGGGAAACAAGGTCTACCCCAGCAGTACCTTTTTCGTTTTGCGCAGCTTGCAAAAGAACCTTCGGATCAGCAGTTCCAAAAGAACCACTCATCGCACCTGCGTCACGCAATATGCGAGTGAGGCGTCGTGTGTCGATTCCACCGATAGCGGGAATGCCCCAGCGCTGCAGCGACGACAACAAAGAGTCTTGCGCGCGCCAGTTGCTGTGACGACGAGCCATTTGACGCATGACCACTCCACGAGCAAATGGTCGTACCGATTCATTATCTAAATCGACTGTTCCGTAGTTCCCAATGTGGGGCTGCGTAAAGGTAATGATCTGGCCGGCATAAGAAGGATCGGTCATAATTTCTTGGTAACCAGTGATAGCTGTGTTGAAAACTACTTCACCTGCCGAGATACCAGACTCAGGCAGAGCACCAAATACTTCGCCTTCGAATACTTCGCCGTTAGCAAGCACAAGGTGCCCATCTGTAAACCCGTTCGGCGCGCTCATTTTGCAATTACTCCTGCTTCTACTATGACTTTTCCATCTCGCACTACGTACTGCACTTGACCTTGCAGAGGGAGACCGAGATAAGGGGTGTTGTGACTTTTGCTCACGATCTGCTCGAGAGATTGTTCCCATTGCGCCGCTGGGTTGAATACAACGAGGTTTGCGATGTTGCCAGATGCGACAGCATTTCCTTGCCGAGCAGTGAGACCGGCGATGCGCGCAGGAGCCCAAGACATCAAGTCAATTACTCGCTGTACTGAACAACCCGAATACTTCAGAGCCACACCCAGCGCACTTTGCAGACCCAACATTCCTGGTGGAGCCGCAAGCAGATCTTGATCTTTGAGATGTGCCGCATGTGGAGCATGATCGGTAGCAATGGCATCGATTGTGCCGTCTTGCATACCGGTACGTAATGCTTCGACATCTTCCATGGTCCGTAGTGGTGGGTTGACTTTGAATACCGTGTTGAATCCGGTCAGTTTTTCATCGGTGAGAGAGAAGTGATGCGGAGTTACTTCAGCCGTGACCGGCAAGCCTTCGTTCTTTGCTTGCCGCACGAGCTCAACACTGCGCGCGGTGGAAAGATGCAGGAAGTGCATTTTTGCCCCGGTTTCCCGCACTAATTCAAGATCACGTTGCAGCATGAGAACTTCTGCAATGGATGGCCAACCTGGCAGGCCAAGGTGAGATGAGCAACAGCCTTCATGCATTACTGCACCTTCGGTGAGTCGCGAGACTTCGCAATGCTGCATCAGAGTGATGTTGAGTTCTTTGGCGTACTCCATGGCGCGGCGCATGATGACAGGGTCTTGCACCCCATTGCCATCGTCGGTGTACAAAGTCACACCATTTTGAGCCAAGGAATGAAACGGGCTGAGTTGCAACCCAGCGCGATTCACAGTGATACACGCAGAGGGCACGACATCGACTAAACCAGCGCGCTCCCCTTGCATGCGAACAAACTCGACTACTGCAACCGAATCTTGAGCCGGCTCGGTATTTGGCATGGCGACGACTGCCCCGTATCCGCCAAGTACAGCCGCACGGGAACCCGTCTCGATGGTTTCAGATTCTTCACGGCCAGGCTCACGCAAGTGGGTGTGCAGATCGACGAATGCAGAGGTAATAACGCACGAGGCTGCGTCGATGCGTTGTGGCCCACCTTTATTTTCGGCGGCATATTTCGCAGAGATATTGGGGCCGACCTCTTGTACTACCCCTTGGTCAATCATCACATCGGCAAGTACTTCACCCGACGCATTGACGACTGTTCCACCAGTAATGAGAACCGATTTATTGCTAGACATTTCTCTCTTCTTTCGTCATTTCACTCGTTGCCGCTGGACCGAGTAGCGACAGCAATACGGCCATGCGGATAGATACTCCATTGGTGACTTGCTGGGTAATGAGTGACCCAGGAACTAGCGCTGGGTCGACACCGATTTCCACCCCATGGTTCATCGGACCGGGGTGCATCAATTTGAAGTTGTGCGGAAGTTTCGCCATTCGCTTTGGGGTGAGACCAAAATGCAGCGCGTACTCGCCTACTGAAGATATGAAAGCGGCATTCATGCGCTCGTGTTGCATCCGCAAGAGGTAGACAACATCAACCTCACCGAGAACTTCATCGAGATGATGCGATATAGAAACCGGCCATTCATGGCTCGTGTGCGTGGCATTGCTGTAAATGAGAGAAGGCGGCAAGAGCGATGCTGGAGCAACGAGCGTGACCTGGGCGCCGAGCAGAACAAAAGCACGTACCGTGCTGCGCGCAACTCTGCTATGGCGAATGTCGCCCACCATTGCAATGCGCACTCCTGCAAGAGAGTTGCCCATTTCCAAAGCACGAGTGAGTGTAAATGCATCGAGCAAGGCTTGCGTGGGGTGCTGATGCGCCCCATCACCAGCATTCACAATGTGGGCATCTGTCCACTGCGTCATCGCTAGTGGCAAACCTGCAGTTTTATGACGTACCACGAATGCGTCGACACCCATCGCCGACAGAGTTTCTACTGTGTCGCGCAAGCTTTCGCCCTTGTTGACGCTTGACGATGCTGCGCTAAAGGTCATGGTGTCGGCCGACAAACGCTTCGCGGCTGTTTCGAATGATAAACGAGTGCGCGTGCTGTCTTCAAAGAAGAGGCTCGCGACTGTTTTGTGACGAAGAGCGGGAACTTTTGGTTGAGAACGCTTTTGGATTTCACTCATTTCGTCGGCAAGCGACAGCAGTTGCTGCAGTTCACCGAGCGAGAGGTCGTCCATTGACAAGAGATGCTTCATGCGTGTGCTCCTGGGAAAACTTCCACACCCGACATCTGCACGAGTACTTCATCAGAAACATGAGTTGGAAGATTCTTCCCCACAAAATCGGGGCGTATGGGGAGTTCGCGATGCCCGCGGTCGACCATGACCGCAAGACGCACAGCTCGTGGTCGGCCAAATTCGATGAGAGCATCGAGCGCTGCACGTACTGTGCGCCCCGTGAACAACACGTCGTCGACGAGCACCACTAACACGCCATCGAGGCTGCACGGAACGTGCGAAGTGGCGACTTCCAAAGTGGGTCGCAACCCGATGTCGTCGCGGTACATGCTGACGTCGATGGATCCGAGCACGACGGGCGTATTTGGCTCGATTTCAACAATGTTGGAATGGATTGCTTCGGCGAGCCACACGCCTCCGTGCTGGAGACCCATGATGGCGATTTTTTCTGGTGAACTCGAAGAACCAGCTACTGAGGCAACATGTTCAATAATTTCATGAGCGATGCGGCGTATCGCGCGCTGCACATCACTACTGGTCAGCACAGTGGCTGCCTTCTCGGTATTCGTCATATTGCCTTCCGTTCGAGCCTCTCAGGACCCGTTTGACGGTGAATTTCTTTCAGGTTAGCAGTTATTTGGCATTTGGGCGAACAGATTCCAGCAATGCCGACAGAATTCCGTTCACAAAGCGTCCTGAGTCTTCTGTGGAGAAGCGTTTAGCAAGCTCAATGGCCTCGTTCATCACCACCGCCGTGGGCACATCGGGGAATTGCCGTAGTTCATGCAGAGCCAGACGCAGCACGGCACGGTCGATCATGGGCATCCGCTCGAGACGCCACCCTTTGGCTCGTGAGGAGATCATTTCGTCGTAGGTCACCTGGGCTTCTTCTACCCCGAGCGCAAGTGCAACAGCGGCGCTATGAGGCACCACCACTTGATCTCGCACTACGTCGGATACCGACATTGAGCGTGATTCGGCTTCATAAAGCAAGATAAGCGCCTGTTCACGGGCGTCTGATGCATGACCAGGTGCGAAGTTCCCTTTCGGGGATGCATTTTTCATTTAAACGCGCGTGATGTATTCGCCGCTGCGGGTGTCGACTTTGACCTTGTCACCAGGGTTAATGAAAAGAGGCACTTGAATGGTTTTACCGGTTTGCAAAGTAGCTGGTTTACGAGCACCCGACACACGGTCGCCCTGTACACCCGGGTCGGTATCGGCAATGAGCAGTTCGAGCGAAGCAGGCATTTCTACTCCGACGATTTCTGTTCCGTGGAAAGCAATAATGACTACTGCAGACTCGATGAGATAGTCGACTGCCTCACCAAGAGATACCGGACCAACATTCGTTTGGTCATAGGAATCGGTGTCCATGAACACAAATTCTTCACCGTCTTTGTACAGAAACTGCATGTCGCGCTTATCAATAATGGCCTGCTCAACCTTGATGCCAGCGTTGAACGTTTTTTCGAGCAAGTTGCCGTTGCGCACGTTACGCAACTTTGTGCGTACGAAAGCTCCGCCCTTGCCAGGCTTCACATGTTGAAATTCCACAACAGTGAAAAGACCGTTGTCGAGTTCAAGGGTGATGCCATTTTTGAAATCGTTCGTGCTAATTGCAGGCATAATCTTTCCTATACGTTCAGTGATGAATATGGTGTTTTTGGGCTACGAGATATGTTGATGTGGCCTGCCGAGGAAACGATGAAAAGATCTTCCACGCGCACACCGCCAAGCCCCATACGATACGCCCCTGGCTCTACAGTCACCACGTCATTCTCGCAAAGAACGTCTAAAGATCTGGGGTTTATCCAGGGGGCTTCATGAATGAGCAGCCCGACCCCATGCCCAATGCCATGATTTAGTTCATTTTCGAGCCCAGCTTGAGCGAGCACCTCGCGGCAACGTGCGTCGATACTTGCAGCAGATACACCTGGAGCAACAAGTTTTCCGCCTTCTTCGCAGGCGAGTTTCACCGCGTCGAAACGTGCCAAAAGTTCCTGACCACGAGCAGTGGAACCATCAGTACACACAAATGAGCGGGTCATGTCGGAGTGATATCCGTCGACGAGTGCACCAAAATCGATGACAACAACTTCATCTTCGCTGAGTACTTTCCGACTCGGGCGATGATGAGGGAGCGCAGAATTTTCCCCGAAAGCAACAATGCTCGGAAAGCTGACATCTTGTGCACCCATTTCCCGCATTGCATGATCGAGATGCAGACAGAATTGCACTTCGGAAATTCCTGGCAACAACAAGTGCACAACAGATTGAAGAGCTGAGTCGGCGATAGATGCAGCCAAGGTGATGCGTTCTAATTCTGCCGGAGTTTTCTTCCTTCGCAGGTTCACAAACACTTCTTGGATTGCGTGCCAAGCAAATTTCTCGCGCTCATTACCCTGCGATGCCACTTCAGCTTCAAGTTGTTGCAACATCTCAACTGAGACATCGTGTGATTCAATACCCAGCGATCTTTCGTCCTTCGAGGGGAGATACTCCTCGAGTTTCCTCACAACAAATTGCAATTGCTCTTTTAACGAACGTTTCTCAACTATTTCTACTGGAGATTTGCTATTTCGTAATTGCTGCTCTGCTTGCGAAATATAGCGACCATCGGTGATGAGATAAGACGGCGTTTGAGAACTGAGAGAAATCAACACCATGCCCGCAGAGCCAGTGAATCCGGTGAGCCAACGAATATTGACAGCAGAGGTAATGAGAACAGCTGAACAATGCGAAGCTGCGTCTTCAACTTGCAGGGCATTACGCACTGCGTCGATACGCCGAGATACATCTATTGGCGAAAGAGTTTCTTGGGGCATTAGTGCCGAGACTGGAAATAATGAGCTAATCCGGCTACGGCCAATTCATAGCCCGCAGCCCCAAACCCAGCAATGGTGCCAATTGCCAAAGGAGCAACCACACTGACATGGCGCCATGATTCGCGCCGCAGAGGTTGCGATAGGTGAACTTCAACAATGGGGCCGTTATAGGCACTAAGTGCATCGTGGATTGCCCACGAATAATGCGTGAACGCTCCGGGGTTAATAATGATTGCTGCATGGTTCTGACGCGCATCGTGGATGGCGGCAACAAGATCTGCTTCGCTATTGGACTGCAGGTCGGCAAGCGACCATCCGAGCGCTCCTACAGCCTTTCGCACTGTTGCAACGTGGTCGCTCAGTGTTGCAGAACCATATATTTCAGGCTCACGTGAACCCAGTAACTGCAAGTTGGGGCCGTGCAACAAAAGCACAGATTTCACATTTTTTTCGAGAGCCATAATGCAGAGTACCTCGTTAGGGCTTACTCGCCATGCGATTTAAAGCCTCAACCACATCCTCTTGCGCAACCGGCGAGACAGTTTCTAAGCCATTTGGCCCATCAAGAATAAATGTGAGCCCATTGAGTGCTTTTTTATCTCGCGCCATCACCTCTAGGTACTCTTGTGCGCTCACTGCACTGGGCAGAGCCGCTTGCAGACCATAGGTACGAATGACGTTGTAATGATGCTCCACTCGCGCTTCATCAATTCGCCCCAATACATGAGCAAGATGTGCCGCACAAAGCAATCCAATTGCAACTGCTTCACCATGGGCATATTGATGGTGTGTTGTGGTTTCAATGGCGTGACCAAATGTGTGACCGTAATTCAATAACGCCCTCACTCCTCCTTCGCGCTCATCGGCCACAACAATGTCGGCCTTAATTTTGACGCAGAGCGCAATGCGTTCTTCCACCGACAAGGCAAGCATGTCGTCGCCGGTGAGAAAGTGGTACTTTGCCACTTCTCCCCAGCCGCAACGCAATTCTCTTTCGGGCAAAGTGTCTAAATAGTTGGTATCGCAAATGACTCCACTGGGTTGCCAAAATGCGCCAACAAGGTTTTTACCTTCCGGCAGGTTGACGCCCGTCTTGCCGCCAATTGCTGCATCGACCATTGCCAAAAGAGTGGTTGCCACATGAACTACTGCAGTACCTCGATGGTAAGAAGACGCGGCAAACCCGGCAACATCGGTGACCAACCCACCACCGAGACCAATAACGACATCGTTACGCGTGAGGCCGAACTGTGCAAATTGACGACACAAATCTTCGATGGTTGATAAAGATTTATGATCTTCGCCAGCGGGAATGTGAATAGTAAGTGTAGGAATTTCCAGATCGGGAATGGTCGCGATTCCGGACTGGGTCACCACAACCGCACGCTTTGCTGACTGTGGCAAAAGAAGGTGGAGGTGCGATACGGCCCCCTTTCCAACAAAAACGCTATATGACCTCTCACCAAGAGGTACTAATACTTCTCGAATGGAAGACGAAGAATGGAGGCTCATACGGTGCTCACAACGCTGAACCATTGATTGTCGATATCACGGTTCTCACAATACGTTGAATCGACATTGTGTCGGTGGAAATTTCCATATCTGCGGCCTCGCGATACCAAGGAGTCCTGCGAGTCACAAGCGACTTCAAGACATCTTCCCGTGCGTTTCTATCTTTAGCTTGTGCCAATAACGGCCTCTGCTGGGAGCGAGCTGTGCGTTCAAGCATGATGCCAAGCGAAGCCTGTAACCACACCACCAAAGTGCCTTCACTCTTTTTCTCTGCAAGAAGCTTTCGGCATAGCTCAGATTCCAGAATTCCTCCACCAGTCGAGATGACGAGTGGGCGTTCTTCACTCAGAAGTTCAGTCAACTTTGCAATTTCCTGGAGACGGAAGTGGGATTCACCCTCTTCGGCAAAAATACGAGCAATGTCTTTTTGTGCATCTCGCTCGATGGCAGCATCGGTGTCGACAAAGTCTCGATCTAATTCTTTCGCCAACACACGCCCTACGGTGCTTTTACCAGTGCCCATTAATCCAATGAGAACAACATGATGCACCGGAAGAGGCGCACCGTTCACAACGACTCAATAAAAGTCCGATGATTCCTTTGGAATTCCGCAACGGAGTCACCACCGAATTTTCGTTGTGCTTCAGCTGCAAGAACTAAAGCAACCATGGTTTCAGCAACGACTCCCATGGCAGGCACTGCGGTGACATCGGTGCGCTCTTTAAAACTCACCGTGTTTTCCTTCGTGACAGTGTCGACGGTTTGTAGTGTTGGCCTGTTCAACGTGGCCAATGGCTTCATTGCTGCGCGCACCACAACCATTTCTCCAGTTGTCATTCCACCTTCGGTACCTCCGGCCAATGCCGAGAGTCGGTGGTAAACGCCATTTGCTGCATCCCACTCGATTGCATCGTGGGCTTGACTGCCTCTACGCCCAGCAACTTCAAAACCATCGCCGATTTCAACACCTTTAACTGCCTGAATGCTCATGACGGCTTGCGCCAACATGGAATCGATCTTGCGATCCCAATGAACATGACTTCCGAGGCCCACAGGTACGCCATAGGCAAGCACTTCAACTACCCCACCCAGACTGTCGCCCTCACGAGCAGCATCTTCAATGGCCGTCACCATACGTGCTTCAACAGATGTATCGAAACAACGAACAGGACTTTCATCGATTACTGCAAGGTCGGCCATTGTGGGTCGTACTTGCGACGGGGCACGCACGTCGCCCATCTGGATAACGTGGGATAACACGTCAACGCCTATGGAACGCAAGAGGAGTTTTGCAAGAGCTCCGGCAGCGACGCGAGCTGCCGTTTCCCGTGCGCTTGCTCGCTCTAGAACATCGCGAGCATCTGTAAAACCGTACTTTTGCATTCCCGCAAGGTCGGCATGACCGGGACGAGGCTGTGTGAGCGGATCTTTTGTTTGTCCGGGTGCGGGAGACATCTCTTCATGCCACTTGTCGCTGCGAAACCATTCTGTATTTTGAATCTGAATGGCAACAGGAGAACCAAGGGTGCGTCCGTGGCGAATGCCCCCGAGAAGCAAAATCTCATCGACTTCAAAGCGCTGACGCGGCCCACGGCCAAAACCTAGACGCCGGCGACCCATCTCTTCTTGAATGTCTTCCATGGTGACGGACAACCCTGCAGGAAGCCCTTCCACAATAACTACGAGGGCTTGACCATGAGATTCACCGGCAGTGAGATAGCGCAACATCGCTTGAGAGGTTATCTGCCCCGCCTAGCGAGTTCGCGCTCTGCAGCAAATCGCATGCGTATTGGGTCGGGATTGGTCCCTGTCCACAGCAATTGTTGTGCCTTTGCTTGGTAAATCAGCATCCATAGGCCATCGATGACCTGCGCCCCGATGCTTTGTGCATCAATCAACAATTGTGTTTCTAGCGGCTGATAAACAGCATCAAGAACAACATGATGCGACCGCAGTACATGGAGTGGGAGCGGAGATTCACCCCCAGGGGTTCCTTGTTTCATGCCGATGGGCGTCGTGTGAATAATGACATCAGCATCGGGGACGCTGGTGAGTTGCGCAAGATAGCCCTTCTCGCCAGCAAGTTGTATTGCTTGCTCTGCTCGTTCCAACGACCGATTCATCACGCCAATACGCTCCACCTCGGTTTGTGAAAGTGCTTCCACACACGCCCGTGCGGTAGCACCAGCTCCGACGACGAGTACCGACTTCCCTTGAAGCAGTACTCCATGATGAACGAGTGCATCGACACAGCCTGCGCCATCGGTGGAGTCACCGAACAATCTGCCGTCAATTTGAGGAATCAGCGTATTGACAGACGACAGCGCAAGAGCTCGAGGTGAAACAGAATCACACAGCGAAAGAACAGCTTCTTTGTGCGGCATGGTGACTGAAGCGCCAAGAAAGTGCTGCGACTGCAAGCCTCTCACCACACTCTCCAAATTTTTCGGCGAAACATCACAAGAGAAATAGCGTGCATTCAAGGAAATGCTCTCGAAACAGTCGTTATGGATTGCTGGAGACAAACTGTGAGCAACCGGCTGACCAAGCACGCAAGCTACGCGCGCTGAATGATGGAGGTCGAGAGCGCTATCTCCACGATTCACATCACACCTGCCAATTTTGCTTTGGCAATATTTGCCTCATGTTGCGCAAGGGTTGCAGCGAAAACATGGCCACCATCTTTATCTGCAATGACGTAGTACAGATACTCACACTTTTCGTTCGTCTTTAAACCAACACAGAGCGGGTCTCCGGCTGAAGGATTGGGAGATGGGTTCAATGCAGCACGTATTGAGGCTCGACCCGGCTGCGCAATAGGCGTAGGCGGCAAGCCTTTATACAAATACGTGTTGTAAGGAAAATCCATTTTTTGCAATTCGCTCATGGTCTTCGTGGCATCTTGGTTGTACAGCAAGGTTGCATCTATTTGAAGCAGCATCTTGCGCCTCAATCGGTTGTAGATCACGCGTGCGATTTTTGGCCGATCGGCATCAATTTTTGCTTCCCGTTCAATCATTGAGGCGACAATAAGCACCTCATAGGGGCTTAAACCGAGCTTCGCTTCCGACTGTGAGATCCCTTCTTGTCGCCCGACCCGCTCCATCAAGCCAGCCATCCTCTGCAGTACGCGAGTTGCCGTGTCGTCGCCCGATACTTGATAAGTATCGGGGAATAATAAACCCTCAAGGTTGGTTGACCCACTGGGAGCGAAGGTAGAAGTGACTACCCCACTCTTTGATTGCTGTAAGAAGTTTGCAGCATCGAGACGAGGAACTTTCTCGGCAAGACGTGATGCCATTTGTTGCAGCGTAAAACCTTCTGGGAATGTGACGTTGGTAAATGTCTGTTCTGGAGGCGTATTGAGTGCGGCCATGATATTGCCCATGTGGTCGTGGGGTTTGAGCAAGAAATAGCCCGGATAAAAAGTAATGCCACCCTTGCGACCCACGTACCACCGAAACACGCGGGCACTGGTAATTATTTTTTGTTTCTCGAGCCTGCTGCTGACGTTGTTCAATGTGTCATTGATTGCCACGGTGAAGTTCACTGCAGTTGCTGGGTCGCCAACCGGATTCACTTGCCGCAGATACCACAGCGACCCGCCGCCTGCAATAAGCACTAGGGCGAGAAAAGCACTGACCACAATGAGTACAAGTGATCGCGATGGCCCCCGCGTTTGCCCATGAGACACGAGGTCTGGATCAGGCACTACGTCGACGACGTCCCACGGGTCTTCATTCCAGTTATTCGACATTTAGAGGTTCGCCTGGCGATCGAGCCATGATTGCAACATCACAGCAGCCGCAACCTTGTCGACCACACGACGCCGTGCTTGAGCATTCATCTTCGCTTCAATCATCGCGCGGTCTGCACTGACCGTTGTGAGACGCTCGTCATAAGTACTTACTGGCACATTGACCACCGTAGCCAATTGCTTTGTCTCGGCGAGGGCAGCGCTAGCAGCTTTCCCTACGGAACCATTCATGGACAGTGGCAAGCCCACAACAACTGCTTCACATTCTTCTTCTTCTACCAAGAGGCGAATGTTGTCGTGGTCTTTTTTCGTGCTACCAGAACGCTGCAGAACCAACAGCGGAGATGCAATAGTTCCGCTGCGGTCGCTCACCGCTATGCCTATACGTTTTAAACCTAAGTCGATACCAAGTACGCGCAAAGGTCTTGTCACAACTAGGCACCTAGTGCTTCTTGGACGGAGGCTTCTGCTAAAGAAATTGCTTCCGGCAGACCTGCTGCATTTTTCCCGCCTGCAGTGGCAATGTCGCCTTTGCCGCCTCCGCCACCACCGACCGCTTTTGCTGCGGCTGCGATGAGACTGCCTGCTGAAACAGAAACACCTGGCGTCGTTGCAGCGACAATGGAAACACCGCCCGTGTCGGTGATGCCCGCGAGCACCACTGCACGTATTCCACTGACATTGCGAATCGCAATAGCTAACTCACGCAGATCTCCTGGAGATAACCCATCAATTTGTTGCACTACTCCACCATTCACAGCGGTTGATGCAATTTCGCCAGCCTGAGTTGCAGCAAGGCGAGAACGCAAGAGGCGGTTTTCGTCTTGCAATGTGCGAATGTCGTCGATCTTGCGTTCAATGAAGGCATTCACGGTGTCGGGTGTTGCCCCAAGCAACTCTGCCGCATGCGAAAGCGTGGCATTTTGCTGTTGATGGAACGCGAGCGAGTGGGTTCCGGCGACCGCTTCGATACGCCGTAGGTTTGAGCCAATAGAACTCTCTGAAAGTATTTTGATTGCACCGATATCGCCCGTAGCACCTACGTGGGTACCACCACACAACTCCACTGAATCGCCTGCGTCAAGAACTCGCACAAGATCGCCATACTTGTCACCAAAAAAAGCAATGGCACCAGCCTTCGTGGCTTCATCTTTTGTTGTTTCGTACACCGACACAGCGCAGTTTTTCAGCACTTGCAGGTTGGCAATACGTTCAATTTCGCGAAGTTCTTCAGGTGAGACTGCTGCGTAATGACTAAAGTCAAACCGCAGACGATCGGGCTCTACGAGGGAACCGGCTTGCTTTACATGTTCACCTAATACTTCGCGCAACGCCCAATGCAACATATGGGTCGCCGTATGGTGACGACGAATTTCCGTGCGTCGCGCATCGTTAATGGTGGCTACAACTTGTGAATTTACTTTGGGAATGCCTCTCGCTACTCGGCAGAGGTGCATTCTGAGATTGGGCAAGGCAAAGGTTGTATCGAGAACTTCCAATTCGCACTCTGCATTAGCAATGATTCCGCTGTCGCCTACCTGACCACCGCTCTCTGCGTAGAAAGGACTGACGTCGAGAAACACCTCAAAGCAACCGTCATGAGCAACAGACTCATTGAGGCCAACGATGGTCGAGGAGGACTCGACACTCTCGTAGCCGACAAATGTGGTGACACCATGAGTTTCCATGATGGTGCGGTACGTCGCTATTTGTGAATCGTCAACTTTGCCGCCCTTGCGCGCCTGTTTAGCACGATCACGCTGTTGGTCCATCTCCACACGGAAGCCTTCGAGATCGACCTCGATTTCCCGCTCACTAGCAATTTCTTGTGTGAGTTCGAGTGGGAATCCATAGGTGTCGTGTAATAGAAATGCTGTTGACCCACCAAGATTCTTGCCGCTCTTGTCGAGCGCCTCATCGAGAATATGGGTACCAGTTTTCAAAGTTTGACGGAACTTCTCTTCTTCGCGAGTGAGTACGTCAACGATGAAATCACGGTTCTTTAACACGTCTGGATAGGCCGAACCCATGACATCGATTGCGGTGTTGACCAACGATGGCATCACCAACTTTTCCGTTCCCAAAATGTATGCATGACGTACCGCACGCCGAATGATGCGCCGCAGCACATAACCACGGTTCTCGTTCGAAGGGAATACCCCATCGTTCACAAGCATCGTTGACGAACGCGCGTGTTCTGCGAGTACGCGCAAACTAAAGCTCGACTTATCGTCGTAGTTGCCCGAGAGATACTTCTTACCTGTAAGAGACTGTGCCTGGTCGACGAGTGGCATCAGCAAATCGGTTTCCCATACTGAGTCTGTTTTTTGCATGAGCGCAACAATGCGCTCGAGACCAGCTCCGGTATCGATGGAAGGTTTGGGCAAAGGAGTACGCGAGCCGTCTGGAGCTTGGTTGTACTGCATGAAGACGAGATTCCAAAATTCCAAGAACCTGTCACCATGTGGATCATTGAGCGGCCCACCATCTGGGCCAAAAGCCGGGCCGCGGTCGATATGGATTTCCGAACACGGACCACATGGGCCTGTGTCGCCCATTTGCCAGAAGTTGTCTTTATCGCCGAGTCGCTGAATACGCGACATCGGAACACCTACTTGCTCGTGCCAAATGGCTTCTGCCTCATCGTCGCTCTCATGCACCGTGATCCAGAGCCGCTCGGCATCGAAACCAAATACTTCAGTGACGAGTTCCCAAGACCATGGAATGGCGCTCTCTTTGAAGTAGTCGCCAAAACTGAAGTTTCCAAGCATTTCGAAAAAGACAAGGTGCCGCTTGGTGCGCCCAACATCGTCGAGGTCATTGTGTTTTCCGCCAGCGCGAGCACACTTTTGAACACTGACAGCTCGCTTGTATGGCGGCACTTCGTCACCTACAAAAAAGGGTTTGAACGGCACCATTCCGGCAACGGTGAACAACACAGTGGGGTCGTGAGGAATGAGGCTTGCAGATTCAACTTGGGAATGTCCCTTAGCGATGAAGAAATCACGAAAAGCGCTGCGCACTTCGTTGGCTGAATGCGGACGGCTTGGCGAACTTAACGGATTCGAGGGAGTGCTCATTACCGCAAATCTTAGCCGTTATGGCTTCGGTTGGAGTTCTGATTCACGCTCACGCATTGCACTTTGTCCTTCGTGAACTGCGTCGGAGAACCGAGACCGAACGCTTCGGGATACTTCTCCTACGCGCACCTTGGTTCGCTGCGCTACTCGTGTTGGTGCGAGATCTTGTGCCGCAGAGACCACGCGCCTTTTTGCGTAGCCTCCACCAATGAGGGCCACAACGAAACCTGCAAAGAACCAGACCAAACGACGCATACCCGCACCCTATCTGCCAGATTTTCGACGCCGCCGCGTTTTGCGCTGAGGCGCTTGATTTGGGGTTGCGGTTGATGCAGAGAATTTCCGCAAGCCACGTGACACCCCGCGTACCACAGCAACGGTCTTAATGAGCGGAGAGGTGATGACTGTTCGTGCAATTCGGGAGGTATCGGCCAAAGCGGTACTCACCACTTCTGCTGAACCCAATACCCTGTCGAAACGCTCTAGATCTTCACGAGCATCTTCGACAACTTCGCGCGTTTCATCTGTGGCGTCTCGCAGGTCTGCCATGAGTGGCAATACACGTGATTCAAAAAGATCGAGATCTCCGCGCAACTCACGCAGTGCCGACAGCACTTGAAGCAACACGATGCTTAATGCAGCGAAAGCAAAAAAGCACATCACCAAGCCCACTGTGACTGCAATATCGCGACCCGTCATAAGGTCTCATCGTAGTAGTGGCGACCCTGTAAAGCCTCGGGCAAGTAATCGTTCGCTAGTGCCGCGGGGTTGTTCGAAGTCGCAACGTGTGGTGAAACATACCCTGCACCGTGACCCAAGGTTTCAGCACCCTGATAATGACCGTCGCGAAGAAAGAGTGGCACCTCACCAATTCCCCCACTGCGGACATCACTCATCGCATTCCAAATTGCGAGTGACGTTGTATTGCTTTTCGGAGCAGCCGCTAAATGAATGGTTGCTTGAGCAAGATTAAGTTGTGCCTCTGGCATGCCGACATGCTCCACTGCCTGAGCACATGCTGTGGCAACGAGTAGCGAAGTAGGGTCTGCCATTCCAATATCTTCACTTGCCAAAATCATGAGTCGCCGCGCGATGAACTTGGGGTCTTCACCTGCAACCAACATCCGCGCCAACCAATGAATTGCCGCATCGACTGCGGAACCGCGAATGCTCTTGATGAACGCCGAGATGACGTCGTAGTGGTCATCTCGGCCGTAACGTAGCGCGCTTGTGCTGAGAGCATCTTCCACATTGCCTAAAGAAACCACGACTAGCTTGCCTGTTGTATTTTTTTCACCGCTACGTGCCAAAGCACATGCAACCTCTAACGATGTCAGAATTTGGCGACCATCGCCTTGGGCCCTATCTAAAAGGTGTTTTTGAGCAATGTCTTCTAGGTGCGCATTTTCTGCAGCACAACCACGCTCTACCAAAACAGCTAAATCTGATGCCGATAATGGCTCGAGATGGAACAATGTAGAACGACTCCGCAAAGGAGCATTTACCTCAAAAAAGGGATTTTCTGTTGTGGCCCCAACGAGAACTATTAATCCACTTTCCACTGCGGGGAGCAAAGCGTCTTGTTGAGAAGTGCTGAACCGATGGATCTCGTCGATAAACACCATCGTGCGACGCTGCTTTTCACCCAGTAGCTGTTGAGCCTGAGTAATGGTTTCACGAATATCTTTGACACCAGCTGAGACAGCCGACAATCGTACGAAGTGTGAACTTGATTGTGATGCCATCACTTCAGCGAGTGATGTTTTGCCGATTCCTGGTGGCCCCCACAAAATGACCGACGATAGCTGATCGCTTTCAATCAGTACACGCAGCGGTTTGCCTACGCCAACAAGGTGCTCTTGACCAACAACCTCATCGAGAGACCGCGGCCGCAGGCGTGCAGCGAGAGGAGCTTGTCGCTGCAGTTGCTCTGCAGCAGATGCCGAGAAGAGGTTGTCACTCGTACGAGTCCTACTTTACTGCCGGAGGTAATGTACGTATACCTAACTCATTGAGTTGCGCAGCATCAACAATTGTTGGGGCGTTGGTCATTGGGTCACTTCCCGACTGGGTCTTCGGGAACGCAATTACTTCGCGGATGTTGTCTTCACCAGCAAGAATTGCAGTGAGTCGATCGATACCAAAAGCGAAGCCTCCGTGTGGAGGAGCACCATATTTGAAAGGCTGCAGGAAGAAACCGAATCGGCGATCGGCTTCTTCATCACTAATGCCTAGCTTGTTGAATACCTGACGTTGCAGTTCGGGCTCGTGAATTCGAATGGAACCAGAACCCAGTTCCCAACCATTCAAAACCAGGTCGTATGCCAAGGCACGCACCCGCAACGGCTCGGAATCGAGGTACTGGAGATCTTCTGGATGTGGGTGGCAAAACGGATGGTGTCCTGGCTTCGGGCGGCCCGTTACTGCATCGATACCTACGAAGAGAGGGAAATCGATGACCCAAACATACCGATATGGACCTTCATGCACAGGAGGCCGACCAATATCGTTACGTAACTGTCCGAGAACTTCACATGTGGTGTCCCATTCATCTGCAACGATCAAGATGAGGTCTCCTGGTACTGCACCAAAGCGGTCACATAATGCCGCGCTCTCCTCGGCAGAAATAAATTTTGCTACCGGAGACTCAAATGTCTTTCCTTCAGCAACTCGCAACCACACCAAACCTTTTGCTCCTACTTGCTTAGCGCGATCGGTGAGAGCATCGAGCCTGCCTCGTCCTGATGCGGCTTGCTCTGGATATGTAGCGGCATCTACGCGAATGCCCTTAATGGAGGCTGCAGTGGCAAACGCCTTGAACTCTGTAGCAGCAAAAATATCGGTGAGTTCATGTAGTTCCAGACCAAAACGCAAGTCGGGTTTGTCGACGCCAAAGCGGTTCATTGCCTCGTGCCATGTGATTTGCTCAATGGGAGGAACAGCCACACCAGTTGCGGCCTCAGCTGCTGCAGTAACTGCTTTGCCGATGGCTGCCAACACATCGGGCTGAGTTACGAAACTCATTTCCGCATCTAGTTGCATGAACTCGTACTGGCGATCTGCACGCAGGTCTTCATCGCGCAGGCAACGTGCAATTTGGAAATACCTATCGACTCCGGCGACCATCAACAGTTGTTTCCATAATTGCGGCGACTGTGGTAAAGCGTAGAACGACCCTGGCTCTTTACGTGAGGGAACCAAAAATTCACGCGCACCTTCAGGGGTTGACGGCATCAGGAACGGCGTCTCTACTTCTACAAACTCCTGCAGTTCCATTGCGGACCGAATTGCTGAGTTAATTTTCGCTCTTAAACGAAGATTTTTTTGCATCCGCTCGCGACGAATGTCGAGATAGCGAAAGCGCAAGCGAATATTTTCATCTACATCGTCGGCTCGTGAATCGATGGGGAAAGGAGGTGGTTCAGACTCGTTGAGGACCTCAACAACACAATCACCGATTTCTACAGCGCCTGTTGGAATTTGAGTATTCAATGTGCCTTCTGGCCGTTCACGAACAACGCCAGTGATGCGCACTACATATTCAGAGCGCACATCTACTGTGCGATCAACGACGCACTGAACAATTCCAGAGTGGTCACGAATATCGAAAAAGGCTAAATGCTCACCATGTTCACGCCGTCGAGACAACCATCCACAGATTTGTACCGTTGTTCCGATGTGCTCGGGCCGCAACTCTCCACATAAATGTGAACGCATTGAGGTTGACTGAGAAATCATGAAATCACCTTTCCTAATTGTGTAGCCACATACTGCACGACGGATTCAAGAGGTATTTCCTCTTGATGACCATCGACCATTGACTTCACTGTTGCAACGCCTTGAGCTAATTCATCGGTTCCAATGATGACGGCAAACGAAGCGCCCGACTTATCGGCAGCTTTCATCTGAGCCTTCATTGCCCGCGCACCGTAAGTACGTTCCGAACCGAGTCCTGCGCTGCGAAATTGCTGACACAACTGCAACGCCTGCATTCCACCCGTCGTGTCGATGACAAACACATCGGCTTTCGTCGATGGGTGAGGGAACACATTCTCAGCATCACATGCCAGAAGTGTGCGATCGAGACCAATGGCAAAACCAATACCAGGAGTAGCAGGACCGCCGAGATCTTCTACCAACCCGTCGTATCGCCCACCCCCGCCGACCGCTGTTTGAGCAGACTCCAACGCAGTGGACTGAAATTCAAAAGTAGTACGGCAGTAGTAGTCAAGCCCGCGTACAAGACGCTCGTTGACAACATAAGAGATGCCAAGAGCATCGAGACCTTGCTTTACCTGAGCGAAGTGCGAGGCAGCTTCATCGCTGAGGTAGCCACTAATTGATGGAGCCTGCGACACAACTGCCTGTTCATTCTCGCGCTTGGAGTCGAGCACACGCAGCGGATTGCGCTGCAGTGTTGCCACGCTCTCAGAACTCAATTCCGCAATATGGCTTTGGAAGTACTGTGCAAGAGCATCGACATACCGGGAACGATCACCCGAGTCACCTAAGGAGTTGATGTGCAAAACAACGTTGCGTAAACCCAGACCGTGAAAAAATTCAACGGCTAGCGCAATCACTTCAACATCGAGTAACGGGTCGTCGCTTCCTAGGGCTTCAACACCCACTTGGTCGAATTGCCGATAGCGCCCGTGCTGAGCACGCTCGTAGCGGAAGTTGGGACCTCCGTACCAGACCTTCCATGGAGACGTTGGTCGATGTTGGGCATAGGAACGGCACACTCCAGCAGTTTGTTCTGGTCGGAGCGCAACGTGGCGACCACCCTTATCGACAAAGTCATACATCTCTTTGGTGACGACGTCGGTTGCGTCTCCTAGTCGCTGAAACACCCCGAGATCTTCAAACATCGGCACCACAATGTGTTGAAAACCGGCCAGCGAGACAACCGAGTCAAAACTCTCTACAAAGGCACGCCAGCGAGCCGCATCGGGCGGCAAAATATCGCGAGTCCCGGGAGTTGTTTGAAACGATGGCACGCCAAGAGGTTACTCGTCAGAGTCGGTCGAACCCGTGGTATTTCCTGGCAGAACTCGATAAGAGTCATACACCCCAGCAATATTTTTGATGGTTCGTAGCACCGCATCGAGATGGTTGGGGTCTGCCAACTCAAACTCAAAACGCATTTTTGCGACACGGTCTAGGCCTGTGTGGGTGGAGCAAGCGACGATATTCACATGGTGGTCGGACAGTGCATTTGCCACGTCTCGCAACAGGCGCGACCTATCGAGTGCGACAACCTCGACACTTGCCCTGAACGTGGAACCGCGTTGGTGATCGGACCATTCCACTTCCACCACGCGACTCGCCTGCTCTTGCACAAGTGATCCGGCATTTGCACAATCAATTCGGTGCACACTGACGCCACGGCCTTTGGTAATAAACCCCATGATTTCATCGCCTGGAACCGGAGTACAGCATGAAGAGAGCCGCACCAACACATCGTCAAGGCCGTCTACGTGAATTGCTGGGCCTTCTAAGGTGAGCCTTCTCGGACGATCGACACGGAGGTCTGATGCCAGAATCTCACCATCGGTTCCCAGCTCCATCACACGCGCAATGCGGTGTGCCACACCACGTGCGCTGACATGGTGTTCCCCAATTGCAGCAAATAGAGAATCGAGGTCGACGTGACCACCATCGTTTACTTCTGCCATGAGTGCATCTGAGTTCAAAATGCTATGAACGGGGAGGCCTTCGCGTCGCAGTTCCGCGACAAGGTCTTCCCTGCCAGCTTCAATCATTTCATCGCGTCGTTCACGCGAGAACCATTGTCGAATTTTGTTTCTCGCACGAGGACTAGCAACAAAGTTCATCCAGTCGCGTGACGGCCCTGCATCATCTGACTTTGCCGTAAATATTTCACACGTATCGCCAGAGTGCAGTTCGTAATTCAATGTGACGAGTCGGCCATTTACCTTCGCCCCAATGCACGCATGCCCCACCTCCGTGTGAACCGCATAGGCAAAGTCAACAGGCGAAGAATGTAGAGGAAGCGGAATGACCTTGCCTTTTGGCGTAAAGACAAATAGTTCATCTTGAACGAGATCTTCTTTCAGCCCTTCCATGAAATGCGTTGGATCGGCAACGTCGGCCTGCCAATCGATAATGCGATTCAACCAATCGATATCGCCGGGTGCCGTTCCGTCTTTATAGGAATAGTGGGCAGCAACTCCCCACTCGGCCCGGTTGTGCATTTCACGAGTGCGGATTTGTACTTCGAGTGGTTTCCCTTCGGGCCCGATAACAGTGGTGTGGAGCGACTGGTACAAATTGAATTTCGGCATTGCTATGTAGTCTTTGAAACGCCCCACTACTGGCTTCCACCGCCCGTGAATGCAACCCAAAGCCCCGTAACAATCTTTGACGGAATCTACGATGATGCGCACTGCAACGAGATCAAAAATTTCATCGAAGTCTCTACTCTTTTGCACCATTTTTTCATAAATGCTCCACAGGTGCTTTCCGCGTCCGGTGACTTCGGCTTTGATGCCCAACTCAGAAAGCTTGATTTGCACATCGCCAACTACCTTGGCTAGGTACACCTCTCTTTCGGGAGTACGCGTTCCAACGAGGTGGTCTAGCTCTGCAAACCTCTTTGGATAGATTGCCGCAAACGAAAGGTCTTCGAGTTGCTGTTTCATCTCTTGCATTCCTAAACGGTGCGCAAGCGGTGCATATATATCGAGTGTCTCGTGGGCAATGCGCTGCTGTTTTTCCACAGACATACCTGCAAGCGTGCGCATATTGTGTAGACGATCGGCAAGTTTAATAACCAATACCCGAAGGTCGCGGGCCATGGCAACAAGCATTTTGCGCATAGTTGCTGCTTGTTGTTCTTCTTTCGAATCGAATTGCAAACGTTCCAGCTTTGTGACGCCATCAACAATGCTTGCAACTTCTTTACCGAAATCACGTTCAACTTCTTCGAGCGTGATTTCCGTGTCTTCAACGGCGTCATGCAACAATGCCGCGGCCAATGAAATATCGTCGAGTCCAATATCGGCAACAATTTTTGCTACTGCAATTGGATGATTGATATACGACTCTCCGCTGCCACGCAACTGATGCTGATGAGCACCACGCGCAGTGACATATGCCTTATTAATGAGAGCGATTGATGCTTTCGGATGACGCGATCGATATGCCGCCAACAGGGGGGCAAGTTCCTCTGCAGGCGCTGCGGAACTGCGCCTCCAAGGAAGAACGCGGTCACCCGAAGCCATGCGTGTTACCTGTACGTCATCACCGAGTTGATGGTGTGTCCAGCCAACACGCCTCGACCACCAAGGGCGTCGAGTTCAATGAGAAACAATAGGCCTGCTACGTGGGCACCCAAACCCTCGATGAGTTTGATTGCAGCTTTCGCAGTTCCACCTGTAGCGAGAACATCGTCGACGATGACCACAGAGTCTCCGGGCTGCACTGCATCACGATGTGCTTCCAAGACGTCGGTTCCGTATTCCAGGGCGTATTCCTCTCGGACTACTTCCCAAGGCAATTTTCCAGATTTACGAACAGGCACAAATCCGGCACCTAAGTGAAAAGCAACTGGAGCAGCAAGTATGAAGCCACGTGCTTCAATTCCCACTACTTTGTCGATTTTCAGGCCTTTAGACATTTCAACAATGGAAGTTACTGCCTCGTTAAATCCCTGCGGATCACCAATGAGCGGAGTGATATCGCGAAACGTCACTCCAGGTGCCGGCACATCTTCAATATTGCGGATGTACCTTTGCAACGAGTCGTTGTGCATAAATTACCGCCGCGTCTTTTTACGAGGACGCGGTGGATGCGACAACACTGCAGTAACCGCATCAACTGGCGAGATTGCCACAGTAGATGCTTCAGTTCCGGATCGAGCAGATTGTTTACGTGAAACCGATGAGCCAGTTTGCATCAGAATTGCCATATCGCCCTTCAATGAACGCTGCCCAACAAGTGAACGATATTTGGGCTCGCGAGATTTGAAGTTTGCCAACAAAGGCGTTGCAATAAATATGGATGAATATGCACCAGTGAGGAGACCTACGAACAAGGCAAGAGCAAACTCTTCAAGCGCAACTGCTCCGAACACCCCTGCTCCAAGCACCAGTAGCGACACCACAGGCAAAATTGCCGCAATACTTGTATTGAGTGAGCGCATGAGCACCTGGTTCATTGAAACGTTGACGATGTCGTCATACGACACTCGTGACGCGCTAAAGCGACCCGTATTGTCGTGTACTTTGTCGAACACCACAATGGTGTCGTACAACGAGAATCCTAAAATCGTTAGAAAGGCGATAACCGTTGCGGGCGTCACTTCAAAGCCCAGAATTGAATACACGCCGACGCTAATAACTACGTCGTGAACCATTGCCAAAATTGCGGCAATTGCCATCTTCCATTCGAATCTCCATGCGATGTACAGCGAGACAATGAGGAAGAACACCAGCAAGGCGCGAATAGCCTTCGTAGTGATACTTCGGCCCCATGAGGAACTCACACTAGAAACGCTGACCTCTGCTACGCCAACTTTTGCCTTTTCAGACAATGCCTTTTGCACAGCACTGCGAACTTCGGTTGTTTGGTCGTTGACCTGGATGCGAATACGTTCACTTGACCCTCCACCGAGGGTCTGTATTTTCGCATTACGTGTGTCGATTTTGTTCGCTTCAAGAATGCTTTTCGCAGAATCAATGGTGAGTTCGTTCTTGACTGGAGCTTCCCACGCCACTCCACCTTTGAAGTCGATTCCTAAATTGAGGCCCTGAAAGAGCAGCGAAAAGAGAGTTGCGAGAACAACGATGCCAGAGGCAAGGAAACCCCAACGCCGGCGCCCAACAAAGTCAATTGTTGTTTCGCCGTTATATAGACGACCCCAGCGACCGCTCATCGCGCCACCACACCTTCTGTAGAACTTCCCGCAATTACTTCTTTACCATCGTCTGCACTACGAGCATGTACACCAAACATATTGACACCGTTCATCCATTTGGATCGTGCCATCAAAATGACAGTTGGTCGAGTGAAGAAATACGCAACGATAATGTCGCAAAAGGTGGAAAGACCCAAGAAGAAAGCGAAGCCTCTGACCGAACCAACGGTGAGGAACCACAGCACGACGGCACCAATGAGCGATACGGTGTCGGCGGCAACAATGGTTCTCCATGCAGCATCGAAACTGCGCGAAGCAGAGTTCTTGAGCGTTTTGCCACCCAATACATCGTCTTTCAACTTCTCAAAGAACACAACGTAGGAGTCGACAGTGACACCGATGGAAACGATGATGCCGGTAATACCCGAGAGAGAAAGAGCAAGACCATTACGTTGAGAGAGCCATGAAATGGCACTCCACTGCAACATGCCGGAAATGGCCAAACCACCCACGACAACAATGGCTAAACGACGGTAGTAGAAAAAGAGGAAGAGCAGTACGAGGAGTACGCCAACTAAGCCCGAAATGAGAGCAGCATGTAGAGAATCTTTTCCTAAGGTTGCGGAAACGGTCTGAGCAGTTGGCGCATCGAATCGCACCGGTACGGCACCAAACTCAAGAATTTTTGCCAAGTCTTTTGCTTCGGACTCCTTGAAGTCACCACTGATTTGCACACTTCCGCTGAAGTTTGCAGTTTGCACCACTGGAGCCGAGATCACAACACCATCGAGCACGATGGCGATTTGACCCGTGGGGCATGTTGCGGCTTTTTGGAAGCATTGTGCGGCGAGGGCATTCCATTTTCCTTCGCCGACTGAACCACTTCGCAAACCAACCGCAACAACCCATGAGCCATTGTTGATTTGTGCCGATGCGTTATTTGCAAACACCTGACCGTCGGCTTGCGAAGGACCTGCGAAATACACCCGACCATCACGTCCTTCCAAAATTGCCTGTTTGGTGGGTTCGTTGGTCATTGAAATATCTTGTTGAGGAGCCGAGGAAGGAACAACAACGACCGCAGTTGTTGTTGTTGCTCCGGCATCAGCCACAGCAGTAGTGGTTGACGGAGCGCCACTAGCTAAGGCAGCTGCCGTCGTAGTTGTTTCCAGTGAAGTAGTAGGCGCAACAGTGGTTGGAGTTGTTGTGGTGGCTGCGCTCATGGGTTGACGCGTCTTGCCCAGGCCACCTGCAGTTGCTGGCAGACTGGTGGTAACACCTACGACCGTGGTTGTAGTACTTGCGACCGTTGAGGTAGTTGCCCCAGGAAGTGTGGTTTGCCCAGCAATGGTGGTTGTGGTGGGGTTCGTGTTCTTAATACCCGACTGCAGCACAGGCCGCAGAAGTACTTCGCCGGTTCGCCCAACTATTTCAAGGGCACGTTGCTGGTCTTTGACGCCTGGCAAGTTGATGACAACAGTGCTTCCTTGGCGGATAATTTCGGGCTCAGCCACACCAATGGAGTCAACTCGAGCGCGAATGATTTCAACTGCAACATCGAGTGCAGCGGTGTCGTATGTACCTTTTGGCTCGAGGGTGACCGAGGCGCCACCTTGCAGGTCGAGCCCCAAAGATGGCTTGTTGCCCGCAACAAGATTGCCTGCCAAAGCTGCAAAGGCAACGAAAACAGTGGCGAAAAGTGTGAAGAGAAGTTTACGACGCATGTGGTGTACTACTTGTCTGAATCGTCAGAGTCATCACTCTCAACCGTTGTTGCTTCAGTACGAATTTCAATACGACGTACAATTGACGAACGCATAGAACGCACTTCCACCCCATCGGCCAAGTCGACCCACACCACGTCGCCTGCTTGATCTTCTTTATCAAAGTCGGTTACAAAGCCAATGAGACCAGACGAGAGTTGAACCTGATCGCCTATTTGCACAGCTCGCACCAATTCTTGGGATTCTTTTGCCCGTCGACGTTGTGGACGAATGAGCAAGAAGTACATTGCCACGAAAATGAGACCAAAGAAAAAGAGCTGGAAAATGGCAGAGCCACCAGATGATTTGGCGGCGGCAAGAAGACCTATAGGGGAAAGAGACATGGCGACAAGCGTAGCCACTACGAACCCCAGACCCCCATCACGCGCTGCCTCATCTCCTGAAATGTGCCATTTCTGATGGACTCGCGCATTTCGGCCATGAGGGCAAAAGTCCATGCAATGTTGTGATACGACACCAATCGAGAGGCGGTTGGCTCAGAAGTTTGGAATAAGTGGCGAATATAGGCCCGAGAATGACGCCGACACACCATGCAAGCACAGCTGGCGTCGAGCGGGAGATCCTGCAAGGCGAATTGGGCGTTCTTCATATTCAACTTGCCTGTACTCGTCAATGCGGTCCCATGACGTCCGAGACGCGTCTGCAATACACAGTCGAATTGATCGACACCTAAGTTGACAGCCTCAATGAGCGACGCAGGGTCCCCCACGCCCATCAAATATCTCGGCCGGTTTGTGGGCAGATTCTGCAGCGCAGCGGCCAAGGCTGGCAACATTTCCTCGCGCGATTCCCCCACAGAGAGACCACCAATTCCATAACCATCAAACTCCAAGGCGGCGGTTGATGTTGCACTTCTCGCGCGCAGTTCCGGATTAATTCCACCCTGCACGATGCCGAACAAGGCTTGGTCTTCGCGCGTGTGGTGCTCTCGTGCACGCTCGGCCCACATCGATGTGCGTTTCAATGCCAACTCCACCACATGTGATTCAGAAGGCAACGGTGGACACACGTCGAGAACCACCTGAATAGTTGCGCCGAGTTTTTGCTGCACTTCTACCGCAGTTTCTGGCGTGTACCGATGCAGCGACCCGTCGTACGTGGACTTAAAGGTCACTCCGTCGTCATCAACTTTTGGCTCTAATGAAAAAACCTGGAAGCCTCCCGAGTCGGTGAGTGTGAGTCCACCCCACCCTGCGAACTTTCCGAGACCGCCCAAAGCCTCCACCGTGTCGGCTCCGGGGCGCAGCATCAAGTGATACGTGTTACCCAGAACAATTTGCGCACCAAGATCTTCATAGTCGACTGCGCTGAGGTATCTCACTGCACCACGTGTACCCACTGGCATAAAACATGGTGTGGAATAATTTCCATGAGAGGTTGTTGCGAGACCCGCACGGGCCGTGCCATCGGTGGCTTGCACTTCAAATGAAACTGGATGCACTAGAGGTCACTTTCGGTTGTTGAATTGCAAGATCTGGCGAGGAGCATGGCATCTCCGAAAGATAAGAAACGATAATTCTCACGTTGTGCCTCAGCATAGAGATCGCGCCATTTTTCTCCAATAAATGCTTGCACCATGAGCAGCAGAGTTGTTCGCGGCATATGAAAGTTCGTCATCATCAGGTCAACCAATTTCCACGAGTATCCGGGAGTAATGAAAAGCCGAGTACGACCAGACAGTTCCCCAGTAGTAGCAGCCGATTCAAGTGCGCGGACCGAAGTAGTGCCCACAGCGATCACCCGCTGCGCATTTTCCACCAGTTGCATCGTTTCGTGCGGAACGTTGTACCACTCGGAGTGAATGACGTGATCGAGTGGATTTTCTACATCAACTGGCTTAAAGGTGTCAAGACCTACAACCAATTCTACTTTTGCAATAGTTACTCCCATGAGCTCAATCTTTTGCAACAGTTCTGGCGTGAAATGCAAACCCGCCGTGGGAGCTGCAGATGACTTGGCCACTTGTGAATACACAGTTTGATATCGCTCAACGTCTTCCAGGATCGTCGTGATGTACGGCGGTAGCGGCAATGAACCCACCTGGGTAATTGCCGACCTGCGTTCGCTCGGAGTTGACCCGCCACATAGACGAATGCGAAAGGTATCGCCAGCATCGGACCGCCCAAGCACTTCGGCAAACTCTTCGCCTGTGGGGGTAGCAAGAATCTCTCCATCTCGCATTTTTCGCCCCGGGCGAATGAGTGCTTCCCATTCGCTGTCATCATCGGTAAGCGGCTCAAGTAGCAACACTTCTACTCGGCCCCCCGTGTGACGCACTAACGAAAGCCTGCTGGGTAGAACTCTGGTTTCATTCACCACGAGTACGTCACCTGCATTTAAAAATTCAGTGATGTCGCGAACGTTCCTGTGCTCAACTTCCTGATTGACACATACCAACATGCGTGCCGCATCACGAGGCTCCATCGGCACTTGCGCAATGAAGTGGTCGGGCAAGTTGTAATCGATATCGGCGAGTTGCACCGTTCAAGACTACGAGGGAAAGCGTGCGGGGGGTGCCATGTTGAGGTGTTCAAATGCTGCAGGCATTGCTATACGCCCCCGCGGAGTGCGCGACAAAAAACCTTGCTGGATGAGAAAGGGCTCATAAACATCTTCAACTGTTTCGGGTTGTTCACTCACACTGATGGCCAATGTGGTGAGCCCCACCGGACCACCTCCGAATTGCTTACATAAAGCCGAAAGAATGGCCCGGTCTACTTTGTCGAGACCGCGCGCATCGACTCCAAAAAGAACCAAAGCATCGGCCGCAATGCCTGCATCGATTTTTCCCTCTCCCGATGGTGTGGGGTGATTTACCTCTGCAAAATCGCGCACGCGGCGCAACAGTCGGTTGGCAATACGTGGGGTGCCGCGACTTCGCCGAGCAATTTGCGCTGCACCATCGGCGTCAATGACGATATTTAAGATACGTGCGGCGCGCAGCACGATGGCGGTGAGTTCTTCTTCATCGTAGAAGTCGAGTCGGCTCACTAAACCAAAGCGATCACGCAAAGGACCAGTAATCATTCCGGTACGAGTTGTTGCTCCTACCAATGTGAACGGCGGAAGTGACAGCCGAATAGACGATGCTGCTGGGCCTTTACCAACCACGATGTCTATTTGGAAATCTTCCATTGCTGGATACATGATTTCTTCTACAGAACGCGACAGACGATGAATTTCATCGATGAAGAGCACATCGTGTTCTCCGAGTTTGGTGAGGATTGCGGCAAGGTCACCAGCACGTTCAAGCGCGGGTCCGGAAGTGATATGCAGTTTTGCGCCCATCTCTTCAGCAATAATGCAGGCCATAGTGGTTTTCCCTAGACCAGGAGGCCCCGCCAACAGAACGTGATCGGCGGCCTGAGAACGCTGGCGAGCAGCTGTGAGAACAATACGTAAATGTTCTTTAAGTTCTCGTTGTCCAATGAAGTCGTCGAGGAGGCGCGGACGTAAGCCAGACTCTTCACTTTCGAGTTCCACCTCACGTTCCGTGTGATGGGGCGTCAAAATATTGGGATCAACAAATTCGTCACGCACGTCGGGCTCCAAGAATTTGCAAGGCATCGCGCAGTACCTTTTCCAAAGACGCATCTGTGGCTGGGTTCAACTCAGACAGCACAGAACGGATTTCCTCATTGTCGTAACCCAGGCCGATGAGCGCTTCTCGTAGGTCTCCGAGCGACGAGGTGCCTTGTGATTCAGCACCGCTGATGCTCGGCAGATCGAGCAAGTCGAACTTTCCGCGCAATTCAACCAATAGTCGTTCGGCAGTTTTTTTGCCAACACCAGGCACCATTGTGAGTGCGGCCAGATCGGAGGTGATGACAATGTTCTGCAGACCCTTCGGAGAATGAGTTGCCAATATTGCCATTGCCATTGCCGGACCCACTCCGTGGGCTGCAATGAGAATTTGGAAACTGTCACGCTCTTCGCGCGTGAGAAAACCGAACAATGTTTGTGCATCTTCACGAACTTGATGATGGATATACAAAAAGCAGCCCGTGGTGGGTTCAAGTTCACCAAAAACTCGTGGGGTTACAGCAACGATGTATCCAACACCCGCAACTTCAACCAGTACATGCGTAGGAGCATGACGTTCGAGCACCGTTCCACGCAATGAGCCAATCATGATGCGACCCTGCGTGAAATGCGAATGTTGCCCCCGGATAGTGCCGGCGACATCGCCAGATGGCACAAAGCCAATGCTGCGGCATCGGCTGCATCGGCCGGCTGTGGGAGCGATGCTAAACCGAGTCGCGCCTTCACCATTTTTTGAATTTGAGTTTTATCGGCTTGCCCCCAACCAGCAACAGCACTTTTCACCTGGGTAGGTGTGTATTGAGCCACCGCACAACCAGCAAGTGCAGCCAACGACAGCACCACACCACTCACCTGGGCAACGCTCATTGCGGTGCGCACGTTGTGGTGAAGGAAAACTTGTTCAATGACAACGGCATCTGGTGAAAACTCGGCAAGCAGATCGGTGATGTCTTCATGCACCTGCGCGAGTCGGTTTGCCAGGTGTTCGCTCGGCTCGGTACGAATCACCCCTAGCGCTAGTGCTTCGGCCTCAAATTGCCCACCAGAAGTACGGCGCAAGACCGCATAACCACAGCGCGTGAGGCCAGGGTCAATGCCCAGAACCACCAGCGACGACGTGGGTGCCTTTTCGGGTACGAACATACGTTTGATTGTAGCCAAACAGGCCAGCGAAGTTAAGCATTTGCGGCGGAAATTGCTGCAATCAACTCTTCAACCGGGCGAAAGGTGACCCCCACGAGCGCCCGATGTACGTAGCGCACCACCCCGCCAGCATCAATGACGAAAATACTGCGTCGGGGAATTCCCAAAGGCCCCAGTGTTCCGTACGCACGGGCAACTGATTTTTCCGTATCGGCCAAGAGCGGAAACTGGAATCCGTGTTGAGCGGCAAATTTTTCATGGCTCTCGAGATCTTGACCTGAGACAGCGAGAACTTGTGCATCTAATTCGCCGAATTGGGCAAGCTCATTGTTGTAGCACACAAGCTGCTTTGTGCATACCGGTGTGTTGTCGCCTGGGTAGAAAACGAGAACAACCCTTTTCCCTTTGTAGGCAGATAAGGAATACTGCTGATTACCTGTTCCGGGAAGAGAAAAATCTGGTGCTTGGTCGCCTACTGAAATACTCATTGGTCCATCTCCGCCATGATCTCTTCTGCAATATCGAAATTTGAATAGACGTCTTGCACATCGTCATTGTCTTCCAACATGTCCATGATGCGCAGAACCTTACGAGCATCTTCTATGTCGGACACAGGAATTGAAGTGTCGCTCACCATCGTGCTTTCCGCGTCGAGTACGATGAATTTGGCTGCTTCCAGTGCTGCTTTGACATTCCACAATGCCGATGGTTCGGTTGTAATGCGCCAAACGTCTCCATCACGTTCAATATCGTCAGCACCAGATTCAAGAGCAACAGTCATGACATCGTCTTCTGCAGCAGCACCTTCAATAATGATGACGCCCTTACGAGAAAACTGCCAACCAACCGCTCCGGGTTCGGCCATTGATCCGCCAAACTTCGAGAATGCAAGACGGACGTCTGATGCAGTGCGATTGCGATTGTCGGTGAGTACATCGACCAACATCGCAACGCCACCTGGTCCGTAGCCTTCATAGGTAATGGACTCGTAGTTTGCGCCAGACGCTTCGCCGCTACCTCGTTTCACTGCACGATCAATAGCTTCGTTGGTCATCTGCCCGGCTTTTGCTTTCAGCACAACTGTGCGTAATGCAGCATTGGTTTCTGCGTCGCCGCCACCTTCGCGAGCGGCTACTTCAATTTGACGAGCCAACTTGGCAAAAAGCTTTCCGCGTTTTTTATCGACAGCAGCCTTTTTGTGTTTGATCGTTGCCCATTTGGAATGGCCTGACATATTTCCTGCCCCTGTTAGATGTACTGACTATCGATCGTTACGAACGATGCTTCCTGATGAAATCATATGGAGAAAAAGTTCATGAAATCGCACATCATTGGTGAGTTCTGGATGAAATGACGCCGCGAGAACATTTTGCGAAGCAACTGCAACGGGAACCCCGTTGTGCTGAGCGATCACTTCTACGCCGCTCCCTACTTCTTCAATAATGGGGGCACGAATGAAGACCGCCGTCAAGGGAGTTTCGAGCCCTGTGACTGCAATATCAGCCTCAAAACTATCGATTTGGCGCCCGTATCCGTTGCGACGCACGGTGACATCGAGAACGGAACAACTCACTTGATCTGGCCGCGCATCGAGCACTCGTTTGGCAAGAAGAATGAGCCCGGCACAGGTGCCCATTACAGGAAGACCATCTTCAACACGCTGCGTCAGAACTTCAAATACGCCGCTCGTCAAGAGTAACTGCGACATCGTGGTACTTTCACCGCCAGGCAACACGACTCCATCAACACCGTCTAGGTCTTGTGGTAACCGCACCTCACGCACATCAACATTGAGTTGACGCAATGCTTGTGCATGTGCGTTGAATGCGCCTTGGAGAGCTAAAACTCCGACTGTGGGCATAGGTAACTGTGTGACCTCGTGTTTGAGGTCACCAACCACGCTCTGCATAGCGCTGGTTGATTTCATCCATTGCAATGCCTGTCATTGGGGCACCGAGTCCGCGGCTGACCTTGGCCAAAATGCTAGCGTCGCGGAAATGCGTTGTTGCTTCCACAATGGCCCGTGCGCGCGGCGCAGGATCATCGCTCTTGAAAATTCCTGAGCCAACAAATACTGCTTCAGCGCCTAGTTGCATTGCCAAAGCTGCATCGGCAGGAGTTGCGATACCGCCGGCACAGAACATAGGCACTGGAAGCCAACCAAGTTCTGCGACTTCTTGCACCAACGGCAAAGGAGCTTGCAATTTCTTTGCCCAATCGAATAACTCGGCGGAATCGGCCTGCGTGATACGTCGAATGTCTCCGATGATGCTGCGCAGGTGTCGCACTGCTTCAACAATGTTTCCTGTTCCTGCTTCACCTTTCGAACGAATCATGCATGCGCCTTCGCTGATGCGTCGCAATGCTTCGCCGAGATTAGTGGCACCACATACAAACGGAACTGAAAAATTAAATTTATCGATGTGATGAGTTTCATCGGCTGGGGTGAGCACCTCAGATTCATCGATGAAGTCGACCCCTAATGCCTCAAGAATCTGCGCTTCTACGAAATGACCAATGCGCACCTTCGCCATGACCGGAATGCTGACCATAGCCTGGATGCCTTCGATCATTTCAGGATCGCTCATGCGCGCAACTCCGCCATCACGACGAATATCGGCAGGCACTCGCTCCAAGGCCATCACCGCACACGCCCCTGCGTCTTCTGCAATTTTTGCTTGCTCAGGCGTGACCACGTCCATGATGACGCCACCCTTCAGCATTTCTGCAAGACCGCGTTTCACGCGCATTGTGCCGGGGGTTGAAGATGGAGAAGACATGGCTCTATCGTACCGAGCGCGGTGTGCTGTGTCTTACGGGAACTTGATTTTTGCTGGATCAGATCCGGCAGCAATATCGGCACCCTTATTGGGGCGAGGAAGTTCAACCCATGTATTGCCAGGGGTGAGCTTGATAGGCGCACCTGCAGAATCGGTCAAAGTGAAGACATCGGTTGCAAGGGCACGCGCCCACTTACCTTTCACAAGCGAACCATTGGTGTAGACCCAAGCATCGCCTTCTCCTACGCTTTGAGCTTCAGGACTGCGCACGTCGGCCGCACTCGCCTTATAGACCATGTACAAAACCACAACGTTTTTGGCAGCAACTTGAGTTTTGTCGGCATCGAGATGTTTATCTTTTCCACTCCAGCGCATGTACGACGACGATGCTGTGTCCCACAACCAAGAAACCTGCACGCCATCCATAGATAAATGCAAGCCATCTGAAGGAGTGGCAGTGGCTGGTTTTGCATCGCTTTCTCCGCGATAGAGAAATTGCTGTGGTGGGCGTGAAGCCCCCTTAGGGGTCAATGTAAATATCTTCTCGGCATCGGCGTACAAGTTGTGTGGAGCCTTGCGGCTTGATTCTCGACGGTAGCCACCTTGCTTATAGGCCATCAATGCCCCCACGTTGATGAGTGGAGAGTTTTTGATTGCTGAAGTCACTTTGCTGTTACCACCACTCCAAACGAAAAGTGGATTCAAATATGCAGAGAACAAAGCTACGTCTTGTGTACGACCGCTACGAATGGGGCCAATGTTTGTTGGGGCATTTGTATGGAACACTGCAGCGAATCGTGTGAGTTGCTCTACGTTTTCTTCATAAACAATGTCGGCCGCATTGAGACCCGACTGAGGGCGAGCAGCAGGATGATTATCGAACTTTGCAACAAGCGCGGGTCGAATGGAAACAGCAGCATCTGTAATGGGCAAACCAGTAAGAGGCATGACCTCTGGTGCAGGCAAAGTGGTGGTTGGTCCGGAAAGTTCTGTGACCAAAGAGCCATCACCGTAGGCAGGTTCAGTATCGGATGTGGTGGAGCTGGCGCCGCATGCTGCGAGCGCAAGGCCGCCAGCTACAACAACTGCGGAAACGAAACGCTTATTCAACTTCACTGATGACTTCAACTTTTATATCTCCCGGAGTAATGCCAATCGCGTGGCTAGTGCAGGATGCACAACTTCACTTCCTATAACTGTAGAAGACGATGCCTCGCTGCCCGATGCATTCGAGGAGTTTGTAGAAAATGCGCTCTTTGGATTTGCCAACCAGAGATGGACATTGAGCGGATTCACACCGGATGTGACTGTTGACTCAGCGGACATTTTCTCATAGGCGGCAATGAGGCCTGGGGGGAACCGGGTGATGCCGCACGCTTTGACATCAGCATCGAAAACATCTTGCGAGGTGAAACATGCCTCCATCGCCTTGCGAACGAGACCAGACGGAATGAACTTGCCGAGCGACGCAACTACCCCAGCGGTTTCTGTTTGCAATTCGAGCCGTCCAGATTTCACTCTTGCTAAACACGCAGCAACGAAACCCTCAAGTTCGATGCGCTCCATTACTCGCAATGCACCCTCGGTAAGAACAATGTGGCTTTGCTCCACACCAAGTGGGTCGGCCACCACGTAGGCATTAACTGTTGCATCGGTCGTTACACCAACGACTGGAACCGACACACCAGAAACTGCGCACAAGCTCTCGAGCAAATTAAAGAGTCGAGGATGATCTTCACTATCAATTTCTTTTGCGGCCACCATTGAAATCATGAGAGAAAAACTCTGCGCAACTGCCCGGCGGTACACCACCCAGCCAAGACCGGCCCCAACGACAACCAATACGGGAAGCAACGCGATGAGTCCGGAGAGCAGCACAAGGACAGCACCAAGGAGAACGCCACAGAGGGAACCAAGAAGGAGAAAATATGGCTTCAGTGAAAATCGCTTCTCGAGTTTGGCAACGGGAGCTTTTGGTGGCGCGGCAACTTTTGCTGGTACTGGTTTTGCGGCCGATGCTTTTTGAACTGGGCGTGCCTGTTGTTTTTGTGGAGAATTATTCCGAGAAGAAGCCGAGGGCTTCTTGCGCTGTTGAGTATTGGCCATAATTTACTTCCGCAGGAGTCGATGTTCGAAGAGTGCCAGCATACGGCTCGGACGCCAACGACCCTGCGATGCGCCGGGTGATTGACGATGGGCGTAACCATCGCCTTGCCCGTTTTGCTCCATTTCCAAGGCCCGGCGATACACCGCTACATATTTCTCTGCCAGATTGCGCATTGACGATTCATCTACTCGTGCGTGACCGGCTTCAACAAGGCGCGCAGAAAGTCGTGAGTTGGTCATGACCTTGGCTAACGCACTTGCCAGGCCGCGTTCATCGCTTGGCTCTACAAGAAGTGCATCTACATCGTGCGTTGCAACATTTTGATATCCAGCAATATTGCTTGCAACCACTGGGGTACCTGCAGCCATTGCTTCGAGAAGTACTACTCCAAAAGATTCACCGTGCAGCGAAGGAGCACAAAACACTGTTGCCTCTTGCATGCGACGAATTTTTTCATCGTCATTAATTCGACCCAACCACTTCACACGTGCATCATGCGCCCATTCGCGCTTCAAGCTTTCCGTATCTGAGCCATCGGAGGCAATCCACAGTTCAACATCTGAGGGAAGAAATTGCATGGAGCGCAAAAGAACATCGAGCCCTTTTCTCGGCTCATGTCGACCACAGAAAAAGATGGTTGGTGTTTTTGCTTTTGCGTACCTATCGGCAGACATTGCTTCTTTCACGTAGCGATTAATTTCAATGCCATTACCCAAAATTTCATAACTGCCACCGAGATACCGACTCGCCAAGAGTTCAGCATCTTTTGACACCGCTACGCGAATATCAATTCGCGAGGCAAGCCACCTACTTGGTTTATTGACGTACTTATAACTTGCCGAATCACCTGCGGCATGAAAAGTTCCGACCGTTGGAGCCAGTCGCAACATCAACGCGGTCATGGTGACCCCCGGTGCGATGGGTTCATGTAAGTGAATAACATCAAAGGCTTCGTCATTTAATGCACGAATAGTGCGCAAAGCAGCAGATGGGTCGGGGGCAATAGGAGCAACTGATCCATTAGCTGCTGTGGGCAGGCTCTTCCCTAACGGCGTGACAAATGGTTCTGGCGGAGCACCATCGCACGGCCCGAGCACACGCACTTCATGGCCCATGGCTCGCAATTCTCGTGCTAACCCGAGAACCTGCATTTGTACGCCACCGGGCAACGACAAGCTGTAAGGGCACAACATGCCAATTCTCAGCATGGGGGCGTTTTCTCCGTTCGGCACATCTCTACGGTAGCGAGTATCGGGTACCGTCTCGTCATGACTTTGCATGATTCTCCACTCGCAACAGGCCTACCCGCGGTTTCGCTCGTCGCGAGCCCGACAAAACGCTCCACTATTTTAGAGTTAGCAAGCCGCCTGGAATCACTTGGCTTTGCCGGACTCGCCTGCCCAAGCCTGGGTGGAACCATGGGTTTGTGTGTGTCTCTCGCTCACACCACATCTACATTGCGGTATTGGACCTCTATTCAACCCATTTATTACAACCACCCTGTTGAGGCTGCAAATACTGCCGCCCACATTCATGAAGTTTCTGGCGGTCGATTTGGTTTCGGCATTGGCGTGAGCCACGGCCCAGTTGTTCAACGCCTAGGTGTGGCAACAGGAAAGCCACTATCTGATATTCGCCACTACGTAGAAGCCATGCGCGCTCAAGAAAAATTCTCGGGAACCTTACCTCCCATTTATATGGCTGCACTTCGCGACAAGATGCTGCAGCTTGCCGGCGAAATTGGTAATGGTGCTATTTGGGCTAACGCTTCTTTGAGCTTCACTCCGACTCAACTCAAACGCAACGAAACACATTTGCCTTCGCCATTTTTTCTGTCGAACATGATTCCTACAGTGATTGATGACGACATCGATGCAGCACGTGCAGTGAATAGAAAAACCCTCACCGGCTATGTCTCTTTGCCGAACTATCGCAACTACTGGCGCGAAGCTGGATACCAAGAAGAAATGGACGCAATTGAGGAACTCCTTGCTGCCGGCAAGCGCGATGAGATACCGAGTGCCATGAGCAACAAATGGCTCGACGACTGCACACTCAGTGGTCCGCCAGACCGCGTGCGTGAAGGAATTGCGGCGTGGTATGCAACGGGCGTAACTCCTATTGCTGTGATGTCTTCAACAACAGGTGGTCAAGCAAAAGCAATTAATGAATTAATCGCTTTGTACAGCTAGCAAATCACGTTCACGGAGAAACTCTTCCACACGAAGTTGAATTTCATCGCGCACTCGGCGTACAAAATCTAATTCTTGGCCAGCGGGGTCGGTGATTTCCCAATCGAGACGTTCCTTGCCTGGCAAAACTGGACAGTCGTCACCACAACCCATTGAGATGACTACATCTACTTCGTGCAACATTTCCATCGTCCATTTTTTCGGCTGCTCTTCAGCAATCGAGATACCTATTTCATCCATCGCTGCAAGAGCCATCGGGTTCACACTATTTGCAGGGGCCGAGCCGCCGGAAAGCACTACAACTTGATCTTTCGCAAGATGCCGCGTTAATGCTGCTGCCATTTGTGACCGACCCGCGTTGTGCACGCATAAGTAAAGAATCCCAAATGATTTACTCATTGTGCTGTTTTGCTTTCGTCTATAAAAACGCCGCGAGCAAGTAGCACTCCCACAACAGCACCAATGCACTGAGCCACAACGAACATTGGTACAGAACCCGGACGAATACCGGCAAAAGTATTTGATAATGATCGCCCCACGCTCACCGCTGGGTTCGCAAAGCTTGTAGACGACGTGCACCAATAAGCAGCAGTAATCCATGCCGGAACCAGGTAGGGAATGGCAGCAGTCCTCTTTGTGCGGATGCAACCTTGAATGAGCAAAATCAATACCGCTGTTGCCACAACCTCGCCCACATATTGCGGAACTCCCGAGCGCACTTTCGTGGAGAGGTTGACGACATCGAGAGAAAACATGATGTTGGCAATCATTGCCCCAGCACAGGCACCTGCGACTTGAGCAAGTACATATTGCATGGCATCGCTACCGCTTATTCGCTTGTCGAAATACTCCGTAGCGGTCACTACCGGGTTGAACTGAGCTCCAGAAATTGAACTGAAGAGGTAAATAAAGAGCAATAGCCCACCAGTAGTTGCGATGGTATTTGCGAGCAACTGAACAGCTACGTCTTTCGTGAGACGCTCGGCCATGATTCCCGAACCAATCACCACAAGGACTATTCCGCATGTGCCCAAGAACTCAGCAAGCAAGCGACGGTGCAACAATTGCACTTCACACCTCCGTAGGGCAGCACGCATCGCCAGGAGCACATGACCCACCAGACACGTCGATGAAATCGAAGGCTTGCAATGCTTGGCGTGGTGCCGACATTGAGCCCGCACCTGCATTTTCGTCGAGAACTGTGTATACCTCCCACGACACATGAGGTCCATGTATCCACACCTTGTCTTGCAGGGCATAGCAGCACGTTTCTTTTTCTTGCAATGTGGTTGCTAGCCCAGCTTTTTCTGCCTGCTCTGCTGCTTGCACCACTTCTGCTGTGCTCTCTACTTCCACCCCTACATGATTCATTGTTCCGGGTTCACCTTGACCCGCCATGAGAATGAGCTTTAAAGGTGGGTTAGTGATGATGAAATTTGCATAATCGGAACGGACCTTATGCGGCTGCACTTGGAACATCGCCGAATAGAAGGCAATAGAAGCATCGAGGTCGTCGACGTTGAGTGCGAGTTGAACTCTGGACATGAGGCTCCTTAGACACAATGTGCTGCGCACCTTGCTATATTGACAAACATCAATATAGCAAAAAGCCCATCTCGTATAGCCATCGCGGCATGTTGTTCACCCCAAAGCACCTCAGCATTCACCGACTCCGATGCTGCGGCGCTTGCACAAGTATTTGCGGCGTTAGGCGACCCCATCCGATTGAAGCTATTTACCCTCATCGCTCGCGACCCCAGCCAAGAAGTGTGTGCTTGTTCATTTGTCGATGAACTCCACAGATCTCAACCCACCATTAGTCATCACCTGAAAATTTTGCGAGAAGCAGGGCTTGTGTCTGGAGTGAAGCGCGGAACATGGATCTGGTACTCCGTCAATACCCAAGCATTATCTGAAGTGCGAGAGTTTTTGTCGTAGCGCTACGCGTTGTGGTTTTTCACCACGAAGCCAGGGTCGCTTGGCCAATTCGGCTGAAAGAGATGCCACTGTTCAGGCGCCGCCCAAATGAGTGTTTCTAGTTCCTTCGCCAAAGCTTGCGTACCAATGCGAACATCTTCACGCAGTTTTCCCGAGCGTTCGAAGCGCATTGCCGGATGAATTACTGCGTGATGCCCGTTATATGCCTCGGTGAAATATACGGCCACCGGAAAGACGGGAGCATTGGTGCGTAACGACAATGTGACTGGCCCAGCGGGAAGCGTTGTATTTTCACCGAAGAATTCAACAGCTATTCCCCCACCTTGCAAATCTCTGTCGCACAACAGGCACACCACTTCGTTATTACGCAATGCTTTCAAAACTTCACCGGCAACGTTTGGCCCCAAAGGCACAACATTCATGCCTAATTTGGTTCTGAGGCTCACAAACCACTTAAAAAGTTCTGGGGGTTGCAGGGCTTCAACAACGACAGTTGTCTTTACTCCCTGATCACATAGCCAACGACCCGCCCACTCCCAACCACCAAGGTGCGGCAGCGCAAGAATGGCTCCATTTCCGTCTTTTAAAGATTCGGTAATGGCATCAAACCCATCAAGGGTGAACGTTGCATCGACAACTTTTGCAGAGAGCGACGGGAGGCGAAAACTCTCTACGTAATAGCGCGAATAGCTGTCGAAAGCACCCTGGGTTGCCTTGCGTATTTGCTCTTCAGAATAGTCGGGTCGCACACGGCGAATATGGCGCTCAATAATGGAACGACGCGACTGAAGTGATGCCGCAGCCAAGTGACCCGCCAACTTCGCTATGCCATAAGCCATTGGCCCTGGTGTTACTTGTGCCAACAACGAAGCGAGTCGATACGAGCCAACAGTGAAGGCATCGGTGGCGGACTCTCGGGCGGTGGCCAAGTTGCCCTCTAGCGAGAAGTAGAACGGCGGTTGGAATGACGTCGTTCTTGGCGCACCGCATACTTCGTTTCACGACGCGCTAGACGCTCTTCAATCTTCACTTCTGTAGCTGGAGCTACTGCAGCCTGCTTCCAGACTTTAATGAAACGCTGCACAGCGGTGACTCCAGTAAGTACCAACATGATCCACAAAATAGGTACGAGTAAATTGTCGAACAACAAACCAAGACACAACAAAATGATTCGCTCGGCGCGCTCCATCAGCCCGCCTTTCGCCTGCAAACCTAATGATTCAGCTTTTGCACGTTCGTAGCTAATAGTTGCCGACACCGCCATGACCGCAAATGGCAATACCGCCATGTGTGCGCTGTCGCGGGAAGCCAAGTACCAAGCAACTCCACCGAGCAACAGCGCATCGGTCACTCGATCAATTACTGAGTCGAAGAATGCTCCACGTTGGCTTGCAGTATTTCCTGCCTTGGCCACTGCCCCATCAAGTAGATCGGGCAAAGCAGCCAAAATGACCAACAGCAAACCCAGTCGTAGCGCACCGGCTCCTACTGCAATTCCTGCGGCAACCGCAAGCAACAAACCGGCCACCGTGAGTACATCGGGGGTAACCCCCACCTTGCGCAATGACTCACCCATTGGCTTCACCGCACGCTCTACCTGCACACGAAAATGGCCATCGAACATAGAAAAATACTACTTTGCGCTATCGGGGAAATCGGGGTTTGCTTCTGTCAATTTCTCGACCACGGATCCATCTATTGCATCGACAAGCACCAACCCACGTCGCAACGGTGGCTCTTCTGCGCTATAACAAAACACGCGCCATGTTGGCCGACTGCGCAGTCCACGCCACACTTGCTGCGCTGAAGCGTGACCAACCGGGAAACCAATGGCTCGTGTTGCGAGCACAAGTGCGTGTTTTTCATCGACCGTCATACGCCAGCCCGACGAGATGCTGAAGAGCCCGAAAACACCCAGCAAAATTGCCGCACCGATCCAACCCTTGCTGAGGAGAGCACTATCGGACGGACCAAAGGCACGAAAGGCAAGGCATGCAAGCGCCACACCTACATAGAGGTAGCCAGGGGTGCGACGACGACTGTTATCGGGAAATTCATAAGGGCCAGAAAACGCTGCAACATTGAGGTCATCGGGAAGTTGGTCGCGTAGGTCGTCGCTGCTCACGCGCCCACGCTACCGAACTTTTGCCAAGCAGCACGGATGCGCTGTGCAGAATCTCCAATTGCTTCTGGCAATGTACGCGTATTTGCCACTGCAGTCATGAAATTCGCATCACCTATCCAGCGCGGCACAACATGAACATGGAGATGTTGCGAAACACTTCCACCAGCAGGTGGGCCAAGATTGATACCGACGTTCAGCCCTTGGGGCTGGTACACCGATTTCACCACTTGTACCGATGTTGTCACGGTTGCCCACAACTCTTGAGCTTCTTCTCCAGAGAGACCTTCAAGGTCTGCAACTTCACGGTAGGGCAAAATCAGCAGGTGTCCCGACGCATACGGAAACGCATTCATGATGGCAAAGCAGGTGCTCCCGCGATGCACGATGTGCGACTCTTCATCACTGAGGCCACTGCTCAAGATCTGCGTAAATACCGAGCCCGCTGCAGAC
>CANFUE010000011.1 GCA_947450115.1 Acidimicrobiaceae bacterium | reverse complement strand
GCAAGAAAACGGCGGTCGGTGCCGATGCTGTTTCCACATAGCGGAACAGTTTTTGGAGCGCCCACATGACTCTTAATGAAGTCGAGTGTGATGCGGCCCGCTTCTTCAAGGCTCAAAGTGGAGGTACGAATTTCATTGAGCAAGCCCGACTTGGTGTGCATGTTCACGACGAATGGGTCCATGGCGGCAAGGAGGTGCTCGGGTTGGTGCACCACAAGATCGGGACCCTCGGCGATGATGTTTAATTCGTCGTCGGTAATGAGGGTGGCAATTTCCACTATCACTTCTTTTGCAGGGTCGAGCCCTGTCATTTCAAGATCCATCCACACCATCACGTCATGCAATCTAGAGTCAAGGTGTGCTGAACGTCGCCATCCAACAACTTGACCCCGAACTTCCCCTCCCCGCACTGGCCCACAAAGGCGATGCTGGAACCGACCTCCATGCCCGGATCTCTATTGATGTGCCCCCAGGAGGCGGCAGAGTGCTTGTTCCGACGGGTATTGCCATTGCATTGCCTGAAGGGTATGCGGGCTTCGTATTGCCACGCAGTGGCCTGGCATTGAAGCACGGTATTTCCGTGGTGAATGCACCTGGGCTCATCGATGCGGGCTACCGCGGAGAACTGCAGGTCATCATTTTGAATACCGACCCAAAAACTGCGTATCGCATTGAACGCGGTGACCGCATTGCGCAGCTTGTTGTGCAACGTATTGAAGAAGTGCAGTGGACCGTTGTGGAAAGCCTTGATGGCTTTGACCGCGGTGGCGGCTTTGGCCACTCAGGGCGTTAGTTCAAAAACTTCTTACAGCGCTTGGCGTGCGTTTGCAGCGATGGGTAAGTACCAACCACGTGTCATCCAACGCTCAGCAAGTTGTTTGCCTTTGTCGTCGCCCATGTCGAAGCCGCCCACTGTTGATGCAGGTGCAACCATGGCCCACAAACACTGCAGTTGGAACTCAGACCAGAAGGTGTCCCACGAATAGTTGGTGACGCCTTGTGCAACAAGTTCGTTGTGGTACAGATCTAAGAGGCGCATGCCTTCTTTGTCCCACACTTCTGGGTCCATTGAAGAACCAAAGAGGTACTGCACGTCTTGTGCAGGTGTACCTTTCACCAACATTTGGAAGTCGATGAACATGATGTCGCTTGCATCGGCGTTGAAGAAAACATTTTCCAAGCGCACGTCGCCATGACACAGCGTGCGCGCAGCAGCACTGGAACGACCCATAATTTCTTCAAATTTGTCCGCCACATCGCGCCCGAGTGCAACAGCTTCTTCGCCGAGTCGTGGAATCCAGTCGGCTTCAATGACGGGCATTGCCCCGCGCATAATGCCTGGTACAACGGCTAATTGAATAGGACTGTCGTTAGTGGGAAGCCAATCGAATGTGTCGAGGTCGGGGTGTTCCCACCACGCAGCGTGCCACTTCGCAATTTCTTTCAGCGTGCGTTCGAGTTGTGGAACTGTTGCACCATTTAATTGATCGCCCACAGTGAGGTGTGCGACCTCATCAATAATGAGAACGAATTCACCGGCAGCAATGTCCATGTCGGCGTAGAGGCAACGAACCGATGGTACAGGTGTGCGTGCGGCAAGCTCGTTGAAGAAATATGTTTCACGAACGTAGATACCTAAAGCGAGTGCAACGTTTTTATTTTCTGGAGCGGCAGTAGGAATTTTCAACACCATGCGTGTTGGCGCAGTGGTTGTTGTTTCTGTGTAGTCAACGACAAGGCGAGCAAGTACACCGAACACGCCAGTGCCACCACCAAGAGATTCTTGTCGCAATGACGCAACTTCAACATCGGGTGGAATGACACCGCTCGACTGCAGAGCCTTTGTCAGCCAAGTGGCTGTGACATCTTTAGGTGTTGCTGGTCGAGTGAGTGGCTTCGGTGGTAATTGCGCGTTCATTGTTTCCCCCTGGAGTTCCCTTACGAAGGTACAACCACAGAACAGGAATCAAGTAACCGAAATATGCGATCACTCGAAGGCGCTCGGGGTCGGGGGCCCAACCGAAGAGGGCTTTCAAAAAGTCGTATACCCATCCCGAACTCAGCGGCCCAGAAGCGATGGTCCATGGAGATGAAATGAGCCATCCCGATTCCCATTCAATGAGCTCTCGGAACTCGTGAACGGCCTTTCCCGCCAGACCTGCGGCGAACAAGATGAGGAGAATTCCGGTGATGTTGAAAAAGGTCTTCAAGTTGAGCTTGTTGCCCCCGGCATAAACGAGGTACCCGAGCACTGCGGCAATGGCGAGGCCAATGACGCCGCCCACCACTACTTCGCCTCCAGAACTCGAGGCCGTTTCGGCACTGAGGAGGAAAAGGACTGTTTCCAGGCCTTCGCGCAAAACAGCAATGAAGGCAATGACCACCAGAGCGCGGGTGGTGGTTGCCGCATCGACCTTGGCCCGCAGTTCGCCGCCTAAAGAGCGAGCGTTCTTACGCATCCAGAACACCATCCAGGTGAGCACAGAGGCGGCCAGGGTAGCTAAAACGCCCTCGACGGCTTGTTCGACGTGCCCGTTTAAGCCACCGGCGATGAGATGAAAGGCGAGCCCAAGAGCAATACAGACCAGGGCTGCAGCCCCGGCACCGAGCCATACAGAGCTTTGCTCGTGGCTACGGTTGCCTTTGACGAGATAGGCAATGAGAATGGCGAGAACGAGAGAAATCTCGAGGCCCTCGCGCAATGTGATGAGGAAACTTGCACCCATGTCTTCACCCTAGCAAGTGTTAGGTAACACTTACAACTTCTGCAAGCATTGCCTACCACTTAAGGGTTTAGGGGGTAGCGCCCGGCGGAACGCGGCGCTGCAACACCCCGGCCTCGGTGAGGGCGTCCACTTCCCCGGCCGTGAGCCCCAAGAGGTCGCCCAAAACGAGGGCATTGTCTTCACCGCGATACTTCGGGCTGCCAGCGGTGGTGACGGTGGCATCAGAGAACTTCCACGGGGCATTAGGAATGCGCACCTTGCCTCCGCCGCGGTTACTCACTTCCACCGTGATTTCTCGAGCGGCTGCCCAGTCGGTATCGGCAAGCTCGCGCGTGGTGCGAATTTTTCCGCTCGCCAATTTGTGTTTGGCGAGGGCTTCTTCAATTGCCGTTGCATCGGGAATGGTGAGTGCCCATGTCCGCAAAATACTTTGCAGCTCTTCAAGGTTCGCCAGTCGCGATGGTACATCAATAAATTTTGGATCGGTTAGTAAATCGGTGCGGCCTATTGCTGTGAAAAATAAATCGAATGTTCCACGCTCACCTGGGTGACCACTTACAACAACCTTGTCGCCATTTGCTGCGGTGAGCACGGGATAGTTTCCAGGTTCAAAAGAACGAATCTGTTCTGGTGGTGTTGGCTCATCCCATAAAGCATCGTGTGCATGTTCATTCACGTACAACATGGTTTGTGCCATAGCGATATCTATTGATTGTCCACGTCCGGTTGAGTGACGTTGAATGACTGCAGCAAGAACTGCCGCACACGTTTCCATTGCGGTGTACACATCGGCGTGAGAAAACGGGTCGTTAGCAAATTGTCCGCCGCGAGCCATGCCTTGATGATTAGTGAGACCCGATTCTGCACCAACAACTGGTGCATATGCACGACGGTGGACCCATGGCCCTGTTTGCCCGTAGCCAGTAATCGATGCATAAATGAGTTTCGGGTTGAGTGCAGAAAGGGATGCGTAGTCGAGGCCGAGTTTTTTCATCACACCTGGCCGAAAATTCTCAATGAGAATGTCGGCGTGCATCACCAGTTTTTTTACAATGTCAACAGCTTCAGGCTTTGACATGTCGAGTGAAATATTTTTCTTGCCCACATTTTGCTGAATGAAATAGGTAGATAAAGAATTCACTCGCGGGTTGGTAAATCGTGTGAGGTCGCCATCGGGTGGTTCAATTTTGATGATTTCGGCACCGAGGTCGCACAACATGCGCGTGGCATGGGGGCCGGTGAGTACACGGCTGAAATCGAGAATACGCAAGCCCTGCAATGGGCGTTGCGGCTGTTGAGATGTCGTTGAAGTGTCCACTGAAATTACTACCGTAATAGCCCACTACGGTCTAGGGAATGGTCAAGAGCACATTGCCCCAATATTCAGAATTACCGTTGCGCGGAGGGTTACCCAGTTCATGGGATGTTTGGACATCTCCTGGTGCACGGTACTTTGGCTGCCTCAATTTGCTGACACCCGAACGAGTGGCCGCAGCAGCACAACTGGTGCAACGCGGTGCAGTTTTTGCAATGAACTGGAACATGCGTGAGCCGAACCCGCCACTCTTTGGGCGTCAAGGCTTTGAACATGAGGTCACAGGCGACGAGCGCGCCACAAGCCATGACGATGTGCTGCACGGTTGGAATACGCAGTCGTCGAGCCAGTGGGATGGCTTTCGACATATTCGCAACTTTGCAGCCCAAGCCGATGAAGAAGGAACGGGTCACTACGGCGGAGTTCCCGATGAAGAGCACGGCATGCATCACTGGGCACAGCGCGGCATTGCAGGGCGTGCGGTGTTGGCCGATGTCGGCAGATGGCGCATCAAGATCGGCAAACCGTTGCAGTACGACACAGCCGACCCCATTGAACCGCACGAACTTTTGGAATGTTTAGAAGATCAAGGAACTGAACTGCGCGAGGGCGATATTTTGCTCATGCGCACGGGTTGGATGCAGTGGTACACACAGCAAAGCGAAGAAACGCGTGCGCGCCTTGCGCAACCACGTGATTTGGCAACACCAGGTTTGCGTTCAGGTGAAGCGACAGCCGAAGCATTATGGAATATGCATATTGCTGCACTTGGTGCCGACAACCCTGCGGTTGAAGCGTGGCCGCCCGGAGCGAACAGCACTCCAGAACATCAAGCAGAAGTGCGCGCCGACAAACGACGCATGCATGAAATTTTTACGCACACCCTCATTTTGCCCATGCTCGGTTTACCGCTTGGTGAAATGTTTGATCTCGATGCATTGGCCGACGACTGCGCACGTGATGGTCGTTACGAAGGTTTCTTTACTTCTGCACCATTGAACTTGCCGAGTGGTGTTGCATCACCACCAAATGCTTTAGTTATTAAGTAAGGCGCACGCCAAGGTGGCGCAAGGCCATTGCTGAATAGAGAGACGCACCCACTGCCATGGCATCTTCATCGAAGACCACGTGGTTGGAATGGTTTGGTGCGGCTGTTGCTGTGTTTTTATCAGGCGATGTTCCACCAATGAACATCATTGCCCCAGGCAAGCGTTCGAGAACATAACTGAAATCTTCTGCTGCCATGACTGGGTTGGGCATTTGCACAACCTTCTGATCGCCAAGAATTGCTGTTGCAACATCGCTAGCAAAACCTGCGAATTGGCGGTCGTTCACGGTGACCGGGTAGCCGAGTTCAATGTCGACCTCGGCAACTAAGCCATGTGCAGAAGCAATGCCGTTAGCAACTTGGTTGATATAGCTGTGCACGTTGCTGCGTGTTTTTGCACTTACCGCTCGCAGAGTTCCTTGAATTGAAGCGGTTTCAGGAATGACGTTGTATGCAGTGCCGGCTTGAATGGTGGTGACTGTCACGATTGCTGGGTCAAATGCGTTGATGCGACGTGTGACCATTGTTTGCAGTGCTTGAACAATTTCGCAAGCTACAGGAACTGGGTCGAGTGCGCGATGCGGAGCAGAGGCATGACCACCAGCACCAGTAATAGTGATCGTGAGTTTGTCGCTCGACGCCATGAGTGAACCACCGCGAATACCCACCATGCCAACGGGAAGATCGGTGCCAATGTGCAAAGCAAATGCACCAGTAATGGGCGAGTCACTTCCGTCTTGGTGTTTTGGTACATCGAGGAGACCTTCATCGAGCATGAACTGTGCGCCCGCGTGACCTTCTTCGCCAGGCTGAAACATCAAGAGCACGCGACCAGAAATGCTGCTCTTACGTTGTGACAACATGTGCGCTGTTTGCACGAGCATCGCCGTATGCGTGTCGTGCCCACATGCATGCATGATGTTTTTATTAACCGATGAAAAATCAAGCCCTGTATCTTCAGGCATTGGCAAGGCATCCATGTCGCCGCGCAGCAAAACAGTTGGCCCTGGTTTGTCGCCAGTGAGCAGAGCGGCAATACCGCTTGTTGTTTGGTGCAGCGTGATGTCGAGCGGTAGACCGTCGAGCGCGGTGAGCACTTGTTCACGCGTAACGGGGAGATCATTTCCCACTTCAGGATGACGGTGCAATGAACGCCGCAATGCAACAGCTTCTTTTTGAAAACTCAGCGCTTGAGCTTGAAGCTCAGAGCTTTGACCATGTTCTTCGGCGAGATCTGCTGATGGCCGACCAGTGAATAAGGCGCTTGACATATACATATGGTGGCACACTAAAGGTGTGCAAAACGCAAGTGAAGAACTGGTGGACATTGTTGATAAAGATGACAATGTTCTGTACCAATGCACCCGCAAAGAGATGCGCGCACAGGTTCTTCGTCATCGGGCCGTCTTTATTGCCGTTGTGAATTCTGCAGGTGAGTTACTCATCCACCAGCGCAGTGCCGTGAAAGACCTGTGGCCCAGTTGGTGGGATATCGCAGTGGGTGGAGTGGTATCTGCTGGCGAAGGCTACGAAGCTGCTGCACTTCGTGAGCTCGATGAAGAGGTGGGCATTACTGGCGTGCCACTTGTTGACCTAGGTGTAGGCACTTACAGCGACGAAGAGGTGAGCCTGGTGGGTAGGTGCTTCATGGTGAAATACGACGGGTCGTTGGTTCTGCGCGACGGGGAAGTGGTCGCTATTGAATGGGTATCTCAAAACGACTTGCTCAAGCGCTTGGCAGAGCACGATTTTCTTCCCGACAGCAAGGCACTCGTATTACCGGCTTTACAAAAAATCTTGAAATAAGTGACTCCGCGAGGATCTCGCTACCCTCTGTAAGAGATTTACGCTGAAAGTAGGCCCTCATGCTGGAAATTGAGTTCACCATTGAGCCTTTCATTGAAGGCGCCCCTGGAAAGCACGTCACCGCTGCAGTTGCTGCAGTAGAAAAATTCGGTGTGGTTGTTGACTTCGGACCTTTTGGTTCTACTTTCATGGCACCAGAAAGCAATGTGGCAGCAATCGTTGGTGCGCTGCTTGAAGCTGCTTATGGCAATGGCGCAACTCATGTGAGTGTTCACGTTGGGCCGCAAGAATAATGTCCGTGCCCGATCACCCATTAGTAAACGCGGTGCAACCACTGCTTGATGCAATTGGTGCAAGTCTTGTTGCACCATCTGACATTGCGCCTAGTGACATTCCCATTGAGTGGGACGGAAATGTCATTGCTGGAGTACGGCTTCCACCATTACACGGTGCACTTGATCGCATTATTGAGGCAGTGGAAAAAGAACTTGGCGGGAAACTTAAAGACTTGTCGCGCAACGATAAACAGCGAGCAATTCGACTACTTGACGACCAGGGCGCATTTATTTTGCGTCGCGCAGTGGAAGACGTCGCTGATGTAATGGATGTGTCGCGAATTACTGTTTACAACTACTTAAATGCAATGCATCGTTAAAGTTTGCGCAGTTGAACATCGGTAATGCGATGGTCGCTACCTTTATTCATCACAAGCGAAGCACGTGTTTTCGTGGGGTCAATATTTTCGCGTAGGTTGCGGCCATTAATTTCTGCCCAGATTCCCATTGCTACTTCTGTAGCTTCAGCATCTGAAAGTTCTGCAAAGTGCTTGAAGAAACTATTGGGGTCTTTAAAAATGGTTTGGCGCAGCGCATGGAAACGATCGACGTACCAATTGCGAATGTCGCTTTCGTCGGCATCAATGTAAATAGAGAAGTCGAAGTAGTCGGAAACGAATTCGTTTGCTTCGTTGCCAACTTGTAGAACATTGAGTCCTTCAAGAATGAGAATGTCGGGCTGACGTACTTCAACTTCTTCACCATCAACAATGTCGTACACCACATGGCTGTAAACAGGAGCAGATACCGAAGGGTGACCAGCCTTCAACTCACGAAGAAATTGCAAAAGATGTTTGGTGTCATAGCTCTCGGGAAAACCTTTGCGGTTCATGAGGCCACGGTCGGCAAGTTCGTCGTTCGGGAAAAGAAAACCATCAGTAGTGATGAGGTCGACCTTCGGATGTTCTGGCCAACGAGCCAAAAGAGCCTGCAAAATACGGGCAAAAGTGCTCTTTCCTACGGCAACGCTGCCTGCAACACCAATGACGTAGGGAACCTTTGGAGACATGGTTCCCAGAAATGTTGCCGACACTTTGTGCAAGTTTTGCGTTGCGCTGACATACAAATTCAATAAACGAGTGAGCGGAAGATAGATGGCAGCGACTTCGTCGAGGTTGATGCTCTCGTTAATACCACGCAGAGCTTCAAGATCTTTTTCACGAATGGTGAGCGGGGTGGAGGCACGCAGGTCGGCCCATTCATCGCGAGTGAAGGGAATATAGCGGTCGCTGTCGAGCATTTTTTATCCGCGCTTCCAAGGGGCACTCGGTGATACAGCGCCTTTGGCGGTCAGAACTTCAACACCAGTTTCAGTAACAAGAAGTGTGTGTTCAAATTGTGCGGTGCGCTTGCCGTCGGCGGTCACTGCGGTCCAATCGTCGTCCCACATTTTGTGCTGCCAAGTTCCCAAGCTGATCATGGGCTCAACAGTGAATGTCATACCAGGTCGCATAATCATGTTGTTGCGCGAGTCGTAGTAGTGCAACACCTGAATGTCGGAATGGAAAAGTTCGCCGATGCCATGGCCAATAAATGCACGAATGACGCCCATTCTGTGCAGTTTGGCGTGTGTTTCAATTGCCTTGCCAACATCGCTAATGGGGCGGCCAGGCACAACTGCCTCGATGCCTTTCCACATGCACTCTTCAGCAACACGTGTGAGAAGTTTGCTCTCTTCATCAACATCGCCAACAAAGAAAGTTGCATTGGTGTCGCCATGCACACCATTCACGTAACACGTGACGTCGAGGTTGATGATGTCGCCATCGTTCACAACAGTGGAGTCGGGAATGCCATGGCAAATGACTTCATTCAAACTTGTGCACACACTCTTGGGGTAGTGGTGATAGTTCAGCGGGCTCGGATACGCGCCGCGCTTAATTGTTTCTTCATGCACAAATACATCGATGTCATTTGTGGTCATGCCGGGCTTCACAAAGTCGCCGGCCAATTTCAAAATTTCTGCGGCCATGTCGCAGGCGTAACGCATGCGCTCAATAATTTCTGGCGACTTCACGCGAGCTTCCTCGGTACGAGGCACTTCACCAGTATCGGCGTACGGCGGTTTTCCAATGTTGGCTGGCACTGTTCGCATGGGGGTCACGATGCCGGGAAGGATCTTTCCCTCAAGGGGTTTATGGCAACGCTTGTACTTGCGCCCACTGCCACACCAGCACGGGTCACTTGCCACAGGCAGCACGGCGGGAGGGGTCTGATTGCTCATAACGCCCCAAGGCTATTGGGAATCACGGGGGGTATTGCATTTTTTCTATTGCCGTGTTCAGATACCAACTTCACACATAGGGGGTGTGGCTACACAAGACACATTCAGGGGAAGGACAGCCGTGGACGAACGGTTTGTGACGGATTCTCCTGGTGGGTCTCGGGAAGCATTGGCTGAGCGCCGCTCTGCACTCTCTCGTGATCTGCTGGGAACTCATAGTGATGGCGCACGCGCGCCACGGTCAGTTTTGCGGCGCAAGCCTGCCTCAGCTTCACAACAACGAACACGTAGTCAACCGCCTACACAAAAGAAGCAGCGGGTACCCGAACTTGCTATCGGTATCACGTTGGTGGTTGGTGGCGCGCTTGGTGCCGCATGGCTTCACGGAAATGGAAATCAACAGGTAACTATCGTTGCATCGTCACGAGCGTTGGACGTAGGTCACATCATCACAGCAAATGACCTTGTTGCAAAAAATATTTCGGTTGATGCTTCTAGATATTTTGTGCCAGCACCAAGAGCGAAAAATCTTTTAGGCCGCGCACTGAATTCACCAGTAGCTGCGGGTGAACCGATTAGTGACAAATATTTATCAGTGATGCATCCGTTACTGGCTGACGAAATCCTTGTGCCCCTAAAACTCAATACAGGAGATTTTCCTCCCGATTTGTATCCAGGAAATATTGTGCGCATCGCTCTCACCCCGGACCCTGGAATATCAACCAAGGTGGAGACCGAGGCGTATAAGAACCCCGTAGAGGTATGGGCACTACATCCTCCAACAGATCTTGAACCAAATTATGTGGTGACACTACGCGCAAAACAAGATCTGTTACTTCCTGCCGCTTCAGCGGGAAAGATAAAAATTGTTGTGGTTGGCAAATGAGTATTTTACGTCAGTCCAATATTGAGTTGTTGCCTACTCGTTCGGAGGCACATGCAGAGTTGGTGCGGCAACTCACGAAAAAAGTACGCGACGCATTAGCGCAACATCGCGTATCACTGAGAAATGCGAGCCGGGGTGAGCCAGATATAGCTGATGAAATTTCTCTCGCAAGGCGAGTTGTGGCTGCGGAACGAGAAAAAGAAGTATTTGAAGGAGCAATTGGTTTAGAGCTCTCTTTTGAGGAGTTTGACCAAGCTGGTGAAAGCGTCATTGCAGGGGTCTTAGGCCTCGGACGTTTGCAGCCGCTACTTGAAGATTTAGATATCTCCGACATCCATATTCGGGGCGCAGCACCCGTGTGGGTCAAGCGGCGGGATGGTTCACGCATATGTGTTGAACCAATCGTAGATAGCGATGAGGAACTCATCGAACTTATACGTCGGGCAGCGACGCGGTTTGTGCGTAACGAACAGCGTTTTGATGCTGCTAATCCAGAACTCAATCTGCAGCTTCCCGATGGGTCTCGCCTGTTTGCGACAATGGCAGTATCTCAACACCCCAGCTTGGTGATTAGGCGACACCGCTTTGAAATTTCGTCGCTCATTGAATTACAAGATCGAGGGTTGTTCAATAGTCAGGTAAGGAGTTTTCTATCAGCAGCAGTTCGCGCACGCCGCAACATTGTTATTGCTGGTGGAACCGGCTCGGGTAAAACAACTCTTTTGAGAGCGCTACTGAATGAAGTCCCTCGCGAAGAACGAATCGTCACCATTGAAGATGCCTATGAACTAGGAATTGAAAGATTCACAGACCTGCACCCAGATCATGATGCACTGCAATCGCGGGCTGCAAACATTGAAGGCCGGGGTGAAATCACTATGGCCGATCTCACGCGTATGGCATTACGAATGGATCCCGACAGAGTGATTGTGGGCGAAGTAAGAGGAGCTGAAGCATTTCCTATGTTGATGGCAATGAGCCAAGGAAATAATGGCTCGATGTGCACCATGCACGCTGATGGAACAAAATCTGTATTCCCCAAGCTTGCTGCGTATGTTTCGATGGCTTCTACAGGTTTACCTGTGGACACGGTCAATTTATTAATGGGGAGTGCGGTGCACTTTGTAGTTTTTATTTCCTTAGAAAAAGGGGTCCGCCGGATTCGTTCTGTACGAGAGGTGATCGATTCAGACGGCACCCAGATTATTTCCAATGAAGTATTTCGACCATCTGAATTTGAAGGATGTGAACTCGCGTACCCTTTGAAAGAGTCAACTCGAGTATTGCTTGAAGAGTTTGGCTACAGCGATGTCTGAGATTGCCAGTGCACTATGTGGATCCCTGATTGGTTTAGGGATTATGACCATTAGGTCAAGTAGATCTGCAAAGTTACAGCCAAGAAAAAAGAACCTCAGATCAATTCCATTCAGCGGAGTTCGACCTCTCGCTTTGGGGTTGGCTATCGGGACAATCATGTATTTAGCAACAGGATGGGCCCTAGCCTCTGTGATTTTTGCAGCCATGACCTCCATCGGGATCCTCGTGTCAGGTGGAACCAAAGTGTCGCGTAATGATGAACTTGTTGCAGAGGCTGTTGCGCTATGGGCCGAACAACTGCGAGATACTTTGGCAGCCGCACATGGTCTTCAGCAGACAATTATGGCAACTGCTCCTCATGCTCCGGAAGTCCTCAGAAAATCAGTAGAGCATTTAGCTGCAGACTTACCATACGGTTCAGTCAGTAGCAGTTTGCACCAGTTTGCTGAAGAAGTAAATCATCCCAGTGCAGATTTTGTTGTTGCAGCGCTGATTGCCGCAACGGAACACGAAGCACGTGATGTTGGAATGTTGTTAGGCCACTTGGCTTTGTGTTCTCGAGAAGAGGCAAAAATGCACCAGCGTGTTTGGGTAAGCAGGGCTCGTACTCGAACCGCGGTGCGCATCATTATGACCACCGTTGTCGGCTTTATCAGCGCTTTATTTGTTTTGAATAGACAGTACCTTGCTCCATACGGAACAACTTCCGGACAATTAATTCTGTGTGGGATTCTTTCAACCTTCGTAATTGCCATGGTTCTGTTGCAGCATGGCTCCCGGATTCCATTACCCGACCGATTCATTGCCAGCAAAATATCTGATGAACTGGTTCATAGCGGGGGCCAATCATGGTGATTCTTATTGGCATAAGCATTGGTCTCGGAATATTTTTCATTCTGAGAGAAACATTGTTCAAGCAAACTACACAGTTGCCGAATATTTACCGCAAAATCAACCAGACTCGGGTTGTTCGCTCGGGCAAACCGTGTGATCTAGCGATTACACGAATCACTGAAGAACAATATGCGCAGCGTGCACTTCGAAGTGGCTTAATAGGAGGGGTCCTGTCTGTCGTTATGGTCGTAGGGCTTTCTGTGGCAGCAATTCGCATACCAAATTTTAGTGTCGTATTACTTTTGCTATGTGGGCCAATTTTCGGTGTGATGAGTGCGCACAAGAGACTTGCTAAAAATGCAACTGCCGCTCGTAGAAGTTTTTCTTATGCATTGTCTAGTTATCTCGATCTTGTCAATGTTCTCTTGGCTGGTGGAGCAGGAAGTGAAACCGCATTAATTGCAGCGGCGCAGACTGGAGATAACTGGGCATTTGAAATGATCCGAAGTGCACTGGAACGTGCGCGGGCCGAACGTGTTACACAATGGACCGCCCTAGGGGAACTTGCAACATCAATCAACGTGAGTGATCTCACACGGGTGGCAGGAAGTATGCAACTCGCAGGCGAGCAAGGTTCTCGGGTCAGAGCTTCATTAGCTGCTCAAGCAGATGCGGTTCGTAGCAGGCAAATGAATGAAATTGAAGCTGCAGCTCAAAGCGCAACCGAACGTATGGGTGTGCCCACAGTGCTCCTTTTCATGGGGTTCATCGCTCTGCTTGGCTATCCAGCCCTCGAACTTGTTATGGGAAATATGTAAACAAATAAAAAGGAGAAAATAATGAAGGAATATTTCAACTACTACTGGATTCGCTTTACTGCTTCGCGAGAGGCCGATACAGAAGCGGGCGAGGTGAGTGCAACGACAGTGGTGATGGCTGCGGCCCTCATTGCATTAGCAATTGCCGTCGGGGCAACAATCACATCGCGCGTTAAAGACAAAGCAAACACTCTCAACCTCGGTTAGGAACTCAGTGGTAGGGCTCAGAAAATATCGTTCACACCACCGCCATTCTGAACTTACTGGAAACCCGGATGAACTGGGAGAAAGTGTTGTTCAGACTGTATTGGTAGTACCCGTTGTGCTGACATTCATGTGGCTGGCGCTGCAAGCCACGGTTTTTATGCACGATGCACATATGGCAAGTGCTGCGGCTAGTGAAGGTGCTGCGGTGGCATCACGATATGGCTCTTCTGAGGTGGCTGGAAGAAATGCGGCGGTGCGCCTAATTGCGGAACTAGGCGCAACCGCTGCATCTTCTCCAATGGTCTCACGACAAGGAGGTGACGTGATTGCAACTGTGTCAATACGGGTACCGCGTATCGCCCCATTTTTCCCAGCAGTGGTTACTCGAACGGCACGAGAAGTGAAAGAAAGATACGCGACAGAAGAGGAGCGTAATAGATGAAAATTCGTCGCTATGAGAGTGGGAGTGCTTCAGTGGAATTAGTTTTACTCACTCCAGTCCTCATGTTTCTTGTGCTGCTGGTCATTTTGGCAGGCCGGTCTGGTGAAGTGCTCTTGCAGGTGAAGCACGCAGCAGACCAGGGAGCGAGAGCAGCTTCAATATCTGCAATCAGTAAGCAAACTATTGAGGGCAGAGATGCAGCACTCAAAGACCTCACATCAACAGGAGTGTCGTGTAACAACCCGAGAATCAGCGTTGAACAGCAGACAATTGGGATAACTCGGTACGTGAAAGTAGCTGTGGAATGTGAAGTAAACCACAGAGGGTTAGATCTTCTTGGGGTTAGTGCAAAAACTGTTCGAGCCGAGTCAGTAGAAGTACTCGATACTTATAGGGCGGGATAATGGTACGGGTACGAGTCCACGATGAAGGCTTCATATCGGCATTTGTTGTGTCCCTCACAATGACGTTCATTGTTTGTTCTGGATTAGCAATAGATGGGGGACGTGTAGTTGCTGCAAAAATGAAGGTTGCCGATACTGCAGAAAATGCCGCGCGCGCCGGCGCTCAGGCTCTCACAGACTTGCGCACAGGAGTCCCGCGGATAGATGTGCCGCAAGCAATACGGCTTTCACAGTCGTATCTCCGTTTAGTTCAATCGCAAGGGCGTATTGAAGCCAATCGGATTGAAGTTTGTGTCACCGTCAGCACCGTCGAGCAAATGACTCTTATGCGTCTTGCCGGAGTGGAGACTCGAACGGTATCTGCAACTCGCTGTGCGCAACCGGTAGTGGGGTAAAGGCGTAAAAATGAATTGGTTACGTCAACAAGATTTTCAAATACCCTTTGTCGAAATCCTGGTAGGAATGCTTTCTTGTTCAATCCTTTGGATTATGGCCGTATTTGTAGGACAAGTCATTTCACATATACGTGGTAGGTCGCGCACGTTTGCTTACTCCCCTAAATTTATTCACGTTGCTGCGGTTGCAATCGCAGGATTTCTTGTCTCTTCACATTCGGCAGGGGCAAAAGCAGTACCGCAAGTCCGGTCTGAAAAAATTGACTCAAATAATTCCCAAAAATCTTCGGAATCCCTATTGGTGGGTGCGTTGGTGGGATCAGGAGCAGCCAATATCGCGACCCTTTCCTACTTGATGGCTAAACGTCGAGCAGCTATACGTCAAGTGAAGTTTTTATCTAGTGCGGAAAATAGAGAAACAAGTACTACTTCGTGCGATGTAGGCGGTGTTGTTGACTGTGATGATTGGAGGATCATTGTCCGGGTTCTTGGCGCCCCAGTTGCAGAAACCACCGATGGTGCCACTATCGCAATTGGAAAAGGAAAGTCTCTCGAACTTTTAAGTTGGCTAGTTGAACACAGAGATTCATCAACACGATCGGCTGCACGAACGGCCTTATGGAGCGAGAATATTCAAGATGCAACTTTTTCTAATGTTGTTTCCGATTTGAGGCGGTCGTTAAATACATCTGCAGGAGTTCTTGAAAACGACGAATGGATTCCCAGAACATTTACCAATCAAATGACAATTAATGAAAAAGTAGTAACCGATGCAGCCATCATCGGAAAATTTTTGAAACTCTATATTGATACTCCAAATGAGATAAATAGACGCCAACTTGAGGAGTCACTTAGCTTTGTTCGTGATCTACCCTTCGCAGGCATGAACTACGTGTGGGCAGATGCGGAAGGAATTACAACTTCACATGTTGTTACTACGGTGCAAGCCGCAGTGCTGCTCGGTGAGTACGCCATTTCGGTTGATGACATTGAGTCACTTTTCTATGTCACCGAAAAAGGGTTACGGGTATTGCCGGGGCATGAAGAACTAGTTGCCCTGCGCATGAAGGGCCATTCAAAATCTGGGAATAGGTCGGCCATCAAATTGGAGTGGGAGGCGTATGCCCGGGCAGTAGAGGCCGATGCGTGGGCCGGGGGAGCACCGTCGTCGCAACTAGAAGAACTAGCAAAATCACTCGCAAAGGTGTGATGGGTAATGGGTTGCATATATGCTACCCCTATGGAAATAGGGCCAATTTTCAATAACTTTCGCATAAAGGCGGGACTTTCGCGCAAACAAGTAGCGCGCCATGCAGGTGTCTCATTGTCAACTGTCTCGAGGGTGGAAGAGGGGATGATGGATCCAACCATTTCCATGGCTCAGAGACTCTTTTCAGCGGTTGGCATGCACATGGAGATCTCTATTTCGGACATTCCAAAATACTCGATCGCACATCTCAATAGTGCGTTACAAGGTGACCGTATTGAATTTGATCTCGATTGGACTCAAATCCGAATCTTCGTGGACCATATGTGCAGCGAACCACACCGCATAGATGCAGCAATTGCCGATGCACCAACGCGCACAAATAATGAAAAATTCGATGCATTATTGGCCGGCATAGCAGAAAAATTGGCTGACGATCATTCTCTTAAACGACCTGGATGGTGCAGTACGGTTCCGCCTTCATCGAAACGCTGGGCATCCATTGGAACACCAACAATGATGATGCGAAATGAGAGCCAAGCCCCACCCCAATTTACTGCTCGCAATATCTACATCAATCAATGGCAACTTTGGCGTGAAAAGTGGTGGGAGTAATAGAGGTGGAGAGAAATCAATTTTTAGAGAGTGACATTCAAAAACTTCTTCACTTATTTGCAGAGAAAATTCAAAATGATTTTGGCGGTGCAAGCAAACTAATAGTGATAGGTGGTTCTGCTATGTCGCTTCTCAATCTTCGCCACGGCACTCACGACATAGACGTAATTAACGAATTATCAGTTTTTGAACTACAGACAATTGAGAAAATATCCCAATCAGAAGGAGTATCCATCGAGTGGATGAATAACCGGTCTAGACCATTTTGTCCACAAAATTTGAATCAGCAGGGTTGCAGATTGATAATGAAGATTTACAACACAGAGTTGTATGTACCGTCGTTTGATTCGTTGCTTGTGATGAAAATGCATGCAAGTAGGGGCGAACGTGATCTTGTAGATATGTATTTGCTTTGGGGGCAGTGTTCATTTACATCAATAAAAGAAATCGAGGATGCATATTGGGCCGCGTATCCCGACGCACCAGCAGATCCTTATTTAAGTTCTCACATTGAAAAGATCGAATTTCAATCTTGTGAATACCTAACTCGTAAACGCACCCGTGAGTTGAGCAAGCGCTAAGGCTTCGGTAAGAGTCGCTGCGCCTTCAACACGAATGCCATCGACTTTTGCTGAGGCACTTGCAGGAACAATGGCGCGGGTAAAGCCAAGGCGTGCTGCTTCGGCAAGGCGGCGGCCCACCTGAGCAACTTGGCGTACTTCGCCAGCCAAGCCCACTTCACCAATAACAACAAGGTCGGCGGGTAGTGGTTTATTTACCACTGCAGAAACGAGTGCCAAACACAAACCCAAGTCGGCACCTGGCTCGGCAAGCTTCACGCCACCTACAACCGAGGCATAGACCTCATGACCAGCAAGCGAAATGCGCGCACGCCGTTCGAGCACAGCAAGAAGAAGTGCCAAGCGGCCAGAGTCGACACCTTGTGCGGAACGCCGTGGGGGAGCACCACCCGATACAGAATTAGTGAGTGCCTGTAACTCAACAAGCAGTGGGCGTTGGCCTTCAATGGTTGGCACAACTACTGAACCCGGCACGCCAGTACGACGATCGGCAAGAAAGAGTTGGCTGGCATCGGGAACACCCACCATGCCCGCGTCGGTCATTTCAAATAAGCCAAGTTCACTTGTGGGCCCGAAGCGATGCTTTGATGCACGCAGCAAACGCAGTGCATTATGACGCTCACCTTCAAATGACAACACCGTGTCGACAACGTGCTCGAGCACGCGGGGCCCTGCAAGGCCACCTTCTTTGGTGACATGGCCTACAAGCACTACAGGAATATTGCTGCGCTTTGCTTCTTGCACCAAACGATGTGCACAACCACGTACCTGCACCACTGAGCCTGGAGGAGACGACAGTTCGGGGTCGGCAATGGTTTGAATACTGTCGATAACAATGAGGTTGGGCTGCACAGTAGCAATGGCCTTAAAAATATTGTGCAAGTTCATTTCAGGAAGAAGCCATACGTTTTCATTGAGCGCACCTAAGCGCTCTGCACGCAAGCGCACTTGCTGTGCACTTTCTTCTGCAGTGACATACAAAGTGCGTGCAGGCCATGCAGCAAGGAGTTGCATGAGCAGGGTGCTTTTACCAATGCCGGGTTCGCCACCGAGCAATGTGACTGAACCAGGAACAATGCCTCCACCCAACACCCGGTCGAGTTCGGGGATAGTTGTAGCTTGTGGCTGACCAATGGAGCCATCGACTTCAGTGATGGGCTTTGCTTCGCCAGGTGCAATAAGCGACATGCCAGCGGCGAGAGAAACGAGTGGTTCTTCGGGGCCTTCTACGTCTTCAACAAGAGAATTCCATGCGCCACAGGTAATGCATCGGCCCGACCATTTGGGGTGAGAGCCAGCACACTCGGTGCAGCGATAGACGAGTCGAAGTTTTGCCATGCCGACAAGTTAGGCGATGGGTGTTAATTGCGCGAGCGCGAGGCGCGCTTGCGTTGCCGGTCGTATTGGCGTTTATAGAGGAGTGCGCCGAGTACTGCCATGAGGCCAAGCCACGCAATGAGGAGGAAGAGGCCGATTTTGGAGACGATGCCGCCGAGGGTCCCGACCACGTCGACATTTTCTGTGCTGGTGGCGAGGTCAACCGGGGTGCCATCGGTTGCTACGCGCCATGTGAGTTTGCCGTCTTGGGCTTGGGCAGTTGATGATTTCAATTTGCCGGGCAGTGAAGCGACGAACTCAATAGTGAGAGCCTTGCCGAGGTCGAGGTTTTGAGACTTGACGGTGTTCTCGTACGGAGTAGCACCGAGAGCAGCAATGAGTTGGTCGTCGGCAAAGGCTTGCAGCCCGCCTGTTACTTCTAGTCGGCCCGACAAGTTCCACGATGAGTCGCGGGCTTTTCCGCCACGGCGCAAAATGACTTCACGAAACGGGCCACGGTTGCCATTGAGTTGTGCAAGTACCGCAGTGGCTTCCAGTTCATTTGCGAAGTCTCGAACGAGAACTAACTGCTTGCCACCAGAAGCTGTGTCTACTGGCTCGGTGAGTTTCCAACCATTCTTCTTTAAGTCACTGAAGTCAAGATGATCTGCAATGTCGGGCGTGCGCTGAACGATTTCCTTATCAACATCAACAGTGACAGTTACATTTCCACTGCCATCGGGGTTGACCACCATCGACACTTGCGTGTCGACACGACATGAAGCAAGAAGTACTACTGCACAACACAGCGCAATGAAACGCTTAGCTGTTGAAGTAGTTATTTTCACTCAGGAAGTGCGGTGCCGGAGTCGCCTGCGCCCGCAAGTTCTACAGCTACAGGAGGTTCAAAACCTTCTACAGCAGTAAAGGTCATGCGCTTCTCGCCTGGCTTGTCGGGGTCGTCTTCTGTATCGACCACAATGATGACGCCAGCAGCGAACTCTTTGTACAAGATCTTCTCTGATAGCGGATCTTCAATGAGACGCTGAATGGCACGACGCAATGGACGAGCACCAAGTTGTGGGTCGTAACCGCGTTCTGCCAACAATTCTTTGGCAGACAACTTGAGTTCAATACCAAGGCCTTGGCTCTCGAGCTGGCCTGCAAGACGCTTGGTCATGAGGTCGACCATTTGCATGACTTCGGCCTTAGCCAATTCATGGAAGACAATAACTTCGTCGATGCGGTTGAGGAATTCAGGGCGGAAGTGTTGCTTCAACGCTTCGTTGACTTTTTCCTTCATGCGCTCGTATGAAACAGCTTCGTCGCTTGTTGTGAAGCCAACGGCTCCCTTACGCAAATCTTGTGTTCCCAAGTTCGAGGTCATGATGAGCACTGTGTTGCGGAAGTCAACCGAACGGCCTTGGCTGTCGGTGAGACGACCCTCTTCAAGAATTTGCAAGAGTGTGTTGAACACATCGGGGTGCGCTTTTTCAATTTCGTCGAAGAGCACAACGCTAAATGGTTTGCGACGCACAGCCTCGGTGAGTTGGCCGCCTTCTTCGTAGCCCACGTACCCAGGAGGTGAACCAACAAGACGGCTGACGGTGTGCTTTTCCATGTACTCCGACATGTCGAGAGCAATGAGTGCACTGTCGTCACCGAATAAGAATTCGGTGAGTGTCTTTGCGAGTTCAGTTTTACCTACACCAGTTGGTCCGAGGAAAATGAACGAGCCACTTGGACGCTTAGGATCTTTCAACCCAGCGCGTGTACGTCGAATGCTTTGGCTGACGGCGCGAATTGCATTTTCTTGACCAATGATGCGCTTGTGAAGTTCGGCTTCCATGTTGAGCAACTTGGCAGTTTCTGCTTCGGTGAGTTTGTACACCGGAATGCCTGTCCACAGGCTCAAAACTTCAGCAATAGCTTCTTCGTTGACTTCGTCGAAAAGGTCAATGCCAGAAGCCTTAATGTCGGCTTCTTTATGCGCACGCTCTTCAAGAAGTGAACGCTCTTGGTCGCGCAAGCGGCCTGCTTCTTCGAAGCGCTGTTCTTCAACTGCTTTGCGCTTTGCTTCTTGTACTTCAGCAATTTTATTCTCGAGCTCTTTGAGGTCGGGCGGTGTTTGCATGCGCTTAATGCGCAAGCGGCTACCAGCTTCGTCAATAAGATCAATTGCTTTGTCGGGAAGGAAACGGTCGGCAATGTAACGGTCGGCAAGGTTTGCCGCAGCAACAACTGCTTGGTCAGTAATGGTGACACGGTGATGCGTTTCGTACTTGTCGCGGATGCCCTTCAGAATTTCAATGGTGTGCGCAACAGATGGCTCATCAACCTTTACTGGTTGGAAACGGCGTTCAAGCGCGGCATCTTTCTCGAAATGCTTACGGTATTCATCGGTAGTGGTTGCCCCAATGGTTTGGAGTTCACCACGAGCAAGCATTGGCTTCAAAATGGAAGCGGCGTCGATTGCACCTTCTGCAGCACCTGCACCTACAAGTGTGTGAATTTCATCGATGAACAAAATGATGTCGCCACGAGTTTTGATTTCTTTCAAAACTTTTTTGAGACGCTCTTCAAAGTCACCGCGGTAACGACTACCTGCAACAAGCGCACCGAGGTCGAGTGTGTAGAGCTGCTTGTTCTTCAATGTTTCAGGAATGTCGTTGCTCACAATTTTCTGAGCAAGGCCTTCAATAATTGCGGTCTTACCAACACCGGGCTCACCAATGAGCACAGGGTTGTTCTTGGTACGACGTGAAAGAATTTGCATGACGCGTTCGAGTTCGCGTGCACGACCAATAACGGGGTCGAGCTTTTTATCGCGAGCAAGTTGTGTGAGGTTGCGGCCGAATTGGTCGAGAATTTGGCTGCCGCCTTTGTCGCCACTTTCTTCTTTGCCGCTTCCTGCAGCTGCACCGGCTGGGGTACCTTCGCCCTTGGAACCGGCGGGGCCTTGGTAGCCACTGAGCAACTGAATGACTTGTTGACGCACGCGACCAAGGTCGGCGCCGAGCTTGACCAAAACTTGAGCGGCAACGCCTTCGCCTTCGCGAATGAGGCCGAGCAAGATGTGCTCGGTGCCGATGTAGTTGTGGCCGAGTTGGAGAGCTTCACGTAATGAGAGTTCAAGAACTTTCTTGGCACGGGGAGTGAAGGGAATGTGGCCTGAAGGTGACGAACCACCCTGACCAATGATGTCTTCTACCTGGGCACGCACTGCTTCAAGGGAGATGCTGAGCGATTCGAGTGCTTTTGCGGCAACGCCTTCGCCCTCATGAATGAGCCCAAGCAAGATGTGCTCGGTGCCAATATAAGAATGGTTGAGGAGGCGCGCCTCTTCTTGCGCTAACACCACAACTCGTCGCGCCCTGTCGGTAAAGCGTTCGAACAATTTGACCGCCCTGATCTGGTGCCCTTCGGCACTGAAATACGTTGCTTAAGTGTACCTGCACCATTAGGGCAGGGCGCATTGTGGGTCGTAACCTATGCATGTGGCAACAGCCTCACCCCTCCTCTCATTGCCCCATATGGCCGCCGACCGCGAACGGGTCGAAGCGGCAATGCTGGCTGCCGTTCGCACCTCCGACGACTACCTCACCGAAATTGCCTCGCACCTGATTACTGCAGGCGGAAAGCGCTTGCGCCCAGTCATGGCAATAGCTGCGTCGCTGGTGGCAACCGGCGGAAGCGCTTCAGAAGAGGCAATTCAAGGGGGCATCGCTTGTGAATTGGTGCACTTGGGTTCGCTGTATCACGACGATGTGATGGATGAATCCACCACACGCCGTGGGGTGGAAACAGTGAATGCCAAATGGGGAAACCTGCAAGCAATTCTCGCCGGAGATTTTTTATTGGCGCGTGCATCAGAAATTGCTGCCTCATTAGGTACAGAAGTTGCTGGTTTGCTTGCCCACACCATTGGCAATTTGTGCGAAGGACAAATTGAAGAGTTGCGTCATACCTACGACACTTCACGTCCGGTCAATTCATACCTCGTGAGTATCGACGGAAAAACCGCATCGCTCTACAGCACTGCTGCGCGCATTGGTGGCATTGTGGCTGGCCACGATCGTTCGGTCATTGACGCATTAACTCGCTACGGCACGGCATATGGCATGGTGTTCCAAATTGTCGACGACATTCTCGACATCACTTCTTCCGACGCTGAACTCGGCAAACCAGCAGGCCACGACATGGTGGAAGGCGTTTACACATTGCCAGTACTGCACACCATGGCAGTTGGCGATGCTGCCGGCAAAGAACTGCAGTCGATGCTCGGCGAGCCTCTTGATGATGCACAACAGCGCCGAGCATTAGAAATTGTTCGTGCAGGTAGTGGAATTCAATTCGCTATTGAAACTGCGCAACGCTTTGTGCAAGAAGCAAGCGATGCTTGTGATGCATTGCCGCAAGGTGAAGTAGCCGATGCAATGAGAAAAGCCACAGCTGCTTTGTTAGCAACTGTGGCTTAGCTCTTATTCACTTCTTTTTTCGGTCAACAATTACGATGGGAAAACGTACACCTCTACGCGGCGGTTCTTCGCCTGTGAAGACTCTGTTTTCTTTGTTGTTAGCGGTTGAGCATTCGCGAGCGCAACAATCTCAATTGGTGCTTTCACACCTGCACTTTGCAATGCAGATTTCACTGCTTCAGCACGACCACGTGAAATGGCGAGGTTCCATACAGATGCATCGGTGAGCGATGCAGTGTGGCCAATAACAGCAAGACGGCGTGCGCCCTTTGCTAACTTCGCGATTTTCGCAATTTGTGCTGTTGCAGACTTTGTCAACACGGTTGAAGCGAAGTCAAAGTCGATGGGGTTGCTTGTTGACAGTACAGACCCTGCAATAGCAGGTGTATTTTTCACCAAGGTGCTTGACGAACGAACAACCTTTTTCGTTTTCGCATCAACTATCTGAATAACACACCGTCCTGGGTTGACAAGAAGTACTGCGGTAGAGAGTGGCGTGCATATTTTTGGTGTAGTTGTTTGAATATCTTGGCTCATTGCATCTTGAGCAGACAACACTTGTAGAGCAGTGTCTTGTTGCGAGACAACGGGAAGAGTCTTTGAATACACTTTTGTATCAACACGATTTTTAGCAACCGTGGTTGTTGTTGTTTTTACAATTGTTGTGGTTGTGGTTGTGGTTGGCGCAAGCGTTGTTGTGGGGGCTGGTGCAATTTCCACACCAATAGAACCATCACCGCCACTGGTAACACCAGTTGCTCCATCCCACTTAAATTGCACAAGCCCAGATGCTTGTGACCCGAGCGCGGCTAAGTTCACTAAGTATCCGGGGCGACCAGCGGAATCGACAAAGCTTGACGCCGCGTTACCGCCGTCTGGGCAGAAACCTTTTTCGACTCGGCTGTAGGTTCCTGGTGCACCCAACCCGTTTGTTCCGTATGAAGTGATGAGTCCAGTATTAAACGACAATTGATATGCGAAAGACTTTTGCGTCACGGTGGTATTACTTGAGCAACTTCCAGAACCGTCAGATGCACTTGCAAACCCGATGAAGTACGATTCTGTTGCGGTGTTGGCAATTCCGGAAATGGAGTAAGTCATATTCACGGTGGTGCCGCCAACGGAAACGGTTGATGGAAGGTTTGTAATCTGTTTTTGTCCGTTAGCGCCAAGAGTGGTATCAAGAACTCCATTTGCAATGCGCAATGCAGTGTAAGTAGTGGTCATGTTCATGCCCATTCCGCTCGTCATGCGAATCAACGTGTTCCATCGCCCTGCAGGGTCAATGATCCAGCGCAAAATGGTCGGAGAAGATCCATCACCAAGACTGATTGCGGTGAGGCGAGTTCCCGATGCTGTAACAGGAATCAAGCTATTCGTAAATGAAGTGGTGCCTGGTATAAACCCACTATCGCAACCATCGAAGCCTGTGACATACGAGTAACCCCCGTATGAGCCGGGAAGAGTTGTCGTTTTTGGTCGTACCGACAATGCGTTGATGAAATAGGGCTGGGTGGAGGATGCTGAAGTGATGCTCCCATCAACAGTTTGAATCGGAAGCGGAGGTTGTGCGCAGGCTGATGTGCCGTCGGCGATGACAGTTCGTCCATTGGTGCCAAACGACGTATCAAGAACAATTGTTGAACCAGATATTTTGAGGCCAACAAAGAGTTGTGATGACGCTGTCTTGAGGGTTCCAGGTGAAGAGGGTGACAGTTGTGCAAGGTTTGAGTAATCACAATACAAGCCAACGAATAATGATCCATCAGGTCGAAATTGGAGACTTGAGCTTGATACGTAAGCCAGATTTAATGGAGCTCCATTGACTGTGGCTCCTGTTGCCGTGGTGCATTGGTCTTTTGGCAACTCATCGGTTGCATACGCCGAATAGTCAGCTGCGGTGGCGCTACCTCCTTGGGTAAGGGAAAGAAAGACAGACTTGGCAACGACTGCTCCCGTTGATATTGAACCAACAACTAAGGAGGTCACTGTTGCATTGCTCGCTGGATTAGAAGTTCCTTTTACTAATCGCGAAAAACTAATTGCATACTTGCCAAGCCTTTCGTCGACAACGAATGAACCAATGGAGTGACAGAGACCGGTACATGTCGATTCACTAGAAGTAGGGAATGCAAATTCGTTACCGAGGTCGACTGCGCCAAAGGTGGCATCGATAGTGAGGTCGGCATTGATTTTCCAGATGAAGTTGTGTGCGCCAGAAGTTGCTATAACACGACCAACGGCAAGGAATGCATTGGCCTGAGGAAGGCGAACGATTCTGGCTGGTGTGGCTCCCGATATTGCTGCGGGAGCAACAGCTGTCGCTGTTGAAGTGGTGATGTCACCTGGGGCAGCACTCGCGCTTGTTGCCACAAAGGCCACTCCTGCGGCAACGAGGCCAAGTGAGAGGAATAATGATGAAATACGACGCATGGCGCCCTCCGAAATGTTGTGAACCTAGTTGTAATGATGTTACATGAGATTTTGTAATGACCATACAAATAGAGTCTTTTCGGGGTCCTCAGTGCTTACTTCACAAGTTCTGCAGCAGCTGCAAGACCGCTGAGGACAGCCCCTTCTATGCGGGGTTCGGCAAATGCATCGCCGGCGAGCACGAAAGTACCCGACTCATGGAGCCAACACCGCTCGGGATACTGAGTAATAGGTGTGGCAAAGCGCCACTTCTTGTAGTTACTCTCCACAATTTTGGCGTTACCTAAATATGGCTGGGCTTGGCGAGTGAGTTCTGCCAGCCCGTCTTCGTGGCTGTCGTCCCAGTGCTCAGCACTCCACTCAGGACCTGCATGAAAGGTGAGTGCGTGTTGGGTAGAAATGCCCTTCGCAAAGTTGTCACCAATAAAAGAAAAAACATCGTCGGGGTTTTGCATGCCACCTGGTGTGGGAACTGCACTGGGCCCATCAAGAACAGCAAGAAGTGCCAGTGTGCGGTGATAGTCAACCACGCGCAATTCCTCGGGCAACTCAATGCCAGTGGTGTACGCAAGACCAAAACTTTGTGCAATGGGACAGGTCATTACTACGGCATCACAGATGATGGACGTTCCATCGTCGAGTTGCACTTCCCACTGTTCACCTTTTTTGCCAAGTGAAAACACCAGTGAACTACAACGCACGTCGAGGCCGGTTGCGAGGTATTTCGCAATGGAGGTCATTCCTTTGTCGCCAACATAACGGGGAAAGCCATCGCCAGCTGGTGAAAAGCCCTTGCACCATTCGCGCACTACGCCTTCACGTAACCACACGTCAACATGTTCGGCGAATGCGTTGTTGCGAACTGTAAAAAACTGTGCGCCGTGGTCGAAGGTGGCGTTACCAATACGTCGTGTTGCAAGACGCCCGCCGACGGAGCGACCTTTATCGAGAACGAGAACTTCGTTGCCTGCTTGCTGCAGTGTTTGTGCTGCTACTAAACCAGAGAGCCCTGCACCAACAACGACACATTTCATAAAAGAGACGCTTGCGAAAGTGAATTAACGCAGGTCGTGCACGCGCAAAATGAGTTCGCGAGCAAAGGGGTCTAATTGCTGGCCAGCAATGCGTTCAGTAATGATGATTGCCTGTGAAGGGTCATCGACAAGACCACTCCAACGGATGTAGCCACCCATAATGCCAATGATGCGGTCGCCTACTTCTTCGGCGTGTACCAAGATTTTGGTGTCGCCAGCGAGGAGTACTTTGAGTTCGTTATAGAAAGAAACAAGCCATGGGTCAATGTCGTCGGCGCCACTGAGCGGACGATGGCGATAAGGCAAGTTGAGTTCTTCGTAGCTGTGCAAGTTGTGTGGTGCACCAATGATGGAAAAAACGCTGGCGAAGTTATTTTCGCGCAACCAGATGATTTCTTCTTGGCGTCGTACACGACGATGGTTGACGCCATACCCACCAGGGCGTTCGCAAATAGCGAGACGATCTTTAATGATCCATGTGAAGTTCCGGGGCTGTATACCCAGAGCCCATTTTCCTCGAAGCTTCGGTGGCATTACTGCAATCTTAATCGCTGATTGCTTCTTCGCACCTGTTTCCCGCCACCAATTTCACATCCGGGGTGAATTCCTCGTGCGACTTCAAGCACCCTCTCCACAGTTGCGGCATCGGGTGGGTAGGGGTCGGCGAGCCACATGCGAATTGCACGGCGCGCAAGTGGAAGTGGGGCGGCGGCAAGTGCCGGTGCGTCGAGTACGTTGATGACCGAGGCGAGATCTTGGAGAAATTTTTCATCGTCGCCGATGAGTTGAGATTCACGAGCAATGAGGTGTGCAACGTCACGTTGCGCAACGGAGTTGAGTAGAGGAAGCAGCTCGTGGCGTACTCGATTGCGCTGAAACCGCGGGTCGGAATTACTGGGGTCATTGACGAGAGCAATATCGAAGGCTGCACACAGGGCTTCTGTTTCATGCCGGCGTAGGTGCAAAATGGGCTTGCTCTGCGTATAACGCATTCCCGAGAGACCTTCAGTTCCTGCGCCGCGCATGAGGTTGATGAGCACGGTTTCTGCTTGGTCATCGGCTGTGTGGCCAGTAAGCACGTCGGGTGGCAAGAGTGCAAAACGTGCGGTGCGAGCGCGTGCTTCAAGGTTGGGTCCGTCGGCAAGGTCGGCGCGTAAAGAAATTGCTGCTGCACCAAAGCGTGAAGCAATATTTTCCACTACTGAAAATTCGTTGTGCGAACCTTCACGCAGGCCATGGTCGACGTGGTATGCCGTTACATGGTGACCAGCAGCTGCAGCGAGAATGAGCAGTGCTACTGAATCGGCACCACCCGACACCGCACACGCCACACCTCGGGGCGTTTCAGCAGTAGAGGGAAAGTTTGTACGAGAGAGAAGTTCTTGTACCAACTCATGATGCTGAAGTGCTTGCGCATCAAGAATCATGAGAGTGTGCGGCGGCCTTAACGGTTGCGGCGCCCTGGATACTTAGTGGCGGTGACCTTCGAGACATACCCAGCCACCATTGCGAAGACGGTTGCTACGCCAACGACGGTGAGAACTACGCCAATCCACCAGTGCCAAACATGTGCTGCAATCATGTCTTTATCGTAGCGAATAACGCTGAAGTTTCACGGTTCAAAAGTGCTGGCGACGTTGTCGATTGAGGTAACAAATTGAGTGAGTAATTCCGCAAGTTTGGCTTGATCTTCAGGGGCAAAGTCACTCAAAATTTTGACCATGACTTTTAGTCGCCGTTCCGTGATGATGTTGTAGCGGGCTCGTCCGGCAGGAGTAACAGCTACCGTCACTACGCGTCCATCGGATGCAAGAGTTGCACGTTCGGCAAGTTGTAGTTTTTCCAGCCGTTGAATGGCGCGTGTCGCAGTAGAGGGGTCAACGCGGAGTGCTTCAGCGAGGTCGCCCATGCGCCAGAACTCTCGCTCAACGAGAAGATCAAGAGTATCAACTTGGCCGGGGTCGAGTGCCGACTCACCTTCACCAAAAAGTTTGCTCCGTAGAGACGAAGCAGCAGCACCGCGACGCATGTCGCGCCAAGCGTTGCCGATTGATCGAATGTTTTCGAGGTCATCGACGGGATGTGAGGAAGATTGTGAGAGGGGGGTCACAGTGCTGTCTTTCAACGGGGTTACCTATGTTTAGCAAAGACTTTGGTCGAAAAGCGAGGAAAACCGATATTTCTCGGAAATGTGAGTTCTGGTCTAGCGGGCCGAGGAATGGAGCCAACCGTTCTCGTTAGTCGAGGAGTGGTGTTGCGCGGTTGTAGGTGCCGCTAATCATCGGCGACGACAAAATGTAATCGGCAGTTGACGGGTTACATGCCACAGGAATATTCCACACGGCAGCGATGCGCAAGAGTGCTTTGATGTCGGGGTCGTGCGGTTGTGGCTCAAGTGGGTCCCAAAAAAAGAGCAGCACGTCAACAAGACCATCGGCAATGCGCGCGCCAAGTTGTTGGTCGCCACCGAGTGGCCCACTGCGCAGTCGTTCAACATTGAGCCCTGTGTGTTCATGGATGATGCGACCCGTTGTACCAGTGCCCACCAGAATGTGGTTACCTAATTCATCGCGATGATGCATTGACCATTCCAACATTTGTGGCTTCATGTTGTCGTGAGCAACGAGAGCAATTCGTTTTTGGGCGCTCGTGGGAACACCGCTTGATGAAGTAGCCATACCCCATCTTTACTCAGTTGCGAAGATGATGTGACGTATTAACGCATAATGACTGCGTCGGCACCCCATGGTGTTACTTCACCATCTGCGCGGAAGCGTTCGGGGAGTTCTTCGACCATGTCCCATGTTGCCGAGAGTCGACCAACGCCAACACACATAGCAACGTTCAAACCGAGTTCCACAATTTGCGGCTCGGTGAAGTGCTCGCGCAGTTTGTCGTAGAAAGCATCGTCAATAGCGAGGTGGTTGGTTGCAAAAAGTTCACCGTAGCGAATAGCAATTTTTTCTGCGTCGGTGAGGCCGTCAGCTTCCATTGGCTTTTCGAGTGAGCACACCAAGTCTTCAGTAATGCCGTCTTTCAACGCATCGGTATAACGAATTGCCATGCAACTACGGCATTGGTTGTGAAAAGCAATGCGTAAGCGAACGAGTTCAATGAGACGCTCGGGCAACGTGCGATTCACCTTCAATGAACCAGCAAATGCCGAAAGGCCTTTTGCCATTTCGGGGCAGTGCCCAAAGATGCGCGTGAGACCAAGTTCGAGTGGTGTCTTGTCGTCGGCACGCGACATGCGACGAAGATCTGGGTCTAACTGGTCAACGGTAAGTTTGGAGATGCGTGACATGAGGCAACCCTAGAAGATTTTTGAGGGCTGCAGAACAGTCGAACTACAGGTGAGCGGAAAGAAAAACCTTCATTTCCTCAATTTGCTCGGAAAGCGTGGTGCGCCATGTGGATTCGAACCCGGTGGGCGATTCCACGGCAATGGACTGCAAATAGTCGAGGACAAGTTGGGGCACGCCTTCAATACCTGGGGCAAGCTCCATATATAAGGCAAAGTCGCTGCAGGCTTGGTGGCCGCCGTAAGGCAAATTGAGACGGCGATGAGGCAGTGCACTTTTGCTGAGAATTTCCCATGCCGGTTCGGCATCGGTTGCAGGTGGGGTGGTGATGTCGCCCAACCCCACTAGTAAGAGAACGGGCACGGGCACCGCAGAAATAATTTCAGCAGGAAGAATACGCGTGTACGCCTGAGCGCCAATGGCGGCCTTGAATCGTTTTTCTGCGGGCATGCCATGAATACCAGTTGTCGAAATGAGCGCAGTGAGGCCACCGTAGCTATGCCCGCCTATGAACATGTTGTTCTCATCAATGATGTTGGCGAGACCGGCCATGAGCTCGTTGCGTAGTCCTAAAGCACAGTCGGCGATATAGCTAACATCGCCGAGTCGTTGCTTATCATTTGTTTCATCGTCAACATTTTGACCGGTCATCCAGTCGGTGAGTGTGTCGCCAGGGTGATCACTCGACACGACTACGAATCCAAATGCAGCGATGGCTTCGCAAAGTTGGCTGTAGTTAAAGCGCAGGCCGGTGCGCCCGTGTGACCACACAAGTAACGGAAAATTTCCCTCTGCAAGAGGAGCATTTTCAAATGCAGTTGCAGAAGGAAAAGAAACACCAGGAAGTAATTCATAACGCGTAACAACATCTTCTGGTTTTGCCTGAGCTGGGTACCAAACATCAACACCAAGCATGCGGTTGTTGCGCTGGTCGTCTACGACAAGTGTGCTGGTGTGTCCAACTCCGTGTGCGTTATTCATTAACGCGCACCGTGTGAGTGCGCGGCATCGGCAAAACGATTGAACCAATTGGGGTTACGTGTTTGTGTGTACACCTCGCCTGGTCCTTCAAAATGAAAAACTAAACCTTCGCCAGATTTAATGGTGTTCATCCAGCCAGCAGCCGCCTTATGCAATGTCATTTTCACAGAAGCTTGAACAGCAACCATATGGCCGCTATCAATAACAATTTGTTCACCAGGTGCAAGCGTGACAACTTCAATGGCTCCATAAGCACCAACAAGGTTGATGCCATCGCCGTTGGCGTGCACAAGAAAAGCTCCTTCGCTACCCAGAAGTGATTTCATGCCGCCCCATTTGGGATCGAGCGTGATGCCCATCGAAGAGGCAATCCATGACTGGTGAGCAAGGAGCCATGGGTTCGCGGCAGTTGATTGCAATATGACGGAGTCGCCAGGCAGACACATCGCCATATCGATGAATCCACCGTTCGGACCCGCGGTAGCAATGGTTTGGAAGAATGACTCGCCACCGAGAGCTGAACGTTTGAGGGCTTTCAAAAAGCCACCCTCCATTTTTCCTTCAATGACCATGTCGTGCGACATGGCGATCATGGCCCCCGACTCTAAGCGCATTTGCTCATTGGGTTGCAGGGTGGCACGGGCCGTTGAAAAAGCGGGCTGGTGGCGAATCTGTAGTTCCATCTCTTCACTGTAATCTTTCACCATGTCGGAATTTCAAGGAAAAGTAGTAATTGTTACTGGTTCATCAAGCGGAATTGGTGAGTCCATTGCCCGGCGTTTAGCCGATCTTGGGGCAACTGTTGTGGTGAATTCATCTTCGTCTGTTGAGGCTGGTGAAGCAGTGGCGAAGTCGTTACCGAATGGCTCCATTTACATTCGTGCCGATATCTCGAAAAAAGATGAAGCACTGAACTTGCTCGATCAAACAATCAAGAAGTTTGGCAAGTTAGATATTTTGGTGAATAATGCCGGCTGGACCACGCCTGTTCCGCATCACGACCTCGATGCACTCACTGACGAAATCTTTTTAAAAACATTTGAAGTCAATGTTTATGGAACCTGGTATCTCAGCAAAGCAGCGATTCCTTATTTGAAGCAGAGCGAAGACGGCAACATTGTCAACATCACTTCTATTGCTGGTGTGCGTCAGGTGGGAAGTTCGATGGCGTATTCCATGACCAAGGCTGCGTTGAATCAAATGACAAAGTTGATGGCAAAGAGTTGCTGGCCAGTTCGCATTAATGCCGTAGCACCTGGCCTCATTGAAACTCCATGGACTGCCGACTGGGATGCCATGCATACCAACGTTGCAAAGTCTGCTCCGTTAAAGAGGTCGGGAACACCAGACGATTGCACTGAAGCAACTTTGGGTTTGTTGCGTACTAAATATGCAACGGGTCAAATATTTGTTGTTGATGGTGGCTTGACGTTGATGTCGTAGTTACTAGCTGCGCACAAGTCGACCAGGGCGAGCACCTGTGTCGGCATCGTTCAAACGAGTAACAACACCATTCACCAATGTTGCTGCATAGCCAGTTGATGGCTGCAAAATGCGCGAACCACCAGCGGGCAGGTCTTTACGAACAAACGGAGCTTGAATGGTGAGTTTGTCGAGATTGATGACATTGACGTCGGCGCGTTTACCCACTTCCAACGAACCGCGATCGTTGAGACCGTAAAGATCGGCATTGTTCTTCGTGAGTTTGCGCACAGTTGACTCGAGTGGCAAGCGCTCTCCACGACTACGGTCGCGCACCCAGTGCGTGAGGTGGAAGGTGGGCATGGAGCAGTCGCAAATGAAACTCACGTGAGCACCAGCATCGGAAAGCCCTGTGATGGTGTCGGGGTGCAGCAACATTTCACGACTTGCGTTGAGGTCGCCCTTGGCAAAGTTTGAACCGAAAATTGCGTAAAAGGCAGTTCCATCGTTCTCTAACAACAAGTCGTACATGAGTGACTCTGGAGAAACGCCGAGCACCTTTGCACGACCCACGACCGACTCTTCGCGCAAAGGCTCGTAATTAATAGGGAATGTCAATGGGAACGTGGCGTTCAATGCGCGTGCATACAAGCCCACAACAGCCTGCATGGAACCAGCATTTTCTGAAGGAACACTGCGGTCGTTGATGATTGCTTCTTTCATTGCGGGGTCGCGCATTGCCTTTACGCGCTCGGGCAATGGCAAGTGTGCAACTTCACGCAAGTAAGCGCCTTTGCGCATAAACATGTGATACGTACCCAAGCTGGTCATGACAGTTACTGCACGCGGTGCAACTTGTGGCCTGAGTTGTGCGCCGTTTGCGTTTTCAGCCGACACGGCATTGAGCACATCGCGCCAATGATCGATATCTTCTGCAATTTGCACAGTAGTGAATGTGATGGGGCGGCCGCTCTTGCGTGACACATCGGCAAGCATCATTACTTCTTCTACTGGCTTTGCTTTTTCGCCACCGAGTGCTTCAAGTGCGCCAACGGTGCCGGCAGGAATTGCTTCAAACACACCTTTACCCATTGCATTGGCAATAGCAACGAGTTCTTCTTCTGCAGCAAAAGTTCCTGGCACTGGTGAACCTGACAATGAGCGGTGACCAATAGTGCGCGAGGTGGAAAAGCCAAGAGCACCTGCATCCATGGCTTCTTTGGTGAGTTGAGCCATCTCAGCAATTTCTGCTGGTGTTGCATCTTCATTATCGGTACCACGTTCACCCATCACATAAAAACGCAACGCGCCGTGTGCAATTTGCGTGCCAACGTCGATGCTGAACTTGCGCGTATCAAGAAAATCTAAGTACTCGGGAAATGATTCCCATGCTCCCCATGGCATTCCTTCAACAAGTGCACTACCAGGAATATCTTCAACACCTTCCATGATGTCGATGAGTGGTGCTTCTGAACCAGGGCGTACCGGAGCAAACCCCACTCCGCAGTTGCCCATCACCAAAGTGGTGACACCATTTGTTGCCGATGGCTCAAGATCTTCATCCCAGGTCACCTGACCGTCGTAGTGCGTATGCACATCGACCCAACCTGGCGTCACAATATGACCAGAGGCATTAATGACCTGTTTGGCATCTTCAGAAATACTCGGAGCAATGTGGGTAATGACCCCCTCATTGATTGCGATATCGGCAACGAAGGCGTCTGCCCCAGTGCCATCAACGATTGTTCCCCCACGAATCACAATGTCATGCATTCGTTCAGATTACCAACTTATTGTTGAACCACATTCGCCCCAGCCACAAGTGGAAGATCAAGGAATGTACGTACCCCTGCAGGGGCATGAACAACTGCAGGAATGGAATGAAAAGCACGCATTGCTGTGCCCACTAAACCATTGGTGGTCCACTTATCGGCTTCGAAGTGCAAACGGGGGGTTCCTTCAATGGTGCAGACCCACGCAGGACTTTGCCACTGAGGTGCCACACTTTTGTGCACCTTATATATGGCTTCTAAACGAATGACGTCTCGACCGTAAGCAACACCACACCATTCCCATCGCTGGGCAGCAACGGTTCCTTGTGGAACGAGACCAGCGGCAATGGAAATATCTTTGTCTGCGAGTTCAATTTCTGACTCAACGGTGAGTTCATCGAGCTCGAGGCCTAAGCCATCTGCCATCATCAAGACGCTCTCTTCAAATAGCCCACTGAGCCATTTGCGATAGCGAGCGGTGTGTTCTTCATATGCTTCGGGGGTTAAAGAAAAACCCATGACATCAAAAATAATTTGTGGTGATGCATAGAAAGAAAAATCTGAATGTTCGCGCACCAAGATGGACTTGATGCTCTGTGAATGAGAAGTGAAAATCAGTGGCACGAGTTCGGCCATAAAGCCGGGGTTGACACCAGTGCCATGAAGTGACACTCCTCCAAAAGCACATGCATCTTCTAATTCGCGCAGAACATCGGCGCCGTACGCCTTGGGGTAGACGTAGCCAACAGTAGTAATTACATTTTTTCCGCTTCGCAGTAGTGCACATATATCTTTGGTGTCTTTTGTTGGGTCTTCATTTACTTGAGCACCAGAAAGCGGCATGTGTAAAACGACATCGGCTTTCAATTTTAAAATTTCATTGATGTCGCTTGTTGCTTTAATGCCACAAGCAGGAAGGCCCACAAAGTCGGCGGCGTCAACGCCTACTTTGCTGGGGGACGAAACGTAACAACCAACAAGCTTGTAGTTGGCATGTTCAAGAACCGATCGCAAGGCGGCTTGTCCGACATTTCCCGTTCCCCATTGAATGACTGAGATGCTCATACCTCAAAGATACTGCAGTGATCAATGAGCTGGGTCGGTGTTAGATCGTGACTGGGCAATGGCGTTTTCACAAAGATTTTCAACGTGTTGAACATCAATACCAAGTGCGTGGCCGATATGAATAGACCAAATGAGTGACTGCAGGTTCGACTCAAAGTCAACCTGCGAGCGAAGATCAGATCGAGCAGCCTGCCGATTTTGACTCACCATGACAAAGGTGGAAAGAAAGATGGCTTCCAAACTGACAATCATGGTGAGAAGCCCAAAGGGAAATTTGTCGAACTTCATACTGGCACCCACAATGCCAACGTTGAGAGAGACCCAAATGACGAACCAAACAGCATGTAAGTAGACGAAGTTCAAAGAACCAGCAAACTTCGTTACTTTGTCGGCTGCTCTGTCTTCTACCTTGCGAGCTGCAGCAAAGCGCTTTCGTTCGTTTGCTACGCGCCAATGATCAAGATTGAAAATTTGACCATCAATTTTTCCATCTAGCCCATCAATGACTTCGCAAGCCTTGCAATCTGTGTGCACGTAGTTGTCCATGAGTGCACAGTAGGTCAATAGCGAAGCCCAGTGGGGGAAATGTTCTAATTCACTTTGCGTTGAAGATTTGCCCAATATGGTTCACGTAATTTGAATTTCTGAAGTTTGCCAGTTGCAGTACGGGCAAGCTCTGAACGGAACTCCACCCGCTTTGGGCATTTGTAGCCAGCGAGTTTGGTTTTCACGTAGGCAATGAGTGCGTCTTCGGTGAGTGATGAGTTTGGCGCCATTACAACTAGGGCCATTACCAACTCTCCCCATTTTTCATCAGGCACACCAATCACGGCCACTTCAGCTACCTCAGGGTGTGAGAACACGGCATCTTCTACTTCAATGGAACTCACGTTTTCTCCACCAGAAATGATGACATCTTTCTTGCGATCGGAAATAGTGATGTAGTTACCGTCGCTCACCGTGCCACCATCACCTGTATGGAACCATCCGTCAACAATTGCTTTGCTGGTTTCTTCAGGTTGTTCCCAATAGCCAGCCATAATGATGCTGCTGCGTGCGAGAATCTCGCCTTCGTCGTCAAGTCGCAGCTCTACACCTAATGCTGGAGCACCAGCTGCACCCAAGTTCACTGCACGTTCATGCGGAGTCAGCACATCCCATTCACTACGGCCACGATTCATGGTAAGTAGTGGTGCGGTTTCAGTGAGGCCATAAATTTGTACGAACTCCCACCCCAGTTCAGTTTCAATACGTTCAATGGTGCGTGTTGGAGGTGGGGCGCCGGCCACAACAATACGTACGCGCCCGCGACCTGGAATTTCCCCTGGCCATGTTGCTGCTGCATCGAGAATCATGTTTGCTACCGCAGGTGCACCACACAACATGGTGATGCCGTATTGATCGATGCGCCGCAGAATTTCAGCGCCGTCTACTTTGCGCAAAATAACGTGCTCGCCACCCATTGCAGTGACCGCATAAACCATGCCCCACCCATTGCAGTGAAACTGCGGAAGTGTGTGCAAGTAAATATCGCGATCATTCACGCCAAGTTGCCAACCAAATGTTGCCGCATTCACCCACAAGTTGCGATGCGTGAGTTGAACACCCTTCGGGCGAGCGGTGGTGCCACTGGTGTAGTTCACCGTTGCAGTGGCATCTTCATCGGGTGCCCAAGCTTTCGGTTCAACACCATATTTATACAAGATGCTGTCTGATTCTTCGCCAATTACAAAGCGATGTTTGGCGGTCACCGACTTCAACGATTCATCGAGCTCGGGGTCAACAATCAAAACATCGGCACCACTGTGCTCAACGATGTACTGCACTTCCTCGGCCACTAAGCGAAAGTTCACTGGTACAAGCACCCGTCCGAAACCACTCACGCCAAAAAACGAGGTATATAAACGTGCTGAGTTGTGGCTCACCATGGCCACACGAGCACCTTGTGGAATACCTAAAGCATCGAGCCCTGCTGCTTGCGCGCGAGCACGCTCTGCGACTTCTTTATATGTGAGAGTTCCCCAAGAAGCAGCGGGTTGATCGGGTTCATCGGTAATTGCTGTGCGGTTTCCATACACAAGCTCGGCACGGCGCAGATGATCGACAATCGTGAGTGGGACTTTCATAGAGAAAGTGTAGGCATATGAAAGGTGTCTATTTTTCGCCGAAGAGCAGGAAGTCTGCTGCTTCAACAAAAGTATCAACCCAGTTGAATTCCCGTGTGGCGGGGGTGAGCTCAACTATTGCGTAAGAGGTAATGGTAGCGATATACCAAGCGGCCAAATTCTCGATGTTGAGGTCTTGGCGAATCCATCCATTGCTTTGTGCGATGTGTAATGGCTTGGAAAGTTCAATGGTGGCCTCAACAATACGATCGCTCACTGCTGCAGTTAAAGACGGTCGGTTATAAGTAGAACCCAAGACATTCACGCGATCGGCGCGGCGGCGTGAGCCATCGGGCCCAAAGAAGGAGGGGAGAGATTGCCTCAACAATGCGCGGAACTCTTCTTGAGTTGTGCATTTGTTTACTTCGTCTGAAAATGCATTGGCATTAATGGTGAATTCACGCGCAAACCGTGATGCTTGTGCTGCCTCAATGAGACCTTCGCGATTCTGAAAGAAGTGGTAGATAGAGGTAACAGCCACATGAGAAGCTGTTGCAATTTCAGCAACATGAACGCCACCCTCACCACCAAGATCTATTGCCTCGACGGTGAGTCGAAGAATTTCATCTCGCGTAGAGAGACCAGAGTCGTGTTTGATAGCCACGTGAAGATCTTACGACGTGGTGTAATCACATCCCAGCGTGGGGGATAGGTGGCTCCAATACCTTCGATGGCGACGTTGTTTCAGTTACGAGGCTTTTTCTCAAAAGGCAATGCCTGACTAACAAGGGGTCTCGTTTTGGGTTATATTTTGCGTGTACTCCATTGAGAGTGAATATTGCATCAGACGTGAAAAGGGCGAAATGACTAAGAAACGACTCCATGTAACTGTCAGGGCCTTACAAGAAGTTGCCGAGACTCTGGGAGGTGCCTCATGCGAGGTCAATTGAAGTCACTCATTGTGCTCTCGTGCGTCTTGGCTTTGGCTAGTTGCGCAGGGTCATCGGGTAGCGCTCGCGAGCGAAATGCCACCCTCACAAGCCCAACAGTTGCACCCACCATTACCGGACTCGTGCCCCAAGATGGTGCGCTCACAGTGCACGTGACGCTCACCGGTGATGAGCCTGCAAACACTTGGTTCTACCAACTTTCGTCTGATAATCCGGCTGCGCTCAACCCACTGGGCACTGGTACGGCTAATACTTCGGGCGCACCAGAGAACTTCACTATTAGCGGTTTGACCAATGGCGCAACGTACACGGTTCGCGTTGCCAACTGGAACGGCGAAGTTTCACCATATACATCTGCAACTTCTGTGATTGGCGCCAATGTTGCACCGTCAGGCAGTGCACTCCCTACAACAACCACTTCACCTGATACATCTGCAACTTCTGTGGTCAGCTCCACTGTCCCGCCGTCAGGTAGCGCAATCAGTGCTCTCGCTACAACAACCACTTCTCCTCGGCCAGTGTGCGCTGTGGGCGGCGATTGTGTGGTGGGTGATACCGGACCAGGCGGCGGCACAGTCTTCTACGACGCTGGCTCTACAAAGACGTGGGGTCGGTACCTCGAATTTGCGCCAACCGACAGTGCCGCGACAGCTTTCGGATGTCTGGGATCAACAAATGACGCGAGCGCAACCGTTATTGGTTCAGGCAAAGCGAATAGTTCAGAAATCTCCCTCAATCCTTGTGGCCCAGGATCAGCAGTATCAGTTGCGTCGTCGCTTTCCAGTGGTGGCAAATCAGATTGGTATTTGCCTTCGAAGTCTGAACTCAATGAGTTATGCAAATTCGTGCACAACCAACAAACGGTTGACATTGCAGTTCCGTGTAACGGCAACGGCGATCTCCGAAGTGGGTTCTCAGAAACGTTCTATTGGTCTTCCACGGAAGTTTCAAATGAATTGTCGTGGTACCAAAACTTTGTGACGGGTCAACAATATTCATACGGAAAGCCAGCAGTTGCTGCTGTTCGCGCTATTCGTGCATTCAATAACGCAAACGGCGTCTCGGTTGATATTGCTCCACTTGCGGTGAAATGCAAGCGCGGTGGTGCCTGCCAGGTGGGTGAAGTTGGGCCTGGCGGTGGCGTCGTGTTTTACGCGGCCGCAACTCCTCAAACATGGGGTCAATACTTAGAAATAACAACAACTCCGATTATTCCGTATCACAATCATTGGGGTTGCGACACCTTCGAGGTCAATGGCACCAGCACTGGTTTTGGATCCGGACTTGGAAATACAGCACTACTTGCAGACAAAGGTTGCACATCTGCAGTTGCCGCAAATGACTTCGTTGGCGCAAATAACACCAGCGACTGGTTTCTTCCATCTGATGATGAATTGAGTTATGCGGCTGCAGCTGGAAAGGTGCCCACCACTGCATGGACATCATCGGCAGACGGCAAGTGCTCTGTCGCTAATGGCACTACCTATTGCTTTACGTATGTGCGTGGTGGCCCTTACGGTAACAACAAGGGTTCGGTTGGCCGAACCTCAAATTCAGTCGACACATATGCAATTCGTGCATTCAAAATCACGAAGGCCAGTTGAGCGCAATGACATTGAAGAGAATCGAGAAGATCATGATTAATCGTTCAACAAAATTCATTGCAATAATTGCAACGACATCTGCATTGCTCTTATCGGCGTGTGGTGGTGCAGCCACAGAATCACAACTGCGCAACGGTGCTGTTAGTGCTGTTAGTGCTGTTGCACCAGATACTCCGGCGCAAATATTCGTCAAGATTGATACTCAAGACACAACCCCATGGTGCTGCACTGCAACGCCAAAGCATATTGCAAAACTTCGTTGGTCTACCCCCGTCAATGATGGTGGCGCGCCGATTATTGGTTACGACATTCAAGTGAAATGGAACGCAGTTGAAGGCACGAAAACCGGCGCAGATGGCATGTTCAAGGATTGGACGAGTTGCGCAAATCTCGACAAATTGAACCCCGGGATGTTCCCTGCGTGCACCACGGCGCTCACTTCAAATGGCACCACGGCAGTGATCGATTCACCGATGTGGCAGAAGTCCTCTGATGCACTGACGCAACACATTGTTCAAGCACTCGATTATCGAGTTGCCGCCATCAACTCGGTCGGCAAGAGTGGCTTTTCCCCTGCAACACAAACCACCTGTAAATACGGTGGTGCATGTGAAGTGGGCGACCTTGGCCCTGGTGGTGGCGTGGTGTACGAAATTGCGAAGTACGGGGTTTCAACCACGGGAACAATTACTCCCGATGCGAGCCAAGTGAGCCCTGGCTTCTTTGCATCCGAAGTAGGCGGCGCTGACTGGCAATTGAACACTGTGCACAACTGGGCCGCCATGGCCCGCGCCGGAGCGACACAGTGCCCCGGAACATCTTGCTACACCCCAACGCCCCCAAAGCCATGTTTTGACTACACGAAGCAGTCCGTCGATATCCAAACATGCCAATCGAAGGAATCATGGCACCTTCCATTCGTCTCCCCATTGAACAATGGAAACGAATGGAAATTCCTGTGCAACAAGTACTCCGAACTCAATGACACCTGGGGACGCCTCCGCGGCAGCGACGCACTCATGTATTGGAGCGGTTCGCTGCCATTAAAACGTGCGGGCTTAAGTTTTAATCTGACCGTTGGAAACATCATCAGCCTCGCGTCCGGTGCCGGAGCAGCAAGCGTGTTGTTGGACATGGCCAACTCCGCCTTAGAAAATTCGATGACGTCGACCTATGGCACAAGTTCGGCCATGAGATTCCCCTGCTCACCGAACACGAAGTTAGTGAATAATAATTACGACTCCAATGGTGGCATGTACTACCCCACTTCGCCATCGTTGGGTGCCAACAGCGGAAAGTTGTACACCGATAATTCGGTGTTGTCTCTCATTTCCTCAACGGCAAACCTCTCCATTCCTATTCGCCACTTCAGCGTGAGCAAAGCACCGCTCGCACCACAGGTCGCACCGGTACTTACTGCTGCGACTGGAGATGGTGGAGTTCGTTTGTCTTGGACTCCAGGAAAACCAAGCACGCTTTTAGCAAATGTGTTGAAATCAGCACAGGTGCTTCCTCCTGTTGATTACGTCATCAAATATCGACCTACTGGCACTACTGCATGGAGCACACTCACGCATGAGGCGTCGGTCAATGTCTCTGCAGTCATCGGCAATGGAGTGCTCACTAAAGGAACGACGTACGACTTTGCAGTTGCTGAAGTTAACTCCTTAGGCACAAGCACATTCTCTAGTGTGGCAAGCGCCGTTCCTGGACCATTCCTTCAAAACACCATCTCGGTGTCTACGACAACTGGTTCGTATCCAAGCGTTACCCTCGCCTACGCAGGTGGATCAGGAACAGGTGCAGTCACTTTCGCCACAACCGACTCTGCAAAAGGTTGCAGCATCAACGGCACAACGTTGACGGTGACAAACATTGGAACATGCGATGTCACTGTTTCAAAAGCCTCTGACACCGACTACATTTCTGCTGCTTCTGTGACTCGTGCAATCACGATTCAAAAAAGTGTGCAAGCGCCCATTTCTTTGACGTCACTTACGAAGCCATTTGACGAACCGCTGACACTCACATCAAGTGGAGGATCCGGTGACGGAGCAGTTTCATACGAAGTAATGGACACAGACAGAAGCACCTGTCTTCTCACCGCCGACGTATTGAAGGCACAATTTGTTCGCCCCGGCGGAGGAACTTGCCGAGTTCGCGTTGTGAAAGCAACCAGTGCAAATTACTTAGAAGCAGCTAGTGAATTCACGCAAGTTCTCTTCACCCAAGGCGCCCAGGCCCCATTGGTACTAGACCAACCAACGAATGCAACCTTCCCTATAGATTCGGTTCCACTAGTGGCCCGAGGCGGTCTCGGCGAAGGTGAAGTCACTTTCACTGTTCGTAATGGCACCGCGAAAGATTGCAAAGTGTGGTATCTAACGACGGTTGCAGCTGACGGCAGTTACGGATCAAAAGTATCTCCATCTGGATTCGGTGCAACTGCCATTGGAACGGGAACATGTTTGATAACTGCCACGAAGGCAGGCGACCGCAATTACCGATCGATTACCTCAAATGAAGTGACGGCTACCTTTAATAAAGCAGAACAGTCAGCTCTGACTATGGGCGGTGCTGCAATTGGCTCCCGAGCCGGAACGGCACTCATAGCTAATGGTGGGTCAGGCACTGGCGACGTGACGTTCAAAGTAGAAACGTCAACTACTCCAACTACTTCAACTTTGACGCTTGCAAAAAACTGCACTGTTACAGGTGCAAAATTGACTTCTGACAACCGCGGTAGTTGCTGGGTATCTGCAGTGAAAGCTGGAGATGAGAATTACTTGCCTTCTGCTCCTTCGCCGAAGGCTGAGTTCTTGTTGCAAACTTCAAGCCAGCCGGCATTGTCCCTTGCAATCAGTCCAAAGACAGGACCCGCTGCACAGTCAACATCTGTCCGCCTCACAGTCACTGGCGGTGCTGGTACTGGCCTCATTGTCTATAAAGCCACTGGTGGCACAGCGCGAGGTTGCGTTGTGACTGGTACCGCAATTTATGCAACGTCTGCAGGAACATGCGAAGTCACCGCCACGAAGATGAATGACGAAAGTTACTCAGAAGCTTCAACCAGTGAGATATTTACATTTACTTTGGCGAAGCAATCTGCGTTGAACGTGACTTCGGTTCATGGTGAAGGGCTGTCTCTTGCGAACGGACTCAAACTCGCTACATCGGGTGGTTCTGGTTCTGGTGCAGTGACGTACTCACTTGTTCAAGAGGGCTCTGCAAAGTGTTCGCTTTCTACAGGCGTGTTGACCGCGAAGAGTTTGGGCACATGCGTTGTCAATGCGTCTCGAGATGGTGACGCAACCTTTGAAGCAATTACTTCATCAAACACCACCATCTCATTTGATATTCGCGTGGGCGACACTGGCCCTGGTGGCGGAACCATTGCGTACATTGCCGACACAATGCAACCATGGGGTCGCTATTTAGAGATCGCACCAAGCACTTGGAAGGGTACGTCCGACCCAACGCTGGCATGGGCAGATGCGGTGGCCGCAGTCTCGAAATATCGAGGTGGATCTAAGTCCGATTGGCGTTTGCCAAACGATGCTGAATTAGCCATCATCATGAAACTTGATATTGCAATGAGCAAACTCACGAACAATGCCGGATACATGTCTTCTACGTTCGTTCCATTCGGCACACGAAACGCTCGTCCTGTGCGCGCGTTTGGCTGACGTTTACCATCAAAGGATTGACCTAGAGCCCAAGATGGGAATCGAACTCACGGTTTACAAATCGCGCTTAGCTCTTGCGCTTCACTAAGTTAACGAAGCCAATAATGAGACCAATCAATACGGCAACAGCGCCAATTGGCGCAGTGATAAAGGTGGACCAGGGCAATACTCCAAAAGAACTCGATCCTTCATTCATTGCATCCTTAACGAATATTGATGCAATAAGAGCGACCGATAGGGGAAGGATGGCAAAAATGATGCCGCCTAAAACCACGTACAACCCACGAACTTTCCGATTTTGCATATGTTCTCCCTAGCCACAGACGTTTCTGTGAAACCAAAGACTAGTAGGAAACAATGGAGCCCAAGATGAGAATCGAACTCACGACCTACGCATTACGAGTGCGTTGCTCTACCGACTGAGCTACCTGGGCAAGGACTTCACTTTATCGTCAAGAGGCGAAGGCGCATGATTCGCGGGTCGCCTTCCCCCAGAAATTCAAGGAGTTCGGTGGTGACTGCACGAACATCGAGGGTTCCTGCCGCATGCATTTCCTCTAAATCAGCCCAGTCACGGGTGCGATTAAAAAAGGTCTTGAAGACAGCAAGATCGCGACATGCAAGAAATGGAAGCTCTACCCCGGCAAAGGTTTCATACCGTATGCGTTGTGCTGCTTGCGCATGAAATGTAGTGGTGTTTAAGAAGATATCTAACGGAGTGTCATTCCACATCAACCGTGTTTGACCATCACGATGAAGATTCTTGAGGTTTCCTTCTGAGGTACCAATGGCCTTCGGTAGTGCTGATGTGAGTAAATCAATCTCTTCAGTGGAAATGAAAATGTTGATATCGATATCAATCGTTCCACGGGCTTGCTGAGTACACCAAGCAAGGGCGAGTGCCCCTCCAAATGCATGTGGAATATTTTTACGAGCAAGCGATTTATGTAATTGCACCATCTGCGATTGCAATGAAGTCATTTGTTTTTTCCAAATATTGGCATCTTGTGATTTTTGTTTGCTCGTGAGGGAAACTGTTGGGCCAGCTCTAGCACCTGTTCGAGTTCTTTACCCTTGGAAGATGCTGAACTGCTGTGTTGGCGCATTCGTTTTTCAAGATGAATATCAATGGCGAAACCTGCAGCAGTGATGATGCGTTCAAACGTCTCTACATTCGGTATCTTGCTTCCCGATTCGTAAGCGGCAAGAGCAGAGTGTGAGGTGTTGGCGCGATTTGCCAGTTCGCGCAATGTGAGACCCGATTGCTGGCGAGCTGTTCTCATGGCAAGGTGAATATTCATGGTATCTATAAAGATACCAAAAAATTCCTGCGTGAAAACTACGAAAGTTCTGCGCCGCGCACAATGGGGAGGCGTAGGAAAAGGGATTGCAAAAGAAGGGTTTCGTTGGCGTTCAGCCCAAGGTTGTGCATGGCGGTGTGGACGTGTGCAACTGCTTCGGCGTAGTCGTGCGTTTTGTGTGCATTGTGGGCATGCGACATTGCGTCGCGGTACACACCAGCAAGTACGGCGAGCCCGCTGCGCAGTTCATCACTGCGGAAACGACGCAATTGACGCTTGTGGGCTTCAAGGAGAGCCTTACGACCACTGCCACGTTCGCCAGTTGCTTTCACACGCTTTTCAAGTTCTTCAATTTCTAGTTTGTGTTGTTCTTCGAGCGGAACCGTTGCGGCTTCAATGCGTTGCACAATGTCGTCGACAAGTGCAAGAGCAACTGAACCAGAACCATCGAGCGACGTGGGAACGCTGCTAAATGCTAAGCGGCGTGCTGCATATGCACCATCTTTTGCGAGAAGTCGTGCACGCTCAATGCTGCCGGCTGCGCCATGTGAGGCAGATTGTGCAGTGGCTTGTGCAATGCCTTCAGAAATAAGTTGAGCTTCAATGATGTCGGCGCTGACTTCGCCGAATTGAACGACAACACAGCGAGAAGCAACAGTGACGAGGCTTGGTACGAGCGAGTCGGCAAGAAGAATGAAAACAACATGTGCAGTGGGTTCTTCAAATGTTTTGAGCAAGCGAACCACAGCTGCTTCGGCCATGAGATGCACTTCATGCAAGATGATGATTTTGTGCGATGACTCGATGGGGCTGCGCGATGCAGACTCGACAATGTCTTGTGCCATCTCGGCAGAGATAGATGCACCCTCACGCCAAATTTCATGCACGTCGGCAAAACCTTGTTGTGCAATGAGGCGACCTTCACGCGTTGTGGGGTCGGCTGCACCAGTGAGCAGGGTGGTGGCAAATGCGCGAGCGGCTTCATCTTTGCCGCAGCCTTCGGGGCCAACGAGGAGAAAACCATGTACCGGGTGCTCGGTGAGGCGTTGCAGAAGTTCAACAGCGTGGGGCTGACCAATGACGGCATCCCACATTGAACTCACCGAGGCGTTGCTCATGAGTGCAATGTAAAGGACGGATGTGCCACTACCGCGGCAAATATTTTTTCTTCCACAACGTCTTTTGGCTCGAGGCCGTCAATGAGTATCCAACGTGCGGGGTCTTTTGCGGCGAGTTCAGCAAAACCTGCGCCGATGCGGGCAAAGAAGTCGGCCCCTTCACGCTCAAAGCGGTCGAGGTCGCGTTTAGCTAATCGGGTGTTTGCTTCTTCGGTAGAAATTTGGATCCACACCACAATGTCGGGGAGCACGTTATTGAGCGCCCAAGTGTTGATGCTGAGCAATGTGTCTACATTGAGACCACGGCCGTAACCCTGGTAGGCGAGTGTGGAGTACACGCTGCGGTCGCTCACCACATGTTGGCCACGTTGGAGTGTGGGTTCAACAAGTTCACTCATGTGTTGTGCACGGTCGGCGGTCATGAGTAGGAGTTCAGTGCGTGAGTTGAGATCGGTATTTTCTGGGTCGGCCAAAATGCCGCGCAGCAAAGCACCAATACGTGTGCCACCTGGTTCACGAGTGGCAACAGCGTTGATCTTTTCCGCAAGGCGAGTGACGTGCGTGCTCTTGCCGCAACCTTCTAGCCCTTCAAAGGCAATGTAGGTGCCGCGAGTGGTCATGAATCGTCGGTGCTCTTTGCGGGTTTTTTTGCAGCGGCTTTTTTCACGGTTGCTTTTTTAGCCGTGGCCTTTTTTGCTGGGGCTTTTTTCGCAGCTGCTTTCTTAGCAGGAGCTTTCTTCGCCGCAACTTTCTTTGCACCGCGCTTCTTCGGCGCGCCACCGTTTTCCTCTATATATTCACGGCGCAGTTGCAAGAGTTCATATGCCCGCTCGGGGTTCATGTCTTGCAAAATGTCGCCACGCTTCAAGCCGGCGTTGGTTTCACCGTCTGTGACGTATTCGCCAAAGCGGCCATCTTTTGCAACAACAAGCTTTCCGCTGACGGGGTCGTTGCCGAATTCTTTGAGCGGCGGTTTCGGCGCAGCGCGCCCGCGACCAAATACTCGAGGTGTTGCCAGTAGTGCGAGAGCTTCTTCCAAAGTGATGGTGAGAATTTGCTCTTGATTTTGCAGAGTACGGCTGTCTTTACCTTTTGAAATGTAGGGGCCAAAGCGACCGTTTTGAGAGGTGATGATTTCACCGTCTGCTGGGTCGTGGCCCACTGTTCGCGGGAGTGAGAGCAGGTCCTCTGCATCTTTCATGCTGAGGCGTTCAACATTCATGGTGTCAAAGAGCGAGACCATTTTTGGTTTTTCTAAACCAGGTGGCAAGTTGTCGGGAGTTCCCCATTGCACGTATGCACCGAAGCGACCAGTTTTGGCAAAGACAGGCAAGCCATCTTTTTGACCAATGGGCTCGTCGCCCTTAGGTGCGGCAAGAAGTTGCAAGGCAACTTCCAACGTGAGATCTTCCGGGGTCATGGTGTCGGGAACACCGGCAGTGTTTTCCAAGCTGCGTACGTATGGGCCAAATTTTCCTGGCTTCACAAAGACGTCTTCACCGTCAGCAGGGTTCTTGCCCAATATAAAGGTGTTAATTGCAGCGGCATCAATTTCGTCGAGGTTGTTGGCAACGATGCGCTTCAAGCCGAGGTCGTTGGCTACTTCGTTGCCGTTGTGGTCGAGAGCACCAAAGTAAAAGTGTTGCAACCAGGCTTCGCGACCTTGTTCGCCGCGAGCAATGGCGTCGAGGTCTTCTTCCACCGAGGCGGTGAAGCCGTAGTCAACAAGGGTGCCGAAGTGATCTTCTAACAATCGAATAACAGAGAAGGCTGTCCAAGTAGGAACAAGTGCAGTTCCTTTTTTACGCAGGTAGTCACCACGGTCGACCATGGTGGAAATAATGGAAGCCCATGTTGATGGACGGCCAATACCAAGTTCTTCAAGTTTTTTCACAAGCGATGCTTCGGTGTATCGCGCTGGTGGTGATGTTGCATGTGAATTACTGGTGTACTGCGCAACAGAAATAGATTGCCCGGCCTTCATTGGTGGCAGTAGCACCGACTCGTCATTTTTCGCATCGGCTTTATCGTCGTCTGTTGCATCGTCATCGGGAAGATCTTCATAGGCCATGCGATAGCCCTTGAAGTTAATGGTGGTGCCACTCGCGGAAAACTCGCAACGCGAAGAAGCCGCGTCGGATGCTGTTACTTCCAAACGCACGCTCACGGTGACGCCTGTTGCGTCGGCCATTTGCGAAGCAAGTGTGCGCTGCCAAATGAGACGGTAGAGCGCGGCTTCTTGTTTTGACTTGAAGCTGCTTTCCACTTGCTCTGGGGCGCGCATTGGCAAAGTAGGGCGAATGGCTTCGTGTGCTTCTTGTGCATTTTTAATTTTCGAATTGAAAATACGTGGTGACGATGAAAGTGCTTCATTGCCATATGTGCTGCGAATGGTGTCGCGCACTTCACCCATTGCATCGGCACTCAAAGTAACCGAGTCGGTACGCATGTAAGTAATGAATCCGTTTTCGTACAAGCTTTGAGCAATGCTCATTACTTGGCGACCAGAGAGGCGTAGTTTGCGGCCCGCTTCTTGTTGCAAGGTGCTGGTCATGAATGGTGCTTTGGGCGATGAGCGATATGGCTTATCTTCCACGCTGGTAACAGTGAGTGACTTGCCGGTGAGGCCTGCAAGAAGTTCTTGACCCTGTTTTTCATTGACAACAACCACATCGCTTTTCGCGACACCATTGCTGTCGAAGTCTTTACCCGTTGCAATGCGTAATGAGTTGAGTGCGATGAGTCGTGCGGTGAACTGCGGAGCAGTATCGGCGAGCGCGTCAATGTCGAAATAGGCAGCTGAGTTGAACGCAATACGTTCGCGTTCACGTTCCACAATGAGGCGCAACGCGGGGCTTTGCACACGACCAGCCGAGAGACCCCGGTTCACACGCCGCCACAAAACAGGTGAGAGTTCATACCCGTATAAACGGTCGAGCACACGGCGGGTTTCTGCGGCGTCAACCAAGTGACGGTCGATCTTGCGGGGGTGGGCAACAGCGTGCTCAATGGCCGAACGGGTGATTTCGTGGAACACCATGCGGTGGCATTCCACCTTGGGCTTCAGGTATTCCTCGAGGTGGGCAGAGATGGCCTCACCCTCGCGGTCTTCGTCGGTTGCGAGATACACAACCGTGGCGTTCTTCAGGTCGGCCTTCAGGTCTTTCACAATCTGCTTGCCGCGCTCGGTGAGCTCGTAGGCAGCCTTAAAATGGTTGTCGACATCGACCGCTAACCCCTTGCTGGGAAGGTCGGCAATATGGCCCACAGAGGCCCGGACGATGTACTCGTTTCCGAGGAACTGAGAGATGGTTTTGGCCTTGGCAGGCGATTCGACGATGACGAGTGGTTTTCCCATATGGTGAGTATCTGCTAGGTCATTTTAGGGGGCATTGTCAAGCCATAGGGATAAAACCCTTATACAGCTTGGCTTTCAGAATCGTAGTGATGACCCTCTACGTCAATTTTGGGCAGGATGCGGTCGAGCCATTTCGGAATCCACCAGTTGCGGGCCCCGAGGAGTTCCATCGTGGCTGGCACCAAAACCATACGCACAATGGTGGCGTCAATCAGGACGGCAAAAGCCATGCCTAAACCGAACAATTTCAGCTGGCGATCTTCCCCCAAAACGAAGGCGGAAAACACGCACACCATGATGAGTGCGGCTGCCGTAATGACGCGGGCGGTGGCGGCGAGGCCATCGGCAACAGCGGTGGCGTTGTCGCCGGTGCGGTCGTATTCCTCTTTAATACGCGAGAGCAAAAACACCTCGTAGTCCATTGATAATCCAAAGACAATGGCAAAGAGCATCATGGGTGCCCATGACTCAATGGGCCCAGCCTTGCCCACCCCGATGAGATCTTTCCCCCAGCCCCATTGGAAGACGGCCACGATCATGCCATATGCCGCACCGATGGAAAGGAGGTTCATGACTACTGCTTTGAGAGGAACGAGAAGGCTGTGGAAAACAGCCATTAATAAGAGGAATGACAAAATGAGAACGGCGCCAATGAGATATGGCAAACGACCACCGATGTAGTCGGCAAAGTCGACGCTCGCAGCAGTAAACCCACCGACTTTTGCGGTGACTCCGGAAGCGGGAATGACCTCATCGCGCAGCGTATGAACGAGTTGGGTGGTTTCTTTTTCTTGTGGCGAACTCTTGGGGTAGACCACCACGAGCGCAAGTGGCTTGCCATCAATTTGTGTTGATGTCCCTTTTGCGCCGAGTGGGCTTGGGGTAGCGAAAGCAACATCTTTTGCCTGGGAGAGAGCGCCTGCAAATGCCAATAATTTTTCCGGCGAAGCGGCGGTGTCGCCTTGAACGGTCACGAAAAGTGGTCCGTTTACGCCAGCCCCAAAACCTTCTGCAAGTAGGTCGTATGCCTTGCGTACCGTTGTTTTCTCTGGTTGGTTGCCTGTGTCGCCAAAGCCGAGGCGAATACTAAAAAGTGGAATGGAAAGAAGTACCAAAACACTAGAAGAGGCAATGAGTGCGGTCCATGGACGACGTTGTACGAATCGACTCCAACGGAACCAGAAGGTGAGTTCGCGGGCTTTTGCAACGCGCACAGGAATAGGTTTGCGCAATGACCGGAATACAAAACTCAGCGCATTAATTGCAACTGCGCCAACAAGGCCGAGCAGGAAGGTTGGTAGTGAGTGGAAAATAATTGCGGCTAATGCAGAAAGCACCAGCACAGAAAGTGAAGCAATAGCTGCGCGCGTGGTGACATCGATGCGATGTTTCACCATGCCCAGAAGTGCTGGCAACAAAGTAATTGAAGCAAGCATCATCACGAGAACACCAATAGCTGCTCCGGTTGCAAGACCACGCACGAATGACAGCCCCATGATGTACAAGCCGAGAAGTGAAATCATGACAGTGGTGCCGGCAAACAGAACGGCACGACCGCTTGTATCAACTGCGTCAACCACTGCTTCCTCAACAGACATTCCTGCATGTAAGCCTTCGCGGTATCGAGTAACGATGAACAACGCATAGTCAATACCCACACCCAGACCCACCATTGCCACCATCGATGTTGTGAAGTCGGGCATCAAAGTTGCATGACTCAAAATGGTGACGGTGCTGACGGCAATACCCAAACCAAGAAGTGCAGTACCAATAGGCAAGCCCATGGCGAGTACCGAACCAAAGGCAAGAACGAGAATGATGATGGCGGCAAGAATGCCGAGCGCTTCGCTTTCTGGCATAGCGAACTTGGCAAAAATTTCTCCGCCGTATGCCACTTGCACACCGTTGACCTTGGTGAGAGTTGTATCGCCCATTGCACGGACTTTGTCGGCGAAGGTAATTCCTTCAGCCTGGCTGCGCTTGCTGATGTCTAAACGAGCAAAGGCGATTTTCCCCGATTGGCTCACCTGCTGCGGGTTGTCATACGGGCTCACAGTGTCGACGCCTTCGATGTTGCCTACTTGTGTGAGAAATGAGGTCATTGCCTCTTTGAGACCGGGTGCATTGAGGCCTTCATTGCTTTTGAATACCACGGTTGCGGAAAAGCCGGCTTTGTTGGGGTTTACCTTTTGCAGTAGCTCTTGAACTTCGCGGGACTCACTCTTGGGCAAAACAAAGTCGGTGCGGAAGTTGCCCTTGATGGAGCCAGATATTGCAGCAACGATGAAAAAGAGGGGAATCCAAATAGCGAACACAACAATGCGACGGCGGCGCACACAAAACCGGGCGAGGGAACTCAACATGGGGAACCTTTCGAAGAAGAACTCGTCACAGGTTATGGGATTAGGCATTAGCGTTTGCAGTAATGCACGAAGAAAACGCACATGCGTGGCGAGTGAAACGCCTCGACCGAGGGTGGAGCACACTTTTGGCGCACGATGGCAGTGAAATGCGGGTGCGCAATATTGGTGCCGATGTTGCAGTGGGCGATTATGTGACCGTCGACACAAACGAAGAACGTGTGGGCGAAGTGTTGTTGAGGAAGTCGGCAATTATTCGTCGTGCATCTTTTGAAGGTGCTCGCGCAACGTCGCATGTTGTTGCGGCAAACCTCGACACTGTTTTTTTGTTGCATGCAGCGCCCTCTGGTGTGAACCCCCGTCGACTTGAGCGAGAACTCATATTGGCTTACGACAGTGGGGCAACTCCCGTAGTGCTACTTACGAAATCTGACGCTGTTGATGAAGAAATCATTACTGCACTCACCGAAGTAGTGCGTGAAGTTGCTCCGGATGTTGCAGTGCATGGATTGAGTTCTCGACAACAAGAAACGTTGCAAGTACTTCGCCAGTACACGAGCAATGGCGAAACCATTGTGCTCTTAGGGGCGAGTGGAGTAGGCAAGTCGACACTGGTGAATGCACTTGTTGGCGCGCGAGTACAAAATGTGGGTGAAGTACGCGAAGGCGACCAGCGCGGACGCCACACCACCGTTGCCGCAGACCTTGTGGAAATTCCCAGTGGTGGGTGGCTCATCGACACACCTGGTTTGCGTGCGTTGAGCTTATGGACGAGTGGACACGGCATTGAGAAAGCTTTTGCCGATGTATTTGCACTGTCAGAAAAATGTCGCTTTCGCGATTGCAAACATGAAGATGAACCTGAGTGTGCTGTACAAAGTGCAATTAGTGGCAACACTCTTTCGCCGTTGCGTCTGAGCAGCATGAAGCGACTCATTGCGGAAGAAGTTGCGCTGGAAGAAGAGCAGCGTGAACGAGAAAAAGCGAGTGATCGGCGTGGTTTTCGCAAACCAAAAACAACATAAATAGTTATTACCGCTTGTGTCGTGCACGACGTACTACCGTTAAGGAATGCCCCAAACCCTTGTTGTGCTAGCTGCTGGAATGGGTTCGCGCTATGGCGGGCTGAAGCAAATTGACCCTATGGGCCCATCGGGTGAGACCATTCTCGACTATTCGGTGTTCGACGCACTGCGTGCAGGTTTCAGCAAAGTTGTTTTCATTATTCGCCCCGACTTTGAGGCCGACTTTCGCAATAATGTTTCGTCAAAGTTTGAGCATCTTGTTGATGTGGAATACGCATTTCAAACGCTCGACAATTTGCCGAGTGGTTGGAGCGTTCCTGCAGGCCGTGAAAAACCATGGGGAACCACACATGCCATTTTGTGCGCTGCTGATGTGGTGAAGGAAAATTTTGCTGTCATCAACGCCGATGATTTCTATGGCCAAGAGTCGTATGTTGTTTTAAACAACGAACTCGCTGGGGTTGATTCTTCAGCGAATACTTTTTCCATGGTGGGCTTTACTTTGCGCAATACGTTGTCCGACCATGGGTCGGTGGCACGTGGCGTGTGTACAACTAATGAAAATGCGCTTCTCACCCACATTGATGAAATGACAAACCTCAGCCGCCAGGGGAATGGCGCCATTTACACGCACGAAGATGGCAGCGTGGTGAGCCTCACCGGCGATGAACCTGTGTCGATGAACATGTGGGGTTTCACCCCGCGGTTGTTCGACCACCTCGACCGTGTCTTTCAAGAGTTCCTGCGCTCATCGGGAACCGAATTGAAAAGTGAGTGTTTTATTCCTTTGACCGTGGGCCAACTCATTACTGAGAAACACGTCACGTGCAAAGTGTTGCGTAGTAATTCCACGTGGTTTGGCGTGACATATAAAGAGGACAAAGAGATCGTCCAGGGGTCAATTGCGGCTCTTGTTGAAAAAGGAAAATACCCAAAGAGCCTGTGGGGCTAGTTTTGCCTTCGTAGTCATCAATCGCTACGCAGTACGGTAGAGACATGGATTTTGCACTCACACCTCGTTGCTTGGAATATCGTGAAAAATTGCTCGCCTTTATGGACGAGATGATTTACCCCAATGAGGAACTGTATGAAGAGCAGTTGCGTGAAGCGGGTAACCCACACGCTCAGCCGCCCATCATGGAAGAACTCAAAAAAGAAGCCCGCAAGCGCGGACTTTGGAACCTTTTCCAACCACACAAAGAGTGGGGTCCTGGTTTAACAAACGCCGAGTATGCACCGTTGGCAGAAATTCTTGGCCGTTCGAGCATGGCCTCTGAATCGTGCAACTGCAATGCCCCCGATACGGGCAACATGGAAGTTCTCACCATGTTCGGAACTCCTGAACAACAAGACATGTGGTTGCGCCCATTACTTGAAGGTGAAATTCGTTCAGCATTTGCCATGACCGAACCTGCAGTTGCATCCAGTGACGCCACCAATATTTCACTCAGCATTGAGCGCGACGGTAACCACTACGTATTGAATGGTCGCAAGTGGTGGACCTCAAATGCATTCCATCCCAATACAAAAATTCTCATTGTGATGGGTAAGACCGACCCGAAGGCTGCGCCGCACCAACAGCAGAGCCAAATTTTGGTTCCTATCGATACACCAGGCGTTACCTTGAAGCGCAACCTCACCGTGTTCGGTTACATCGACCAAGAAGGTCACGCCGAAACTATTTTCGACAACGTGCGTGTTCCAGTGAGCAACCTCATCGCCAATGAAGGCGACGGCTTTATGATCAGCCAAGCCCGTCTTGGACCTGGCCGTATTCATCACTGCATGCGCACCATTGGTGCTGCCGAGCGAGCGCTTGAAATGTTGTGTCAGCGCTCTTTGAACCGCACCACATTTGGAAAGCGTGTAGCAGAGCGTTCAAACATTCAAGACTGGATTGCTGAAGCACGAATTGATCTTGAGATGATTCGCCTCTTAACAATGAAAACTGCTTGGCTCATGGACACCGTGGGCAACAAGGGTGCACGTACAGAAATTGCAGCAATTAAAGTTGCTGCCCCAGTAATGGCGCTTAAAATTATTGACCGTGCCATTCAAGTACACGGTGCGGGTGGCATTAGCCAAGACTTCCCACTGGCACGCATGTACGCACACATTCGTTCACTGCGTTTGGCCGACGGCCCAGACGAAGTGCACAAAATGACTATTGCGCGTGCAGAGCTTCGCAAGTACGACCCATCATTTCGTACCGACGGTGTGAGCACTATTGCCCCCGGCGGTGGCAGGGGCTAGTTCTAGCCCCACCATGGCCCCTCCGGTACCCGAGGCACCAACAAATGTTGTTGCGTGGTGAATATCGGCAAATTGCTTCACTATGGCAAGACCTAAACCAGAACCAGGCATTGCTCGAGTTGCTGCTGCGCGGTAAAAACGATCAAAGACAAATTGACGATCTTCGGGTGCAATACCTGGGCCCGAGTCGTGCACTTCAATGCGTGTTCCTTTAATGAACACGTCAACTTTGCTTCCGGCAGGGCTGAACTTAAGGGCATTGTCGATGAGATTCGAAAGTGTTCTGTCGAATTGAGCAGGGCGCACCATCACCTGTCCTGGTGAGGTGGAGTGCAGTTCTACAACGCGACCAGAACGACGTTGCGCGCGCTCGGCAACTTCTTGCACGGCTTCGGCAATTTCAATTAAGACCGGATCTTCAGATGACCTTTGGTCTGATGCAAGTGCAGATAGTTCGCTTGAAAGCGCGGTGAGCTCATCAATTTCAGCTCGGATGTCGTGGATAATTGCATCGCGAGTGTGCTGCGGTAAATCTGGGCGCTCAAGCAATTCTGAATTTGCCCGCAAGCTGGTGAGAGGTGTGCGCAGCTCGTGACTTGCGTCTTGAACCAATTGCTTTTGTTGGGCAACTGAATGACCGAGTGCTTGCAACATGGTGTTGAAACTAGAAACTAGGTCGGCAACTTCGCCACTTGCCTTAATGTCGATGAGGTGCGATGTGTCTTGAGTAGAAGCAATTTCCACGGCAGTTGCCGACAACTGTTCAATGGGTTTGCTCGTACGGCGTGCAATGAACCATCCAGCCGCAGCTGCCATCACAATGCCACCGAAGCCAAACACGATGAGCCACGTGCGCATTCCTGCTCGCGCATCTTCAATATCGGTAATGTCGCGGCCGAGTTGTAATGCGCCCCCACTGGGCAATGACACAGTAAGTACGCGATATGAATTACCTGCAACGGTGGTGTTGTATAACAAGCTCAACCCATCGGTTGTGCTGTGTGCGAGTTCTAACTCTTCAGCTCGTACTGCTAATTCAGATGGGCCAAGACTTGCCAAAATAGTTCCATCGATTCCGATGACTTGTGTAATGGCGTCAAACTCAGGCTGTAAAAGTGTGGGTCCGAGTGGTGAAGACATGCGGCCTGGGAAACGTGGCTGATCAAAGCTGCGGTTGATTTCACGTACGATGGCACTAGCGCGGGCCGATAATGATGCATCTACCTGCGAACGCAACTCGTGGCTCGCAATGATGTAGGCCCCAGCAGCAAGGGTACCTACAGCCACAAATGCAATTCCGCCAGTAGCGATGGCCAGACGTGAACGCAAACTCATGAGTTAGGCCTTCACCGTGTAGCCAACTCCACGAATGGTGTACACCACTCGCGATTCGCCGCCTTCTTCAGTTTTGCGGCGTAGGTAGCCGATATACACATCGAGTGACTTTGAGCCAGTTTCAAAATCAAAACCCCAAATTTCTTCGTAGAGCTGTTCGCGCGTCACAACGAGACCAGTGCGCAGCATCAGTGCTTCCAAAAGGTCAAATTCGGTTTTCGTTAAACTCAGCGGCCGATCACCTCGAAGTACTTCACGACGTGCGGTATCGAGCGAGAGATCGCCAACACGTAACACCGCATTTGCATCTGCAGGCTCACGGCGTCGCAAGAGTGCGCGTACGCGTGCAAGCAGTTCGTCAATAGAGAAGGGCTTCACTAAATAGTCGTCGGCGCCGGCATCGAGCCCGGCAACGCGGTCGTTCACTTCGTGCTTGGCAGTGAGAAGCAAAATAGGAACACGAATACCTCGAGTGCGTACTTCACGACACACGGTCATGCCATCGGCAAAAGGCATCATGACATCCATCACCACAACATCGGGCGGTGTTTTCGTAATAAAGGCAAGCGCAGCAGCACCGTCATTGACCATGCTGACGCGATAACCCTCTAACTCCAGTACGCGTTGAACCGCAGAACGCACTGCTGGGTCATCTTCTGCGATCAATACATGTGATGGAACCGGAGCCATTCCAGATTTTTGCGACGAGGGCATGTTGATTACGGTACTCAGCCCTATTGCCGACCGCTTACCACTAGGGGTGCATTCTTTAGCAATATTTACTATTGGCTTCATCAACCACGCTGACAGCAAGATCGAAACCAGTGGTAACAAGTCGTGAACGGATGGCTGCTTGTGAGCACACCACAACACACGAAATATTGGTGCTGCGTAATTTGCCAGCGAAACCCATCAGAATTCCGATGCCCGCATCGTCGAGCAAGGTGAGATCGTTGACGTTGATGACAAAGGGCGCACTGGGGTGTTCTTGGCTGGCCTTATTTAACATGTCGCTGAGATGAGGCAGGGTAGACAAGGTGACTTCGCCGCTGAGGCGGACCACAGCCACGCCTTCATGGAATATGACCTCAACGCGTAATTGCATGAGGTGACAATATCGGCTTTACGCTACGGCTCGGTCAGCATGGCAACATGTGCCCGCAATGTAATGGACGGAATGAAAGGGCCAAGTAGAGGGAGCGATGTGTTTTCCTTGAATGTCAGAGAAACCTGCGTGATGCCATCGGAGTGAGTGGCAACAACAGCCGATGTTGAAAAGCCATTTTGAGCAACGATTTCTTGTGCAGCAGTTTGCGGGTTGGGTGAAACAGAAGCGAGCCGAGCCGCATCGCGAGCCACTTCCCACAGTGCGAGTTGCTGCCGCGCGACAATGGCAAATTGAGCAATGAGCATGACAAAAACAACAAGCAAGGGAAGTGCTAGGGCAAATTCAATTGTTGCTTGGCCCCGTTCATTATTGCTCTTTGCCAGCATTCACTAGCCAACTTCTACGGTTGCTTTATCGACAACTTTGTTAAAGACGTTGTCGAAGAGTTCGCCGATACGGCCAGCGCCACCGCCAGCTGTTGCCCAAGTAATAACAAGAACGGCAATGACGGCAGCCGCAAGAAGAATGAGTGCGTATTCGGTAGTTGCCTGGCCGTCGTCGTCGTGCTGTTGTTCAAAGAAGTGCTGAACAAAACGCTGAATGTAGAAGTTGCTATAAAAGATCATGGTGCCTCCATTTAGTGAATTAGCTCAAAGTGAGCGAGGAAAGTGCCCCAACGAGAATCGGCACGATGCTGAGAGTGACAAAAGAAGGTAAAACACAGACCACGAGGGGGAATGACAAGCGGATGGGAAGTTTTGCAGCATCTTCTTGTGCAATGCGCCGTCGTTCACTGTGTGCTTCATGCGATAGCCGTTCGAGTAAAGGCGCAAGAGGTAATCCATCGCGCTCTGAAGCGGCGAGTGCGTTCACAACCCCAGTTGCCCCATTGCCGAAGTATGTAGTGAGAAGTGGCAATGCATCGATGAACCTGAGGTGGGCTTCACTCGATTTCAGTACTTCATTGACAGCACTGCGCACAACAGGTTGGGCCCACTGTGACATGGCAACAAAACTCTGGTGGGTGCTGTTGCCACTTTTGAGCAGCACAACTAATAGATCAATAAAGTCGATGAACGCATAAGTAGATGCATGCACTTTGCGCAGAGACAGCTTCTTCATCCACCAGCGGCCAGTAAAATTGAGTGCACCGCCAACACCACAACACAACAAACCAACAGGCGTGGTGAAAAGTACTGTTCGCACGCTGTTGTTGGTAGCAACCATCATGGCGCCGAAGGCAAGCGGGAGCCACGACAATATGCGTGCTGAGAACAAAGCCTGAGCAGATTGGAGGCGACGTTCTTCATGAACAGAATGTCGTTCGCGTAATACCCAGCTGGCCCGTTCAAGGGCGTACCGCGTGCCGTGTCCTCCGGCGCTCGCTGCAACAATTGCTTGAATTCCAAAAAGTATGTCGGCTGGAGTTTCGTCAACACTGGTCGTCATCAGTACTTCTTCCAGCGGTGCTCCAATGCGACAGTGCAAAGCGAGGGGCTGAAAATGTTGCTGTAAATAAATAGGGAGTACGGGGAGAGAATTATTCACTGCTGCACGAAGTGAATGTCCCATATAAACGGACCGTTCAATAGCGTCGAGAAAATCGGCAGTGATGAGCGATGGTGAAAGAGGCTGTTTCTTTCGAGGTAACTTTGGTCTTGCTCGTGTGGGTGGGGAAGATACCACTAGTTGTTGCGAGGAAAGAAGAGCATCAAAAATGCGCAGTCGTGTCCATTGCTTCACAGCACTGTGTTCTACAGCTAAGTAAAAAGACGCAAAATAGAGCACGAATGCAAGAGCTTGCATTACATCACCAGTGCAAGGTCGCCGTTACTTGGATGCAAACTATGTGCAAGAACGCTTGTGCTGTAGGTTCCGTGGGTCGTGAGTACGTCACCAATTTCTACAACCTGAGCAACTCTGCGACTTCCCTGTGCGCACCGCTCCACAAAAACAACAATGTCGATTGCTGAAGCGATATATGAACGAACTGCTGCAAGGGGCCAATTGGGCGTTGCTTGCAGCACCATGCTCTCAATGCGGTGGAGTGCATCGGAAGCGCTGTTTGCATGGCAAGTAGACATTGACCCCGCGTGCCCGGTATTCATTGCTTGCAGCATGTCGAATGCTTCAGGGCCACGTACTTCGCCCACTATGAGACGGTCGGGCCGTAGCCGTAGGGCGTGACGCACTAAGTGACACAGTGAAATTTCGGGAATGCCCTCTGCCGATGATGGTCGCGATTCGAGGTACACCACATGCGGGTGGTTGACGGCAAGTTCGTTGGTGTCTTCTAGAACAACAAGGCGTTCGTTAGGGGGTACTTCACTTGCCAATGCGCTGAGCAAAGTTGTTTTCCCGGTTGACGTTGCTCCGGCTACAACAATATTGCGTCGTTGGTGCACAACAGAGTGCAAGAGGTCGGCCACGCGACCGTTGGCAAATGCGGAAATGTCGAGTGCGGTAGAAGCAAAGCGCCGGATGGTGAGGCATAGCCCATATGGACTGACCGGGGGAATTGCTGCACACAAGCGCGAACCATCGCCAAGGCGTGCATCGACAATGGGGGACGACAAGTCGATGCGCCGCCCAATAGGCGCAAGTAATCGTTCAAGGAGTGCAACTGCTTCACCAGGTTGCAGCGAGCCCACGCGTTCTAAACCCGTTGTGCGCTCCGCCCACACTTCCGTGCTGTTGTTGACAATAATTTCTTTCACGCACGGGTCATTGACAAGATCTTGCAGACCAGCAAAGTGAGGCACTGAAGAGTTCGTATGTTGCATCAGAGAACTGACTTTTGTTGTGGGGGTAATGAGAGTGCATCAACCAAGCCGGAAAGACCCTCATTGAGTAATGCTGGAATACGACTGCTCAAGAGACCTGCATCAACTGCACGGGAAATGCTGGAGTCAACCTTGATGGTGGCAACGATGGGTGTTTTTAAAACGGTGGAAATATCTGTTGGGGTGAGTGCTCTTCCGGCCTCTTCAAGCACTATGAGGCCTTCGCATCGCAAGTATCCGTGGCTCATTTTGTTACTTGCTTTACGCAATGCCAGATAACACGGGCGTACCACGAGAAATGTTCGATCGACTATTTGCGAGAGGTGCTCATTGATTTCAGTGGTTCCTGCATCAATGACCACTGGCGCGTCGTATGCAAGAAGTTGGTTGGCAACTTCTTTCCAGTTGTGTTCAACGGGAGTGTGTAACTCACGTGGGGCGAAGGAAAGTAATTTGAGTGAAGCATTGACATCGACGGGTTTCGTATCGGGTGGGTCGGGAATACCAAGTGCCGGTGCGAGTTCGCCGGCAAGGTCAACGATGTATCCACCGCCTCGGTGTTGGGCAGCGAGCATCATTGCGAGTGCGGCACTGGTAATGGTGGCTCCGCTGCCACCCTTAGGGGATCTACACACCACAATCATGGGTGCTCCTTTCACATGTCTTGGCCTCGAAATGGTGAGGTACTTCAATGTGTGAATTCAGGTGCGGTTTGTGGCAACAACTATTCAGAAAGTCTCATTCAGTTGCAATACCCGATACTCTTTTCTCATGGAGGTGTCTGTGCGCCTGGTGGGCTCCGCCGCCTTCAAAGCGGTTGAGACGAGTGAACCTCGTCTGGCGGGTTCGATTCCCGTCCACCTCCGCCAATCGTGGAAGTTATTTCTGTGCGCGTTTTTGGGGTTCTGGTTTTTGAGCCCGGCAAGTAGTGCGCACGCCGACCCGGCGCGACCCGGTAATACGCGCAGCGTTGTTACACAGGTATTGCCAGCTTCCAATGCAATTGAAGTTTCGATAGTTGGTGTTGATGCATTTGTGAAAATGAAAGTGCACGCTGGCCACAGTGCCGAAGTCATTGGTTACGACGAAGAGCCATATTTACGTATCGACGAAAAGGGTCGAGTGTTTGAGAATTCATGGTCGCCCACAGTTGTTATCAACAAAACGCGTTATGGAACAGGCAGCACGAGTCCTACCAATTATGAGAAAACAGACAAACCAATCTGGCGCCAAATAGCCAATAACGGTGAAGCAATTTGGCACGACCATCGTGTGCATTGGATGAGCCCGCTGAAGCCTGCGGTCATCAATGCCAATGGGTTAGTGCAAGATTGGCAAATTGATATGAAAGTCGATGGCGCCACTACTGCAGTGCTGGGAAATTTGTACGTTGAAGATGCGCCAGGCTCGTGGTGGTGGCTACTCGTCGTTCCTGGCGCGGCCAGTGTGTTGTTGATGAAAAAGAAGTTGTGCCAAGTTGTATTGGCAATTGCTAGTGCTGCATTTATGGTTTTAGGAATAGTTCAATATTTTTCATTGCCAAGCCCCGCCCGTGCTACTCCGTCACTCATTGCGTTGGGTGGAGTTGCGCTATTGCTTGCACTGGTGGCAATGACACTACGTAGTGAAGAATTTGTAGCAGCATTTTCCACCGCATCTGGTGTGGCAGTAGTAATTGCAGTAGCGCTACATCGCAATCAAATGAATCATCGCTTTGTGCCCGGGATGGGCGATGCATGGTGTATCAGAGCAATTCTTCCTCTTGCACTTGGTATTGGAGCGATGGCACTTTGGCACGGGCTCAATGCATTGTTGCGCGTACCGCAACCTTTGGTGAATGAAAGCTAAAGAAGCTTAAACAGCAAGCAGGTCGCGCGCGCCGGTGTCGCTTGACGGGTGGCGCAATTTACTCATGGCACGAGCTTCAATTTGGCGAATGCGCTCACGTGTGAGGTTGAAGTGGTCGCCCACTTCTTCTAACGTGCGTGGTTCGCCGCGGTCGAGACCAAAGCGCAATTTCAAAATTTCGCGTTCGCGCTCGTCGAGTGGAGCAAGGAGGCGCTGAATTTCTTCTGGCAACAATGCTGTAGCGGCAACTTCGAAAGGCGACTCTGCTGAGCGGTCTTCCACAACATCACCAAGTTCAGCGTCGCCATCTTCACGCAATGGTTCAGACAATGAAAGAGGTTCAGCAGCAAAGCGCAGTGCCTCGGTGACTTTGTCTTCTGGCATTTCCACTTCTTTAGAAAGTTCAGCCAAAGTTGCAGGGCGACCATATTTCAATTCGAGTCGTGAGCGAGCCTTTTGCAAACGTGCAAGAGTGTCACCTGCGTGAACCGGAAGACGAATGGTGCGGCCAGTGTTGGCAATACCGCGGGTGATGGCTTGACGGATCCACCATGTTGCATACGTAGAAAATTTAAAACCTTTGCGCCAGTCGAATTTTTCAACAGCGTGCATGAGGCCGAGGTTGCCCTCTTGAATGAGGTCGAGGAGTGGCAAGCCAGATGCTTGGTACTTCTTGGCAATAGACACCACGAGACGCAGGTTGGATTGCACAAAGGCGCGCTCGGCGGTTTCGCCTTCTTTAGCGGCGCGCTTTAATTCGCGCTTCTTAGTAGGTGAGAGAGTTTTTTCTGTTTCGGCAAGTTCAACTTGCGCTTCTTTGCCAGCTTCGATGGCTTTGGCTAAACGAACTTCGTCGTCTTTCGTGAGCAGGGCATATTGGCCAATGTCGGTGAGGTATAGCCGAACAAGGTCTTCCTCATCGCGGTCGACACGGTCCTTAGCCATGAATGCTCCCTCTCAGCCCAATATTCCCCAGCGGGGAACCCGCCTTACGATACCGACGCCATGTGGCGTGGCAACCATGATTGAGCCGATTTCTGTAACGTGGGGGATATGGCGAATCCACTATTGAACGAGAAGTCAATGAAGCAGGCAGCACAGCGTGGCTGGGCAGCCTCAGAAGCCGATGCAGGCTCGGCGAAAGGTGCACAAACCACCATAATTCCGCCTCTTTCCGATGGTCCGGTGAGCCCCTGGGGAGGAACCCATGCAGCCGGAGAAACCATGACCGCAAGTGGGGCGGCAACTGCCACTTTGACGCTTTTGGCACTTTTGGTGGGCGCGGCAACTTTCGGTTGGAGTCTGGTGAGCGAGCCTGTGGCTGGCCAGGTGCAGTTCCCAGCTTGGATTATTGCTGGCGTGCTTATTGGTTTGGTGTGCGCTGTGGGTGCAAGCTTTCGACCTCAGTATGCGCGCGTACTTGGCCCGGTCTATGCCATTGCCGAAGGTGTAGTTGTTGGTGCTGTTTCACGTGTGTACAGCATTGAGTACAGCGGCATTGTTGTGCAAGCAGTTGGTGCAACCCTCGGAGTTTTTGTTGCCATGTTGGTGATGTATCGCACCGGCATCATTCGCGTGAACGATAAATTTCGTCGCGTAGTAATGAGTGCCATGGTGGGCTTGCTCATTTTTTATGGCGTGTCATTTCTCTTCAACTTGCTTGGCGCAAACATCACGTTTTTCAAGGACGCAAGTTTGCTGGGCATCGGATTCAGCATTTTTGTCGCTGGTCTTGCTGCAGCAAACTTGGCACTCGATTTCGACTTCATTGAGCGCGGTGAAAAAGAGGGACTACCAAAACAAATGGAGTGGTATGCAGCACTCGGTGTTGTTGTCACACTCGTGTGGTTGTATCTCGAAATACTTCGTTTGTTGTCGAAGTTGCGCGATCGCTAGAGCGAGGAAATACTGCGCACCGTAGGTTGCGCGGCAAGGAGTTCGCTCGGAATTTCCTGACCCGTGGTTTCACAGGTCCAGTACGTGCCGGCTTCGAGGCGGGCGAGAGCTGTTTCTACGTCGGCGAGATCTTTCTCTATGGTGTCGAGGTCGACGGCGTCGAGGCTGATTTCTGGGGCTGACGATGCAAACTCATTTTCCATAGGGCAGAGGTTAGTACTTCTCTTGCCGTTGCAGATAGTGTTGTTTTCTATGTCAAGTGCACCAGCTTTCCCACCTTTCGACGGATCCGCCCCACAGCAACAAAAGTTTGCGGCTTACCCTGAAATGGGTATCGACCCAGCCAAGCGCTACACCGCAACGATGGAAACATCAATGGGAACAATGGTCATTGCTCTCGACCCCATCAAGTCTCCAAAGACAGTAAACAGTTTTGTATTTCTTGCGTTGAATCATTATTTCGACGGCATTATTTTCCACCGCATCATCAATGGTTTTGTTTGCCAAGGTGGCGACCCAACAGGCACCGGCACCGGTGGCCCGGGTTACCGCTTCGAAGATGAGCTTCCATCCGCTGGTCAGTACCAAGTGGGTTCTTTCGCTATGGCAAACGCTGGGCCAAACACAAATGGCTCACAGTTTTTTATTATCTCCGGACCCGATGGTTGCCGCTTGCCTCCTGCGTATGCCTTGTTCGGTCAAGTTGTTAAAGGTCTTGAAGTTGTTGACGCAATGCAAAAAGTTGCAACGGGTTCTGGCGATCGTCCAAAAACCGATGTGGTCATCAACTCGGTCACCATTACTGTCGCCGACTAATTCGTGGCACCGCTCGTTGCAGTTGCGGGTCGCACAGCAAGTGCGGGGAAAGTTTCTCGTGATGCTGCAACCTTTGCTGGGCAACGCTATTTAGATGCAATTCTTCGTGCAGGTGGCGAGCCATTTGTTGTTACCCCACGTGAGTTAACTGCTGATTCTGCACAAGAAATAATGAGCACCTGCGATGCGTTGTTGCTGATGGGCGGCCCCGATGTCGACCCAGCGTTGTATGGGCACGAGCCTCACTTGCGCACCTACGGCGTGAATGCTTTGCAAGATCACTTTGAAATCGCTTTATTACGTGCAGCGATGTTGCTCAATAAACCAGTGCTCGCTGTGTGTAGGGGCATTCAATTGGTCAATGTGGCACTCGGTGGAACTTTGCACCAACACATTGATGACAACACCACGGTTGCGCACAAACCAGTGAACTTTCCCGACGGGGAAGAGTTTGCCGTTCATTCCGTGAGTATTGCTGAAGGTTCACAAGTGCATCGTGTTGTTGGTGTAACTGATATTGACGTTGCATCATTTCATCATCAAGCAATTGATGAACTTGGCGAAGGCCTTGCAGCAGTTGCGTGGTCGAGCGATGGATTCATTGAGGCTGTAGAACACAACACAAGTTGGTTACTTGCAGTGCAATGGCACCCAGAAGATACGGCCGCGCACGACCCCTATGCGCAGGCTCTTTACGATGCAGTAGTGGGTGCAGTTAAGTCGCCATCAATCGCCCAGCGAAATGTGCGAGTAATCACATCACCCAAGGGCTGAGCAACAACAAACTCCGTGAGGGGAAGATACGGAAGTCGTAGCGGAAAGCGCGACCAGGCAGGAAGAAGCGAGACTGCTGCAGCTGCGATAAGTGAATACGCGGCGCGTGCAGGAAATTCAAGTGGTGGTTGAATAATGAGGTATCGCGCAGCATCGCGAGCTTCTTTTGTTGATTTCAATTCACTGCGGAACTCAGCAAGTTGTTTACGTAACTCAGCTTCAGTTGTGGGTGGGTTCGGTACACCGAGTGCGTTTGCGATGACCGACATGTCGGCCACGTAGCCGTTGCGATCTTTCTGGTCGAGAGTCGTGGCTCCGTAGCGTTGGTAGGCGCAGAGAAAACTATCGACTTCGGCAACATGCACCCACAACAAAAGGTGCGGGTCATTTGCCGAGTACGGGCGACCATCGGATGCCACCCCAGTAACACGCTCGTGAACTGCGAGCACACGGTTAACGGCTGCTTGGGCCACTTCGGCAGTACCAAAACTGGTGGCTGCTAAAAAATCTGCCGTGCGCTGCAGGCGACCCCATGGGTCGGCCTTGTAGTCGGAGTGAATAGCAACACCAGCCATGGCAAGTGGGTGCAGCGACTGGAAGAGGAGTGCCCGCAAGCCACCGATGAACATTGAGGCATCGCCATGAACGCGATAGATGGGGCGATCGGGGGTAAACCAGCGCGGGCCGGGGGCCGACATGAGGTCTTGAGCCTTGGTGGCGCTATCGGGGCCCACCACGCGTTCGCGAATATTGTTCGCGATGAGTTGGCGTACCGATTCAATGCACTCGGTGAGCTCAATGGATGCCATGGGCTTATCTTGACAGCGTACGCTTCACTTATGTCGTCTCCAGGTGAAGAAAACATACCCCAGTCGGAAAAAAATCGCGTGGGGTCAACACGTTGGCTCATTCGTGCAGCCATCATTTTTTGGGGTGGATTCTTGGTGATGGTGGCAACACGCCATTCCATTAACCGCTTAACAAGCCTCTTTATTTTGCTACTGGTTTCTCTCTTTTTGGCATTTGCCATTGAACCAGGTGTGAATAAATTAGAGGCACGTGGATGGAAACGTGGTCGGGCAACTATTGGCATTGTGCTGAGTGTTGTAGTGATTGCCGTGGCATTCTTGGCACTGTTTGGAACTCTTGTTGCAAGTCAAATGGCCGACCTCTTGCAGAACAGCGAAAAATATGTAAATGAGTCGGTGTCATTTATTAATGACACGTTCAATGCAAACATTGACCCACAAGAAGTCAACGCCAAAATTTCCGACCCCAAGGGTCCGGTTCAAAAATTTATTAATTCACAGCAAGACAAAGTGGTCACATTGTCAGTAAAAGCACTGGGCGCACTTTTGCAAGCATTTTCTGTTTTGCTTTTCACCTATTACATCGTTGCCGATGGTCCAAAGATGCGACGAGCGTTGTGTTCCCGATTAGCGCCCGACCGACAACGCAGGGTGCTGAATGGTTGGGAAATAGCGGTAAATAAAACTGGCGGATATTTGTATTCGCGAGCCCTACTCGCTTTACTGTCGAGCTTTTTCCATTGGATTGCATTTCAAGCAATTGGCACGCCAGCACCTATTGCAATGGCGCTATGGGTGGGCGTGGTGTCGCAGTTCTTGCCAGTAGTAGGAACATATGTGGCGGGAGTGCTACCAATCATCCTGAGCTTTGTGAATCACCCAGCGTCAGCGTTGTTCGTCGTTGGGTTCATTGTGATTTATCAGCAAATAGAGAACTATCTCTTTTCGCCGCGCATTACTGCTCGCACCATGGAACTGCACCCAGCACTTGCTTTTGGTTCTGCTATAGCCGGCGCCGCAGTACTGGGGCCGGTAGGCGCTGTACTTGCATTACCCGGGGCCGCAATGATTCAAGCAATTGCTGGCGAATGGGGAACACGTCATGAAGTAGTAGAGAGTCCACTTACTTACGTTGTGCCGCCAAAAGAACGCATCCGACGCGCAAAGAAGAATCGCAAGTCGTAATGCCCATACCTTTTGTGCCTGCTCTCGAGAATGTTCAATATGGTTCATGTGAGCAGGTGTCTCCTCTTATTCGGCGCGTCATTGCCAATAACCCTTCAAAATTCACATATCGCGGTACGGGTACGTACATCGTGGGTAATGGTGATGTTGTCGTTATCGACCCAGGTCCCATCCTTGGCTCTCATCGAACTGCATTAGAAAACGCTCTGCAAGGTGAACGCGTGGTGGGCATTGTGGCCACACATTGTCACGGCGATCATTCGCCACTTGCACAGTGGATGAAAGAAACGTACGGAGCACCAACTTATGCCTTTGGTCCGCACCCTCACTATGAAGTGGTTGCCAATGATGAAGACGACGAAGATGACAAAGATGATGTTGACGCATCGGGCTCAGAAACAGATGTTCGTGAACACGTAGATACCGCATTTGTTCCCGATGTATTCGTGAAAGATGGCGAGAAATTTCTCACGGTGGGGAATTGGTCTCTCACCGGTGTGCATACCCCAGGTCATACTTCGAATCATTTGTGTATTGCTCTTGATGCTGAAGAGGCACTCTTTACGGGCGATCACATCATGGGGTGGAGCACAACAGTGGTCACTCCACCCGACGGCAACATGCGTGACTACTTTGCCTCGGTACGTAAGTTGCAGGCGCGTAACGACAAGGTGTTGTGGCCAACACACGGAAACCCCGTTACCGATCCGCAGCCCTTTTTGCGCGCATATTTGGAACATCGTGAGGAACGCGAAGCACAAGTACTTGCACAGGTACACGCTGGGGTGAGCACCATTAAAAAAATGGTGGAAGTGCTCTATGCCGATGTGCACAAGCAACTACATAAGGCTGCGGGCAGAAGTGTTTATGCGCATCTCATCAAGTTGAGTGAAGATGGTCTTGTTGTAGTTGCGAATGGCGGAACACCTTTGAAGAAAAGTGTCTACCTACCGAAGTAGTTCCAAGTTTGAACACTCGGGTATTGCTACTGTGAATCTGTGAAGACGCAGACACTCGTGAAATGGTTGGCCCCAGTGGGAGCCGTCATTATTTTTGGCGGAGTAGTCGCTGTTGCTGCTTCTGGCAAATCTTCTAACGAAGCTTCTACAACATCCACCACGTCGACAACTATTGTTTCTCCAACCACAACGACTGTTCCGGTTACCACCATTCCCGAAACCACCACCACAACCGCTCCTGGGCCAACAACCACCACGGTGGTGGTGTATTCACGTGAGAATCCGCGACCAGTTCCCGAGAAGTCGGGCACCGGCAGGCGTATTGTGTTTGCAAACAAGGCGAACTGGGTATGGATTATTGAAGAAGATGGCACTGTTACTTTGTCGGTTCCCGTGTCGGGCCGAGAATTTGTACCCACTCCGAAAACCTACAAAGTATTTAGCAAGAGCGAATTCTCACAAAGCACTGTTTTCCCCGAAATTAAAATGAAGTGGTCAACTCGTTTTGCCATTAGTCCGAATGGCAAAAACACCATCGCATTCCATGAAATTCCTACTTGCGCATGGACCGGTGGCCACTGTAACAAAAAAGGCCTGATGCAAACAGAAGAACAACTTGGCACGTTTCAAAGTGGCGGCTGTATTCGAATGGCTTCGCGTGATGCAGAGTTTCTTTATAACTGGGTAGAAATGGGAACCAAAGTAGTAGTGCTCGCCTAGCGAGCTTTACTGGCAGCTCTGCAGTATGTGAGCGAAGAGCGCTGTGAGTGTTGCGTCATCGCCCGACTCCGTTGCATTCAAGGTTTCATGAATATTTGGGAGCAGCACTTCGTCTCCAACAACCGCGGCTTGAATAGCAGTAAAGCCGAGGCGTAGATATTCCACAGCATTCTTTCCACCGCGAGGTGAAGGTGCTGATCCAATAATAAAAACTTTCTTTCCTAAAAACACATGCGCACCATACGGGCGGCTCATCCAGTCGAACCAGTTTTTCAAGGGGCCTGGGATGCCGTAGTTGTATTCAGGTGTGGCCACAACAACAAAGTCGCTCGCCGCAATTTCTGCACGGGCTGCAGCCACCGCTGCAGGTGGCGTGTCGGTGTCGAGGTCTTGGTTATAAAGAGGCAACTGAGCAACAGCATTGGTGCGCACGACGTCGGCCTTGCCATTGGCGAACTGGGCAAAGTGTTCGAGTATGGCTGTATTGAAGCTTCCTGCGCGCAAAGAGCCTGAAACGGTGAGAAATGTGGGCAAAGACATGCCAATACGATACGGGAGGAACTGCACGGCTACCTTTTTGTGGGGGTATCACATATGAACTTGGCAAAAATTGGCGAGTATTGGGCACGTTGGCGTCCAAACGATATTGCAATCAAGTTTGGTGGCGTTGCCACTTCGTGGCATGACCTTGATGTACAGACAAATGAGTTAGCGGCAGGCCTTGTTGATCGCGGTATTGGCCGTGGCGACCGCATGGGTTTGTTGCTCACAAACTGTTTGGAATGGATTGAGCTCAGTGTTGCCGCATGGAAAATTGGCGCTGTCATTGTTCCAATTAACACTCGCTTCACTGCTCCTGAAGTTGCCTATGTCGTTTCTGATGCCGGCTGCAAGTTGCTTTTCACTAATGAAGCGTTAGGTGCTGCTACCTCTGAAGTATTTGGCTCATGCCCTGTGATTCGCGTTGAAGATTTAGCGCAATTGTTCGTGAGCGGCGCAAGTGTGGGCATTGCCGACACACTCGATACCGAACCATCTTTCATTTGCTACACCAGCGGCACCACCGGTGACCCGAAAGGTGCAGTGCTCACACACGGTTCATTCAACGCTGCATCACAAAGTTGGGCACAGGCACTTGAACTCACGCCGAAAGACAAACTCATCTTGCCGTTCCCACTTGCCTTTACAGGCGGTTTGGCACTGTGCTTGTTTACCTATTGGTCGGGTGGCACTTTGCTACTCGAGCCGATGGTTGATACCGATCGCATTTTTGATCTCTTTGAACAAGAAGGTGCAACGGCACTCATGGCTGTTCCTGTCATTCATCAACAAGTCGTTGATCACCCACGCTTTGCTACGGCAGATCTTTCTTCGTGGCGTATTGCCTGTGCAGGCGGCGCTCCAGTACCACCAACATTGTTGAAAGCAGTGCAGGCACGTGGCGTTCCGATGCTGCAAATGTTTAGCCTCACGGAATCGTCAGCTGCCGGCACAGTGTTGCCAAACGCCGATGCACTGCGCAAAGTGGGTTCAGCAGGCATTCCCATTATTCATGGCGGACTCAAAATTGCCGACGAAGACGACAACGAAGTTCCAGTTGGAGAAGTGGGCGAAATACTTTTGTCGGGCCCACATGTCATGGCGGGTTATTGGAATAACCCTGAGGCATCAATTGCTGCGCTACGCGGTGGTTGGTTACACACCGGCGACCTGGGTCGTGTTGACGAAGAGGGTTACCTCTACGTGGTCGACCGTAAGAAAGACATGCTCATCTCTGGCGGGCTCAATGTGTACCCAGCAGAAATTGAACGTGTGCTTGCAGGTATGCCTGGAATTATTGAAGTTGCGGTGATTGGTGTGCCACATGAAAAGTGGGGTGAAGCACCAGCAGTAGTGGTGTTCACTGGTGGCGCAGAAGTGAAAGCTGAAGATGTTCTTGCACGTTGCAAAGCACAACTCGCCGACTTCAAATTGCCGCGCTATTTCCATGTGAGCCCAACTCCGTTGCCACGCAACATGTCGGGAAAAATTCTCAAGCGCGAATTAAAAATTGAACTTGCTCATCTCCCTCAAACAAGTCAGGCCATTCGTTAATGACTAAAACAAAAATCGGCATCACCATGATGGCTGCCGACTTCGCAATGGAGCCAAGCGAACTAGCGCGTGAAATTGAAGCGCGTGGTTTTGAAAGCTTTTGGGTGCCAGAACACAGCAATATTCCCGTCAGCCGTGAAACACCATGGCCAGGAAGCCTGACTGGTGAACCATTGCCGCAAGAGTATTCACACTTGCACGATGCATTCGTTGTGCTTGCAATGGCTGCAGCAGTAACCACAAAACTTCGCCTCGGCGCAAGTGTGTTGTTGCCCGCACAGCGCGATGCCATTTGGACATCGAAGCAAATTTCGTCATTAGATTTTCTCAGCAAGGGTCGCTTGGAAATTGGTGTTGGTGTGGGCTGGAACCGTGAGGAACTTGCTAGCCACGGCACAGCATTTCCCGACCGTTGGCAACGCACTCGCGAAACAGTGGAAGCCATGCGTGAACTCTGGGCCAATGAGGTTGGCAGTTATTCAGGCAAATTTGTGAATATTGCACCTACTTGGCAATGGCCAAAGCCTGCACAGCCTGCTGGCCCGCCCATTCACTTAGGTGGAGGTACGGGGCCACGTCTTTTAGGTGAAGTGGCACAGTGGGCCGATGGGTGGCTGCCTATTTCCGCGCGACCTTCGTTAGCGAGTCGATTGGTGTTGTTGCGTGAGGCATGTGAACGTGCGGGTCGCGACTACAACACAATGAAAATCAGTGTGTTCGGTGCAAACACCACTGCAGATGGCTTATCGAATTTGTTCGAAGAAGGCATTACACGCGCTGTGCTCACATTGCCACCAGCGAAACGCGATGTTGTTTTGCCATTGCTCGATGAATGGGCTGCAACGAAAGACCAAGTGCTCGCGCGCGTGGGCTAGTTAGGCGAGAACTGAAGCGAACTTCCACAAGTGTTTTGCGCGTTCGGTGGCATCGGTAAAGCCATCACGCAATGCACGTGAGCGCACTTCAAAAGAAATAGGCACATCGGGAACTACCTGTAAGAGTTCTGCAATGGGTAGCGCGCCTTCACCTGGGCAGCTGCGGCCGTTAATGGCTTCATCGAGTAGTTCTTCAAACTTTGTTGGCAGTTGTGCTGGTGCATCAGCAATTTGAATGTAGGGGAACAATGATTTGTCGTAAGTGGCAACATCACTCGGTGTAGAACCTGAGCGCGACAAGTGCAAGTTGTCAATAAGCACTCCACTGTTTGGCCTATTTGCTTGGCGCACAATGTCGGCGGCCATGGGCATTGTGTTGAGAGGGAAGATGGGAAGAAATTCACAAACAATGGTGATGCCATGGGGTGCAGCGAAATCACAAGCTTGTGCATAGCGATCAATATTTGCTTGCAAGTCTTTTTTGCGGCTGGTGAACAAAATGAAACGTGCACCTACTTCGGCAGCTGCTTCAATGAGTTGCTCTGCATAGTCGTCAGCACCATCAGCAGGAATAATTGGCTCCATGTCGAGTGCAATAACACCAGTGTCGTCAAGACGCTTTTTTACTTCTTTCGTAGTGGCAGAGGTCCAAGTAGCGCCGTCGAACCAAATGCCACACGCCGGCCAACCCGCCCCTGCTGCAGCAGTAACCATGTCGGCAGGTGGAAGCGTTGGGTGAACGCCGGCAGCGAGTGAAAGTAAGCGGCTCACTTGCGTTTTGCTTCAAAGGTGATGGGAAGCGAAGTAAGTGCACGCAAGGCAAAGTTGCGCTGGTAGTCGAGGTGCATGTCGGGGTCAACAAGTGCAAAGTCGGCAATGTTGTCGACGAATGCACGAAAGCCAATGGCCAATTCGCGTCGCGCAAGTGGTGCACCCAGGCAGAAGTGAACGCCCGCACCAAAGCCAACGTGTGAGCGTGTGTTGGCACGGTCGAGGTCGAGCTCATCGGGGTTTTCGAAATGTCGGTCGTCGCGGTTGGCTGCAGCGAATCGAATGTTCACTGTTGAGCCAGCAGGAATGGTGACACCATGCATTTCAACATCAACTGTGGTGACGCGGAAGAGCCCTTGCACGGGGCCTTCCAAACGAATGGCTTCTTCAACAAGAACGGGAACGTACTTGTCGGGGTCACTACGCAGTTGGCTCCATGCCTTCGGGTTCTTCGCAAGAAGCATGATGCCGCCAGAAAGTGCGTTGGTGCTTGTTTCTGAACCACCAACAAAAGTATCGGCCATCATTTCTGCGTGGAGTTCTTCATCAGACAAAGTGCGACCCCATTCAGGAATCACTGTGTTCACAATGTCGGAAAGCAAAGTATCATTCGGCTCTTTACGCAATTTGTCGAAGATGGGTTGGAAATAGTGCTGAGCTTCAATTTCCATTTCTGTTGACCACAGCGCTTCTTCTTCTGTTTGCATCATGCCGAGGCGCTGCACCCATGCATCGGTCCATGCTTTGATTTTCCAAATGTCTTCTTCAGGGGCACCCATCTGGAAGCCAATGACAATGAGGGGGAGCGGTACGGCGAATGCCTGTACCCAATCGCAGGTTCCTTTGTCGATGAATGCATTGATGAGTTGTTGTGAAACACGTTCCACCATCGGGTCAAGCAACTTGATGCGGCTCGGGCGAAACGCGTGGTCGAACAATGAACGCATTTCCTTGTGGTTCGGGTCGTCGCGGCCGGCCAACGTAGGCGCTGGCACCCAACCCTTTTCCTTGTAGAGGTTGCCAATTTTTTGCTGGCGTTCAATCATCTCAGGGGTGTTAATGCGCACCGGCTTTTTTGCATTGCTAAACCTCTCAACGTCGGTCACCACCGCACGAACATCGTCGTAACGGGAAATGACGTACATGCCTGTTCGCGGGTCTTTCCACACTGGCGCGTCGTCACGCAGGTCTTTATATGCGTGGTACGGGCAATTGTTGGTTTCAACATCGAAAAAGTTGACTTCTACGGTCTTGTCGCTCACTTCTCCACCCCCAGTTAATTTCCTCTACCTTATTCAGTAGCGAAGGGAGATGGCGATGCCAACAGCAGGGGAAATCATTAAGAAATTTGGTGCAGTGGAAGACGACCAGCGCTACACGCGCCTCGTCGATCTTTTTACTCCCGATGCCATTTATTACGACCCTTTCATGGGCGCCCAGGTGGGAACCGACGCCATCCGCACCTTCATGGGGCACATGGAAGAAATGGTTCCGGCCGCAGGCGCACGTTTCGATGAGTGGGAAGTGTGTGCAGGCACCACCACCGCATGGGCGAAGTGGACAATGTACGCAAAAGGCCCAAACGGCGAAGTGGGTATTAACGGCCAAAGCATTTATCGCTTGCGTGACGACGGTGATGGCTTGAAGGTCTGCTTTGTTGCCGACTATCTCGACTCCAATGCATATGCACAACTCACACGCGACCGCATTCCCGACATGACGACACCGGCAACGTTGTCGAAAGGTACAAGTGAACAGGGAAGTGCGCATGCGCTCATCTCGAAATTTTGGAAAATGCAAGACACTCGTCAATACGCACAGCTTGCAGAACTCTTCACCGATGATGCTGTGTTTACCGATCAGACATCGGGAGACTTTGTTGGCAAGGAAGCAATTACTGCGTTCATGAATCGCATGGATGTAGAAATGACTGCACGTGGAGTGACGTTCTCGCTTGACGATTGTGCTGGTGATGAAACAGTTGGTTGGTCGCAGTGGACGTGTCACTTGCCCGGCGGCTCATTCCCAGGTTGGACACTGCACAAAGTGCGCGATGGAAAATTCACTCTCGACTCCGACTACTTCGATGTTGCACAGGCCGCGAAACTTCGTACGAAGTGAGTAACTAGCAATGTGGGCACAAGATGAAAAAGGCCTGCATCGTCAGTTCCAGTTTGCAAACTTTGTGCAAGCATGGGAATTCATGAATGAAGTTGCCAAGTTGGCAGAGCTTCATGACCATCACCCCGATTGGTCAAACTCTTATAACAAAGTCGATATCACTCTGATTTCACACGATAAAAAACAGGTAACAGAGCGTGATTTTCGTTTAGCCGATGCAATAGATAAGTTGGGGTCATATGAGTGAAGAGCTTCACCCCAATGTTGTCAAAGTAACGGCCGCAGCTGCAGCAGCTGGTCTTGCTATTGAGACACGCAAGTTTCCAGAAGGTACAAAAACCGCACTCGATGCAGCAAATGCAATTGGCGTCACCCTTGGACAAATTGTGAAGAGCCTCATCTTCGCTGTTGATGGTGAAGTGGTGCTGGCGCTTGTGAGTGGATCCAACCAACTCGACGAAAAGAAACTTGCTTTGGCAGCTGGCGGAAATATGTGCGCCCGCGTCGATGCCGACATTGTTCGCCAAGCAACTGGTTATGCCATCGGCGGTGTGCCTCCCTTTGGTCATGCAACCCAACTGCGTGTGTTCGTAGACCCCGACTTGTTGCAGTACGACGAAGTGTGGGCTGCTGCGGGAACGTGGAACGACAACTTCGGTGCGAACCCGAATGACATCGTGCGTGTCGCCGGCGGAGTAGT
>CANFUE010000010.1 GCA_947450115.1 Acidimicrobiaceae bacterium | reverse complement strand
CTTGGCCGTTTAGGAACAGCAGAAGACATTGCGAACACTGTTGTCTTTTTGTCATCCGACCAATCGTCTTATATGACTGGTCAGAATTTACTCGTCGATGGCGGCGTCACCATGAGTGTGATCTCTAGCCTTCCGCGCCCTGCGAGTGTCGACTCCGTCGGCATTAAAGATTCTCAGAAGAAGTAGGACACCATGCGTTCAATGAAAGACATGTCTGTTCTCATTACCGGCGGTGGTTCAGGTATTGGCGAAGAGGCCGCTCGCTACTATGCAGAAAATGGCGCGAAAGTAACCATTTGTGGCCGACGCGAAGAGAAAATTCGTGCGGTTGCCGAAAGCATTGGCCCGCTATGCACATGGGTTGTGGCCGACGTAACCAAAACGGCCGATCTCAAGAACATTGTTGCTCGCTGTGTTGAACATGGTGGCGGCATCGATGCACTCATTTCAAATGCCGGCAATATGTTGCGCCGCTCTATTGGTGATTGGACCGAAGACTCGTTACTCGATATTTTTCACACCAATGTGGTTGCAGGAATGTTGCTCAGCCAAGAAGCCTTGCCGCATCTTGTGCAAAGAAAAGGCTGCATCATTTTCATTGGCTCTGTATACACGCAGCGCGCCTTTCCTGGTGCGGCCCCCTACGCCGCTACTAAAGGTGCTCTCGAAGCACTCGTCAAAGTGCTTGCATCTGAAGTTGGCCCACAAGGCGTGCGTGTTGGAGCAGTACGCCCCGGTGCTGTGCTCACAGAAATTAACGAACGCTCTGGCGACTTCACACATGAAGAAGCTGCAGCGCGTTTAGAGTCGATGGCAAATCAACACGTACTTGGTCGCACGGGAACAGCACGAGAAATTGCAGAAGGCATTGCCTATCTCACTTGTGCCGAATGGGTTACCGGAGACGTACTGGCAATTGACGGGGGCCTTGGCCTTGGCGTCACTATTTAATGCGAATTGAGGCACCATGAGCGAAGCAACACCATTGACCGTCAACACATTTGACGATGCAAAAGAAATTTATCGACAAAAGAGTTTACGCCAAGCCCTATACGACGCAGGCGAAATTGTGATGTCTGGGGTTTTAGTCAATCTTCATGGCGACGAACACCGCTCTCGTCGTCGACTAGAAAACCGTTTATTCCGACGCGAAACTTTGGTGAGTTATGAACGCGATTTTTTCCCGGCAATTATCGATGCCACATTGCAGCCATATGTAGCTCAAGGTTCTGCAGAACTCGTACACATGTCGCATCAACTCATGATGAACCTTGCTGCGCATAACGCAGGCGTCGACCGACCCACTGGCACACCTGAAGAGACCGATCGCCTGTACAGCTACATGATGAAATTTATTGAAGGTGCAACATTGGCTCACACCACACGCGACCCTGAAGTTGTCAAGGGTGAAATTACAGAATCAATGTCACTTTTCGATGCAGAGTTTATTGCCCCTTCAATACAACGCCGCCAAGTACTCATTGCTGAGGTCGCTGCCGGCAACGCACCCGAGAGCACATTGCCGCTCGACATTCTCACCGTACTGTTGCGCAACGAAGACGCTCTTCACATTGAGCATCACACGTTGGTTCGCGAAATTGCGTTCTTCCTCTTGGCCGGTGCACACACTTCGGCAACAGCTTTTGTGCGAACACTCGACAACTTATTTACGTGGCTCGAAAAACATCCAGAAGATAGTGAGCTTGTTCACACCAACCGCGAGTTTGTGCAACATGCTGTTTATGAAACCATTCGCCTCAACCCTTCGAGCCCCATCGGAATGCGCCGAGCACTCGAAGACGTCACATTGCGTAGTGGCCTTGTCATTAAGGAAGGCTCCACCGTGGTGATTGATCTCATGGCAGTGAATCGTGATGTTTCCATGTACGGAGCCGACGCAGCAGAGTTCAACCCGCATCGACAACCAGCCGATTCCACTGTGAGCCGATGGGGGCTTTCATTTGGTTCTGGTATGCATGCATGCATCGGCCAAGAACTCGCGGCTGGTCTCAATGAACGCTCACAAGAAACAGCCGACTACGAATACGGACTTTCTACCGTTGCGGTGCAATCAATGTTCGACCGTGGCGTTCGGCCCGACCCGGCACATCCCCCACTCATGGATACAGCAACAAGTCGCCCCTACTGGGGTTCCTACTCAGTGCTCCTCGGTTAGCAATATGCAGCAACCGGTAGTGCACCTCTCGACGTGGAACGAAGCTCGAGATGCACTGCGTCATCGCGATTTACGTCAAGGGCTGTACGACGAGGGCAATGCACTTATGGACGGTGTCATAGTGAATCTTCACGGAGCCGACCACCTGGCGCGTCGGCGATTAGAAAACCGACTTTTCCGACGTGACACTTTCCTGCAGTGGGAACAACAACTCATTCCTCAACTCATCAACGATGTGTTCAACCAGCTCGCCGACCCTACTGAAGGCGACATGGTGCAAATTGCGCGACGCACCATGATGCGTTTGTCGTCGCTGGTTGCAGGAATTGACATCGGTGCAGACCTGGCAAGCTTTGAGAAAATGAGTGGCCTCATGGCCAAACTTGCTGCAGCATCAACTGTTGTACATGCAACGGGAGACAAAACCGACATCATTAATGAAGGGAATGCGGCCTTAAATACTTTCCTTGCCGAATACTTTGCTGCGTCACGACATCGTCGGGAACATCTCATTGTGCAAGCAACACAAGGTGAAATGGAGTGGAGTGATCTCCCTGCCGACGTACTAACGGTGTTATTAACAAACCAAGACAACCTCGACCTACCAGACAATATTATTGCACGCGAAATTGCTTACTTCCCGTGGGTTGGTTCTCATTCCACTTCTGCGGCCCTCGTGCATGCACTGCATCACTGTTTTACCTGGGAGTCAGAACACAACGGGACTTTGTCTGAGTTAGCTGCCAATGCTGCACTTTTGCAACGCTTTGTTCACGAGTCGTTACGTCTTCATCCTGCAAGCCCCGAAGCAACACGCATAGCAACAGCTGACGTTGATCTGCCCTGCGGTGTGCACATTCCAGCCGGCGCCACTGTTGTTATCAATATGGTAAGCGCCAACCGCGACCCTGAAGTTTTTGGCTCAACTGCCGATGCATTTGACCCGCATCGCGATACCCCTCCACAAGCGCCACGTTGGGGCCTCACCTTTGGTACCGGATTTCACGCGTGTTTAGGACAGGAACTTGCGGGAGGTCTCGGCGAAGAGCAACAGCAAGAAACCCCGTTATATGGCGCAATTGTGGTCATGCTTCAAGCGGTACTACAGCGTGGCGGCATACCACACCACATCGATCAGCCTGAGTTAGACGTAGCAACACGACGTCCTGTGTGGAAGCACTACCCAGTAAGTTTCTCTTCATGACTCTTGCAGACACACATCATGAAGTGGTCGACGTACATGCCCACATTCTTTTAGAAGGTGTGATGAACACCTGCGGGCATGCTGGGCCTGAAATGGGAGTTCGCGATGATGGAACCCAGTTCTTTCGTGCGGCAGATTACGTTTTAGAAAATGTGAAGTTTGTGAACAGTGCTTTTTCTAATGCGCAGATGCGTATTGAACAGATGGATGCATTGGGTCTCGACAAGCAACTCGTTTCTCCAAACCCCATCACGTACTTTTATCATCAGCCCATCGCCGATGCCCTGCAGTTCCACCAACGCACGAACGATGAAATTGCGCTCACCGGCGATCGTCACCCACGCCTTCTTGGTGCAGCCACACTGCCGATGCAAAGCCCCGAAGAGGCGTGCAAAGAACTGAATCGTGCAGTGAGTGAACTTGGGCTCTTGTGCTCATACATCGGCACCGACATCAACGGCACTCCCCTGTCGCATCCACAATTTGAAGAGTTGTGGGCCGAGCATGAACGCCTGGGAGTTCCCGTTGTCTTGCACCCCGAGCCGCGCACGGGCTACGGCGGTGCTGACCCCTTCTTTGACCCTTGGGATCTCGACATCATTTTTGGCTTTGCTATGGATGAAGGCTTGGCGGTGGCCCATTTCCTCTTCAGTGGCATTCTTGACCGTCACCCGGGTTTGCACGTCCATGTGGCCCATGGAGGCGGTTTTGCGGCCTTCCAAAAGGGGCGCCTCGAACAAGCCTTGGAGCGTCGCCCATGGGGCAAGGGTCTCCTCTCGCGGCCCTTTGCCGACCAATGGGCTCAGATCTCTTTCGACACTGCAGTACACCGCCAAGACGCCTTGGCCTTTCTCGTGGAAACTGAAGGCCCCGACAAGGTGCTGTTGGGCAGCAACTTTGCTGGATGGGACCTCGAAGACAAATACATGGAGAAAATTGAAGCCTTGCAATTGTCATCAAGTGACACCGCAAAAATTCTTGGTGGTAACGCCAAACGTATTTTTAAAATTGACTAGAACGCGCGTACCGCACGAACCCAAGATGCATAGTACTTATCTAAGTGATGATCAAATACGCCGCAGTACAAGTGCAAATGCCAACCATATGATCCGGCATATTCAGACGACGTCCAGTATGCGCCTCCCGTAAAACCACCTGATGGCGTATACGTTCCTCTGCAGCCACCAATTTGCGTTTTCGTCCACCAGCCTTGAGCGGCATAGACACTCTTGGGGTCGTTGGCAAATCTGAGACACAACAATTCTGTTTCATCGCGCGACGGAAGGAACCAATCGTTGTAAGTGGTTCCACTGACAGTCGTTGTATACGACCGAGCAAGCTGTGCCGGACTATTTGGCTTTTTACAGCTACCCAGAATTTTGTCTGTATTCACTTCGCCAGTTCCGATATTGGTGCTCGTGCCGCCAATGAAGTCCCAACACGTCCACGTTTGCGCAATACGAACTCCCTTGGATTGCACATCTTCTGGAGCTACTTCTAAATAACTGCAGCGGTTCTTATTGAGGCCATCATTGTCATCACATATAAATGACGCCCGCGCCTTGAAAAATATGACTCCGCCACCGGGGCCAACATCGCCAACTTTGTATATTTTTGGTGGCGACGTTGTTGTGGTGCTTGCAGATGAAGATCCACCACAAGATGCAAATACCATGAGGATCAGCACAACAGGCGCTACTCGCCGAACCAATGAATGCAACATTTCAGTTAGTGCAGTTCAATGAGTTCATCGTTGTCGTCGTACAACACAATTGCTTCACCCGGACAATCACGCGCAATACGAATCAACCTTTGCTCGCTCATTGTTGTAACGCCATCAAGGAGTTCTACAAGTTCATCGGCATCGAAGCGAAATGCACTTGGTTCATCACCAACACACCGCCCAGAACTGATGCAACGATCTTTCAGAACCTCAGCACGAATAGGCATAACTACTTTGAAGCGGTGGCAAATGCACGTTGCGTGAGCACGCGCGCAAGATGTTGACGGTACTCCACAGTGGCATTGAGATCTTCCGGTGGGTTGGTGTTGTCGTTAATAACTGCCAGCACATCGCCAATTGCTGCACCCTTGGCAATTGCCTGCGATGCCGACTCGGCCAAATGAGGCTTATTCGACATATTGACAAGTGCAACACCAGGTTTTGTGCCAAGTTGCAAAGCAACTCCAACAATTGCGTAATCCATTGCGCGACGAACAAACTTCTCGTATGCCCACCCTGCATTGGTGTGCTTGGGAAACTCAATGGCAATGAGTATTTCTCCTGGCTGAACAGCGGTCTCCAAAAAATCAACGAAAAAGTCTTGCGCTGCAATACGTCGTTCGCCATTTTGGCCAGCAATGACCATGGTGGCGCCTGTTGCCAGCGCTGCTGCAGGAAGATCTGCTGCCGGGTCGCCGTGCACCAATGATCCGCCAATGGTTCCGCGATTACGCACTTGGGGGTCGCCCACTTCACCGGCTACGTGTGCAACAAGAGGCAGGTGCTTTTTCACCAATTCAGATTGCTCAACATCACGATGGCGCGTTAAGGCACCGATGACAATGTTGTTGCCGTCTTCTTTGATGTATGACAACTCTTTAATATGGGTCACATCGATGAGCGTGGCCGGAGTAACTAACCGCAACTTCATGAGTGGAATAAGGGAATGACCGCCAGCGAGGAGTTTTGCTTCATCGCCGTGTTCTGCGAGCAAACGAATTGCGTCGGCCACAGAAGTGGCTTCAACGTAGTCAAATTGTGCAGGTATCACTTGGCACCTCCTGATGTGAAGCTTGGATGTTCTGCTGCCCAACGAACAGCATTAACAATCATTTCGTAGCCGGTGCACCTGCAGAGGTTGCCTTCAAGTGCATGGCGAATTTCTTCTTCTGATGGGTTTGGGTTTTCTGCCAGCAACGCGGTGGAAGCCATGATCATGCCCGGTGTGCAGTAACCGCATTGCAGGCCGTGTTCTTGGCGGAAGCCTTCTTGAACCGAACTAAAGGAACCATCGGCTTGCGCTGCACCTTCAATGGTGGTGATGTTGCAATCGTGAACTTGCGCAGCAAGTACGGTGCATGACTTCACTGCTTCTCCGTCGAGGAGAACAGTGCATGCCCCACAGTTTGACGTGTCGCAGCCAACATGTGTCCCGGTGAGGCTGAGCTCTTCACGTAAATAGTGAACAAGAAGCGTACGAGCTTCTACTTCACGTGAAGTTTCTTTACTATTAACAGTGATTGAAGTACGAATGGTCATCACTTTGCCCCTTCTAAAATGTTCCAAACTTTGATTGGTGTTACTGGCATATCGATGTGCTTCACACCAAGATGACTGAGCGCATCGACAACTGCATTCACCACGGCTGGTGGTGCGCCAACAGAGCCCGACTCACCAACACCTTTGGCCCCCAGAGTATTGCTGGGGTTTGGTGTATTGGTGCGGCCCGTGACATACCCAGGAAGATCTGATGCAGCAGGGACGAGATAGTCCATGAGTGTTGATGTGCGTGGCACGCCACTCGGGTCGTACAACATGTGCTCGAAAAGCGCTTGGGCAATGCCTTGCGCCACGCCACCGTGTACCTGACCTTCCACCAACAATGGGTTGATGACAGTTCCGCAATCGTCAACAAGATACATGTTGACGATGTTGACTGCGCCAGTTTCGCGATCAATTTCCACTACACAGCAATACGCACCGGAGGGGAAACTGAAGTTAGGAACTTGTTGGAACACTGTGGAGTCGAGTGCGCCAGGTTCCATTCCACCGGGAAGTTCCAATGGTTGGAAACTCTTCCACGCAACTTCGCTCCATGGAACACTCCGCGCAGGAGTTCCCTTCACGAAGAATTTTTCATCTTCAATGATGATGTCTTCTGCGCTTGCTTCCAAAAGGTGTGCCGCAATGCGTTTTGCATTTTCATACACACGACCACTTGCGGTTTTGACTCCTTCGCCACCAACGGCAACTGCGCGTGAGCCCATGGTTCCAATGCCTTGCGGAACAACTGCTGTGTCACCGTGCTTCACACTGATGCGATCGAAATCGATGCCAAGTTCATCGGCTGCGATTTGTGCATAAGTGGTAACAGTGCCTTGCCCATGCGGCGAAGCCCCCGTAAAGATGATGGCGCTGCCGTCGGGCTGAATACGAACTTGTGCGGATTCCCACGAGGCAAGATGGCCAAAGGCCTCTAGTGACCCTGGAGGGCCGAACCCAGCAATTTCCAGCCATGAAGCGAAACCAATGCCAAGAAGTTTTGCAGCAGGATCTTGACGACGCTTTTCTTGTTCTTTTTTCAATTCGTCGTATTTCACATACTTCAACAACTCATCGAGTGCTCCGGCAAAGTTGCCGCTGTCGTACATGGCTAGTGGGCTATGAGTTGCATACGGAAATGCATCAACGGGAATGAAGTTGCGACGACGCACTTCCACTGGGTCAACACCGGTTTCATCGGCGATGAGATCGATGAGGCGTTCAATGGTGTACGACGCTTCTGGGCGACCCGCACCACGGTATGCAGCAACTGGCGTGGTGTTGGTGACAACGTTGCGCCACGAGATAGCAACAGCAGGAATGCGATAGCAGCCGGCGGCCATTGCCGTTGTGAGAACAGGAAGACCCATACCGGTGCCGTTCGGGTAGGCACCTTGATCTTGTGTGACTGTGAGCTTCAAAGCCAAAATGCGGCCGTCATTATCGAAGGCAATACTTGCATCGTGTTCTTGTGCACGACCATGCAACATCGCCACCAAACACTCACTACGTGTTTGGGTGTACTTCACTGGCCTACCAACTTCTTTCGACAGTAAAGCCGTCAAGAAAAATTCAGGAACGAAGTTAATTTTTGCACCAAAACCGCCGCCCACGTCGGGGGCAACAACTCGAGTGGAATCTTGTGGAATGCCAAAGTACTGCGCAATGGTGTTGCGTAAATGGTGTGGAGCTTGAAATGCCGCCCACAGAGTAAGGCCAGAGCGTCCCCAATCGGCAAGGCACACATTGGGTTCGATAGGTGTTGGTGCACAGCGGTTGTTCACGATGTGCAGCGATGCAGTGCGGGGTGCCGCTGCAAAAACATCGTCGAGTGGATTCTCAAAATCTTGGAAATGCACGGTGTTGCCACCAAGAACTTCATGCAACACCACGGCACCAGGGGCCATAGCCGCACTCAAACTTGCTACCGCTGGAAGTGGTTCATAGTCGACAATAATGAGTTCAGCTGCATCGGCAGCAATGTACCGATCGGTTGCAACAACCACTGCAACACCTTCACCAACAAACCGAACAACATCTTTTGCAAGCAGTGGTTGATCGAGGCCGGGTAAACCACCAGGGCAGTTTGCGAGTTGCGCAATATTTGCTGATGTCCAAACGGCGAGTACGCCCGGTAAGGCAAGCGCTTCAGCCGTATCTATTGAACGAATTTTGGCATGCGCTTCGGTTGAGCGGACGAACACCATTGACGTGCAACCTGTTGGTTGTAGGTCGTCAACAAATTGGCCATTTCCTGTGATGAGATTTGGGTCTTCTTTACGAAGTACACGTGCTCCAACTAACGACATTCAATTCCCCCTGTTGTAACAGACGCTTGAATGGTAGTTGCTTATTGCACCTCTCGTACAACGGTGTCGGAATGTTGCCCAACCCACGCAATGCTGCGGCGCAAAAGCCGACCATGTTGCAGATTATTGAGCGACCGGTGGTCGTGCCCAAGTGAGCTAAATACGGCACGCGATGAGCCCTCTTCATGCGTCCACATGGAGGGTTGTATGCCTTCTGGCCCATCGGACTCGAGAAGCACCTGTGCTTGCGACCCCACACCAAGTTCGCAGTACCGCTCGTCTTCCACCACAATTTCACCGAGGTCATGCACGATGGGGTGCTGTTGTGGTTCACGCAATGTGCTCGCCCAGCGCGCAGCGAATACTTCAACAGCAGGGTGCCACGAAGAACCCCAGTTCCAGCTTCCGCCCAGGTACTGCGGCCATTCAGGCCAGTCGGTGAAGCAAATGATGCCGGTATGTAATACAAGCAACCCACCTCCCCGCTTCACGTGTGCTGCGATTGCCTCGCGCAATTCAATTGGTGTTGTTCTTGCCCACTGTGCGCGCTGCTCAGAGTTGTAGCGCTCGTCGGTCATGGTGAACCAGCAGGCATACACAGTGACAACATCGAATTGAGCATTTTGTAATGCGCGTATGGCGTCGTCGAGGCCATCAACAACTGTGGAATGAACAGCAACACCATTCACTGGTTGCGCCGCTAGAACACTGCCGAGAACTGCAGCGCTATCGGAAAATTCATGTGCCCATCCGCCAGTAATGATGAGGTTTTTCACAAAGTTCCCTGACTGCTCACGCTTTGGCTCGATACGTTGAACGCACTCCTGAAGCATCTTTATTCAGCCGTTTCGAGAGGTGCAGACCTTCAAGCACAAACTCCACACCACTTGCCTGAACTGCAGGGGTTGCATTGGTGCCAACAAAAACTTCCACTACCGATTTCAATGCGGGAATATCGGACAGCAACTGCACGAGTTGCGAAGAAGTGATGTCTTCGCCTGCATGAGCCAGCGTGCCCGATTCAAAGGCGGCAAGAATTTCATTGACTTTGTCGATGTGCACGGTTGCTGGTGTAGCAAGTCGTTTATACACCTGCAAGACCGCAGCTTTGACGATTTGCTCAAGAATGACGCCTTCACGCCCCTCTTCAAGAGATTCAATTTCCACTTTGCCAGATGTAGATGCGGCAAGTGCTTCTAGGTCGCTCACACGTGGAGCAACATTGGTTTCACCAGCTCGCAATGCGCGACGTACAGCATTGGCGCACATAATTTCATAGTTGCTTACTGATAAGCGAACACTCACACCACTGCGTTGGCTGATGTGATTGCTTTGTCGCGCAAGATGACTGAACGTTGCAATGACTTCTTTCATGAAGTCGGGAACGACAACCTCAACGTTGCCAATACTTGCCGGGCGAGACTCTTGTTCGATAATGGCGACTTCGGTTGCCACTTCGAGCGGGTAATGCGTACGAATTTGGCTACCAAAACGATCTTTCAATGGGGTGATGATGCGTCCACGGTTTGTGTAGTCATCGGGGTTGGCCGAAGCAACCAACATCACGTCGAGTGGAAGTCGGATTTTGTATCCACGAATTTGTACGTCACGTTCTTCTAACACGTTCAAAAGACCCACCTGAATACGTTCGGCAAGGTCTGGTAACTCGTTAATGGCAAAAATTCCACGATTGGTGCGCGGCACTAACCCGTAATGCAATGTGAGTTCGTCACTCAAGTAACGACCCTCTGCAACTTTGATGGGGTCGACTTCACCAATGAGGTCGGCTATTGAAGTGTCGGGCGTCGCAAGTTTTTCGCCGAAACGTTCTGACTGATGCACCCACGCAATAGGGGTCGCTTCGCCTAACTGCTCAACAAGATCGCGCGCATGACGGGAAACAGGCGCATACGGGTCATCATTGATTTCACTGCCTTCAATAATGGGCATCCACTCATCGAGCAGCCCAGTAAGTGAACGAATGATGCGCGACTTTGCCTGACCACGCTCACCAAGAAACACCACATCGTGGCCGGCAAGCAGTGCGTTTTCTAATTGCGGCATGACGGTGTTTTCGTAACCCATCACTCCAGCAAAAAGTGGTTCACCTGCTGCAATTTTTGCAATGGCGTTACGCCGTAATTCTTCTTTGACTGGACGCGAGATCCAGCCCGATGCACGGAGCCCACCTAGCGTGGTGGGCAAATGAGAAGGCGCAACATTGAGGGTCATAGCCTCACGTTAGCCCACTAAATTCGGCTAATGAATTTCCTGTTCTTAAGTTTTGCCTTGCGGTAATCGGCATTTGCCAGCGCAATAACGTCGATAGAAATCTCTTTCGGACACGCAGCTTCACATTCACCGTGATTTGTGCAGGAACCAAAGTACTCATCCATTTTTTCGATCATTGATTCAGCGCGCTTGTAACGCTCTGCTTGCCCCTGTGGGAGCAAGTTGAGGTGTGCAATTTTTGCTGAAGTGAACAAGTTGGCAGCACCATTTGGGCAAGCGGCTACACATGCGCCACAGCCAATGCACTCTGCTGAGTCCATTGCGGAATCGGCTACTGGTTTCGGAATAGGTATGAGGTTTGCGTCTGGAGCACCACCTGTGATGGAAGTGATGAAACCACCCGACTCGATAATGCGGTCAAATGCAGAGCGGTCGACCATGAGGTCTTTAATGATGGGGAAAGCCGCGGCACGCCATGGCTCAATAACAATTTCCGCACCACTCGAGAACTTGCGCATATGCAACTGGCATGTAGCCGTGCTGCGCTCTGGGCCGTGTGCTTGACCATTGATCATGAGTGAACAGGTTCCACAAATGCCCTCGCGACAGTCGTGGTCGAAAACAATGGCTTCTTTTCCATCGGTAATGAGTTGCTCATTTAAGTAGTCGAGCATTTCAAGGAATGAAGCTTCGTCGCTGATTTCATCGACTTTGTAGGTTTCAAAATGACCTGAGTCTTGCGGGCCGTTTTGACGCCATATTTTAAGGATGATGTCCTTGAGATGATTACTCACTTGTAGCTCCGTGTTGCGAGGTGGACATTTTCAAATTCAAGTTCTTCAACATTGCGTTTTGCAGTCATCGGGTCGCCCGACCATTCCCAGGCAGCTACGTGACAGAACTTGTCGTCGTCACGCAATGCTTCTCCTTCTTCTGTCTGATACTCCGAACGGAAGTGACCACCACAGCTTTCCTGACGCTCAAGTGCATCGCGACACATCAACATTCCGAGTTGGAAGAAGTCGTCTACACGACCTGCTTTTTCTAAAGTTTGGTTCAGGCTTTCACCACTACCTGTTACACGAAGATCTTTTTTGAATTCGTCGTATAACGCAGGAAGTTCTGAGAGGGCTTTTTCCAAACCTTGTTCGGTGCGCTCCATTCCGCAGTAGTCCCAAATAATTTTCCCTACTTCACGATGGAACCAATCGGGTGAACGTGTTCCACCAATATTGAGATAACCAGTGAACCGTTCGCGTGCTGCTAATTCAGCTGCTTTAAATTCCGGGTGATCAACACTCGGAATTGCCTTGTTCAACATTGGAGCTAAGTAGTTACCAATGGTGTATGGCAACACAAAGTAACCGTCGGCAAGTCCCTGCATTAATGCAGATGCGCCCAGTCGGTTTGCACCGTGGTCGGAGAAGTTTGCTTCGCCCGCTGCGTACAAACCAGGAATACTGGTCATGAGTTCGTAGTCGACCCACAAACCGCCCATGGTGTAGTGCGATGCCGGATACATGCGCATCGGCATGTCGTACGGGTTCTCGCCGGCAATGCGCTCGTACATGTCGAAGAGGTTGCCGTAGCGTTCTTTCACAACATCTTTACCCAAACGCGCAATTGCATCGGCGAAGTCGAGGTACACACCATTTTTCAGCGGACCAACACCAAGGCCTTTATCGACCGCACGCTTTGCTGCACGTGACGAAATATCTCGCGGTGCGAGGTTTCCGTATGACGGGTACAAGCGCTCGAGGTAGTAGTCGCGATCTTCTTCAGGAATTTCTGCAGCGCCACGCTTCTCATCTGGATTTTTCGGTACCCATACTCGACCGTCGTTGCGCAGTGACTCTGACATGAGTGTGAGCTTCGACTGAAACTCATCACTTTGAGGAATGCACGTTGGGTGAATTTGCGTGTAGCAAGGGTTCGCAAAATATGCGCCCTTGCGGTGTGCACGCCAGGCAGCAGTGACGTTGCACGACATTGCATTTGTCGACAAGAAAAATGCATTTCCGTAGCCACCAGTTGCCAACACCACAGCGTGTGCTGCGTGTGAAGTAACTTCACCAGTTGTCAGGTCGCGCACAACAATTCCTGCTGCGCGACCTTCCACTGTTACTACATCAACTAATTCAGTACGGTTAAACAGGCGCACGCCACCCAGACCGATTTGGCGAGCAAGTTGCTGATATGCGCCCAGCAACAACTGCTGACCCGTTTGACCACGAGCATAAAAAGTTCTGCTTACTTGAGCACCGCCAAATGAGCGGTTATCGAGAAGGCCACCGTATTCACGAGCAAAGGGAACGCCTTGGGCAACCATCTGGTCGATGATGTTGACCGAGACTTCCGCTAAACGATGTACGTTTGCTTCACGTGCGCGGAAGTCGCCACCTTTAATGGTGTCGTGAAACAAGCGATGCACGCTGTCGCCGTCGCCCTGGTAGTTCTTTGCCGCGTTGATTCCACCTTGCGCCGCAATGGAGTGCGCACGGCGAGGTGAGTCGTGAAAAGTAAATGCGTCTACTTGGTAACCAAGTTCGGCAAGCGTTGCTGCGGCAGATGCTCCGGCAAGACCAGTTCCCACCACAATTACTTTGAATTTGCGCTTATTGTTGGGGTTCACCAACTTCACATCTTCTTTGTAAGAGGACCACTTATCACCAAGTGGGCCAGCAGGGATTTTTGAGTTCAATTGTGTGCTCATGATTTTTCCTTATGTCCTGCTCTCTCAGCCGCCCACGATGCCGGCAAGCACCGCAACGGGGAATGAAACGTTTCCTACAACTACGAGGGTTGCAATTCCTGCTGCAATGGAACGTCGCCATTCATTGAAGCGCGGGTTACTCCAGCCCATCGACTGGAAAAGGCTCCATACTCCGTGAAAGAGATGGATGCCCAACATGATGTTGGCCAAAATGTAAAACAAGGCAACTGGCCAGCGATCAAAACTGCGCACCACGTTGTCGTACACGTCGGCCTTGATGAATTTTCCATCGGCTCCGACGGTATTAACGACTCCCCATGTGAGGTCAAGTAGGTGCCAAATGAGGAACAACAAAACTGTGACTCCGGTGTAGCGCATTGAACGACTAGCAAAATTTGCTACTTGGTAGTCGCGCTCACTTTGATACTTCACTGGGCGTGCCTTGTGATTCAACTGCGTCAACGAGTAGGCCGCATGAATGTGTAGCCCCGCCATGGTGAGAAGGCCGCCACGCAATAACCACAGCACCACGCCCTTTGGAGCGATGGGGTACAACAGGGCTTTCAGGAATTCTGCGTAGTGGTCGAGGTCTGCTTGACCCAGGTACATCTTCAAGTTTCCGATCATGTGGAACACCACAAAACCAATGAGACCAATTCCGGTGAGCGCCATCACATACTTCTTGCCCACAGCAGTGCTGTAGAGGTCGAGCAAAAACGGACGACGCTTCTTTTTCGCCACAGCGGTACCCGTCACGGGTCCGCGCTGCGATTCGAGTACTTGTGCCATCGAAGGATGCCTTTCAAAAAAACTCGCCCAGAAAGCCGAGAAGAGCTATTGCGTTGAAAACGGTAGCCCCCACGACCCTCACAAGTGAACTTCTTCAAAAAGGTCGTCATAATTCACTCCGCCTCAGTTACCCATCAGTAACAAAATCGGGCTGGTTTGTGACCATATTCGCCCTGAGGTGGGTGAGTTACCTACACTCTCAAGGTCGGAAACAAACCCTGGGGAAGGTTCGCCTTACCCCTCCATATGAAAGGTCACCACACGTGACAGGACTTCTCGCATCTGAAGGCGGTTGGCAGGATTTCACACTGCATGGCGGAGAGTGGCTCATTTTGCTTCTCTCAGCATTGTCAGCGTTACTTGCTATTGCTGTTGGTTTTTACCTCATGAAATCGGTACTCGCCGAAGATGAAGGTACGCCAAAAATGAAAGAAATTGCATTGGCGATTCAAGAAGGCGCATGGGCATACCTCAAGCGTCAGTTTCGCACCATTGCCATCATTCTTATCCCAGTTGCCATCGTGGTGTTCCTCACCTCGGCGTCAATCGATAACGCACTCGGTGTAGAAAAACTGAGCTATTTCGCTTCAGGTACATTCCGTACGCTTGCTTTCATCCTCGGATGTTTTGCTTCTGGTCTCACCGGTTACATCGGTATGACCTTGGCAACACGAGGCAACGTGCGAACAGCAGCTGCCGCGTTAACTGGCTCCATGCCAAAAGCATTGAAGATTGCATTCCGCACAGGCGGTATTGCAGGAATGTTTACCGTTGGACTTGGTCTTCTCGGTGCAACAATCATTATTGCGGTGTTCCAAAACACCTCATCAGCAATGCTCATCGGCTTTGGTTTTGGTGGATCACTCCTTGCGCTCTTCTTGCGTGTAGGTGGAGGAATCTTTACTAAGGCTGCCGACGTAGGTGCAGACCTTGTGGGCAAAGTTGAAGCAGGCATTCCTGAAGACGACCCACGCAACCCAGCCACCATCGCCGACAACGTCGGTGACAACGTAGGTGACTGTGCTGGTATGGCTGCCGACTTGTTCGAAAGCTACGAAGTAACACTTGTTGCCTCAATCATCTTGGGTGTTGCTGCATTTAAGTCGGTTGGCATGAACCCAGCACTTGGCTTGGTGTTCCCACTCGCAGCACGTGCCATTGGTGTAATTGCATCAATCGCCGGCATCTTTGCCGTGAAGGCAAAAGAAGGCGAAACCAATGCCTTGAAGCCCATCAACCGCGGCTTTCTTACCGCTGGAATTATCACAGTTATCGGAACACTTCTCCTTGCACTTGGCTACGTAGGCAACGACTCGAAGCTCATGTCCAACGTTGGTTGGCGTGTCTTTGGAGCAGTTCTTATCGGGCTCATCCTTGCTCAAGCAGTAAGTCGTCTCACCGAGTACTACACCGGTACTGAATACGGGCCTGTGAAAGAAATTGCTGAAGCAACCCAAACCGGCCCAGCAACTGTTGTGCTTGCAGGAACCGCTTCGGGTCTTGAGTCATCGGTATATGCAGTCATCGCAATTGCTCTTGCACTTGCTGGAACATTGTTACTTGGTGGCGGCAACTTGCAGTTCTCGCTTTACCTTGTTGCTTTGTGCGGCATGGGAATGCTCGCCACAACTGGTGTCATCGTTTCAGAAGATACATTCGGCCCAGTTTCCGACAACGCTGCAGGTATTGCAGAAATGAGCGGCGAGTTCCATGGTGAGCCAGAGCGCATCATGGTGAGCCTGGACGCAGTGGGTAACACCACAAAAGCCGTTACAAAGGGCTTTGCAATCGGCTCAGCAGTTATTGCAGCCGTTGCACTCTTTGCTTCATACATTGAAACCATTGCTGGTGAACTTGGACTGAAATACAAAGCAGACAACCTTGCGCTCTACGGAAAGACAGCTGACTTTGTTGGTAAACGTCTTCAAGGCAGCGATGTATTCAAAGCCATTGAAACACAAATCAACGTTGCCGACGTGAAGACATTCATTGGTCTTCTCATTGGTGGTTCGGTTGCATTCCTCTTCTCTGCACTTGCTATTCGCGCCGTTGGCCGTACTGCTGGTGTTGTTGTACAAGAAGTGCGTAACCAATTTGCAGACGGTGGCATTATGGCAGGAACTAAAAAGCCTGACTACGGCCCAGTTATCGACATTTGCACTGCAGCGTCATTGCGCGAGCTCACTACTCCTGCACTTCTTGCAGTACTTACACCAGTCATCGTTGGATTCGGCATCAACTACTCCGCACTTGGTGCATTCCTTGCAGCAGTAATTGTGACCGGCCAGCTCATGGCGAACTACCTCAGCAATGCTGGTGGTGCTTGGGACAATGCCAAGAAGTACATCGAAGACGGACACCACGGCGGCAAGGGCAGCGATGCTCACAAAGCTGCAGTTATTGGCGACACCGTTGGTGACCCATTCAAAGACACAGCTGGTCCTGCATTGAACCCACTGATCAAGGTAATGAACTTGGTATCGCTCCTCGTTTTACCAGCTGTTATCAGCTTGCGTAACAACGATGGCGCCAGGTTTGCCATTGCAGGTGCAGCACTTGTCGTCTTGATTGGCGCTCTCGCCTTCTCAAGCCGTAAAGCACCAGCACTTACCAGCTCAACTGCTGCGAAGTAAATCCGAATTCCGCTAAGTGATGCTCGCCCTCTTCAACATTCAAAACTGGTTGGAGAGTGGCGGGCTAGCTTTGCTCGGAGCAATTGTTTTTGCAGAGTCTGGCCTCTTGGTGGGATTCTTTTTACCCGGTGACTCGCTCTTATTTATTGCCGGATTTTTATCGTCAAGTGCGGGAAGCAATGTTCTTCCGGCACTCCCCTTTGTTGCTCTCGTCACGATGGTCTGCGCCATTGCTGGCGATCAAGCCGGATACTGGTTTGGTCGTCGTGTTGGACCCGCATTATTTGACCGTCCGAAATCACGAGTGTTCAACCCAGCCAATGTAGAAAAGGCCCACGGCTTTCTCGAAAAGTACGGAGCGAAAACTATTGTGTTGGCTCGCTTTGTTCCCGTCGTGCGCACATTTGCACCCATTGTTGCTGGCGTAGGAAAAATGAAGTACCGCACATTTGTTCTCTACAACATCATTGGTGGAGTCATCTGGGGTGGTGGAATCACCACGCTTGGTTACTTCCTTGGCGAAGTGAATTTCGTCAAAGAAAACATTGAAGTTGCCAGCCTCGCCATTGTGGCAATCTCCATTGCGCCAATTGCGTTTGAATTCATTCGCCACCGGCGCACTGCACATCAGAAATAATTGCAATGCAACCTGTTCGCTACCTCAGCCTCGATTGGATTGAAGCAATCAGCGCACGTGCGGCACAAAATACCCACCTACAGTCGCTTGGTTCCACCATCAACATTGGCATTACCCAAATGGTCAGCGACGGCCCTGAAGACACCGTCTTGTATCACCTACAGGTCAAAGACAATGCAGTGATGTTTGGCGCCGGACCCGCCGACCCCGAACATGTTCGACTTGAACAAGAGTGGGAAACTGCAGTTGCAGTAGCTACTGGAGAAATGGCTGCTGAAGATGCCTTCATCACTGGTGCAATACGCATCGGCGGAGACGCGCAGATGCTGTTGCAGAGCCAAGAGATCTTTGCTGCGCTCGACCCCATCTTCGACGAAGTCGCAAAAATCACCGTTTATAAATAATTACCAGACTTCAACGCAAGATACGTAGCCTCGGCATTATTCTCTTCTACCTGCGCTGCATCATTGGCTAGTGGGTTCACCCACACAGCCACAATGAGCGCGAGTTCATGGAGGTCATTTGTTCCAAAGACTCCGTTGTCGCGTGCTTTTTGCACGCCTCGTGAAACGCCAGATTGAGCAGCGCCCCAAGTGAGTTCACCATGACGCTCAGTTTCTATGGTTGCTTTGTTGACGAAAAGAGTCATGGGTTGCAGTGGTTGGTTCGGCGCGGCAACAGCCACAAAGCGTGTGTGCCCTGCACTTGGCGTAGCTAACCCTGTTGCCCATGCGGTTCCTACTGCGCCTTCCCTATTGCCGAGCACTGTGTTGATGTGTGCTGCATTGACGCCTTCCCCTACAAATGCTTCTCCATATTCAGATTTCATGCGGGCAGTCTTCCGTAACGTGACAATTTTAATTCAGCAGAAGAGTCGGTACCGCTCTGCGTGTCGTAGGCCAACAGTGCAACGATACGTAAAGTGCTTCCCACAATTGGCGTCACCTTGTGCAGTGATGTGCGGCCATTAAAAATCATCAGAGTGCCAGCATGCATTGGCTCGACGCGAACTCGGCCATGTGCATTACCCAACAATACGCTGCGCACATCTTCATAATTCTCATCGTCTGCTCGGCGAATTTTTTGAACATTTTCAAATTCACCACCCGCTTGAGAAGGCTGCAATGCAAGTGAGACCACAAAGTCGGTCATATCGAAATGCCAACCCAACTGATCGCCTTCGCGCATCACTGCAAGATTCAAAGCACCAAAGGGGTCTGCATACCGGTAAAGCTTTTCTTGCCCCAGTACGCCAGCAACAAAACTCATGAGTTCATCAGACTCATACAATTCACGCACTGCATGATGCACGGGAATGTGGTCGTAGGCAACCACTTCTACTGCTGACGCCTGCAAGGTTCGACGTGGGTGGCCAACAGGGAAAGACTCGTCGGGGCTGCTCAAATACACAGTTTTACGAGACTCCGAACGGTGCGCTAGGTCTACTAACTCTTCTGTTTGCGACACCATCTTTAAAACCACATCGCGCGCAATGAACTCTGGTAACACCACAACCCCATCGCGTTCGAAGATTTCTCGCAAGTGCGCAGTGGTCTGAAAATCAGAAAGCGGCCACTCGCTGGTATTCACGAGGGCCGCTACTGACATTTTAATAATTTTCGATTGTGTTAGATGAGTCCAAGTTCACGTACTGCGTCGCGCTCTTCAACAAGTTCTGCAACCGATGCATCAATTTTTCCTCGGCTATATGCGTCGATGTCGAGACCTTGAACGATCTTGTATTCACCGTTCTTACATACACATGGGAAAGAAGAAATGAGTCCTTCTGGAACACCGTATGAGCCGTCGGAAGGAACTGCCATTGACACCCAATCGCCTTCTGGAGTGTCGGTTGCCCATGAACGAATGTGGTCGATTGCTGCATTCGCTGCAGAAGCTGCCGACGATAAACCGCGGGCCTTAATAATTGCAGCACCACGTTTGGCAACGGTGGGGATGAAAGTTTCATCGAGCCACTGTTGGTCATTGACTGTTGCAGCTGCATTTTTTCCGTCTACTTCGCAATGGAAAAGATCGGGATACTGAGTGGTGGAATGGTTACCCCAAATGGTCATCTTCTTAATTGATGAAACTGGCTTGTTGAGTTTTGCACCCAACTGCGAAATAGCACGGTTGTGGTCGAGGCGGGTCATTGCGGTGAATTGACCCGGGTTCATTCCCTTTGCATTACTCATTGCAATGAGCGCATTGGTGTTTGCAGGGTTACCCACCACAAGCACCTTGATGTTCTTTTTTGCATTCGCAGCAATTGCTTGACCTTGTGGTTTGAAGATGCCACCGTTTGCCGACAACAAGTCGGCACGCTCCATGCCATCTTTACGTGGCATTGCACCCACAAGCATGGCTACATCGGCATCGCCGAATGCAACGTCACCAGAATCGGTGCACACCACTTGCTGAAGAAGTGGGAATGCACAATCTTCAAGTTCCATCTTGACGCCTTCAAGAGCGCCAAGTGCTGGGGTCACTTCAAGCAACTGCAAAATGATGGGGGTGTTTGGTCCCAACATTGCTCCAGATGCGATACGGAATAAAAGGCTGTAGCCAATTTGGCCTGCTGCGCCGGTAACGGCGACTCGTACGGGGGTTGTCATAGACCCCCATCGTAGGGCGCACATCTCCGCCTCCCAAGCCGAAGCGCTACGACCTATTTCACCGACGTCGTCGTTGCCCGTACGGTGGTGGTCGAGGTCGTACTTGAGGTGCTCGTGGTTTGCCCCGGGGCCGATAAGAGCGCCTCTTCAAATTGCGGCCCAGGACGTCCTAAAGCCTCCATAACGAGCGCGGTGTACTTGCGTTGACCCAACGGGCGCAGGTGGGTATGGTCGTCGTAGAGCCAATTTGGGTGCTCTGTGGCGTACTTTTTCCAGTCGAGGACATGGACGTTGGGGAACCGATCGGGCAAGGCCCGGATGAGGCGGTTATTTGGCTCTTCCCAGTCTTTTTCAGGAACCGCATTGGTGAGCACCACCACCAAGGGAACATCGGCCAAAACGCTGATGATGCTGTCCATCGTTTCTTGCGAGGTACCGCTATTCGTACCAAGGTGAATGACCACAGCGCTGCCCAGAGCATTGATGGACTTCACGTAGTTCACGATTGGCAAGGCGGCTTTAAACGGGCGGCTCTTGAGCGCATCAACCGTTACCCCATACTTTGTCAGTTCGGGAGCAGCCCCCAACATCACAGAGTCGCCGATTGCCAAAATGTCTATGCGCTCGGCCGGCACCGTTGTTGGCGCAACTGTTGAAGTTGTTACTTGGCCCGCAATAGAGCTTGTAGGAATTGTTGACGGCACAGTGGTGGGCATGAGGTTGGTGATGAATCCATCAGCATCTACCAAGCTCTGGCTAATTGCATCAAGCTCAACTTTTGCAGTTGACAAATTGGCGATGGCAAAAATGGGGGCGATTGAAAATACAACGCCAACAGCCACCATCTTGCGGCGATGCAACTGACGCTCCGCAGTAGCTGCGCCGTGCCATGTTCGTAACCAGACCCCGAGTTTGCCCTTTCTGATGGGCGTCTCGATGAACCGATATGAAGCTTCAGTGAGGAGCAACGTGCACAGCATCAAAAATGCAAAGCGGCTCCAGCTCAGCGAGTTACCAGCAATATGCCGAGAAATTTGAAATATGGGCCAGTGGTACAAATACAAACCGTAGGAACGTACGCCCAGCCAAACAAATAACTTGTTCCCTAAGACAACTCTTCCCAAGACAGTCGAAGGATGCGTTACTGCTGCAATAACGGCAACTGTCGCTAGACCCACAAGGAAGAACCCACCGCGATACAAAAGGTCATATCCATGACTTCCTGTTTCTGCTCCAGTGACGACGTTGGTAAAACGCCAGGCCATGAATCCAAGCGATAACAGCCCAATGAAACCAACTGCATCGACGAATACTGATCGCTGAGCAATACGTGCCTGAGCGATGTACCACGGGCGCCACCACACTCCAAGTGCAGCACCGAGGAACAAACCACCAGCACGGGTGATTGTGGAGAGATACACAAAGTCAATGCGCGCTACATCGCGACCAAGAAATGAAAAATACTGATTTGCCGTATCTGTAGGGCTTGCTATTGGACCCGTGCGATAAGTGACTGCAGTGAATACTGCTATGCCTACTGCAGAAAGAAAAAAACATAGTCCGATGAGCGGCAAGCGACGCCGTGCCAATTTCAACAGCGCAAACATGAGTAGCGGCCAGATCAAATAAAATTGTTCTTCAACAGCTAACGACCACAGGTGTCGCAAAGGCGCAAAGGCAAATGCGCTGAAATACGAACTCCCGGTATGAATTTGAAACCAGTTAGAGATATAGAAAAAACCTGCAAGCACGTCGCCGCGCAGTGTTCCTAGTTCACTGCGCTTGAATAACGAAACATAAACAGTGATGCCAACAAGCAATGTCCACAGCGCAGGCAATAAGCGCCGAGCACGCCGTAACCAAAACTCACGCAGGTTCACTGTGCCTGTGCGTTGCGACTCGGCTACCAGAAGCAAAGTGATGAGATAACCACTAATAACAAAAAATACTTCTACACCCAAAAATCCACCATGCAACCATGAGTGGTTGGCATGATAAAAAATAACCGCAACAACTGCTACCGCGCGCAGACCATCGAGTCCGGGCAGGTAAGGAACAACAGCAGGGGTGCGCAAACCACCCGTGGAATCAGGAGGTAGCCGCGACAACGGGCAACCCCAAGTTTGCATAGATCTCACGCGTGGCGCTCGACCGATTCAACGTATAAAAATGCAACCCTGGCGCACCTGCATCGAGTAATTGGGCGCACAACTCGGTTGCAGCATCTACTCCGATGCGGCGTACTTCTTCTGGGTCATCTACATCGGCAAGCCGCTGAGCTAATTCTTGTGGAAAAGCTGCCCCAGATAACTCTGCCATGCGCTGCACCTGATTTTTATTTGTTACAGGCATGATGCCAGGAATGACGGGCTTGTCGATACCAAGTTCTTGAAGTTCTTCTACAAGACGAACATAGTGTTCTACTTCGAAGAAAAACTGGGTGATGGCAAAGTCTGCAACGCGCAACTTTTCTGCCAAAAATCGACGGTCTTCGCTCCGTGATGAACTGCGCGGATGCACCTCTGGATGTGCGGCAACACCGATACTGAACTGACCAGCTGCTTGCAGTTCATGAACAAGATCGGCAGCAAATTGGTAGTCGCTGGGGCGCACATCGGCAGGATCTGTTGGCGGGTCTCCACCCAGGGCCAAGATGTTTTCAACGCCAGCATCTAGATATGCCTGAAGGATTTCTTCAATATCGCCGCGCGTATGACCCACACAGGTGAGATGCGCCATCGGCGAAATAGATGTTTCGCGTCGCATCCATGTGACGAGGTCACGAGTGCGTTCGCGGGTGCTTCCACCAGCTCCATACGTCACCGACACGAAGCTTGGATGCAAGGTTTCCAATTCCGCAATGGTGCGACCTAGCGATAATTGAGCAGCATCGGTCTTGGGTGGGAAGAATTCAAAGGAAAATGTATGACCGCGAGCAAGTAGTTCCGTAATGCGAGCCATCGCAATAGTTTAGTGACGGAAGTGGCGTGCGCCAGTGAAGAGGAGCACAATGCCGTGCTCATTTGCTGCCGCAATGACTTCCTCATCACGAACACTGCCCCCTGGCTCGACAACCACATGAACTCCAGCAGTTGCCAACATGTCGAGCCCATCACGGAAGGGGAAAAAGGCGTCACTCGCTGCTACCCCGCCGATGGCTCGGGTTCCTGCTCGTTCGCAAGCTAACCGCGCTGCATCGAGGCGGTTTTGCTGACCCCCGCCAATACCCACTGCTTCATTATTTTGGGTGACCACAATGGCATTTGAGCTCACCGCGGCACACACCTTCCACGCAAAGGCAGCTTGCTGAAGCTGTTCGGGAGTGGGCTGTGCACTACTTGCCACCGTCCATGTTGCAGGGTGATCACTCACCGCATCGGGGGTCTGCACAAGAACACCGCCACTCACGCTGCGTAGTTCGTATTCGGGAAGCTGTGGAGCGACTGCTCGTACGATGCGTAAATTTTTCTTACTTTGGAGAACTTGCAATGCAGACTCTGAATACGCCGGAGCTACAACAACCTCAGTAAATACATTGCAGATTTCTTGAGCAGTTGCTTCATCAACCTCGCGGTTGAGGGCAATAATTCCACCGAATGCGCTCACAGGGTCGCAGGCATGAGCACGCTGATACGCGTCGAAAAGTGTCGGTGCAGTTGCTACACCACAGGGGTTTGCATGCTTCACTACAACCGCTGCAGCTTCAGAAAAGTGATGCACCAACTTCCATGCCGCATCGGCATCGAAAACATTGAGATACGACATCTCTTTACCACCAAGTTGTTCGGCAGAATTCCACCAGCTATGGCTTCCTTCAAGGCGATACAAAGTACCCGTTTGATGAGGGTTTTCTCCGTAGCGCAAATCTGAAACATGCTCTAGCTGCAAAGACAATGAAGACTTCTCTTCTCCACTCATCCATTGCTCAATTGCTGCGTCGTAATCGCGAGTGGCTGCAAATGCGCGCGCTGAAAGCGCACGGCGTGTGTCATCGCTCAAAACTCCATGCGAAGTGATTTCAGCAAGGACTGGTGCATATTGAGATGGGTGCACCACAACACCCACGCGAGCAAAATTTTTCGCAGCTGCACGAATCATTGCGGGTCCACCAACATCGATGAGATCAACACTGGGGTTATCAGCAAACGGATATAAATTCACAACAACGAGGTCAATCGATTCAATTCCGTACTCAGCCATATCTGCTACATGATGTGGCAGTGCGGTGTCGGCAAGGATTCCTCCGTGCACTTTTGGGTGCAGTGTGACCACACGATGATCGAGAATTGCAGGCACGCCGGTGAGGTCTGCCACATCGGTCACGCTGATGCCTGCAGCAACAAGAGCTTTAGCGGTACCACCGCTCGAGATGATGCTCCATCCAGACGCAACAAGGCCCCGCGCTAATTCCTCAATGCCTGTTTTGTTATAGACACTGAGAAGGGCGCGGGGCACTGTTCAAACTCTCTAATTACTTTGGTGACTTACTTTAAGCCCTTGACAATTTCTGCCATGAGCGAACCAGCTTCAGTAGGGTTCAAACCAATTTGTACGCCTGCTGCACGCAGCGCGTCCATCTTGCCTTGAGCTGTACCTTTGCCGCCAGAAACAATTGCTCCGGCATGGCCCATTTTTTTACCAGCAGGTGCGGTGACACCAGCGATGTAAGCGCTCATTGGCTTGGTGACATTGGCCTTAATGAACTCTGCAGCCTCTTCTTCTGCCGACCCACCAATTTCACCAATCATGATGATGGCGTGCGTCTCTGGATCTTTTTGGAACTCTGCAAGACAATCAACAAATGATGTTCCTGGAACTGGGTCTCCACCAATTCCTACACAAGTGCTCACGCCAATACCCTGTTGCTTCAATTCGTAAAGCGCCTGGTATGTGAGTGTTCCTGAACGTGAAACGATACCCACGTTTGGACCTTTAGCTGAAGGCAATTCTGCAATTTCACCGGCAGTAATGCCGATGTTGCATTTCCCTGGGCTAATGATTCCTGGGCAGTTTGGTCCGAGCAAACGCACTTTTGGATAATCGCGAAGAAGTGTGTTGAACACTTTTGCTTCGTCTTGGGCAGGAATACCCTCGGTAATGCACACGATGAAAGTGATGCCTGCTTTTGCTGCTTCCAAAATTGCTGCAGCGGCAGCCTTTGGTGGAACTGCAATAAATGAGGCATCTGCACCTGTTGCTTTGACTGCATCGGCAACGGAGTCGAAAACAGGAATGCCTTCAACATCTTGACCGCCCTTACCTGGTGTTACGCCACCAACAACATTGGTTCCGTAAGCACGGTTACGTAGACCGTGAAACTTGCCTTGACCTCCGGTGAGTCCTTGGACAATCACCTTGGTGTTCTCGTTAACAAAAATGGCCATGGTGTTTTCTACTTTCCGTTCGCAAGTGCTACAGCAGCACGAGCTGCTTCGAGCATTGTTGGCTTACTCATTAATTTGGACTCTGGAATTCCGGCAGAAGCCAAAATTTCACGTCCTTCTTCGGCGTTGGTACCATCGAGGCGAATCACAATTGGCGCACGCAGGTTGACGCGCTTCATTGCTTCAACAATTCCCTTGGCAACTTCTTCACCACGTGTGATGCCGCCGAAAATGTTGATGAAAATACTCTTCACGTCTTTGTCGAAGTTGATTACTTCAAGTGCTGCTGCCATTTGATCGGCATTTGCACCACCACCAATATCGAGGAAGTTTGCTGCAGTGCCGCCTACTTGGTTCACTACGTCGAGCGTGCTCATTGCCAAGCCAGCACCGTTGGCAATGATGCCAACAGTTCCGGACAAACCGATGTACTGCAAGCCCTTTTCGCGAGCGAGTTGCTCACGATCGTCAAGTTCTTCAGTTGCGCTGTATTCAGCCCACTCGGGGTGACGATACTCAGCGTTTCCATCGAGGCTTACTTTTGCGTCGAGTGCATGCACTTCGCCGCTTGGCTTCAAAATGAGTGGGTTAATTTCGGCAAGGTCGCAGTCGCCTGCAGTAAAGCAGTCGTACAACTGAACCAAGATTTTTGCCACACCATCGAGTGCCTTGGCAGGGATCTTGGCATCGACTGCTGCCTGACGAGCAACTTTTTCACTGAGCCCATCAACAGGGTTGATGTGCAACTTCACAATTGCGTCGGGGTCTTTTTCAGCAACTTCTTCAATTTCAACGCCACCTTGAGCAGACAGCATTAAAAGGTGCTTCTTCGCTGCGCGATCGAGTGAGAATGATGCGTAATACTCTTCGTCAATATCGGACGCATGTTCTACCCAAATGCGCTTGACCACGTGGCCTTTAATATCCATTCCCAGAATGTTTCCCGCATGCAAGCGAACTTCGTCGGCGTTGTTGGCCAATTTAATGCCACCAGCTTTTCCACGGCCGCCTACTTGCACTTGAGCTTTCACTACAACTGGGTACTGAGATGCTTCGGCAACTTTCACTGCTTCATCAACAGTGACTGCTACGCCACCAGCTGATACAGGAATACCGAACTTGGCAAAATACTGTTTGCCTTGATATTCAAAGAGGTCCACTCTTACTCCTTATTAATAATTGAGATCTTGGTTGCAAAAAACATGTAACTACTTCAGAAAATTATTGCGCTGCGTCGAGCGTCTCCTCTAGCCAAGCACAAATGGCCTTCAATGATGAGCCTGGTCCGAACACTTGGCCAACGCCTTGCTCTTTCAAAGTTCTTGCGTCAGCGTCTGGGATCACACCGCCACCGAAGATGAGAATGTCACCAAGGTCACGCGCACGAAGTTCCTCCATCACGCGAGGGAACAAGGTGAGATGCGCACCCGACAACAGCGAGAGTCCGACTGCATCGACGTCTTCTTGGAGTGCAGTCTCTGCTATTTGCTCGGGGGTTTGGTGCAAACCCGTATAAATGACTTCGAATCCATGGTCTCGAAGGGCACGCGTAATGGTTTTTGCACCACGGTCGTGACCATCGAGGCCAGGTTTAGCTACGACAACTCGGTAAGGCCTCTTCACAAGAAAGAAACCCTACGCCGTTGTGGCATCTTCCTTCTAACCCGCCACACTATGGGGGTGGCATCTTCTCGGCTCAAGTCCCCGCTCGCCAGAGCTTTTGCCCCCGTTGGGGCAGGAATTGTCTTTTTTGGCCTGCTTTTTTTGGCCTTATGGGGCGCAGCTTCCCTCATTTCTCGCCATCCCGAGAACGTCACCAATCTCGGTGACCAAACCTTGCGCGTGGGCTCAGTTACCCAAGTTGCGAAAACTGTCACAGAGTCTGGTCCGGTGCTTTACCCCGACTTGCGCGACCCCAACGGCAAACGCAGCATCGTTCTCGACCACCTCGGCACTGACCCAACACGAGGTTGGCGAGTGTTCTTTGCCTACCCGGCCGACAAAAATGGATCCTGCCTAGCCACCCAGGTGAAAAAAACACGAACGTTCACCGATTGTGGTGGCCGCACGCTGTCAATAGATGACCTGGCAAAACCAACAGACGTGCGCCCTCTTGTAGAGAACCACACCACTTTGTATATCGACTTACGCGCTACGAAGTAGCGAGCGCCGCCACTAAGCGATCAGCGAAAATTTCTGTGTGCTCACCTAACTTGCCACGGTGAAGCGCAAGGCCACCCACCACTTCTGCGCCACGTGATTCCAAAATACGCGTCATGGTGTCGAGAGTTTTTGCAGGGTTCAATGCAAACGTACAAAACGCGGCAACTTTTTTATCGCGCATAGCAGGAAGTTTTGCCAATGCTCCTGCACCCCATGGTGCTTGCCCAACAACAAATAGGCCGTGCACCCAAGTTCCTACCAACACGATGTCGGCATTTTGGATAGAGCCATGATCTGGTTTACGCACTGGCGACAACCCCGTGATGCTCCAGCCTGATTGTTGCAAATTGGCGCCAATCATTTCAGCGGCCTTCCAGGTATTTCCCGTCAAACTCTCTACAAGTAGTGCTGCCTTCATATCTTCACTCTACTTCTGAAGTGCCTGTTGGAAAGACATCACCATGACCTAAAACCTAGAGACGCTTCAAAGGCGCCCAGGCCAGGGCAAGTATTTTTGTGCCCTTATCGCGAAAGCGAATGGTTACTTCAGCCTTTTCGCCGGCACCTTTAATGTCGATAACGACACCTTCACCAAATGTTGGATGCATCACATCTTCGCCCACCTTGATATCGGACAAAACATTGGCATTGACTACTGGTGCAGCGGTACGGCCCGCAGCAATGGCCGCGTCAACAACACGGTTCGTGTGTTCTTCGGAAAACGAATTGCCATAGGTGCGCTCACGACGACTTGAACCCCCAGACCCAAAGGAAGAAGATCCGCTAGAAAAACTTTGAGCATTTGCATTGCCTTCAATGCGAAAGAGCTCGTGGGGAATTTCTTCCAAAAAGCGCGATGGCGGATTGTACTGAGTGTTTCCGTACAAGCTTCTGCTCCATGCATGTGAAACGTTGAGAAGCTCACGAGCACGCGTAATGCCTACATATGCAAGGCGACGCTCTTCTTCCATCTCTTCAGGCTCTGCAAGGCTACGGCTGTGTGGGAATACGCCTTCTTCGAATCCTGCAAGAAAGACCACAGGAAACTCCAAGCCTTTTGCAGCATGCAACGTCATGAGCATGACGCGGTTGTCGCCATCTATTTGGTCGGTATCGGCCACGAGTGCAACTTGTTCAAGGAAGTCATCGACAGATTCAAACTCTTCTGCAAAACCAATGAGTTCTGCAAGGTTCTCTAAGCGGCCTGCCGACTCCACTGTGTCTTCATTTTCCAATTCCGTCATATAGCCCGAGCTCTTCAGCACTAAGCGCAATACTTCTGCCGGGCCTTCACTTTGATGGTTGCCTGCTTCATCGAGTGATGCAAGAAATGCGGTAATTCCTTTTAATGCCGCGCCACCAACCGAGGCCGCAGCCGCATTGTGAAGCGCAAAAGAAAACCCTTGGCCATGATTGCGGGCATACGTGTCGAGTTTGTCGACACTGGTGTCGCCAATTCCACGTTTTGGAACATTGAGCACGCGCTTCACATTGACTTCGTCGGCTTCGTTTATAGCTGCGCGCAAATAAGCAAGTGCATCTTTTACTTCACGGCGCTCATAGAAGCGAGTGCCGCCAATAATTTTGTAGGGAACACCAAACCGCATGAGTGACTCTTCAAGAATGCGGCTCTGTGCGTTTGCACGATAGAACACTGCCATTTCGCCCCATTGACGCGCATCGGTTTCATGTGCATCACGAATTTGTTGTGCTATCCAGCGAGCTTCATCGTGTTCGTCATCGGCATAGTAGCGCACGATGGGGTCACCTGTTCCGGAGTCACTCCACAGGTTCTTCGGCTTGCGCTCAATGTTGTTGGAAATAACAGCATTAGCTGCATTCAAAATATTTTGTGTACTGCGATAGTTCTGCGCCAAGACCACGGTGGTGACATCGGGAAAGGCTTCCTCGAATTGCATGATGTTGCGAAAATCGGCTCCGCGAAAACGGTAGACCGATTGGTCGGTATCGCCCACAACACAAACATTGTGATGCTTTGCCCCCAGCATGAGAACAATTTCATTTTGGGAAATGTTGGTGTCTTGGTATTCGTCTATCAAAATATGTTCAAAGCGCTCTTGGTACATCGCGAGCACGTCGGGATGTTGCTTAAACAACTGCACGGTACGCATGAGCAAATCGTCGAAGTCCATTGCCCCGGCGCGCTCTAAACGCAACTGGTATTCAATGTAAACATCGGCGTGCTTTGATTCGAGCATGCCACTGGCGCGATCTTTTGCTTTACCTGGTGTGAGCAATTCGTTTTTCCACAAACTGATACGCGCTTGAACACCGCGCGCTGGAAAACGCTTAACGTCGAGGCCAAGGTCACGAATGACATAGCTCACCAAACGCTGTGCGTCTGACTGATCGTAAATTGAAAAAGTCTTAGGGAAACCTAAAAGATCGGCATGGGCGCGCAATATACGAACACAAGCTGCGTGAAACGTGCTCACCCACATTTGACGTGCAACTGGGCCAACCAACGCTTCAACGCGATCACGCATTTCACCAGCAGCTTTGTTGGTGAAGGTAATAGCGAGAACGCACATGGGGTGCACGCCGCCCTCAATGAGCCATGCAATACGTTGAGTTAAAACGCGTGTTTTACCTGAACCAGCTCCGGCAACCACCAAGAGTGGCCCACCTCGGTGCACCACCGCATCGTATTGATCGGGGTTGAGAGAATCGAGGTCGAGCACTCCTAGAGGGTACGGGCGTTAATGCGAACTGGCAATTCACGCGGACCGCGAATTTGGCCAACGCTCCATTTCACAACTTCATCGGGCGCAAGTTCGAAATCGGGGAAGGCAGCAATGAACTCTTCTACCGCTACACGCAGTTCGAGTCGTGCCAAGTTTGAACCCAAGCAGCGGTGAATACCAAGCCCAAATGCAGCATGGCGATTCACTTCGCGGTCGATGAGTACCTGATCGGCATTTTCAAATTCTTCCGGGTCGCGGTTTGCTGCAGGGAATGGCAAAAGCACCCAGTCGTTCTGCTTCATTTCATTTCCGTGGAAGTTGTAGTCGTCTTTCACCACGCGAGCCATGGTGACCGGCGCATATGCGCGAAGAAACTCTTCAATTGCTGTTGGCATGAGTGCAGGGTTGTCGACCAATCGACGACGGTCGACAGGGTTCGTTGCTAAGTGCCACAAGCTCGAGCCAATTGCACTCCACGTTGTGTCAATACCAGCGATGAGCAACAAGATGATGCTTCCACCGACATGTTGGAGGCTGAGTGGCTGATCATAAATTTTTGCATTCAACAAAAAATTCGTGAGGTCGTCGCGTGGGTTATCGATGTGATCTTGCACTTGCTTTGCGACATAGGCATCGAGTGCCATAAATGCTTCTGCCCGTTGCCCAGGGGCCAAGTTGATGGACTCAAGAACATCGTGCACGAAACCACGGAAGATTTCACCGTCTTCTGGCGGGAAGCCCAACATGCGCGCAATGACGTTGACGGGAATGTGCTGTGCAAATTGCACTGCAGCATCGACCACGTCGGCTTTTTTCATGTCGGCAATGAGCTCACGACATAATTTGCGAATTTCTGGTTCCCATTGCTCGATGGTTTTGGGAGAAAACGCGGGGAGCATGATGCGACGTGCATCTTGATGGAACGGTGGGTCGGACGTAATTGGAGGTGCGCCACCAATGGGTGCAGGAATGGCATCGGGTAAATCACTTGGCTTGACGGTGGCAACTACTACGCCTCGGCTGGAAAAGTGCTCGGTGTCGTAGGCGATTTCATGCACGAGTTCATGAGTGACCGGCAACCAAGTACCGCCGTAACGCTCGGTATGAGCGACCGGACACGTGCCACGTAGTTCGTTCCAAATTTCATGCGCATTTTCGTTGTACGAAGGGTCGGCATGATCGAAGTCGGTTTTCCAACTGGTGACTGGCCCGTAGATGGATTTTTCATCAAGTGTTGTCATAAAAATTCTCTCTAGTCTTCAACGATACTGATGGCGTATTCCGGACAATTGGCAACGGCAAGGCGAGCTTTCTCTACGAGTTGTGGCGAAACGACTCCATCACCAATTTCAAAAGCATTCCCCAAGTCATCGACATCAAAAAGCTCGGGGGCGATGGCATAGCATCGGTTGTGCCCTTGGCACTTCGATTGATCTACCTTTACTTGCACAGCATGTCTCCTACCGTTGGAACCTTCTCCATCGTATTACCCCTGGGTAGGTAAGTGGCATTCTGTGTCAAAAACGAGAGCAAAAAGGCCTATGCCACCACAGAAAAACATGTTTGTACTTCTCCCGCCGTCAGAAGGTAAAGCTGAGGGTGGCACTCCCCGCACGAAATGGTCACCATCGCAGGGAACATTCGGGAAAGCATTGGGGCCTACGCGTCGGTTAATTGCAGCAACACTCGCTGCACAAGACGGTGGCTCGGCGGCACTTCTCGGAGTATCGGGCAAACATCTTGAACGCGCCCAAGCGGCAAACTCGTCTCTTGCCGGCTCAGCCACTCTTTCCGCCTGCGAGCGCTACACCGGGGTGGTGTGGGGACATCTTGATCTACCTACTCTCACAGCAGCACAGCGGAACTTCGCCTGCAACCACATTGTTGTACTGAGCGGTCTACTCGGTGCGGTGCTGGGCGCCGACCCCACCCCCGACTACAAATTAAAAATGAGCGCCCGGCTTGCTGTTGAAAATACTGCTGTGCAAACACTGTCGAAGCTGTGGCGAGAGCCCGTGTCAACGGCCATCAACAACTTTTGTGCTGGCCACATTGTTGTTGATGTGTTGCCGCAAGATCACCGCGGAATCTTTCTTCCCAGCCAGGTGCAACTACAGGGTTATATTTCCGTTGACCTTGTTACAAAATCGAACGGAAAAGCCGGCGGCCACGATGCAAAAGCCGCCAAAGGACTGCTTGTACGTCATTTATTTTCTACAACAAAAAATCTCCACAGCACAGACCAGATTCTTGATCGCATCGCAAGTTTTTCGCACCCGCAATTTAAGGTTGTGACAAAAGTCAACTAGATTCCACATATGGAAAAACAGTTTGCAACTATTTGGGAATCCATTGCCGACTCTATTGGCGACTCTCCTGCCGTCACCCAAGGAACAGTGACGCGCACATGGAGCGAATACGAGCAACGCGCTGCACGACTCGCAAGTGCACTAGTAGACGCTGGGCTTCAGCCACAAAGCAAAGTGGGCCTCTACCTCTATAACTCGAATGAATACTTAGAGGCACAATTTGCCACCTTCAAATTTCGCGGCGTGCCTGTCAATGTGAACTACCGCTATCTCGACGAAGAGTTGCTCTATCTCCTCGACAACAGTGATGCAGAAGCACTCTTCTTTCACTCTTCACTCGGCGACCGCGTTGCTCGCGTCGTTGACCGACTTCCCAAATTAAAATTGCTTGTTGAAGTGAGTGACGACGGTGAACACCATGTGGTCACTGCAGTTCCGTACAACACTCTGCTTGCCGACTACGACCCCATGCCACGTATTACCCGTGATGAAGACGACATCTACATGCTGTACACAGGCGGCACCACCGGCATGCCGAAAGGCGTGATGTACCAAATGGGTTCGTTGGCCGAAGGTTTTGTGAATGGTGGATTGGCATTTGTCGGCATGACCCCGCCATCAGATATTTCACAACTCGGTATAACCGTGCGCGACGCACATGCCAATGGCATTCGGCCCATCACCATTCCTGGTTGCCCCATCATGCATGGCACCGGAATGTGGATTGGCGCAATGATGCCGCAATCAGGTGGTGCTCATGTTATTACTCTGCAAAAGCGCAGTTTTGATGCCCATGAATTGTTTCAGGTGATACAAGATAAAAAGGCAACGCTTGCCGTTGTTGTTGGTGACTCATTTGTGAAACCCATGATTCGTGCGCTCGACGAAGCCACCGCCAAAGGCACCTCTTACGACGCGAGCAGTTTAAAAATGATTGCTTCATCTGGAGTGATGTGGACTTCGGAAGTGAAAGAAGCGCTCCTTGAGCGCATCGAACACGTCGTACTTCTCGATGCCATGGGTTCAAGTGAAGGCTCAATGGGCACTTCCATCAGCATGAAGGGGCTCCCTCCTCAAACGGCAAAATTTGCTGTAGCCCCCACTACAAAGGTTTTCACCGAAGACGACCGCGAAGTACAACCTGGCTCTGGTGAAATTGGCAAGGTGGCTGCCGGTGGCGCTGTACCTTTTGGCTATTACAAAGACCCCGAGAAATCGAGCAAAACATTTCGCACCATCAATGGTGTGCGCTATTCATTCCCTGGCGACATGGCAACAGTAGAAGCCGATGGTTCTCTCACACTTCTTGGCCGCGGAAGCCAGGTCATCAACTCTGCTGGTGAAAAAATCTTCCCCGAAGAGGTAGAAGAAGCTGTCAAGCGGGTTGAGGGCGTTCTCGATTGTCTTGTTGTTGGCATTGACGATGAAAAATTTGGTCAGGCAGTCACTGCCGTCGCTTCACTCTCACCAGGGGCCAAGGTTGAAGAAGCCGTCATCATTGCAAACGTGAAAACTCAACTAGCGGGCTACAAAGCTCCGAAGCGCGTGGTGTTTGTGGCCCAAATTCCACGGGCACCAAATGGCAAGGCCGATTATAAAACAGCTCGTGATATGGCTATTGCTGGGCTTTCGTAAGAAGTTTTTCTTGTAAAAAGGCAATCACGCGTTCCACGCCTTCATCAACTCGCTGCTCTGTAAGAACAGAATGATCTTTCTTTGATGCAGAGGGAAACTCAATGCCAATGAACGCATCACCGAGCAAGTTGCGCAGTGCAGAAAACCTGTCTCCTACTAGCTTGTCGTCACTAAATTTGAGACCCAATACTTGACAGCCTGCAGCTGCTCGATTTGCAATAACCACTGCATCATCTGCAGACAAGTTGAGATCGCTCGATTTCTTTTTACCGATAGCAAATGGAAGCGACGGCTGTGAAAGCACAGGGGCAATCATGCGCTCATCAAGCATCATCCCCAATGCAAATCCGCCGCTAAAGCACATACCTATGGCTCCAATGCCAGGCCCACCCACTTCTTCATGCAGTTGTCGCGCTAGCGCACGCAACCATGAAATCACAGGTGATGTTTGCTGAACAGCAAGAGCGGTGAATTCTTGCGACACACAAATTTTCGACATTGACGATGCGATGTATCTGCCACTCACCTCACGGCCCGCTTCACCCACAAGCAGCGGCATCACTACCGTGAAACCTGCTTGCACTACTTCTTCGGCAAACCGCAAGACAGCGGGTGTAATGCCAGGAATCTCATGCACCACTACTACGCCTGGTCCACTCCCCTTGCGATACGTCGCATGCGTGATATTGGCTGATGAAAACGAGCTACGTTCCCATCCAATGAGTTCCTGAGAATGTCCTTTACTCACTGAATTCCCCCTTGTAATGCAACTAGTGCCGACTCCACCATTACTTCAACAGAACGCTGCAGCGGTGCTGGGTCGTAGTCAGACTTTCCCATTGCTCCGTGCACATAGCGCGCGTACACCCCTTCGGAAATGACTGCGAGTCGCCACGAAGAAAATGCAACGTAATAGCCGATGTTGCTTACATCGCGCCCAGACTTTTGCCCGTACATTGCCACCATTTCTTTATACGTGGGGAAACCTTCTAAGCCAGAAGGATCATTTTCCTTTCGTGCATCTGCACCAGGGTCACTCCAATACACACCCAAATAACCAATGTCGGCGAGCGGGTCTCCCAAAGTGCACAACTCCCAGTCAAGTACTCCTCTGATTTCACCCGTTGCGGTGTTGGTGAGGCAGTTACCAAATCGATAATCGCCGTGGGCAATTGTTGCGCCTCGTTGTTGAGGCATACCTTGACGCAGCAATCGTTCTACTTCTTCCATTTCAGGAAGTTCACGCTGTTTAGAATTTTCCCACTGCGCGCTCCAACGCTTAATTTGTCTTTCGATATACCCATCTCGCCGGGCAAGATCGCCGAGTCCTACTGCATCGATATCGACGCCATGTAAAGCCACCAGCACATTGATGAGATTCTCACTCGCGATACGACGCAACTCAGGTGTCATGACACGTGCTTTTGTCTGTGAATCGAGCACCTCACCTTCTACGTAACTCATGACATAGAACGGTGACCCATTGACTTCTAAATCGGTACACACGCCAAGTGTTTTGGGTACAGGCACAGCAGTTTTGCCTACAGCGGAAATGATGCGATGCTCACGCTCCATATCGTGCGCTGTGGCTAAAACATGACCAGTGGGTGGTCGACGCAACACCACGTGTTTGCCCGCAGAATCAACAACGCGATACGTAATGTTGGAGCGGCCACCAGCAATCATGTTGAACTCAAATGGGCCGCGCAGACCTTCAATATGGGTTTCTAACCACTGTGAAACTCGATCGATCTCAATCATGATGGCCAACTTGCATCACTACAGATTAGTGCAGTGCACGACGACTTAGCCCGGACGCGTGACTCCAACGACCCGACCCCAGTCAACGGGAGCAATGCGCACAACATCACCACGACGAGGAGCATGCACCATCCGACCACCACCGATATATATAGCGACGTGGCCTATGGGCGTACGGCTAAAAATGAGGTCTCCAGGTTGAGCAGCCGAAATAGGAATCTTCGGGCCGAGCTGAAATTGCGCACGTGAATAATGCGGCAGACTCACTCCAGCTTGACCCCAGGCGTACAAAGTAAGACCCGAACAATCGAATGCAACGCCAGGCGTGCTACGTGCAAATTGATAAGGCGTTCCAATTTGCGCAAGCGCTGCTTGCACAGCGATTCCTGCTCGCGAAGAAGGCGACTTCACTTTGTAATTTGCTGCCTGCGATTGATACTTCGCTGAAATAGCGCGCGACTGCTCTAACGCGACCGCATCTCGGCGATTGCGCTCGGCCTGCAACGCTTCCCCAAGGTCGGCTTGAGCTCGACCCAGTTTTGATTGATAAGCATTTGCAAGTTTCTCTGCCTCGTTAAAACGACTCGTTGCGACCTGGGCTTGCTTACCCGCTTCCGCTTTTTTCTTTTCCAAATTTTTTCGTTCCAAGTTGAGGTCTTCAACGAGCGCATCAAGCGCATCACTTGAATTCGCTCCAGCATTCACTGCAACAGACAAGTAATGCTCACGTTGCACCATGGAGTTGAGCCCGCCTGTGTCGGTGAGGAGAGAAGTCAAGCTATTGGTACGACCACCGCTCATGTACGCCTGCTTGGCGACACCAAAGAGGTCTTTGCGCATTCCGGCTAACTCGGCTTCCTTCAATGCAATGTTTGCCTTCGAGGTTTCAATTTCTGCAGCAAGGTCATCTTGTTTCGATAACGCCGCTGCATAATCTTCCGAAATGGCATCCATTTGCACCTCGAGCTGGTCGAGTTGATCCAAAATGGAATTGACCTGACTTTGGATATTTCCTGAGGAAGCCGACGCAGGGGCGGAGGCCCACAACGTAGGCCCAGCAAAACTGCTGAGTACGACCACCAAAGCGATCAGTCGGGCGCGGGGGCGTACGAACATGACCCCCTGAGCCTAGGAGCGACTCCCCAAGAGGGGTGATCTCAAGCCGATATTTCCCATATTTTGCCGGAAATCAGCCGAAAATAGCGGAAAAGTGCTCTATTCCCACTCAATGGTGCCGGGGGGTTTTGAGGTGATGTCATACACCACACGGTTGATGCCGGGCACTTCATTGATAATGCGGTTCGACATCTTCTCTAAAAGGTCATAAGGCAAACGTGCCCAGTCAGCGGTCATGGCATCGTCGCTCGTGACAGCACGAATAATGATGGGGTGTCCATAGGTACGTTCGTCTCCCATCACGCCCACCGAGCGGATGTCGGCAAGTACGGCAAAGGCCTGCCAGATATCTCGCTCTAAACCAGCGAGGCGGACCTCTTCGCGCACGATGGCGTCGGCCTCTTGCAAGATAGCCACACGTTCAGGAGTGACCTCACCAATGATGCGCACCCCTAGGCCAGGCCCTGGGAACGGTTGGCGCCACACCATTTCATCCGGCAGGCCAAGTTCGCTACCCAACTTGCGCACTTCATCTTTAAAAAGTGTGCGCAATGGCTCCACCAATTTCAAGGTCATATCTTCTGGTAGACCACCAACATTGTGGTGGCTTTTAATGACAGACGCAGTGCCGTCACTTCCCCCACTTTCGATGACATCGGGATACAACGTTCCTTGTACAAGAAATTCCGCGTCGGTGACACCGCCTGTATTTTCTTCGAAGATACGAACGAAGAGTTCCCCAATTGCTTTGCGCTTAGCTTCTGGCTCTACGACAGCTGCAAGTTTGTCGAAAAACTTTTCACCAGCACGTACATGAATGAGTTCAATACCCATATTGCGCTGGAACATTTCAACTACTTGTTCGCTTTCACCCTTGCGCATGAGCCCAGTATCAACATAAACACAAGTGAGTTGTGACCCAATTGCTTTATGTACAAGTGCCGCCGCAACAGATGAGTCGACACCACCGGATAAACCACAAATTGCACGAGCACTTCCTACTTGTGCGCGAATTGCTGCGACCTGAGTATCGACAATGGAATCCATGGTCCAGTTGGGAGTGCAGCCAGCAAGATCAATAAGAAAACGTTCAAGAATTTTTTGACCGTACTCAGAGTGCACAACTTCTGGATGGAACTGCACCGCCCACACTTTGCGCTGTGCATTTTCCATTACAGCAATGGGCGCATCGGGAGTAGAGGCCGACGAAGTAAAACCTTCTGGCATGCGCGCAACAAAATCAAAATGACTCATCCATACCGAATAATCAGATGGCAAATTGTTGAGCAGTGCTGAGGTTTCGTTATGACGTGTTAAGAGTGCACGACCATACTCACCACGACCACCTCGCGACACTTCACCACCTAGTTGTTGCGCAATGAGTTGGTGCCCGTAACAAATTCCGAAGATAGGTATGCCGAGGTCGTAGATGGCAGGGTCGAGCAGCGGAGCACCTTCAACATGCACACTTTTGGGTCCGCCCGACAAAATAATGGCACGAGGATTTTTTTTCTGTACTTCACCAGCAGTAATGCGATGCGGGACGATTTCTGAGTACACATGGGCCTCGCGCACACGACGCGCAATGAGTTGGGCATATTGAGCCCCAAAATCGACCACTAAGACGGTGTCATAAGTATCAGACATCGTTAAGACCATAGTTCCCGCTTGCCATGAGCGACCCTGCCGTGTGACGATGGCGGAGTGCCATCTGTCGCTCTACCCTCATCAATGCCAGCAGCCACTTCCTACACTCTGCACTTTCCTCACTTGCACCGAGCGAGCTCTCAACCCCCAACAACCGACCAGACCTATGTCTATGACCTCGAGCGTGACCCGAGCGACTGCATTGGGATGAACCCATTGCCGGGATGCGGCAAGGCCCCCACCCAGGCCGGCGACCGTGGCGGAAGTTTGCAATACGCCACATTTGGGCTCATCATCATCGGTCTCGCCATTATTTTTACCGTCATCTTTCGCAATGTCATTCGTGCCGACAAGCGCAAGGCAACCGAAGTTTCTGACCCCAACCAAAAATGGGCACCACGCGACTAGCCAACGGTGCCACAGCCCGCGATCGCCTATAACGTAGGTAACGCAATACGAATACAACTACAAACAACTCCTTGCGGGGTACGGGTGCAAGTCCCAACCGGCAGTCATAGTCTGCGAACCCTTTCACTTCGGTGATTGGGCCGAATTGGTGGAACTCCAATACCGACGGTCATAGTCCGGATGGGAGCAAGGTGGAGGCATGACAAATAATGCGAGCACGCCTAGCGTGCGCGATGAACAATTCATGCGCCGTGCACTTGGCACGGCGTTGCAGGCGCGTCTCATTTCGCGTCCAAACCCATGGGTGGGTGCTGTTGTCGTTGCCGTCGATGGTTCCACATATGAAGGATGCACTTCGGCTCCGGGTGGGCCACATGCAGAAATTCACGCCCTGCGCCGCGCTAGTGAAGCAACTCGCGGATCCACTCTCTACACCACTCTTGAGCCCTGCTCACACACTGGTCGAACTGGCCCCTGCACCCAAGCCATTATCGACGCAGGCATTCAACGTGTTGTTGTGGGAATAGTTGACCCTGACCCGAAAGTGGCTGGCACTGGCATCAGCGCTCTACGCGCTGCGGGTATAGAAGTGGAACTGGGAATACTTGCGGGCCAAGTGCACTCACAACTTCTCCCCTACATTCATCACCGCACGACTGGGATGCCGTTTGTCGTTCTCAAAATGGCAAGCACGCTCGATGGTAAAACTGCGGCAGCAAATGGCACCAGCCAATGGATTACCGGCGCATCTGCTCGACAACGCGTTCATGAATTACGTGCAGAAAGTGACGCGGTTTTAGTTGGTGCCGGAACTATTCGCGCAGATGATCCTGAACTCACTGTTCGCGATGCACAAGGAACTTCGCCAAGGCGCATTGTGCTCGGTAGTGCGCCAGCTGACGCAAAGGTGCGCCCATGCACCGAATACAGCGGAGATCTCACCACCCTGCTGCACAAACTTGGCAGTGAAGATGTACTGCAATTGCTTGTAGAAGGCGGTCACCACGTAGCTGGCGCATTCCACCGCGCTGGTTTGGTGAACCGATACGTATTTCACTTTGCCCCGGCCATTGCCGGTGGCGACAATGCCCCCGGAATTTTTAGCGGCGACGCAGTGGGCGATATCGCCGACATGTGGCGCGGCACCATTTCATCAGTTCAACAACTCGATACCGACATAGAAGTCGTTGTTGAGGTGCGAAAGGAAAAACCATGAACAGCACAACTCTTCCCCCCTCAGATAACGGGTTTGCTTCCATTCCCGAAGTACTCGCAGCAATTGCTCGTGGCGAAATGGTGGTCATTGTTGACGATGAAGATCGTGAAAATGAGGGCGATTTCATTATGGCTGCAGAATTTGCAACGCAGGAAAAACTCGCGTTCATTGTGCGCCACTCAACGGGCGTTGTATGCGCACCACTCACCGGTGAGCGTTGTGATGAACTTCGCCTCCCCGCCATGGTGGACCAAAATACCGAGAGTCACCGCACCGCTTTCACGGTGTCGGTAGACCTCATGGAAGGAATTGCAACAGGAATATCTGCGGCCGACCGCGCAGCTACATTGCGTGCACTCTCTGACCCCTCAGCCAACTATGCGGCTTTTGCGCGACCTGGACACATCTTTCCACTGCGTGCTCGCGAAGGTGGCGTACTGAAACGTGCGGGCCATACCGAAGCTGCAGTAGACCTCGCCAAACTTGCTGGTTGTCAGCCAGCGGGCGTTATTTGTGAAATTCAAAATGACGATGGCACTATGGCTCGCCTCGATGATCTGCGGGCATTTTGCACCAAGAACAATTTGTTGTTGTCTTCTATTGCTCTTCTCATTGAATACCGCCGGCACCACGAACGGCTTGTTGAATTCATTAGCTCTGCGCCCGTTCCCACTGAATGGGGAATCTTTACTTGCTACGCCTACCGCAATACGGTTGATGGCATTGAACACCTTGCATTTACGCAGGGTGATATTTCAGCACCAGGTGCAGTGCTCACTCGCGTACACAGCGAATGTCTAACAGGTGATGTATTTGGAAGCCGGCGCTGCGATTGTGGGCCTCAGCTTGCTGCAGCAATGCAAAAGATTTCCGAGGAAGGCCGCGGAGTGGTGGTGTATTTACGCGGACACGAAGGTCGCGGTATTGGTATCGGTCATAAAATTCGTGCCTATTCATTGCAAGACGAAGGCTTCGATACTGTTGATGCAAACGTAGAACTTGGTTTGCCTATTGATAGCCGTGAATACGGCATTGGGGCACAAATACTTGCCGACCTCGGGGCATCTGAGTTACGCCTCATGACCAACAACCCTGCGAAGTACGGCGGCCTCGAAGGGTACGGGCTTGCAGTAGTTGAACGAGTGTCTATTGAAATTGCATCAACGCCAGAAAATGAGAAATACCTGCGCACAAAAAAAGAGCGCATGGGTCACCTCATTGACATGGACAAATAATTCACCTGAAGAATGGAGTAAAAAATGCACGGACCAAATGATGGACTCAGCAATGTAAAAGTAGATGGCCGCGGTATGCGCTTTGGCATTCTTTGCGCAACTTTCAACTTCGACATCGTTGATGCATTGCGCATTGGCGCTGTTCAAGGTTTTACCAACCACGGGGTTGCCTCAACAGACATCCACACACTTTGGGTACCAGGGGCATTTGAGCTTCCCGTTGCAGCATTGGCGCTCGCCAAGTCGGGCAAGGTAGACGCAGTTGTTGCACTCGGTGCAGTCATTCGCGGCGATACTCCGCATTTTGAATACGTCTCAGGCGAAGCTGCTTCTGGCTTGCAACAAGCTGCATTGCAGTCGGGAGTACACGTTGCCTTCGGTGTGCTCACCGTTAATACTCTCCAGCAAGCACTCGACAGGTGTGGCACGGAGGGCAACAAAGGCGAAGAGGCAGCAATTGGGGCCATTATGACCGTGCAAGCCCTGAAAGAAATTGCGGCACTCTAAGCGACTCTTCGCACACATATACGTATCTGAAAGGAACGTATATGGGTGCAGTTTTCACACACGCTTTCATTGCAGCAACACTTGTTGCCCCGTCGCCACACACTTTGGCTCAAACGCTTTCCGTCATTGAACGAGGATCATTTTCCACCTCCCTGTCAACATTCCCGCGTTTTGAAACAACCTATAAGCGACAATTTCCAGAACTCGACTGGACAACTGATTTTTGCAGCAGTCCGTTAGTGGGCAACACAGGACGTTCTTTTAATTTCACCATGCCATGTCGTCGCCATGATTTTGGCTACCGAAACTTCAAAATGATGAGTCGAGCTACTGGCATTAATTTTTGGACTGGAGATCTTCGCCTCAAAGTTGACAACCAGTTCTACAACGACATGCTCACTACCTGTGAGCCACGGGGAATTTATCAGCGATTGAATTGCAGAGCCTGGGCACGCACTTTTTATGAGTTGGTGAGAAGTTTAGGTAGCTAAATATCAATGCCCAGGGAAACTTGGAGCAACTGAGTAAGCACTCGTGCAGTTGCGCCCCAAATTGTTTCATCATCAAGGTGATACATAAAAATAGTGCGCATCCCCATGGGTAACTCCCATACTTCAGATGCATAGGTGTCGGTTCGCGCGAGTTCATGCAATGGAACATGCAAAATACGATCAACTTCATCTGCCGATGCAGTAAGTATTGGCTTATACGGCAACACGCCCACGATGGGAACGATATAGCTATTGCTCACAATGGTGAGCAAGTGGTCGAGCTCACCTACCAGAGTGACATCGTGAGCCGGAAGCGACACCTCTTCCACGGCTTCTCGCAGAGCAGCTTCGTGAACCTGTTCATCCGGTTCCACTCGTCCCCCAGGAAAAGAAATTTCACCCTTATGGTTTTTTAGGTGCGCTGCACGCTTCGTGAGAACTACTTCTACACCCGAGGTTCCTTGATACAGGTTCACCAATACTGCGCTGACTCGTGCGTCGGGCATGGACTCCGTTGCGGCAGTTTGTGCCGAGTGAGCAGAGATCTGCGAAACAACATGCGTGAGAGATGTGAGTGGTCTTAAGTCGAGACCAGCCCAAGGTGCCGGACTTCCTTTTTCCCAGGCCGATGGACGCGGAATCTTTTGCTGCCCACCTGCACGCATTGATGACCTAAGCGGAAGGTGCCCAGCCTGAAGTTTGCAGTTGGCGCAAAATATCGGCGAGGCCAGCTGTTTTTAAATTGGCAAGCACGCGACCTGGTGCCTCTTCGCCTTTTTCCCATGATTCCCAAGCAGTAATGAGTTTGTCGAGATCGGGAAGTGGTCGTTCAAATGCCATAGGGAGAGGTTACCTACAAGCGAGCATGCTTCGTCACTCGTGCCAGATAGATGATGAACCCCTGCAAAATAGCTAATGCAAACAGAGATGACCTATTTGATACCGATTGACTTCCAATGCTTCCCGCAATAAGTGCCCCAAGAACCAACGCCAGATCTAGCGCATTGTGCAACTTGCGCGGCATGATTCGATACGCCGATAGCGGCCCGGGTGTCGTTGACGAATTGAATAGGGCGATAAAACCTAAAGCCCCCAATATGTATGGGTATGCAGATCGACTGATCAAGATCAAAAAACCTAATGCCACTACGTAATCGGCAAGTTGATGAAAAAGCCCGAGGCGTTTTGTCTTCAATGGTTTTTCATCTTTCATCACCTCAGCGTAGATAAAAAAGATCCCGGGTCAATGACCCGGGATCTTTCAGTTCTCCAAAAGGAAAAGAATGATTTACATCATTCCCATTCCACCGGGCATTCCACCGCCGCCACCGGCTGGTGCAGCGCCTGGCTTCTCAGGCTTGTCGGCCACGAGGCACTCTGTAGTGAGCACGAGTGCAGCAATTGATGCAGCGTTTTGCAAAGCAGCACGCGTTACTTTTGCTGGGTCCAAAATTCCGGCCTTAATGAGGTCGGTGAATTCGCCTGTGGCTGCATTCAAGCCAATGGCGCCCTTCTCTGACTCCACTCGCTGAACAACCACTGCGCCTTCAAGGCCAGCATTGTCGGCAATGTGGCGTGCTGGAGAGGTGAGCGACTCATACACCGTACGTGCACCAGTTGCTTCGTCACCAGTAAGTGACTCAACAACTTTGAGTACCGCAGGACGTGCGCGCACAAGTGCGGTTCCGCCACCAGCTACAACGCCTTCTTCGATTGCTGCGCGGGTTGCAGAAACAGCATCTTCAATACGATGCTTCTTTTCCTTCAACTCCACTTCAGTTGCTGCTCCCACCTTGATAACGGCAACGCCGCCAGCAAGTTTGGCAAGACGCTCTTGAAGCTTTTCACGGTCCCAATCAGAATCGGTGTTGTCGATTTCAGCCTTGATTTGGCTAATGCGACCATTGACTTCATCTTTTGCACCTGAACCATCGACGATGGTGGTGTTGTCTTTGGTGATGATGACGCGCTTTGCACGACCCAAGAGGTCGAGCGTTACGTTCTCCAACTTCAAACCAACTTCTTCGCTGATGACTTGGCCACCAGTAAGAACTGCCATGTCTTGCAACATTGCCTTACGACGATCGCCAAACCCTGGTGCCTTCACAGCAGCCGAGTTAAACGTTCCGCGGATCTTGTTCACAACAAGTGTGGCAAGTGCTTCGCCTTCAACATCTTCAGCGATGATGACGAGTGGGCGACCACTCTTCATGACGGCTTCAAGAGCTGGGAGCATGGATTGCACAGATGAGATTTTCGATGCGTAAAGCAAGATGTATGGATCTTCAAGAACTGCTTCTTGACGGTCTGCATCGGTCACGAAGTAAGGGCTCTGGTAGCCCTTGTCGAACTGCATACCTTCAGTGAAGTCGAGCTCAATACCAAAGGTATTGCTCTCTTCAACAGTTACTACACCGTCTTTACCAACACGGTCGATGGCATCGGCAATAACATTTCCAATGCTGGAATCGGCTGCAGAAATGGTTGCGACGTTTGCAATATCTTGCTTGTCATCAACTTCTTTTGACTGACTCTTGATGGACTCCACAGCAGCAGCAACAGCTTTTTCAATACCGCGCTTCAAACCCATTGGGTTTGCACCTGCAGCGACGTTGCGCAAACCAAGGTGAACCATGGCCTGTGCAAGAACTGTTGCAGTTGTGGTGCCGTCACCGGCTACGTCGTTGGTCTTTGTGGCAACTTCTTTCACCAACTGTGCACCCATGTTTTCAAATGGGTCTTCGAGTTCTACTTCTTTCGCAATAGAAACACCGTCGTTGGTAATGGTTGGTGCACCAAATTTTTTGTCGAGAACTACGTTGCGTCCCTTTGGTCCGAGTGTCACCTTGACCGCATCGGCCAATTTGTTCACACCGGCTTCAAGTGCGCGACGTGCTTCTTCGTCGAACTTGAGAATTTTTGACATTGCTACGCCTTACTTCGCCACAATGGCGAGAACATCACGGCTGGTGAGAATGAGGAGGTCGTCTCCACCAAAGCTCACTTCAGTACCGCCGTACTTGCTATACAAAACTGTGTCGCCGACTTTGATGTCAAGCGCTGTGTGCTTGCCCGCATCGTCGCTCCAGCGGCCTGGGCCAACGGCGAGTACGGTGCCCTGCTGGGGCTTTTCTTTGGCTGTGTCGGGGATGACGAGACCCGAGGCAGTGGTCTGCTCGGCTTCGTTTGGCTTCACGACAATTCGGTCGTCCAACGGCTTAAGGTTCATGTCGCAGGCCTCCAATGGCGCTGATGTATATGGATAACGGTTCACTCTTTACGTACTGACGCCAAGGGCGTTAGCACTCGCAAGGAGTGAGTGCCAATGATACGGCCAGTTTTGGTCGGTTAGCAACCGCAACCCCCGAGTGCTAACTGAGAATCCTCAAAAGATGGGCGGTCGGAGCTAGCGGTAGCCCAATAACGGTCGACATAGACCCCTGGACCCGTTCCACCAGCACTCCCCCAAAACCTTGCATGCCATAGGCCCCGGCTTTGCCAAAAGACTCCCCCGTATCGAGATACCACTCCATGAGATGGGTGGAGATAGGCACCATGGTGACCCGAGCGGTGTCGATGATGGTGGTGCTCCCCTTTTCCGACAGGCAGGTGACGGCGGTGTGCACCTGGTGAGTGCGGCCCGACAAGATGCCCAATGTGCGTCGCGCAGCTTCTCGATCTGCTGGTTGATCATGCACCACACCATCGAGCTCTACACATGTGTCGGCACCGAGAAAGACGACTCCGCCAGTCATCCCCAACTCATCTGCAATTTTTTGCACTTTTTCTTGAGAGAGCCGTTGCACATATTTGATTGCAGGTTCATTCGCATGTTGAGTTTCATCAATGTTTGCCGGCATCACCTCAGGAGAAAATCCAATACGTTGCAACAGATCAAGACGACGTGGCGAGCGCGATGCAAGGATAATTCGCATATCTCTTACCCTCCGCTGAGTTGCATCTCATTATTGTCATCTGGAACAACCATGTCATCGAGGCTGTTGAGATATCCAGGAGGTAATGCAACTTTGATGGGCCCATTGGTATGACCTCGCGTAAAGCGTTCGCCACCCTCAACGATGGCGATGCTGCGATCAATGTCTTCAAAGAGTTCTTCAAGTTCTTTCACCGTTGAGCAATTTGATGCTCTCCTGCGCACTTCGCCACCAACTGGATAACCAGTGAGATACCAACCAGCATGTTTGCGAAATTCTTTTGCACCACGAACGTTTTCACCTGGCAGCGCAGTAGTGGCATGCGCATCGAGCATGCGTGCATGTTGCAACATGACATCTACCACTTCGCCAAGTAGTGGAGTTGGTTGAATGTCGCGCCCTGCAAATACATCAACAAGATCCCGAAATAACCATGGCCGCCCGAGGCATCCTCTGCCAACGACAACACCATCACATCCTGTTTGTTCCATCATCTTCATTGCATCATGTGCATCCCAAATATCGCCGTTACCAAGAACTTGCAATTCAGGAAAGTGAGACTTCAAAGTAGCAATTGCTGGCCACCGAGCTTGCCCTGCATAGTGTTGTTCAACAGTTCGCGCATGTAGAGCAACCCATGCAACGCCTTCTTCGCCAGCAATTTCTGCCGTATGCAAATACGTCAGTAGGTCGTCGGTAATTCCCATGCGGAATTTGCAGGTGACTGGAATGCCACCTTTTTTACCTTCACTTACTGCAGCGCGAATAATGGCGCGCAATAAATTTTTCTTGAGTGGTACTGCTGCTCCGCCACCCTTGCGCGTCACCTTGGCTGCTGGGCACCCAAAATTGAGGTCAATGTGGTCAACCGCATTGTTGGCAACAAGTTGCGAAACTGCACGCCCCATAATTTCTGGATCAGAGCCATATAGTTGCACGCTGCGCAGATCTTCATCGGGACTAAAGGTAATGAGACGTTGTGATTTCGGGCTGAAACGCACTAAGCCGGTAGCCATCACCATTTCATTGACGTACACAAGACCCGGACCAAACTGTCGACATAGTGAACGAAATGGCGCGTTGGTAACGCCGGCCATGGGAGCCAACACCACGGGCACCTGCAGAGTATGAGAACCAAGTTTCAACATGAGATCGTTTTCACTTTCTCTCGCCACGGTTACCGCGCACAGTGGAACCAGTGAGCGAGAGATGAGGAATGGCACCTATATCGAGACCAGATGGTCCGTGGTCTCGCAGTCGATACCAACCCGCTGAAGCAATCATCGCGGCATTGTCGGTACACATTGCCTTGCTGGGCAATGCCACATGGAAGCCAGCCCCATTACCCACTCGTTGCATTTCACTTCGCAGTAACGAGTTTGCCGCTACTCCACCACCAAGAACAATACTTTTGGCATCAACTTGTTGTGCAGCCTTCAAGGTTTTTGCTACGAGAACATCGACGACTGCATATTGGAAGGAAGCTGCCACGTCATTTGATGACACGCCTGGGTTTTTTCTCACATAATTAATAACTGAAGTCTTCAACCCACTGAAAGAAAAATCGAGGCCGTCATGCAACATTGCGCGGGGAAATTCAATTGACTTTGGATCTCCCTTTTGCGCTGCAGCATCTATTGCAGGGCCACCTGGGTACCCAATATCGAGAAAGCGCGCAATTTTGTCGAATGCTTCACCTGCAGCATCATCAATAGTTGCTCCTAACAACGAATACTCACCGGGAGCTGTCATGTGAATGAGCAAAGTATTTCCACCCGATACCAAAAGCACCACCGCAGGGAATGGCAGCTGTGGTTCTTCAAGAAGCGCTGCGTAGAGATGTGCTTCAAGATGATTTACTCCAATAAAGGGAACATCTAATCCGTAAGCCATTGCCTTGCCCGCAGAAACACCCACGAGGAGTGCACCAATGAGCCCAGGTCCAATAGTGGTGGCAACTGCATTAACGCGCTCCGCACCAATGCCCGCAAGTTGAATTGCCTCGTTAATGACAGGTTGGATGAGTTCAAGATGTGCACGGCTTGCAACCTCAGGGACTACCCCACCAAATTTTGCATGGATATCAATTTGACTCGACACGACGGAGGAAAGCACATCGTTTCCTCCCATCACAATTGCAGCTGCTGTTTCATCGCAGCTGCTTTCAATACCAAGCACGACAGTTGAATTATCGATGTGCATTGCCACGTTCCGTTTCAATTTCTCGCAACCGCGCACCATATTCAAAACTGCTTACCTCGTGGCACCACATCACCATGGCATCTTCAACATTTTCGTAATACTTCTTGCGCACCCCTGCCGGCACAAAGCCAAATCGCCTATATAGCTCTTGTGCAGGGGTGTTACTCATGCGCACTTCTAACGTGAGTGCTTGACATTCGCGTTCACGCGCTTTCCATGCAAGTTCCAATAAAAGATCTGTAGCAATTCCACGCCGTTGCCACTCGGGGTGAACGGCAATATTGGTGACATGAGCATCGTCGGGGGTGAACAACAAACCGCCGTACCCCACCACCTCGTCACCAATTTGACCCACAATGTAAAAGCGCTGTTCGCGACGCACCAGTTCAATTTCGGCATGGAAAACTCCGAGCGTCCATGGTCGCGGGTACACCACTTCTTCGATTGGCATGATTGCCTTCAAGTGCTTGCGGCGCATCGGCACAATGTCGAGCACAGGTGTGCGCAGATCATCTGGCTTTCTCATGATGCTCACCGTGTTAACCACTGAATTTCCGCATCGGGAGCCCGCAAGTAGATAGGTGCAATTGGGTCGCCTTCAATGCGGCCAGCTGCATATTTCTTGGCCGCAAGCGACACCAAAGTTGATGCATGAGGAAGGTGCGCATTGAATGCAAAATTTCGCACTCCACTGCGCTCACCAATAAGCGCAAGATCGGGAATTTCAATAAGCGACTCGATGTATTTCACTGCGCCAGTTCCGAGCACAACTGATCTTTGTGATCTGTCGAGTAGATCTTCGATCAGTTCTTCTACATCCCCAACACGAGGTTCACGAATTTCTTCAAGTGCCCCGCTAGAGGAGTGATCGATACGATGCATCGACCAATACACCTGGTTTCGCCGAGCATCAAGAATTGGCACCACAATTTCGGCGTCGTCTAATTCCTGCAGAGCAACACGCTCGACGCCATGGGCAAGAACTTGCAAGCTGTCTGACCCGATGAGTGGAAGTTCAGCGATGTTGGCCAACGTCAGTGCGGTGGTGATTCCTACGCGCATACCGGTGAAAAGTCCGGGTCCAAGATCTACTGCAATGGCACTCAACTCATGAATGCTGATTCCGATGTTTCGCAAGAGAAGTTCAATTGCAGGAATGAGCGACTCCACATGACGCCGATCGCTCGCAAGCTGAAAACTTGCAGAGATGCTTTCGTCATCTCCCACAGCAACACTCACTTGTTCGCTCGATGTATCGATGCCTAGAATTTTCATAGGTCATCCCACTCTGCATCGACACTTGCAAACGACTTGGTTGCCGACACTAACCGTGGCCAACGAAGTTCCCAACGCTTCCCTACTGCACGAATTTCTATGTCGCGTGCTTCATCTTCTTCGCCAAGGGATATTCGAATTTCAAGATGCTCGCCAATGATGTCGTCACCGACATCGCCCCATTCAATGAGGACGATGCCACCTTGTTGAGAGAATTCTTCGAGTGCCAGGTCGGCAATTTCATCTGTATTTTTCAGGCGGTAAAGGTCGGCGTGGTACACCGTTGCATCGTTACCCGCATATGAGTGCACCAGGTTGAACGTTGGCGAAGTGACTGGGTCGGTTACTCCCAGTGCTGTGCAAATTCCTTGTGCTAACTGTGTTTTTCCGGCTCCCATTTCACCCGCAAGAACCACGGTGTCGCCGAGGCGCAGATATGAAGCAACTACTGCAGCAATTTCGCGCGTCACAATGGGAGAAGAAGCAAATAAATTCATAAAAAGATGTATCTGATGCTAGTGATGCGCTTCGACGTATTGGCGCTCAATGCGAGCACCAATGCCGCATGTAACTTCATATGCAATGGTGCCTAATGCATCGGCCCAGTCGGTAGCAGTAATGACTTCAGATCCTTGCTTGCCTATGAGGACCACTTCATCGCCTACTGCTACCTGGCAATGCCCTACTGGCCCACAATTCACCATCAGTTGGTCCATGGTGATGACCCCCATGATGGGAAAACGTTTTCCACCAATGAGCACCTCTCCGCCTTCACTCCACAACCGACGCGGCACTCCATCGGCGTATCCCAAGGGGACGGTGGCAATAACGCATTCCTCTGTGGTGATTGCCCGGTGTCCGTATGACACACCTTGGCCAGGCTGCACCACATGAACGTGTGACACCCGAGCCTTCAACGACATCACTGGCTCTAACTCACGGCAGTCGTCGGTCAGTTCTGGACCTGGGCTCAGGCCATAACTAGAAATTCCTACACGAACTAGTGATCGCCTTTCCTGCGGGAAACGTATTGCCGCAGCCGAATTGCAACTATGGATTTTCAGATTTTCCGATAGATGACCTAGCTGGTTGAGAGAATCTGCGAACAAACGACTTTGTTCATTGTTGGCTGGATGCTCTGGTTCATCGGCATTTGCAAAGTGTGTATAAATTCCTTCAAGCACAATACGTGGAGAAAGTTCTTGCACATGGTGAACCAGTTCCTTGAGTAACTGTGGTGAAACTCCAACGCGATTCATTCCGGTATCTACTTTGATATGTACAGGAACTTGCGATATTTCTAATACAGTTGCGTGCTTTACCAACTCGTTAACATACTCAATTGAATAAACAGTATGTGTTGCTCTTTGTTGCAACAAAAGAGGCAGTGAGTCATAAGGCTGCTGACTCAAAACAAGTACAGGAGACTCCACCCCAGCATCTCTGAGTTCTGCAACTTCACTAGCCAGCGCAACACACAGACCAGAGGCGCCCGCAACAAGTGCAGATTTCGCAATAGCAATTGCTCCGTGTCCGTAGGCATTTGCTTTAACAACAGCCCACACTTCTGCGGGCGCTACCAGTGATTTCAGATGCTCGATGTTGTGGATATACGCAGCGAGGTTTACTTCAGCCCATGCCCAGCGCTTTACGTTAGATACACCCATAGCCACCAACTTGAATTTCTCGAACAATATCTGATGCAATGACACCGTATTCCGGAAGCCGCTCTAATGCATTTCCGTGGATAAATGCTCCAGCTGCTGCAGCATGGAAAGCGTCTAAACCCAACGCAAGTAGGGCTGCAATTACTCCGGTTAAGACATCACCAGATCCTGCTGTAGCTAGTCGGGCATCACCGTTTGTGATGCACAGCACGTTTCCATTGGGTTCTGCCACCACTGTGGTGGACCCTTTGAGAAGAACTACTGCTTGCAATGATGCTGCCGCTTTGCGCGTGTCTGCAATACGATCTGCACTCGGCCGCTCTCCCGTGAGGGCACTGAATTCACCATCGTGAGGGGTCAGCACCGTCGCCGCAGAGCGCTGTGCGAAAAAGTTGGTCATCTCTCTGCGCTGACCATCTCGCGAAGAAGCAAGTATTTGCAGACCATCGCCATCGATTACCAACGGCACAGGGCAGCGCGACACAAAATGAAAGACTTCATCGACAAGTTCATCACCACGACCTAACCCTGGGCCAATGAGTGCAGACGCAAACCGTTCAATGTCGGCTAGGCATTGTTCGGCCCAATGATCTTCTGAAACAGCCCGATACACCACTTCAAGTGGAGCGATGGTTTCAGGCATACCACCAAGAGATGAGAGGTGCACAATACCTGCACCCGCTTTATACGCAGCAGCACAACTGAGTTGGGCAGCGCCCATCATTGTTTTGCTTCCCGCAATTGCACGTACTCCTGATTTCCATTTATGTGTTGTTGGTGCTCGTGATGGCACCCACTGTTCAACATCAATACTTGTGACCACTTCGATAGTTTTCTCATCGACATGCTTACCCAAATCCAATGGCAGATCTAAAGATGCCACCACGACAACACCGGCATGTGTGCGCCCTGGCTGCAAGACAATGCCCGGTTTCAACGCACCAAACGTCACCGTCTCTTGCGCCACGAAGGGAACACCACGACACTCACCCGTTGTTGCATCAACTCCACTCGGGATATCGACCGCAAGAACAGGAGCACTCGTTTGTGGAGCAAAGAATTCACCACGCAACCCTGTGCCATAGACAGCATCGATTACTAAATCACACGGTGGCAGTTGTAAGGGAATTTCACTGACGAGAAACAACGAAATCTTGACGCCTCGCGCACGCAGAAATTCGCTGGCAACTCTTCCATCTTCGCCATTATTCCCTTTTCCTACAAGAACAACCACGTGCTTGCCATATGACCCGCCGAGTATGCGCAACGCAGCTTGTGCTACCGCATAGCCGGCCTGACGAATAAATACGGCAATATCTACCTCACTATGAGCATCGATGTATCGCATCTGCTCTGGGGTAAAGACGGCCTCCATGGCTTTAGCGTACGGCGCTATTACGATGCGGCAACAACTGCCACAGCAACAATGTGCGTATGGCTCAGAGATACCCGCCACTGCGTAATTCCCTGTTGTTGTGCTAGTTCTTGGGCACGACCAGAAACGATGAGTTCTGGTGCGCCACTAGCTGCTTTGCGTACTGAAACATCATGAAAATCGAACGCACCCAAACCCACACCGAGTGCTTTCATGGTTGCCTCTCGTACGGCAAATCGCGCCGCCAACGACGCCGTTGCATCTTTGCGCGTGTCGGCTAGTTCTAACTCTGCACTCGTAAATACTCGATTCTTCAGCGAAGGAGTACGGCTCAATACTTCACGGAAGCGTTCAATATCTACTGCGTCTACCCCAAGACCAATCATGATTCCTGAGCCCGCCACCTATTTGCAGTATCTGAAATTGGCAGTATGAGAGCATCAACAACATCAATGTCTGCAAGGAGGTCGTCACGGAATTCGCTTTCTGTTTCTTTGACCCAGTCAACAAGGCGGCTGTAGCGGTCGTCATAACCTTGCAAAACAGATTTCATGACGCTTGCACTGAGACGTTGCGCAAAGGTGACATGGAGCAATGTGATTCCCGTTGTTTCGCCAGACTTTAATTCGGGTATAAAAATAACGGTTCGGTTGTCTGATCTTCCACGAGCTACTAACACTTCCTGGTTCGTCGCAACGCGATGTTTGGTTCCCACTAAACGAGCGATTCCATCTACTCGCGATTTCAAATCGATAGAAATACCACCACGCTCAATGATGGAAATATTTGCGTCGTCTATTTCACTGCCGTCGATGCCATACCTTGTGAACCCATTGACCGACACAACGGCGGCATCAAGATCGGCAAGGATCTTGAGCGTGCGATACGCAAGACGATCTCGCGAAACACCTGCAGCCAAGACTGCTTGCACCAGGGCTCTATCCATGAGGCCTTCATCGTTGCGCGAGATTCCTACCGTTACCGTTTTCGCTTGATGTTTAATTGCATCAATCGGGCGAGTGAGTTCATCTATTGCCTTCGTTAATGCATTGATGAAATCATCAAGCAAAACTGCTGGAGTGACAACTTTCCCAGAGTGACGCTGATACGAATCGATCGGATCTTTCGACAGCACATCGTAGAGAATTGACGTTAAACGTACTGCCGTTGATGCTTCAAGCGTTCCGTCATATTGACCCATTGCAAGCGCATCGAAGAATCGGCTAGCGGGGTGTGCTGCATGCCGACGAATATGTGAAACAGCGAGAGTTGGCTCTGCGTTAGAACTCGATATCTCTTTGATGGATTCACGAATTTCACGTAATGGTCGAGCAGTGGCATCGATGGCAAGTGCAGCTTCATACCCGAAGAGATGCCCGACCATTGCTGAAAGTATGAAAGCAACCGAGGCGTCAACTTCCGGAACCATCAAGACAGCAGACGCCGCATCGAATCGTTGGTCGCCACGTGTGGCTATGACAATTGGGGTTGCCTTATGCGCTTTGTAAATGGCAATTTCTTTTGCCACATCTGCAGCAGTACCGCCAACAAGCCCAGCAGCACAAACCAAAATCATTGGCTCACAAGAAAGGTCAATATGTTTCTTGTCTTCTGTGATGTCACAGGAAATTGATTTGTAACACAATTCAGAAAGTTTGATGCGTACTTCGTTCGCAGATACAGCATTGGGGCCATTGCCCACTACAGCCCAATATCTTTTCGCCGGAGCGAAGCGATGCGCTGCTTCTGCAATGAGAGTACGTTCGGCAATTACTTCGCGCATTGCGTCGGGAATTGACTTCAGCGAGTGCAATACACGATGTCGAGCTTGGCTGCTTCCCACACCAGCGGCAGCAGAAATGGCACACGAGAGCAGAACCCCTGCTGCAACTTGTGCATAAAAAGCTTTTGTACTTGCCACGCTCATTTCAATGTCGCGGCCATCAGATGTGTACAACACGCCATCGGACCGCATTGCGAGATCGGAATTACGACGATTCACTATTGCAATAACGTGGGCACCGCGAGCTCGTGCAAGATCAACTGTTCGGTTGGTATCGGTAGTGGTTCCACTTTGACTTACTGCAATGACCAATGTGTCGCTCATGTCGGGCAAGAGGCCAAACCCCGAGAATTCTGTTGCCGTTAGTGCATCGATATCGAAAGCTTCTTCTGACAATGAATTAAGAAGAGCCACTATGCTGCTACCTGCCACAGCGGCAGTTCCTTGGCCAATAATACGAATGCGACGTATTTTGCGAGCAACTAATAAGTCGACCACTTCTTTTGGTAGCACGTCATCATCAAGATCTGCTTGACAGATGCCATTGTTTTCATGAATGCGGCCACGCAATGTTTTACGAAAGCTTTCAGGCGCCTCAAGAATTTCTTTCAATAAGAAGTGCGGTGAAGTTCCACGATCAATATCGCGCGTAGTTACTCCTGCATTCACCACGTCATCGCTTGTAACGGGCAACGATGATCCGTCGTAACTCACGCGCTGCATTCCTTGAACATTGCCGGCGTCACTTGATAACAGTTGGATGACCTGACCGCGGCTTGCGGGTTGGTCGGGAGATACCAGTGACTCACCATCCATGCGCACGATGTTGACTGTGTCTTCAACTGTTCCATATGGTTCGCTCGCAACAATAAAGCGGTCTTCGGCGAGGCCAATACACATACCCTGGCCACTACCTCGTAACCCGAGCATGATGCTGTCGGGATGATCAATACTCAAGGCTGCAATGGCTACTGAACCATCGAACTGTGTCACCGCATTCAAAAAACTCTGTTGTAATGGTTGGCCGGCTTGCAAGCCACGGGCAACCAAACTGGGAATGACTTTGGCATCGGTGGTGATGGAAGCTGCAACAGAAATATCGTGTTCCACTTTGAGATCTGCGTAATTGTCGACATCGCCATTTAAAACTGCCAAAACCAGTGGCTGTTTTTTGTTGACTTCCTCGCCAGTAACAGGATGAGCATTTGGCTCAGAAATGATTCCAACACTTGCCCAGCGCGTATGCCCAATAACACTCACCTGTGCATTTTTTGCTGAAACGACTCGTCGCAACAATGCGTCTTGCAAAATGTGCTGTCGCATTGTTTTTGTATTGTCGCCTAGCTCACCAATTTCTGCTGCGGCTTTATAAACAAATACCCAGGCATCACCTTCAACACGTACCGAACGCGATGTAAAGAGATCATCTTCATGACGTGGCACAAATACACTTCGTAGCGCATCATCACCCAACACCACATCTTCAGTGAGGCCGTGGCCCCACACCACTACACCAATACCCGCGGAATCTCTGCCGCGTACTTCCATGCGGTCGATAGCCGACAGAGCCTGCTGTATGGAAAGGTAGCCGTGTAGCGATTCGTCAGATGTGTGCATTCCGGCTAGCAATGAAACCTCACGCGCTGTGCGTAGACGATCTTCAGATATTGACCACAGCGCATCTTTGATAGCAGACACAGTGTGTGATGCATTCTCAATGAGATGCGCATCTTGACTCGCCTCTAGAGAGGCTTCATACTTCTCTACTTGAGGAGCCAATTTCACGAGTGCCGTACGAATGCCATCGACCAACTCGGGGCTGCCCACCATTGCGCGAACCCCTGCATCACCTTTGAGCAATGAGTTGATGATCTCTAGTGCCTTGGCGGCGTGCTCTGCACTAGCGAAATCGGTCGAGGCTCGCTCAAGATGGGTTTGCGCCTCAAGAAACTGATCAAAAACCTGATCTGGCGTGGGTGTTGCGCGATTGCCTTTTCGGCTGAGGACGCAAATAATTCCACACATGGTTGTACTTTACCTGCCCTGCGCTGGGGCAGAGGGGCTTAATATTTGAGCAATTTGCTCTGCATATTTTTTAGCCTCTGCAGATGTTTCCGCCTCCACCATGACGCGGATGAGTGGTTCTGTTCCACTGGGCCGCACCAAAACACGTCCCTTTCCACCTAATAGCTTCTCCACCTCGGAAATCGCTGCATGATGCTTTGTTAACAGATCTTGCGGTTGAGCGCCACCCTGGATAGAGACATTGATGAGCACTTGTGGAAGTGATGTCATTACCTCTTGCGATGCCTCGTGCAAACTTTGTTGCCGAGAATGAAGTACCGAAAGAAGTTGAACGGCGGCCAGTAAACCATCGCCCGTGGTTGCATGTTGCGTAAAAATAATGTGGCCACTTTGTTCACCGCCCAAACAAGCTTTTGCTTCGTGAAGTGCAAGCAAGATTGATCGATCACCTACAGGTGTAGTGACCACATTGATGCCCGCGTTTTGCATGGCAATATGAAAACCCATATTGGTCATGACTGTTACTGCAACCGTGTTGTTTGCAAGGCTGTTACGCGCTTTGAGTTGCAGCGCGAAGAGCGCAATGAGTTGATCGCCATTTACTACTTCACCATTTCCATCGACTGCAATGATGCGGTCGCCATCGCCATCAAATGCAATTCCCAGATCTGCCTTGCTGCGAATTACTTCTTTCACTAACGACTCGGGGTGGGCTGCACCACAAGATTCGTTAATATTTTTTCCATTAGGCGTGCAGTGAATAAAGCTCGGGGTAACGCCAAGTTTTTTAAATACTTGTGGTGCCACTTCGCTCATGGCACCATTTGCACAATCAATAACAACTTTGATCTTGGTATCGACCCCTACAACTGAGGCAGATATATGTGCGCAGTATGCATCGAGGTCTAGCGCGACTTCCCCAACACCACTATTGGCAACTTCGGCAGTTTCGCTTTGTACAAGCAACTCATAAGTTTTTTGAATGCGCGACTCTTGTTCATCAGAAAGCTTGATTCCACCTTCGCCAAAAAACTTCAACCCGTTATCTGAATACGGGTTGTGTGAGGCAGTAATGACAGCAGCCCCTGCTTGACAATGTTCAGCGAAAAAGGCAATCGTTGGCGTGGGGCACATCCCTGCCCACAAAACCTCCACACCTTCTGCAATGAAACCAGCCTCTACAGCGCGGGCAAGTTGCTCACTTGATTCACGGGTATCGAAGCCGAGGACAATAAGAGAGCAACGAAGTTCACGCGCAGCGGCGCGAGCATATAACTGAACGGCATGAGTGGTGATGTCGCGAAGTGCAACGCCACGTACTCCGTCGGTGCCGAACCGCAGCAAAGGTCTTTAGCGCTTGGTGAACTGAGGGGCTTTACGTGCCTTCTTGAGGCCGTACTTCTTGCTTTCCTTGCGACGCGAGTCGCGAGTAAGCAGCCCTGCTTTTTTCAACGCTGGACGCAGTTCCTCATCGAGTTCAATGAGTGAACGGGCAATTGCCATGCGCAATGCACCGGCTTGGCCATTGACGCCACCACCGTGCATTGTTGCATCAACATCGTATGTTGTTTCTGCATTCGTTACACGAAGCGCTTCAACAACAACCATGCGCTGAGTTGCCATAGGGAAATAATCTTCAAATGCACGACCATTAACTGTTACTACACCGGTACCAGAACGCAAACGGGCGCGAGCCACAGCTTCTTTACGACGACCAGTTGTTTGAGTAAGAGGCTTTGTTGCCACAGTGATTCCTTTGATACGAGTGCGAGTGAAACGGACGAAAAATTAACGAGCTTTTGCGTGAGCAAAAACAATAGGAGTTGGTGCTTGTGCAGTATGTGGGTGTTCTGCACCGGCATAGACCTTGAGCTTTGTCATTTGCTGACGACCAAGTGGTCCCTTTGGCAACATACCTTTAATAGACAAACGAACAGCTTCGGCAGGCTTGCGACCCAACAACTGTGCATAGGTTTCGCTCTTCAAACCACCTGGGTAGCCGCTGTAGCGATAGAACATTTCTTTGTCGGCTTTACCCGATGTCAGAACAACCTTGTCGACGTTGATAATGATGACGTGATCACCAGTGTCGATGTGGGGAGCGAAAGTTGTTTTGTGCTTGCCGCGCAGCAAGCGAGCAGCTTCAGTGCAAATACGACCAAGGACCATGCCTTCAGCGTCGATGACGTGCCAAGCGCGTGTGATTTCAGATGCTTTGGGAGAATATGTACGCATTGTTGTACTTCGTTTTTCTTTCTGAGCCTCAAAGAAGCCTTGTCGATGGCCACCGAACCTGACAGATCGGGGCTGTTAAAGGATAGGGGCGTTCGACCCAATTCGGCAATCTGCCCTCATGAAACCGCATGAAACTGTCGCACGGCCTCCCGCAACCACATTTCGCTGCGCAGCGCGAAGGCATTGGTAGAAAACTCCTTTTCCACATGGGTACGGCAATTCTGGCGGGAGAGGGCTGGTACGTCCTTCAGCGCCGCCACCAGCCCAGCGATATCGTCTGGCTCCACTAAATATCCCGTTTCCCCATGGTGGATGACCTCGCTCGGGCCACCCCTGCGGTACGACACCACAGGGACCCCGCAGGCCATTGCCTCGATTGCAACATTGCCAAAAGCCTCGACCCATTTGGAGGTCATGAGCACAGCAGCACATTGACCCACCTCAGCCTGCAGTTGATCGGTCGGCAAAAACCCTTCATAGGTGACTTTGGCGGTGGGATACGCACGTCGCGCTTCTTCCCAGCACAAGGTGTCTTGCATGAGGCCCCACACCTTGACATGTCTTTTCGTCACAGAAGCAATCTGAAAAAGATCCAGTATTCCTTTTTCGGGTGACACCCGCCCGATGAACCCTAAAGGAGCATTATCTGTCACGTGTTCAACAAAGTCGTAACGTTCCACCGCCACACCACTTCCAATGATGCGCGCTTGGTGGCCTAATGCAAACGTCTCAGCTTGGGCATTGCTATGCATTGCTACCGAAAAGGGAGCGTTCAACAATCGCTCATTAATGGCATCATCCATTGCGTCGGTAATTGATGCCATGGAAACTAAATGCGCAATGGGTACTTGAAATGTATTGCTGATGTACATTGGCAACCAGTCGTAAGCAAGATTCACAATGACATCGAATCGATGTTGCTGCTCACGAGCAAAGGCCCACATATTTGCCAGCACTGAATGTGGTGGAATACAAATTGCTTCATTACGTTGTGCAAGATGCCCTAGTGGTTGCAATGTTCCTGCAATGTGATGTGTGTGTTGTCCAACATGAAGCGAGTTCTCTGGTGCCATGACTTCAACAGAATGTCCGCGAGCACTGAGACCCAAAACCAAGTTGTGCAACGTGAGTTCAACTCCCCCACCAATTCCAGAACCCAACGGGCCAACTGGCGTAGAGCCAATGAGGATTCTCAGCGAGTTCACGATGGATAACCTACGTCCATTAAGCACAGCCCTTGAGGAGGAGCAATATGAGGCGTATTTAACCGGCTCATTGCGCGCAACACACCAGACATTTCTCCGGCCTTGCGACGACCGAGCCCAACGTCAACAAGTGTTCCAACAATGGATCGCACCATCTGATGGCAAAAAGCATTTGCCCGAATATCAAATGTGAGAGTTCCATTGCCCGAGTCGTGCCATTGTGCTTGATGCACCCGACGCATCATCGATGGACCATCAACGTTACGGTTCACACCCGACTGCTGTGGTTGTCGACAAAACGATGAAAAATCATGGAGCCCAATGAGGGCATCGGTTGCTAGCTGCATCAGCGGCATCGAAAGCGGCCGGCGAATATGCCAACTCGTTGCAGCAAGAAATGGATTATTCACCGGAGCATTCAAAATGGTGTAGCGATACTCGCGCCATAAAGCTGAATGCCGCGCGTCAAACTCTTGTGGAACCCATTCATATTCCCGTATGACAATGTCGGGATCAAGTAACGAGTTCATGCTAAAAACCAACCGACTGAGCTCTGTCGTATCGGCAAGATCTACATGCACCACTTGCCCCCATGCGTGCACGCCAGCATCAGTTCGTCCCGCACCAAGCACTGCAACTGGGCTACCGATGATTTGCTCGATGGTGTCGTTCAGCGTTTGCGCAACAGTGACAGTTCCCGGAGTCAACGCAAAACCATGAAAGGCAGCTCCGTTGTAGGCAACTAACAAACGAGCCCGCCTAATGGCGGGCTCAGTGTTTGTATTCATGATTTTTTGTCAACCGAAACGGTTATTTATGCATTACACAAGTTCAATGCGCGCCATTGGAGCATTGTCGCCGTGGCGCTCGCCCAACTTCAAAATGCGTGTGTAGCCACCATTGCGCTGCGTATAACGAGGGGCAACTTCATTGACCAACTTGTTGGTCATTTCTTTGTCACCGAGGTAACCCTGAATTTGACGAATGCGGTGAACTCGCATTGGTGACTCTTCTTGAGCCTTTTTTGCTTTGGTGATGAGCTTTTCTGCAATGGGGCGCAAAGCCTTAGCTTTTGCTTCTGTAGTAACAATGCCCTCAGCTGCAAATAGCGATGCAGCAAGGTTTGCCAAAAGAAGGCGCTGATGAGATGCGCTGCCGCCGAAGCGCTTTGAACGACGTGGTGTTGCTGGCATGACTAGTCCTTTATTACCGAATGATTGTTAATGGAAACGTTGCGCTTATGGGCGCAATGTCAACCCGCGCTCGTCGAGCTTGGCGATTACTTCGTCAAGGCTCTTTTGCCCAAAGTTGGTGATATTCAAAAGATCGTCGTAGCTCTTCATAAGCAACTCGCCGATGGTGTTGACCTGTGCGCGCTTCAAGCAGTTACGTGGACGCTCTGAGAGATCGAGGTCTTCAATTGCAAGATCGAGGTCTGGTGAGCCGATGTTGTGGCCGATGACTTCACCGAGTTCAAGACCCTGTGGTTCATCGGACAAGCTAGCAACAAGGTCGACAAGTGCACGCAAAGTTGCGCCTGCTGAAGACAATGCCTCACGTGGTTCGATGCTGCCATCGGTTTCAATATCAAGCACAAGGCGCTCGTAGTTTGTTGACTGCTCTACGCGTGTTGGCTCGATGTCGAACATCACACGGCGTACAGGTGAGAAAATAGCATCGATAGGAACAACGCCAATAACGCGGTTCTCTGAATCGCGGTCGCTGGAAACATAACCACGTCCACGCTCGACGGTGAGGTCAACAGTGAGTTGTGCCTTTCCATTGAGTGAAGCAATGTGAACATCTTTGTTCAAGATTTCAATGCCAGTTGGCAAAACGATGTCGCCAGACTTCACTTCAGCTGGGCCTTTAATATCGAGGCGCAAAACCACTGGCTCATCACTTTCAGACACCACAACGATGTCTTTCAAGTTCAAGATGATTTCAGTGACATCTTCAGCAATGCCTTCAATGGTGTCGAACTCATGAAGAGCAGCTTCGAAACGCACCGTAGTAATGGCAGCACCTGGGATGGACGACAAAAGCGTACGACGAAGTGAGTTGCCGATGGTATGACCAAAGCCTGGCTCGAGTGGACCAACAGCAAAACGCTGGCGGTTGTTCTCGGGTTCTCCGATTGCTTCGATTGTTGGACGTTGGATGACGAGCATGATGCTCTCCTTCAATTACTGAGGTTTACTTCGAGTACAACTCAACGATGAGTTGTTCGCGGACGGGGACATCGATATGTTCGCGTTGTGGCAGGTCGCGCACTGTTACTTGCTTGCCACCATCACCGGTTTCCAGCCAACCAATAACCGACCGATCAAGGACGTCAATGTTGTGCTGAATAACAATCATGTTGCGAGCTTTTTCACTGAGGCTGATAACCATGCCTTTTTTCACTGTGAACGACGCAATGTCGACGCGCTTGCCATTGACGTTGATGAGTCCGTGGTTAACGAATTGACGTGCTTGTGGGCGAGTACTTGCCCAACCTGCGCGGTACACAATGTTGTCGAGGCGCTGTTCAAGTAGTCGCAACAAGTTTTCGCCTGTTGGCCCAGCAAGACGGTTTGCCTCTTCATAGGTTTTGCGGAATTGACGTTCAAGTAAGCCGTAGATGTACTTAGCTTTTTGCTTTTCTTGCAACTGAGCTAGGTATTCGCTGCCTGCACCACGACGGCGGGTGCGGCCGTGCTGGCCTGGTGGAAAAGGACGACGCTCGAGAGCTTTGCTTCCTTTTTCATTTTCGAAAATGTTGACATTGAGGCGGCGCGAAATGCGCACCTTTGGTCCGGTGTAGCGAGCCATGAGTTATGCCCTCCGACGCTTTGGCTGACGGCATCCATTGTGTGGAACCGGGGTGACATCTTTAATTCCTGAAACTTCGATACCAAGGTTCTGAATCGAACGCAATGCAGTGTCGCGTCCGGAGCCTGGGCCTTTTACATGTACTTCAGCGCGACGAAGACCATGCTCCATTGCAGCCTTGCCAGCTTTTTCCGCTGCCATTTGTGCAGCGAAAGGTGTGGACTTACGTGAACCTTTGAAACCAACTGCACCAGAAGATGCCCACGAGATGACATTGCCCTGCGTGTCGGTAATGGACACGATGGTGTTGTTGAAAGAACTCTTGATATGAACAACGCCGGTTGAGACGTTTTTGCGTTCGCGCTTACGTGGACGACGTCCACCTGCTGCTGGCTTAGCCATTACTTCCTCGCTGCCTTTTTCTTATTGGCGACTGTTTTCTTAGGACCTTTACGTGTGCGCGCATTGGTGTGCGTGCGCTGACCATGTACTGGCAGACCTTTACGATGGCGAATACCTTGGTAGCTGCCAATTTCGATTTTGCGCTTGATGTCTTGTTGTACATCGCGACGAAGGTCGCCTTCTACAACTAACTTCGCATCGATAAAACCACGAATACGGTTGACTTCTTCCTCGGTGAGGTCACGAACACGTGTGTTGTGATTGAGGTCAAGTTCTTTGCACATCTTGAGCGAGGTTGAACGACCAACGCCAAAGATATAGGTGAGTGCAATCTCCAACCGCTTCTCGCGCGGGATGTCGACGCCTGAAATACGAGCCATCATTTTTCCTTTTGAATTGCCTGGGGTCAGCCCTGGCGCTGCTTGTGTCGCGGATTTTCGCAAATGACCATCACGTTGCCGTGGCGACGGATGACTTTGCATTTTTCACAAATTTTTTTAACACTTGGACGGACCTTCATGGCCTTCTCACTTAAATCGGTAGGTGATACGACCACGGGTGAGGTCGTAGGGGGTGAGCTCTACTTGCACTTTGTCGCCGGGAAGAATTCGGATGTAATGCATACGCATTTTTCCGGAGATATGCGCGAGGACTTGATGACCGTTTTCGAGCTCAACACGAAACATCGCATTGGGTAACGACTCGGTGATAGTGCCCTCGAGCACGATCGCATCTTCCTTTGGTTTTGCCAGAAGAGACTCCTTAAGACGGACAGAATTATGAACTGACGGATGAATATTGAGACTTACAATGCCGCCCATCAACCATGACGGCTAACAGGGGCGAAGTGAAATGCTATCGGTAGGCATGAAAAACGCCAATGGCCTAGGCAGATTTGCTACGGTTCCGCCCAAATTATCTTTGGCGTGCCTATGAGCCGCCTCCGGCCTGGTCGATGACCGCCGTAATACGGTCGAACACCTCATCTTGGCTCCCTACCCCATCAACCTCATGGAGGCGGTGGGTTCCCCCATAAAAGGAGATCAAAGGAGCCGTTTGGCTCTCATAGAGGTCGAGGCGGCGATTAATGGCATCGGGAGTGTCATCTTCGCGCAGTACCACGTCGCCTCCACAGGTGTCACAGCTCCATGGCGAACGCGCCACCCCACTCACCGTGTAGTTCGCCCCGCAGTCACGGCACACTCGTCGCGCCGAGAGCCTGCTTAATACGAGGTCTCGCGGCACCACCAGATCAACTGCACCCAACAAGGGGCGCTCTTCGGCGATGACATCTAATGCTTCTGCCTGAACCACCGTGCGCGGGAAGCCGTCCAAAATGTATCCACGTTGTTGCGTATCGGCTTTATTCAATCGATCACGCACTACTTCGATGATGAGTTCATCACTCACTAAACCACCACCACCAATAATTTTTTCAACGCTGCGTCCTAATGCAGAATCTTCACGCACTGCAGCGCGCAACATGTCTCCGGTCGAAATATGCGGAACGACATAATGCCGAGATAAACGTAAACATTGAGTTCCCTTACCTGCGCCTTGGCGCCCAAGTAACACGATGCGAATGCCGCTGCTCATGAGCTTGCGAGGTGTCCTGCAGAAATCCTTTTAGCAATGCCGCAGCACTACTTCAAGAAGCCCTCGTAATTACGCAACATCAATTGGCTATCGATTTGACGCATCAGTTCAAGTGCAACACCTACCGCAATGAGCACGGTTGTGCCGGCAAACGGGAATGACTTGACGTTGCCGACCCACAAAATGATGTACGGGAGAATTGCGATGAATGCAACGAACAATGCGCCTGGCAATGTGATGCGGTTCACTGTTTTTGCAAAGAATCGTTCCGTTTGCGGACCAGGTCGAATACCAGGAATGAATCCACCCTGGCGGCGCAACTGGTCGGCCTGACGAATGGGGTCAAATGCGATGGAGTTATAAAAATAAGCAAAAGCAACGATGAAGGTGAAAAACACCGTGATGTACAACATGTTTTGGCTATTCACCAAGTAGTCGTTCACAAACTTTGCAATGCTTCCACGCCACCCTTCAGCGCTGCCCAACATGTTGGACAAAAGCACAGGAAGTAACAAAATAGAAGAAGCAAAGATGATAGGAACCACACCAGCTTGGTTGACCTTCAGCGGAATGTATGTGCTTTGACCACCATACATACGCCTTCCCACTACACGTTTAGCGAACTGCACAGGTATTCGTCTTTGCCCAAGTTCTACACGTACAACTGCGGTCAGAATTCCAATAGACGCTGCTACGAGGATGGCGAACACAATAAATTTCTTGCTCTGCAAAATGGAGTAGTAGCTATATGGCAATCCACTCACAATGGATGCAAAAATAATCATCGACATTCCGTTGCCAATTCCGCGTTGGCTAATGAGCTCACCGAGCCACATTAAAAATGCAGTACCTGCAACCAATGATGGAATGACCAAAAGTGCACGTGGCATGAACGGATCGAGCAACACAACATCAGGTGCTTTGTTTGCCGCACCAAAGAATGCTGAACCACGTCCTTGTCCGAAAATAAAAGTAAGACCTGCACCTTGCAAGGTGGCAATACCAATGGCTACGTAACGAGTCCACTGAGTAATTTTGCGTTGGCCAGTTGCGCCTTCTTGTTGCCACTCTTCAAGTTTGGGAATAACTACCTGCAACACCTGCATGATGATGCTTGCAGTGATGTACGGCATGATGCCCAACGCGAAAATAGAGAACGACCCAAAGGCACCGCCCGAAAATAAGTTCAAAAAGCCGAGGGCTCCTTGTGACTTTGCCGCTTCACGCAATTGCCGCACGGCACCTGCATCGACACCGGGAACTCGCAATGCAACACCGAATCGGTACACCATCACAATAAAAAGTGTGAAGATGATTTTGTTGCGCAGGTCAGCGACCTTGAAGATGTTCTTCAGGTTCGACAGCACGGACGCTCCTTTAAGCCTTGTTGAAAGATGGTAACGAAGAAACTTTTAACGGTTAGTGAATTGGTTGCCCTTGGCAGGCGGACGCACACCTTTGTATGACGGAGGCAAAATAGTGACAGTGCCACCAGCAGCAACAATTGCTGCTTCAGCTGCTTTAGAAACAGCATGTGCATGCACATTCACCGCACGTGTGATTTGACCACGAGCGAGAATCTTCACTGCTTGGCCTTTATGCGCTGCACCGCCGGCCACCATAATTGCTGGGGTGACATCGGTTTCAGTGAGTTCATTCAAAGCATCAAGATTCACAGCGTAATATTCCACGCGGAAAGGGTTATTAAAGCCCTTCAACTTTGGAACGCGTTGCTTCAAAGGCATTTGTCCACCTTCAAAACCACGAGCAACCGTGTTACGTGCATATTGACCCTTGGTACCGCGGCCGGCAGTTTTACCGCCACGACCACCAATACCGCGAGCTACGCGTTTGCGACGTTTATTTGACCCTGGGGCCGGAGCGAGTTCATCGACGCGCATGGCTTAGTTCTCCTTCACTTCAATGAGGTGTGGAACACGTGCAATCATGCCACGAATTTCGGGGCGATCAGGCAAGGTATTGGTGTTGCCAATACGACCAAGGCCAAGTGCACGCAATGTGCCCACGGTCTTTGGCTTTGCTCCAATTTTGGAACGAATTTGTGTAACGGTGATGGTTTTTTCGGACATGACTAGTGAGCCCCTCCTGAAGCACGACGCTCGTTATAAGCGCGCAACATTCCCTTTGGAACAAAGTCTTCAGCAAGAAGACCACGACGTGCAGCAACAACATCGGGGCGTTGCAAAGCTTGCAAACCCTGAATGGTGGCGCGAGCAACGTTAATGGCGTTTGCTGAACCCAATGACTTTGCAAGTACGTCGTGAATGCCTGCTTCTTCCAAGATGATTCGAGCAGCACCGCCGGCAATAACACCAGTACCAGGTGTTGCTGGCTTCAAAAGAACACGTCCTGCTCCCATCACGCCAATAACTGGGTGAGTGATGGTGGAACCAGCAAGAGCAACATCGAAAAGATTCTTCTTTGCTTCTTCTGTTCCTTTTTGAATTGCAAGTGGAACTTCTTTTGCCTTGCCATAGCCAAGACCTACACGGCCGTTGCCGTCTCCTACTACAACAAGTGCAGTAAAGGAAAAGCGACGTCCACCCTTCACAACCTTGGCAACACGGTTGATGGTGATGACGCGTGATTCACGCAAACCACCGGGCTCAACAGCTGCTGGGGAATTGTTATTGGAATTGTTATATGTGACATTGCTCATTAGAACTCCAACCCTGCTGCGCGTGCTGCTTCAGCAACCGCTGCGACTCGTCCGTGATACTTGTAGCCACCACGGTCATATACAACTTTGCTCACACCAGCGGCTTTTGCGCGTTCTGCCACTACCTGGCCAACACGAGTTGCTGCACTGACATTGGCGCCAGTTTCCGAACCGCGAACTGATGGTTCAGTTGATGATGCCGACGCAACAGTACGACCAAGATCGTCGTCGATGAGTTGCACCGTAATGTTTTTGTTGCTGCGATGAACAGCCAAGCGAGGACGCTCGGCAGTTCCGTAGACCTTTTTGCGTACGCGACGGTGACGACGCAGGCGTGATTCGCGGCGCTGTTGTCCAACGTTTCCCATAATGCGGTCTCCTTACTTCTTTCCGGCTTTGCCAGCTTTGCGGATGACCCGCTCGCCGACATAACGAACGCCCTTACCTTTGTAAGGCTCAGGCTTGCGAATGGAACGGATGTTGGCAGCAACTTGGCCGACAACTTCTTTGTTTATGCCTTTCACGATGACTCGTGTTGGCACGGGAACTTCGAAGGTGATTCCCTCGGGAGCGTCAATGAGAACGGGGTGAGAAAAACCAAGTGCAAGACGCAACTTGTTTGCTCCTTGTGGTTCTGCGCGGTAACCCACGCCCACAATTTCCAATTCCTTAACGAACCCTGTTGTTACACCTTCAACCATGTTGGCAACAAGTGTGCGAGTGAGACCATGAAGTGCACGGTTGTCGCGCTCGTCATTTGGACGCTCTACAAAAATAGTTGACTCTTCTTTGCGCACGATAATGGCACCAGGAATGGGTCGCGAGAGTGTTCCCTTTGAACCTTTTACTGTGACATTGCCTTGCGCAATAGTGACTTCGACACCACTAGGGATGGCGATGGGAGATTTACCGATACGTGACATGATGAATCTCCTTAATCACCAAACGAAGCAGAGCACTTCGCCGCCCACTTTGCGCTTACGCGCTTCGCGGTCAGTCATGAGCCCTTGACTAGTGGATAGGACAGCAACACCAAGGCCACCCAAAACGCGGGGAACCGAAGTGGCATTGCGATAAACGCGAAGACCAGGAGTTGACACGCGCTTCAAACCAGAAATGGTGCGATGGCGGTCGTCTGAGTACTTCAAGATGACGGTGAGTTCTTGGCCTGGGCCTTTGCGAGCAGGTGCGATCGAGAAGCTCTCGATATACCCCTCTTTTTTCAGCACTTCAGCAAGAGCACGCTTTTGTTTGGAAGACGGCATGATCACTTCATCATGCATTGCCGTATTGGCATTGCGGATGCGTGTCAGCATGTCGGCGATTGGGTCAGTCATCATAGTGTTACCTCACCAACTCGCCTTCGTTACACCTGGTACTTCACCTGCATGAACAAGTTCACGCAAGCAGAGACGGCATAAACCGAACTTCCGGAATACTGCACGAGCACGACCACAACGCTTGCAGCGTGTATAGCCCCGTACTTTGTACTTGGGCTTGGCGTTTGCCTTATTGATCAATGATTTTTTTGCCATTGTTGTATTTGCCCTCTAATTACTTCTTGCCCTTGCCGGGGCCACCAGGACCACGACGACGAACGACTTTTTTCGGCTTAGGACCAGCGTCCTTGCCACGCTTGAACGGAAAACCGAATGCATCGAGTAGTGCTTTGCCTGCCTCATCGGAGGTGGCGGTGGTGACAATGGTGATGTCCATTCCGTGTGGAGCATCGATCTTGTCGTATTCGATTTCGGGGAACATGATTTGTTCAGCGAGACCAAAGGTGTAGTTACCGCGGCCATCCCATGAATGAGCTGGCAGTCCACGGAAGTCGCGGATGCGAGGAATTGCTACCGACACGAGACGGTCGAAGAATTCCCACATACGGTCGCCGCGAAGTGTGACCTTGCAACCAATGGCCTGATCTTCACGCAACTTGAATTGCGCAATGGAGATCTTTGACTTGGTCACAATTGGTTTTTGTCCACTGATTTTTGTGAGGTCAGCAACAGCGCCTTCGAGCAACGATGGCTGCTGAGTAGCGCGACCAACACCCATGTTGATCACGATCTTCTCGAGCGTTGGTACTTGCATCACATTTTTGATTTCAAGCTGAGTTTGCAGAGCTGATTTGATTTCGCCCTGATACTTCAACTTCAAACGGGGGGACGTAGATGTAGTCATCAGATCTCCTCACCAGTTGTCTTAGCGATACGCACTTTGGTGCCATCGGCTTTAATTTTGTAACCCACTCGGGTTGGCTTACCTTTATGTACAAGCATCACGTTTGAAGCATCAACAGGAACTTCCTTGTCGATGATTCCACCCTGCTGGTTTGCAGCACGAGCTTTAGTGTGACGCTTAGCGATATTGAGACCACCAATGAGCACTTTGTTCAACTTAGGAAGAACAGCCTGGATTTCTCCTTGTTCACCTTTGTTTTTACCAGCGATGACAACGATGGTGTCGCCTTTTTTCAGTTTCATTTAGAGCACCTCCGGTGCCAGGGAAACGATACGCATGAATTTCTTATCGCGAAGTTCACGGCCAACAGGGCCAAAAATACGTGTTCCACGTGGTGTGAGATCTTCTTTAATAAGCACTGCTGCGTTTTCGTCGAAACGAATGTAACTGCCGTCTGGACGGCGCTTTTCTTTTTTCGTGCGTACTACTACACAACGAACTACTTCACCTTTTTTGACGCCAGCACCAGGGATGGCGTCTTTCACGGTTCCGATAAAAACGTCACCAATAGATGCGTAACGACGACGAGTACCGCCGAGCACTTTGATAACGAGAACTTCACGTGCGCCACTGTTGTCGGCAACACGAAGTCGAGACTCTTGCTGAATCACTTTGCACGCTCCAAAACTTCAATAACGCGCCAGCGCTTCTGCTTGGACAAAGGACGAATTTCCATGACACGAACACGGTCGCCAATATTCACGTCATTGGTTTCATCGTGTGCATAGAGCTTCTTGGTGCGAAGTACGAACTTTGCGTACTTCGGGTGACGAACGCGTTCAATGACGGCGATAACCGCTGTCTTGTCCATTTTGTTGGACACGACAACGCCTTCGCGTACTTTGCGCGCGTTACGTTCTGCGACAGTTTCTACAGTCATAGTTTCCCTTACTTCCCTGCTCCGCTCGCGGCAGCAATTTCGCGCTGACGAATGAGCATGTTGAGTCGGGCGATGTGCCGGCGAACTTTACGGAGTTCGCTTGTTTTGTCGAGCTGACCAGTGGCATTGCGGAAACGCAAGTTGAGTGCTTCTTGTTTTGAAGCGCGCAGCTCTTGTACCAACCCTGCAAGGTCGAGTTCGAGAAGGTCATTAATTTTATTTGCCATGATCAGATTGGCTCCTCACGCGTAATAATGCGTGCCTTGATGGGCAACTTCTGTACAGCACGTTCGAGTGCTTCACGAGCGGTTGTCTCTGATGGGTAAGACAATTCAAAAAGAATGCGGCCTGGCTTCACAACAGCAACCCAAAATTCTGGGTTACCTTTTCCTGAACCCATGCGAGTTTCCGCAGGCTTCTTCGTGACAGGCTTGTCAGGGAAAACGTTGATCCACACTTTGCCACCACGCTTGATGTGACGGGTCATGGCAATACGAGCAGCTTCAATTTGACGAGCGGTTAACCAACCTGGCTCGAGAGCTTGAATACCGTATTCGCCAAATGCGAGTTCGGTTGCACCCTTTGACATACCACCAGTGCGACCACGGTGGTGTTTGCGGTGTTTTACTTTACGAGGCATCAACATGATGATCAGTCCTCCGCGCCGCGGAAGTGCGGTGTCTCGTGAGCATCGGTGATACGACGCTCGATGTCTTCTTCTTCAGCAAGCAAACGCTCAAATTCTGGATCTGCTTCTTTAATAAGTGGAGCAACTTCAGGCTCAAGAACGTCAACGCTCTTTGGCCCAGCACTGGAAACTACTTTGCGACCAGCTTGTGACTGACCCGAAGTTTCGCCAACTGCCATAGCTGCTTCACGAGTAATTTTGTCGTCGTTCTGGCTCTTGTAAGGAAGGATGTCTCCCTTGTAGAGCCACACCTTGATACCAATACGACCAGATGATGTACGAGCTTCACGGAAGCCGTAATCGATGTCGGCACGCAGAGTATGTAGAGGAACACGGCCTTCGCGGTACCACTCTGTGCGGCTCATTTCAGCGCCACCCAAACGACCAGAGCACTGAATACGAATGCCAAGGACACCGTTCTTCTGTGCATTTTGTACGGCACGCTTCATGGCGCGACGGAAAGCAATGCGGTTCACCAATTGGTCGGCAACACCTTGTGCAACGAGAGCGGCATCGAGTTCCGCCGTCTTAATTTCCACAATGTTGAGTTGTACTTTTTGGTTGCCGGTAATGCGGGTAAGACCAGTGCGCAGCTCATCGGCTTTTGCACCCTTACGACCAATAACAATGCCAGGACGCGCAGTGTGCACATCGATACGCAATTTGTCGCGGGTCCGCTCTACTTCAATGCGGCTTACTGCGCCGTCAGACAAAGCTCCCATAAGGTACTCACGAATTTTCCAGTCTTCGGTGAGATATTCCTTATATTCGCGTGTGCTGAACCAGCGGCTCTTCCAGTCGGTAGTAATACCGAGACGGAAGCCGTAGGGATTGACCTTCTGGCCCATCAGTTCTCCTCGTTCGTTTCTGGAGCGTCAGTTGACGTGTTGTCAGATTCTGTTGTTGCCGCAGCGCTTGCTGCAGCACGTTGCCGGCTGCGCTCTACGCGTGCACGACGTGCCGCAGTTGCTGGTGCTACTCCGCGGCCAGCATTTTTTGCTTGCAAGACTGCAAGACGATCTTCACCAAGTTGAGCAACAACCACAGTGATGTGGCAGGTGCGCTTGTTGATACGACCAGCACGACCTTTTGCACGAGGACGGAAACGCTTGAGCGTTGGACCTTCGTCGGCAAAGCAAGCCTTTACATAAAGTATTTCTGGATCGAGATCATCGTTGTTTTGTGCATTCGCTACAGCAGAGGCAAGCAACTTGCGCACAACATGTGCGGCTTCACGAGTAGTGAATTGCAAGATCTCGTCTGCTGATTGCACATCTTTCTCGCGAATGAGATCGAGCACTGGGCGAACTTTTTTGGCCGACATGCGTACCCAGCGGGCAACTGCTTTCGTACCTGTTTTCTCGCCTGCTACGAACGAGAACTCATTGAGCTTTGGTCCGGTCATTACTTGCCCTTCACATTCTTTTCTTGGCCAGCGTGGAAACGGAAAGTACGTGTTGGTGCAAATTCACCAAGTTTGTGACCCACCATTGATTCGCTGATGTAGACAGGAACATGCTTGCGTCCGTCATGAACACCGATGGTGTGACCCACCATGTCGGGGATCACTGTGGAACGGCGTGACCAAGTTTTGATGATACGACGCTCTGTTTCAGAGTTCATTGCATCGACCTTCTTGAGCAAGTGCTCGTCGATGAATGGACCTTTTTTAAGACTGCGAGACATGGATTACCTCCGACCCTTGCCGGAACGACGCCGGCGAACAATGAGTTGCTGTGATGGCTTGTTCTTGTCGCGTGTACGACGCTCGGGCTTACCCCAAGGCGACACGGCAGGACGACCACCAGAAGTTTTACCTTCACCACCACCAAGTGGGTGGTCGACTGGGTTCATGGCAACACCACGAGTTTGTGGCTTGACACCCTTCCAGCGGTTACGACCAGCCTTACCAATTTTGATGAGCTCGTGCTCAGAGTTGCCGACTTCGCCAACTGTGGCGCGGCAATCGATGAGTACGCGACGCATTTCTGTACTTGGCATACGCAAAGTGGCGAACTCGCCTTCCTTTGCAACAAGCTGAACTGCCATACCTGCAGAGCGCGCAATTTTGCCACCCTGACCTGGACGCAATTCAACGTTGTGCACCGTGGTACCAACAGGCATGTAACGCAATGGCATTGCATTGCCTGGCTTGATGTCTGCACCTTGACCAGATGAAACGTGCTGGCCTACTTCAAGACCCTTTGGAGCCAAGATGTATGCCTTTTCACCATCGGCGTAATGCAAAAGCGCAATACGGCACGTGCGGTTTGGATCGTATTCAATAGCAACTACTTTTGCCGTAATGGCATCTTTGTTGCGCTTGAAGTCGACAATGCGGTACTGCTGCTTGTGGCCGCCACCGCGGTGACGAGCAGTCTTACGACCATATGAGTTACGTCCACCAGTTCGTGGACTTGGAGCGAGAAGTGTCTTTTCAGGAGTGCTCTTTGTGATTTCTGCGAAATCAGAGACTGTCTGAAAGCGACGACCGGCGCTCGTTGGTTTACGTTTGCGAATTCCCATGACGTGGTTCCTTGGTTCCTAACGATCAGCTCTCGAACAACGGAATTTCGTTGCCGGCTACAAGCGTGACGACTGCGCGCTTTGAATCTTTACGTGCGCCAACGCGGTTAGTACCACGTGTGCGACGTACTTTGCCCTTACGGTTCATTGTGTTCACTTTTGCAACCTTGACGCCCCAGATGGCTTCAATTGCATCGTGAATTTCTGGCTTGCTTGCAGCAGGTGAAACTTCGAAGGTATATACGCCACGTTCGATGAGCGCGTATGACTTCTCAGAAACAATCGGCTTCAAGATGATGTCGCGTGGATCTTTCATCACTGAGCTGCTTTCTCAACTGGAAGAGTGGCCTTCGAAAAGATGATCCACTCATTGCACAACACGTCGTACGCGTTGAGCTCGTTCACTTGAATAACTTGTGCGTGATACAAGTTGCGGAAGCTTTTTGCTACTGCAATTTCTTTTGAATCAACCACAATAAGAACTGACGTTGTAATACCGAGTGCTTCTAAAGCTGCGATTGCTTTTTTAGTGCTTGGCTCGGAGAAACCCCAGTCGTCAACAACAACAAGACGCTCAGTGTTAACGCGATCTGAAAGTGCAGACTTCAATGCAAGGCGCACCATTTTTTTCGGTGTGCGTTGTGTGTATTTGCGAGGCTTTGGCCCCAGCGCAATACCACCACCGCTGTAATGAGGCGAACGGGTTGAACCCTGACGAGCTCCACCGCCACCTTTTTGGTTACCTGGCTTATGTCCACCACCAGAAACTTCGGCACGTGTTTTGGTGCTTTGCGTACCGGCACGACGATGTGCAAGCTGAGCGGTAACCACTTGGTGCATGACGGGAACGTTGGGCTGAACACCAAATGTTGATGCATCGAGTTCAACTGTTCCTGAATCTTTACCTGAAGTGTTTTTAATAGTTATGGTTGTCATGACGTCACTTCGCCTTCACTGCGTTGCGCACAATGACAACGCCACCGTTTGGTCCGGGAACCGAACCCTTTACCAACAACAAACCACGCTCCATATCGGCTTGGACAACTTCCAAGTTGAGAGTGGTGACTTGGTCGTGACCCATGTGACCAGCCATTTTCAAACCTTTGAAAACGCGACCAGGAAATGAGCATGAACCAATTGAGCCTGGGGCACGGTGGTGCTTGTGGTTACCGTGGCTTGCGCCTTGGCCAGCGAAGTTGTGACGCTTCATACCACCGGCAAAACCTTTACCGCGGCTCACTGCAGTGACGTCGACGCGCTCGCCAACGGTCAATGTGTCGACGGCAATTTCTTGGCCAACGACAAAGCCATCGATGGAGTCGAGTCGTAACTCAACTACACGACGACCAGGAGCAACGCCCGCTGAAGCAAAATGCCCAGCTTCTGGTTTGGTTAATTTCTTTGCGTCCTTGGAGCCATAGGTAACTTGCACGGCGGTGTAACCGTCGCGCTCACCTGTTTTGACTTGGACAACGCGAGCAGGTTCGACACGAAGCACAGTGACGGGGATGACGCGCTGGTCATCGCCCCACACTTGTGTCATGCCGACCTTTTCGCCGACGATCGCTTTTTGTGCCATAACGGCAGCCCTCTTCGTTGTTGTATTAGTGGGTTGTTGTGACTTCTAGTTGTCTATTCACGCAAATGCTCCGCGCGGCAGGCCGGCGGAGCACGTATTTCAGTTGTTGCTATGTGGTACCCGCCGGACGGGCGCACATAGACGTCGGTTGTAGAACAGTTGCCGTTGGGTCTCCCCTAGGGCAGACGGAAACTCTATCGGGGGGAACCCATACTCCCACCCGTAAAAACCCTCAGTTCAAGAGGGGGAAACGGCCTTCATCGAGTTTGTCACCGGGGGCCAGACCATTGTCAGGAAAGGGTGGCGAGGTGGTCCATGGCCGGTGCGCCCACCGCGCATCGTCACCGAGGTACCGAAAGCTCACCACCCGGCGACCGCTGCCATGGCGCTCGGTCCCCGGCGCACTGTGCAAAGTGCGGAAGTGGAAAGCCACAACATCGCCCACTTCTGCGGGAAAAATACCCAAATTGGGGTCGTTTTCCAGCATTTCTGGGGTGGGCAGGTCCACAAAACCTTGTGCATTTGTGATATACGGCTCTTGATTGACGAATTTGCGCGGAATATAACGCTTTCCCCAGCGGTGGCTGCCCCGAATACAGCGCAGGGCAATGGTCTCAGGCGCTGGGTCAAGGGGAACCCACAAGCTGACGTTCTGGAGGCCATCAACACCGTAATAGGGGTCATCGTGGTGCCAGGGGGTGGGGGTCACCGTGCCCGCCTCTTTCACCAACACATGCTCATGGAAAAACCGTGGCCGAGCCACACGCATGAGACCCGCAGCCAGAGCTGGCAGGACACCCACCTCGGCTGCCGCGCGGAATTGAGGAATCGTTTGCCAATTCACATAGTCATCGAAAAAGCGACCACCCGTATTGGCTGGGGTGTATTCATTTGCCCACGCGCTAGGAGACCCCATGTTGGCACGAACACCATCGCCAAGTTCTTGAATGAGGGCTACAGGTAAAACGTTACGAAGAACCACAACACCATCACGTTCAAATATCTGAACTTGTTCTTCTGTTACTTGAAGAGGCACGACTCAGCCCGTTGTGGTGCGTTCGGTGAGAGTTGCCTTCACGGTGATGATTTCTTTTCCGCGTTCTAATTTCATCGTGATGGTTTCGTCTGGCAACGCATCGCGCACAATGGCAATCATCCCTGCCCGACCCGTTATGGGTTCATCGTTAATTGCTAAAACTACGTCACCCTCTTTGACTCCAGCTTTCGCTGCTGGTGATCCAGATTGAACATTTGCAATAACTGCACCTTGACCACCATCAGCACGATCAGTGAGGCCCACGCCTAAATAACCTTCTTTGCGTTTCTCGCCATTGGATTGCTTACGTAATAGTTCGACCACTCTCAGCAATTCTTTGGTTGATATTGCAAACCCGATGTTGTTTGCAGCAGTGGAAGTATCGCCACGCGCAACAGCAGTATTGATGCCTACGACCTCGGCTTTGTAATTCACTAATGGCCCGCCAGAGTTACCCGATGAAATAGCAGTGTCGGTTTGAATCAGCCCATTTAACGCACCATTTTCAGTAGTAATCGTGCGATTCAGTGCAGACACAATTCCTGTTGTCACGCTAGGACCACCATCGAGGTTCAGTGCGTATCCAATTGCAATGACTGCATCTCCAATACGAATAGCTTTCGGATCAGCAAATTGTGCAGGCTTGAAATTTGTGCCTTCTATTTTGACAAGTGCAAGATCATTGCCAACGTCTGCTGCCAACACTTTTCCCGCACGCGGCTCTGTTTCGTTGTAGAGACGCACTTGAATTTTCGTTGCGCCTTCAACAACGTGAGCGTTAGTGAGGATCTCGCCGGTGGCCGTGAGAAAAATACCTGTGCCTACAGACTCCCCACTACCGTCTGCGGTCTGTGTTGTGGAACTAATGGTCACCACACTCGGGGCTACAGCTGCAGCAACCTTTGCAATTTGAGTAGTGCCCACTGAATTAGAGTCAGATGATTTTTCAGAAGCAACAAGTAGCGGCGCAGAATACGAACTTGAAGAGTTGTCATCGCTCGTGAGAGATGAACCGACGATGCCGCCCACTGTTCCTGCAATCAAAGCGGCAAGTGTGACTAATGCAAAACTTTTCTTACTAATGCTGTTACGCGTTTGTGAAGCAGTACTACCAGAGGCGCTTGCCGTAGATGTAAACACCGGAGGAGGTGGAGGAAGTGGTGACTGCTGTTGCACTGGGGTCCACACCGGGTCGGCCACGGGAATGTTCTCAGGGTTCCACTGATTTTCTGTCATACCCCATACTTACAACGCAAAGGGCCGGCGCACATAGCGCCGGCCCTAAGAAGTTCTTAAGAATTCAGAAAATGATTAATTTGACTGAATTTTGATTTCGATATCGACGCCTGCAGGCAATTCGATGCGCTGCAAACTGTCGATGGTTTTTGCATTCGGATCGACGATGTCGATGAGACGCTTGTGGATACGCATTTCAAAGTGCTCGCGTGAGTCTTTGTCAACGTGTGGACCACGAATCACCGTGTAACGGTGCTTATCGGTTGGTAGTGGAATTGGCCCACGGATAGTGGCATTGGTACGAGTGACGGTCTCAACAATTTTGCGTGTTGATTGGTCGATGATCTCGTGGTCAAATGCCTTGAGACGGATGCGGATGCTTTGTGCCATGGGTGATCCTTACTTCAGGATCTTTGTGACACGACCAGCACCCACAGTGCGGCCACCCTCACGAATAGCGAAACGCAAACCCTCATCCATAGCAATGGGCTTACCCAACTCCACCGTCATATTCACATTGTCACCAGGCATCACCATTTCCGTACCAG
>CANFUE010000009.1 GCA_947450115.1 Acidimicrobiaceae bacterium | reverse complement strand
GGCAGCCTCGTCAGCATTCCCGACGAACGTGACTTCATCGACTTCTGTCGCGAAGACAAATTTCTCACCACTATTTCCTGCGATGTTTGGCAAGGCTGGGTCTTTGTCAACCAAGACCCCAACGCAGCATCACTCCAAGAGTGGTTTGGCGTGCCGTTCGCGCAAATGGAAGAACTTGCCGGTGAAGAGTTACGCGCTGTTGGCCCACGCAGCATGACCATTCCGTGTAACTGGAAAGTAACTGCCGAAGCATTTTTTGAGGTGTACCACTTTAAATTTATTCATGACCGTGGTGGTTGGTCGGCACTCGACAACCGCGGTGCAACCATGGGTCTTTTCCCCAATGGCTGTAGCCGTATGGTCACACCTTTTTCCAAAAAAGCAGTGGAAATGCGCGGTATGAAAGATTGGTCAGACTTTCAAAAGTTTTCCGATCCACGATTCATCGATATTCCATCGGTGAACAACCTCATTCGCTCTACAAGCACTGCATTTAGTTTATTTCCCAATCTCATTGCACCCGTTGCTGCTTATGGCTATCCGTTTCTCATGTTCTGGCCAATCGATAAAAAAACCACGCGCCTCGACTGGGTGCACTACGCACCAAAAGATTGGGAAGGCGACGAGTTGCCACCACATTGGCAGCAACGTATGGATGAATTCGACCACATCATGGACGAAGACAAACGCAACATGGCCCCCATGCAAGAGTCTCTCGAGTCACCTGCAATGAAGGGCATCGTGGTGAACTACCAAGAGCGTCGTATTTGGAACTTCCATGAACAAGTCGACCGCATGATTGGTATTGAAAACATTCCCGAGCACATGCGCGTGCAGCAACTACTTGCTCCTTACATTGAACGTGAATAATGGCTACTGCACATAAACCACAAGTACCACAACAGCGTTCTGAGTCCACTTTTGACCTTGTGTTGAAAGCCGTCATTCGCCGCCTCGAAGACAGCGGTGAATCTCAACTCACCATTGACGACATTCTTTTGGAAACAGGTGTGTCAAAAGGTTCTTTGTACTATCACTTCGGCGACCGCGAAGGTCTCATTTACGCAGCACGCATTGCTCAGTACAGTTCTTACCTCGAGAATGATTCTAAGGAACTACGAAGCGGTCTTTTGACCTGCACGACGTTCGACCAGTTTGTAGAAAATTTGCTTGGCCTCACTATTTTGAGCATGCAGAAAAACGACCGCAAAATACGTGCGATGCGTCTCAACGCAATCTCAAGTGCGTATGGTCGTCCAGACTTGTGGTACGCGTTACAAGAAAAGCAAAACCAGTACACCAATGCCATTACAGAAGTTTTTGAATACGGGCAAAAAATGGGTTGGGTCCGTACCGACATCACTGCTCACGCACTTGGTATTTTTGTTCAGGGTCATGCGCTCTCACGCATCTTGGTTGACCTCGATCACAATGAGCTAGAAGCAGAGTCGTGGGTGAAAGTGATGAAGTTGACTTTTGATGTCATCTTCACGCCATCCACGGAGTAATTAAATACGCGTGAGTCGCACCAACGGAATGCGTCGCTCTGTTTTTTCTGCATACGTGTTGTAGTCGGGCCAAATAGCTGCCATTGCATTCCACAACCTGTCACGATCTGCACCTTCGGCAATAGTGTTGGCAGTTGCCTGAAATACATCGCCCTTTACTTGCAGGGTCACCGTTGGCTCATCGAGCATGTTTTTGTACCACAACGGGTGATTCGCATCGCCACCACGTGATGCAACAACGATGTAGTCGTTGCCATCCATTCCATAAATGAGTGCGCAACGCCGTTGAGCGCCAGATTTTCTTCCCGTTGTCGTGAGAAGCAAGCACGGTACGCCTTGCCACATGTGGCCATCTTCACCGTTCGTTGCAACATACGTTTTGATGTGATTGGCAACGAATTCAATGGGGCTTTCCAAAATTTCTGACATGATGAAAGTCTAAGGTGCGCGATGAGCAACTACTTGCACAACCTGTGCAGTGCCCGTGTGCAGTGAGCCTTCCACCACGTTGCGTTCCACTTCCGCAATATGGTCGAATACCAAGCCATTAAGCTCTGAACGCAGCAGTTCCGCGGTGGGCATGAGGGAGGCATCTTTGGGGCCGCCAGTGTTATTAGGAATTTGCGCTGGCGTATAGGCCTCGAGCACAAATACGCCACCTGGCTTTAAGCCGGCAACAACTTGGCGATGCAGTTTTCGACGTAACTCTTGTGGGGTATGGGCATAGATCGACACGATGAGATCCCACGAGTTGGGCTGGATGTGAAAGGTTTCCAGCTCACCACGCTCCGCCATCACAATGACCCCTCGCTGCAAAGCAAGCCGCAGAGTTTTCGCAACACCCTTCTCTGATTGCTCAATAGAGGAAACCGCAAAACCCTGCTGCGCAAGCCACACAGCATTTCGCCCTTCGCCCTCGGCGAGGCTCAGTGCTGCGCCTGGTTTGAGCTTTGCTACCGATGCAGCAAGGAATTCATTGGGTTCAGTGCCGTAGGCATATTCGGTATTAGCAAATTTTTCATTCCAGAAGTCGCGTGTGCTCACCTCGCAACTCTAGTTGCCTGTCACACCCCGCACCTATCGTTCACGTATCGGCATTGCGCCCAGTAACGCACTTCACAAGAAAGTACACAATGGGCGCTCTTCAACTGGTTCCATCACAAGACCACACCACTTCAGTTCGACAATCTCTGCGTGAACTCTTACTTCTTGAAGTTGCAACGCTCAACACTGAAGGGCTGCGGCGTGCACTCAAAAAACTTTCCGAGGTGCAAGCCTGGGTCGACTCTTTTCACGTGCAACTCACACGGCGCCTCCAAGAAATTTCGGCAGTATCTCAAGGCGTTCTTCCTGAACAGGTACTCACCTCTGCCAGCGGTATGACCCGTAGCGATGCTCGTCGCGAGTTACAGCGCGTGGAAGTACTCAATGAGTTTCCCCAATTAGAGTCGGCGCTTCAGGTGGGCGCTGTCTCTAGCGCGCATATCGACATCGTCGCGCGCAATATGAATTCATGGAGTTCCGAAGAACGCGCACATATTTCACAGCAGAGCGAATGGCTCGCCAACGTGGCCACACATTCCACGCCCGACAATTTCTCACGTGCAATGAAACAAGCAGTCATACGCCTTTCTTCACACAATGAACTCGAGCGCTTAGAACAACAACGTCGTAAAACATGGTTGCGGCACTGGGTCGACCGCGATTCCGGAATGGTGTGTATGCATGGCGAATTCGATCCCGAATCCGGGCTCTCCTTTGTTGGCAAATTGCAACAGGTGGTCGACCGTCTTTTCCATGAACGCACCCCCAGCACCTGCCCCGACGGTGAAGCACGAGCACGGCACCTCAACGCGTTGGGGCTCATAGCTCTTGTTCATCAGGCAACCGATGGCATCAATCATGTTTCGCCTCATCAGCGCGCAGAAATCAGCGTAGTCATCGACTATCGCACGCTCATTGAAGGCGTTCATCAAGACACCGTCATGCACACCGGAACCGACGTCGACATTCCCATCAGCACCATTCGTCGTATGGCATGTGAAGCAAAAATCATTCCCGTTGTTCTCAGTTCTGCTGGTGCAGTTCTCGACCTGGGTCGCGCCTCTCGTCTCGCTTCGCGGCAACAACGCCAAGCGCTCGAAGCAATGCACGCCACCTGCGCAATTCCGCAATGCCAAGTGCCCGTTGGGCAATGCCAACCACATCACCTGACGTTTTGGAACAGTGGCGGCCCCACCGACCTCAACAATCTCATTCCGCTCTGCGCCACACATCATCGATGTGTTCATGAAGGAGGTTGGAAGCTCTCACTCAATACAGAAACACGACAAGTGGTGGTGCGTCAACCAGGGAGCAATACACTTCCCCCATGAGCACAATTGGGCATATTGGCAATGAAAAATACGTCTCTTTTACCAGTGTGAAACGTAATGGCGATGCAGTATCGCTCCCCGTGTGGATTGTTCAACTATCTGCAAATGAAGTCGGCTTCACCACCGAAGGCAATGCGTGGAAAGTACAGCGCGTACGTGCCAACGCGCAGGTATCGCTTCAGCCATGTGACTTCCGGGGTCGCGTGCTTGAGGGAAGTTCCACAGTGCACGGCACTGCACGAGTGGCCACACCACAAGAAAACCCACAAGAGCTCGCCGCTGTAGAAAAAGCAGTAAAGAAGAAATACGGCATCGTTGCCGGCTTTGTGAATCTTTCTTCCTTCCTCAAAAGTGTGTTTCGGCGCAAAAAATCCAACGATGCAGCCATCATTGTTCGGCTGAGTCTCTAGCACGAGACATTTCAAAACTCCGTAGAATACCCACGTTGTCTCAATCTGCTCACTCCCCTTCGCCCTCGCCTGAGGCATTTACGCATCGCCCTGCTCTCGACGGGCTGCGCACAGTTGCCGTCTACCTGGTGGTCCTCTTCCACAGCGAACTCACTTGGATGCGCGGTGGATTCATCGGGGTCGACCTCTTCTTTGTACTGTCAGGTTTTCTTGTCACCAACGTGATGCTCGCCGAGCATCGCACTACTGGGTCTATACAACTGCGCCGTTTTTATGCCCGGCGCGTACGGCGCCTTCTTCCCGCTGCGCTCATTGCCATTGTTGTTATTTGCCTTGTTGCATCCATCACCGAACCGCGGCTTGTGGCAATGAGTTTTGTGAACGATGCCCGCAGTTCGCTTCTCTATATAGCTAACTGGAAGTTTCTCGGGGCATCAACAAATTATTTTGCAGACGATATTAACAAGAGCCCCTTTCTGCACTTCTGGTCTCTTGCCATTGAGGAACAGTTCTACTTCGCTTTTCCGTTGTTGCTAGTTCTGCTCACCAAGTTTGCTCAGCCTCTGAGGAAATTCACGAACCTCATTTTTGGTATCGGTACGCTCTTTATTGCATCGCTTGTTCTGCAAATCATCACACAACAAAGCAACCCCATGCGGGCCTACTACGCCACCGATACTCGCGTGTATCAACTCGCAGCCGGTGCGTTACTCGCCGTGTTTCTTCTTCGTCAGAAAGAATCGGCGAGCGCTGCAGCAAAACTTCCTTGCCAAAGTGCCATTACCCCACTTGCTCTCATTGCATTTATTGCTCTCGCCATTGGGGACGGGTGGTTTTTCTCTGCGCTTTCAGCTAGCACTCGCGGAATTTTGGCAACAGTTGCAGCAGTGGCGCTCATCTGGTCGCTTGAGCCACACTTCCCCTCGCCGCTACAACGACTTTTTTCTTCCCAACAATTCACGTACCTCGGCCGCATCTCTTATGGCACCTACTTATGGCATTGGCCACTCATTGTTCTTTCGAAGCCAGCGCTTTCCTTGTCTCCGCTGCAATTGGCTGTGTTTTCCACCGTTGGGGCTACTGCTTTATCTGCGCTGAGTTACGAGCTTGTCGAAACTCCCCTTCGCCTCAGTAAAAAACTGCACCACATTCCGCGCACCGTTGTTGCCGTTGGTCTTGCTCTCAGCGTACTGACAGCAACATTGCTGGTCAGGCCACTGCTTGATGGCACTCCCAAAGTGCATACAAGCACATCAACAATTGACACTTCACATCTTCCGGTAGAAGTGCAAGCAGTGCTCGCTGCATCACCACCACGCACTTTCAATATGAAAAGCACAATGCCTGCAGATGCGCTGATTCAACCTTGCTCTGCTCTCAACCCGAGCAAGTGCACGTTGTACACCGATACTTCAAAAGATTCTCCACCACAACACGTTGTGTTGATGGGCGACAGCAATGCAGAGATGCTCATTCCTACATTTGTCAAACTTGCACATGAAAAACACTTCACTTTTTCGGCACTCACTCGCTCGGGTTGCCCGTGGCAGCCTGGTTTACTGTGGGGGGCACACGATGAAACACTCATTGCGCGTTGCAAAAAATCCCGGGCGGAGTGGTACAGCACGCTTCTTCCCGCACTAAAGCCCGACATCATTATTGTCACCAACGTCACTCGCGACCCGGGCTCGCGGCCCGATGCCTTTTATGTGCCCGAATCACCCACACAAGATGATCTTTCTACAGTTGTTACTCAACGTACGTCAGCAGCTCTCGATGCTCTAATGAAACTTGCTAAAAGAGTGACCATTCTTGAACCACTCCCCTTTGCTTCATTCGACCCCACCCAATGCTTATCGGGCGCATCCACTATCGCTTCTTGTGCGTACGAGGCCAACTCCACTCCTTTCCCCACCGAATTGATTTATCGTGCTGCAGCAGCAACTCGCCAGAACGTGTTCAGCGTTAACTACGACACTTTTGCCTGCCCCTACTTGCCCATCTGTGTTCCCTTCCTTGAACACCAACTTGTCTTTCGCAATCAATTCCACCTCAGCGACCAATGGATCTCTTCGCATTCAGAACAACTATGGAATCTCATTTCAGGTAGTGGGAAATGGACGCAATACTCCCCAGCACGTGCGAACAGTAGTAAATGACCTAACGTAAGACAGTGCCGTTTTCTTCATCACAAACCTTCTCTTCCGGAGAAGATGTCAAAGAAAAAGGCGTAGCGAGTGGCCGCGAATTTATTTTTCTCACCACTGCACTCATGGCAAGTAGCGCTCTCGCCATTGACCTCATGTTGCCGGCGTTTCCCAAGATGCGCCTTGAATACGGCATGAGCCCCGATTCCTCACAAGTGAGCTGGATTGTGACGGCGTTCTTTTTAGGTCTGGCGGTTGGTCCGTGGCTATATGGCCCTGCGTCTGACAAATACGGGCGACGAGGTTTGCTGTTCGCCGGTCTCGCTTTGTATTCCCTTGGCGGCATTCTTGCCAGCGTTGCGCCATCGTGGGGCTGGGTTATTGCTGCACGTTTTGTTTGGGGCCTCGGTGCTGCTGCAGCCCGTTCATTGAGTACCGCAATGATTCGCGACCGCTTTGCGGGAACAGTGATGGCTCAGCTGATGTCCACCATTACTGCCGTGTTTTTGCTCGTCCCCATTCTTGCCCCGAGCCTCGGTGCAGGCTTACTCAAAATTGCACCTTGGCGCATTGTGTTCTGGTTCCCGAGCGTTGTAGGGGTCCTCCTCATGTTGTGGGCTCGTCGACTTCCTGAGACGCTTGCCATCGACAAACGTCGACCATTTACTTGGAGTGCAGTCGGCAAGGCCGGCAAGGAAGTTCTCACTCATCGCCAAACAGTCAGCTTCACTCTTGCAATGACATTTCTCTTCGCCGTCATGACCACATACCTTGCAGGTTCTGAAGTCATTGTCGAAGATATTTATGGATACGGAAATTGGTTCCCACTGATTTTTGGTGTTGTGGCGTGTTTGCTGGCCGTCAACTCTTTGAACAACGCCCGCATTGTGAAACGCATTGGCATCACCGCTTTGCTTCGCCGGATGTCACTCATTGGTCTCTTCACCTCAGCGGCACTTGTTGTGGTTTCCTTTACCGGGAAAGAACATCCCCAATTCTGGGTTTTCTATATTGCTGTTGCTTGCGTGGTGCCTATTGCACAGGGCCTCGTGCCGAACTGCAATGCCGCAGCGATGATGCCGGTGCCCCACGTTGCAGGCACTGCAACAGCCATTATTGGCACTTTCTCTACAGCAGGTGCAGCGCTTCTTGGCAGCTTTGCAACCGGGGCATTCAACGGAACAGTGAAGCCATTTGCCATCATTATCGCAATGTTCATTTTTATTGCCACAGCGCTCATTTGGTGGGGTTCCAGTGGAGAAAATGAAGGGCTAGGATCTCCCACATGACATCAGTGCACAACATCCCCGTAACAACAATTTCTGGCGCTAACACCACCTTGGGCGACTTCGCCGGGTCGGTCATGTTGGTTGTCAACGTCGCCTCACAGTGCGGCCTCACCCCTCAGTACGAAGCTCTCGAGAGCCTGCACCAAACCTACAAAGACAAAGGTTTTGCCGTACTTGGTTTTCCTGCTAATAACTTTGGTGCTCAAGAACCCGGCACCGATGCTGAAATTGCAGAATTCTGCAGCACCAAGTTCGACGTGAAGTTTCCAATGTTCTCCAAAATCAGCGTTGTTGGCGACGACCAGCATCCTTTGTACTCAGCACTCACAGCAGCAGCACCCCGCGCAGAGGGCGACCCCGATGCATTCCGTGATCGCCTCAAAGGGTTTGGTATGACTCCAAACCAAGATCCCGACGTGTTGTGGAACTTCGAAAAGTTTTTGGTGAACCGTCAAGGTGAAGTGGTGAAGCGTTTTGCTCCAACAACTACTCCCGACGATGCGGCACTTACTTCAGCTATTGAAGCTGAGCTCGCTAAGTAACTAACGCTGAGGCGTACTAAATGGTGTAGCGGTAAATATTGGTTTCACGCTGCACAAAACCAATGCGTTGATACAAACGATTGGCTGCTTCGCGCGATGGGCGTGATGTGAGTTCAACTGTTATGGCTCCGCGGCTTCGCGCTTCGGCGATGGCAGCCATATTCAGCGCTTCGCCTACACCATGACCTCGTGCTTCAGAGTCGACAACAACGTCTTCAATCCAAGCACGCACACCAGTGGGAATGCGAAACGTTGCAAGGGTTAATGCCCCTGCAATTTTCCCGTCTACTCGGGCGATAAATAAAACCGATGCTTCCGAGTGAATGATGGCAGTTAAGTCGGTAGCGCTAGGTGGTGGATTCGACTTCGACAGTTGAGGAATGAGCACAGCCATTGCGCGAACAAGTTCGTCGGTAGATTCTGTTGCAATCTCAATAGTGGCGCTCATTATTCCCCTTCGTTGTTATTAACAATAGAGGGCTTTGATCTGCGCAGTGCGGTCAATTTTCCTCTACTGTATGAATTGTGATTATTTCAGGCACTCAACTCAGCGTTTCGGAATTTCTTGCAGCAACTGGCTGGGAAGCAAAGCCTGAGGGTTTATGCCGTGGTGAACTCTGTGTTCCTGCGCCTGGTGCTCTCACCAACGGCGTGGTCGATGTCAACATTGCCGCTGAAAAGTTGGGTATGCCCCTGGTACACGACACTTCCCATAACGTTTGGGCACTGGGTGTTGCCACTACAACGGGTCGCGCACTCGCTAGCGCAAAAGCATTTTTCCCTTCGTCGCTCATTGATGCAATGGGGCGTGCTTTTGATTTCAATTCGTTGCGAGGTCGACGCATCATCATGGTGGCCTGGGCGAGTTGGTGAGGCTGTCGAACAGCTCTGCCCGGGTGGCAGGCACTGCACGAAGAAATTGAATCGCTTGGCGTCAGCGTTGTTGCTGTTGCGCTCGACATCAACCCTGAGCACGCCAAGCCATGGATAGCGCTCGCCGAGCCCACGCATCCATCACTCATCGATACCACTCACATCACCGATGAACTCTTCGGATTCATCAATGTGCCCATGGCTGTATGGATTGATGAAAATGGAATGTTGGTGCGCCCTGCCGAAGCGGCATCTATTGAGCGCAGCCCACTACGCGACCAGGAAGTTCCCACCGGCCTTCCCCCACGTATTGAAAAGATGTATCGCGAAGTTAAATCCATACCCGATGACTCAGAGGGGTACCGCTTAGCAATACTCGATTGGGCACGCCGTGGCTCGGCAAGCAAGTACGCCATGTCTCCAGAAGAAGTCGTCACCGCATCGCAACCTGTGTCGAGCAACCAGGCTCGAGCAGCTGCGTGTTTCGCCCTCGGCGAGCACCTCCACCGCACTGTGAGCCACGATGCTGCAGTTCCATGGTGGCGCGAGGCGCATGCCTTGTACCCCGAAAATTGGACCTACAAACGCCAGGCCTGGACGCTCGTAACCACCCCAGAAGGCGCCATAGAAAACGACCTCATGCAAGGCCCTAATGAGGTGTACTCAGGGAACTGGCTCGACGATGTTATTGCCGCTGGCGGAGGCGGTTCCTACTCGGTTCGACCACAGTTGGAGTGAGTTGTAGATAGCGTTATCACGAATGGGAAACTCGCCCCACATCCGTTGGATCTCTGAACCCACGCTGGTGAACCCCACTGTCATCGCCGCATTCACAGGGTGGAACGACGCTGCCGATGCTGCATCAAGTGCAGTACAAAACTTGGTGAAGGGTTGGGGCGCAACTGCACTTGCGGAAATTGAGCCCGAGTTCTTCACCGACTTTGCCACCATTCGTCCACAAGTGCGCTTGTCTGATGGTCGCGTACGAAACATTGTGTGGCCAGCAACAGGCTTGTGGCATGTACGGTCAGCTGGCTCCGATGTCATTCTCATTCTCGGACCCGAACCCGCACTGCGTTGGCGCTTGTTTAGCGAACAAATTGTAAGTGTCATTGAAAAATACAATGCATCTCTCTTTCTTACTCTCGGTGCACTTCTTGCCGATGTACCCCACTCGCGTCCGGTGCAACTCATTGGCACGGCAACCGACGACAACTTGGTCGACCGTTTCGACCTTCAACGCTCTCGCTATGAAGGCCCCACCGGAATTGTTGGTGTACTCAACGATGCATGTTCCAAAGCATCTGTTCCCTCTGCATCGTTATGGGCTGCAGTACCTGCATACGCCGGGCAAATTAGTTCACCCAAAGCCTCTGTTGCACTCATGCAGCGCGCATGCGACATCATTGGTACACCTGCACCAGTTGGCCACATGATGAGTCGTATCGATGCATATGAACTACAGCTCAACTCCATGCTCGACGATGACGACGACCTTCGCTCATACGTCTCGCGTTTAGAAAGCATGAGCGACGCTGGTATCACTATTGAAGACGACGACGAAGACTTCGATTTTGAGGAAGACGACTCACAATTGCAATTCGATTTTGCAGTAGACACTGGCGACGATGCCTCAGACCCGGCCGATGCCGACATGCTGATGGAAGAAGTTGAACAGTTCTTACGCGACCAAGATAAATAATTTAATTGTCGCCCTGACGCCACACCGGCTGGCGCGGTGCATCAAACGTGGCTCCTGAATGTTTTCCATCAATGGCATTGAAAGCCATTGGCCCCCACCACTGCACACCAGCGGCAGGTGATGGCAAGTTGTCGCGACCAAACCAACCCACATCGGCTGTTTCTAACGGGTGTCCACTCAATGAGCCACCAGTTGCACGACACCTAAACAACAACATGTACATACCAAAACGTGAAAAACCCATCCGCATACCGTCGACCACTCCCAAAAGTTCGAGCACTTCACATTCAATGCCTGTTTCTTCGTGAACTTCTTTCATCGCAACTTCTGCTGGCGAATAACCAATATCGGCCCAACCTGTGGGGTACAACCAAATACCGCTATCGGCTCGCTTCATGAGCAGTATCTCACCCTTGTCGTTACCCACAATGGCGCCTACCGCAACTTTGGGAGTCACATAACCAGGAATTCCTTCGCCAATGTTTTCCATCCACTCTTGAACAAAGTGGTCTTGCTCACGACGCACTTCAATTGCTTCTTCAGAAGCTGCTTTAATATCACTTGCTACGTGCAGCACTTCTTCGTATCGCTCACGTTCATACAAACTTTGCGTGAATCCCATTCCCGTTCGTGCAATACCAGCAAGGGTTTCGCTCCAGCGCAACAAATCGCGTTGAAAGTCTTCTGGGCCAAGTTCGCTCACAGTGTGAGACTACTTCGTGACGGCAAAGAGAATGGCACGTTCTACCTCGCTTTGGTGCACAGGGTCGGTGACCTTTTGCCCATCGGTGGTGCGCACATAAAAAGTGTCGACCACTTCGTTGCCTAGTGTTTGCACTCGCGCATGGCGTATGTCGAGTCCGGTATCGGCAAAGGTTTTTGTAATGCTGTACAAAATACCTACGCGATCTGGGGCACGCACTTCCACCAACGTACTGTTCGACGAGGCTGCGTTATCGAACCTCACTGTTGGTGGTGCAGGTGGAACTGCAGTACGCACGCGGCGCACCTTGTACGTTTCTGCACGTTCGGCGAGCCGCGCCTCTAGTGCCATTTGATTTTTCAATGCACGTTCCAAACTGTCAACTATGCGAGCCCACTCAATGGGGCGGTCTTGCGGAGGCAACACGCGAAATTCAGATGCTGCCATTGCAGTTTCTGCTTCACGCTCATCGCTGTGTGCTTCGGCGCCTAAAACATCTAGACCATGAAGTGCCATGACTCCAGCCACCTTGCTAAATGTTCCTGGGCGGTCGGGGCTCACCACTGTGATGGAGTCTTCTGTTGTGCATACAGCGAAGCGACCTTCGGCCATCATCTCAAGTACTTCAGCATCGGGGAAGAGTTTCCAAATGACGTCTCGTACATCACCGCCACCCAACACATGGTGTACTCGCTCGGTGAGTTCATACACCAAGCCAGCTTTCCAGTCGCTCCATGCAGAGACACCCGTCGCTTTGGAATCGGCTTCCGTGAGGGCTCGTAATAGATCGAGCGCCACTGAAGATTTAATGAGCGTGGCAACTCCAGTAATTGTTGCGTCGTCACTGAGGTCTCGGCGAGTGGCTGTGTCGGCAAGTAATAAGTGATGCTGAATGAGGCTCGAAACAATTGCTGTATCTTCTGGCGACAACCCCATGCGCGGACCAATGATCGCAAACATTTCAATGCCTACTTCGGTGTGATCACCCGAGTATCCCTTACCAATATCGTGAAAGAGTGCCCCGAGCATGAGCAAGTCGGCCCTTGACACCGTGTCTACTAATGCAGCCGCATTAGCAACTGTTTGCCACAAGTGTCGGTCGACCGTGAAGCGGTGATACGCATTGCGCTGAGGCTTACTGCGTACCGGTGCCCACTCGGGCAATACCTTGGTAATGAGATCACGCTGATCTATTGCCTCAAGTACAGGAATTGCACGCTCGCCTTCAAGCAGAAGCGCTACCAAATCATCACTTGCCCCGGCAGGCCACGGGTCTGGCCAAACAGGAGTTTCTTCACCCAGACGATTCAACGATGCCCGGTCGATACGCGCACCAAGCCGGGCTGCAGCCGTAGCAATCCGCAGAACGAGTGTTGGGTCGGTTGCGGGGTCTGCATCACTTTCTAAATAAATTTCACCAGCACGCAACTCCACTCCCGGTGCAATGCGTCGTGGAGGATCATCGGCATTTGCGGGAGGGTCAATTCGAGCCCATGCTTCATCGGCAATCCAAGCAATGCGGCGAGCAGCAGTAGACACTTCCAGCATTAACGCATCGGCATCGCGTGAACCAACGCGTGCAGCCACAGCATCTTGGTCTTCAAGGCGCAGTACATCGCCAGCTCGTTGGGCGTTGATGTGTAATGCAACTCGTGAAGTAAGCAACACTTCATTGGAACGCTTGAGTTCTTGCTTGTCTCCACCCGCTAACGGAAGCCCGGCATCAATGGCCCACAACAGCGCGTGAATATCGCGGAGTCCGCCTAGACCTTCTTTGAGATTTGGTTCCAGCAAGAATGCAACTTCGCCGGCAGTTGCATGACGCTCGAGTACACGAGTATGTAGGTCGCGCAAAGAGTCGCGCCCGCGCTTACGCCACCACTCTCGCGCATCGTTGATGCAGTCATTGGCAAGAGACTCATCGCCTGTTATGAATCGTGCTGTAACCAATGCAGTAGCAGTATCAAGATCTGTTTCACCAAGTTGTCGCGTCTCTTTTGGGGTACGCACAGCATGGCCAACTTTTAAACCAAGATCCCAGAGTGGGTACCACAGCGCAGAAGCGAAATCATCGACTTTTTTGACGTTCTTGTGCAGAAGCAAAAGATCAAGGTCGCTGTACGGTGCCAATTCTCCTCTGCCATAGCCACCAACTGCAATCAGCGCAATATCTTTCGTAACCCCAATGCTTTGAACTGCATCGTGGAATAGAGAACGCAACAACTCATCTGTGGCATCAGAAAGCGCTGAACAAAAGTGCAGGCCAGATGCAGGATTACTTTTACCCCATGCCGAAATGAGTTCGGTGCGCTTAGCTGTGAACTCACCCGGCGTTGTCATGGTTTGTCTAGTTTTCCTTCTTCGCGGCGCCGTTGCAACACTTTGTGCGCTTTTGCAGCACCCCAAATAATGCCAGGCTCCACCAACGACTCCTGCACATCACTCCAATGTGCAGGGGACAAGCCATATACATCGTCAGGCATCATGCGTGCATCCATCTCATCGCGTATCACAGCAGGAACACCAAAATCTTGCAGCACACGCGTTGGGAATGCCACTGCATTGCGCAAAACCTGCAATGGGTTCACACGTTGCTCATCAACATCTTTGTTGAGCTCACTGCTTAATGCACTAGCTACATACGCTCTTCCCTGTTCTGCAGAAGATTGGGCGGCCATGAGCAGCTTTTCCTCAACATCTAAACGGGGGGTTCCCAACTGTTGAACATAGGTCTTCATCACGCAACGAACGAGCCATTCATGCGTCGCTGCATCAATTGCAGTAATGAGTTCCGCAGTAGCTGACTCAAGCGTGACTGACATTAGCGATGCTCGTAAACAAGAAGGCCGGCAACGGTCCACACAATTTTATAGTTACGATGCAGCGCCCGTAGCGACGCACCCGATGCATCACATACCGCCGGCACTTGGTAACGCACTACGAACCGGGGAGCATCTTTGCCACCTAAAAAATTCCACAACTGTGCGAGGTTGCCCGGCATGAGTCGCGCCTCGTACCCCCAGAGATAAGGGAAGGGTGGGTCGATGTCGAGATTGCCATACAAGCCTGCACTGGCACACATTGCATAAATGGTGTCCCCGGGTTTTTTCATCGCATTGAACCACGCCGCAACACGTTCATCTTTTGCTAAACGCGAATCGTCATGCAACTCATGCCCAATGCGATTACGCGGAATTGCCACCGCTGTTGCTGTGTGGATGAGCGGGCTCACTATGAGTGCTGCCAAGAGAAGATTTCTCAACCACTTTTGGTTGGCATAAGAAATCATTGCTCCTGCAAATGTTCCTATTGGCAGCATTAAAATAATCCAATAGTGACGGAAGAACTGTCCGCCCATGGCAAATGCGGCAAAAGAAATCAATAGCCACGTTGCCAAAATTGCCATCGTGCGAAAAGCCACCCGACGCACCTCAAGAACCCCAACCAAAATGACCCCAAACAAAATGGGCAACAATAACGGCAGGGCAATCGCCAAAGTGTGCTGGAAACGGCCGAAGTCGGCATTAACCAATGCACTGCGCAACTCAAAGCGATACATCACAATGGCGTACCACCAGCGGTACCAACCAGTAAGCGCACCGTGAATCATCATGGCGCCAATTGAAGTTGCGAGACCAAGAAACATGGTTGGCAAGGAAAGCCAACTGTGTACTTTCTTCCATCTAGACATGAGTGACATTGCACCAACTGCAACAACCGCCGTAAGAAACGCATCGAAGCCACTCTGCTTAATGCCAACAGCACAACCACCAACTACGCCCGACGCATAGAGCAACCAGAAACGTGGAGCTGTTCTTCCCCAAACAGCTTTCATAGCAAGTGCCAGCGAAACCGCACCCACGCTGCAGCTCAGTAGCTCTGCGTTTGCAATAAAGCCTTCGAACTGAGGAACGCTGAGTAATACCCCAACAATAAGCACTGTTCCCATGCGTGCTTTATTGCCTACAAGCGTGCTTGCAATACTTCCGCAGGCTGCAGCACCCACAAGACATGCGGCGATTGCCAAAATACGGACGCCTTCGGGTGTTCCTAAACCAATGGTGACCAACATGCGATACAGCACGAAGAGACCCTGCGGGCGGTCGGCCCATACATCTTTATAAAGAACTGCTCCCCTGCTCCATGCCCGCGCCATGGCAAGCGCGCCACCTTCATCTGAAGTGATGGGCGAAAAGACAAAGCGCAGCCGCATGAGGACGATGAGGGTAAAACCTGGGAGGTATGCCCACACGCGATTGAGCCATTGGTACTTCTTCAGCATGCAGTTTTTAAGGCTAATCGCCGCGAGGGGTGATTAAAGATCTTCAGTGATCTTTTGGATACGCAAATGTGAAGAATGTGAGAGTAACTGCCACCCACAAAGCAAGTGCCAGCCAAACACGATGGAATGCACCCGCAGAACCAGCGACCCCTGCTGTTCCAGAGACTGCAATCACCATTGCAACCCCCATTGCACCTCCCATTTGTCGGAAGGTGAGATTTGTTCCGTTGGCAACACCAAATTTTTCATGGTCAATGCCCATTAATGCCGCACCTGTCAATGTTGACCACGCTAAGCCAAGGCCAATTCCATATAACACCGCAAAAGGGAAATAGTGAATGAAGTAATTCGCGTTCTCATCGAGAAAGACAAAGAGCCCGAGGAGCCCTAAACCACTTAACAACATGCCCGACCCAATAATGCGTTTCATCCAACCTCTGTCGGAATATCTTCCAGAGATTGTTGCTGTTAAGAAAATGACTACTGGCGTGGGCATGATAGAACATCCGCTTTTCAACACCGACCAGTGCCACACCGTTTGCATAAAGAGCGGAGCAGAGAACCAAAAACCCGCAACGGGTAAATTAAAAGCGAAGGTTGCAATTGAGGCCGATGTGAATCGCCGATGTTGAAAGAGTGAAAGATCAATGAGTGGTTCTGTGTGTCGACGAGACCGCAGTACTACATAGGTGAGAAAAACCACAGCACTCAAAAAACAAGCAATAATTCCCGGGCTCAACCAACCCCACTTGTGACCTTGCAATACTCCAAGCGTTAACGATGCAAGCCCAATTGTTCCGAGTGGTACCGACACCATGTCGAGGCGCACGCCCGTACTTTGACCCTGTGATTCACGCAATACCTTGCGACCCAACAACACCACTATGGCTACCGCGGGAACATTCATGAAAAAAATCCAACGCCAACCAGCAAACTCAATAACTGCCGCCCCCAATGGGGGCCCTAACCCACCCGCTAAAGCAGCAATAGAACCCCATACGCCAATTGCCAAACTCCTTTTTTCTGCGGGAAACTCGGGCAAGGCCAATGCAATAGAAGTGGGAATCATGAGCGCGCCACCAATGCTTTGAATGCAACGCGCAAAAATGAGAATGCCTACGCCCGGAGCAAGCCCAGCACCCATGCTGCCGATGGCAAACAAGCTAATGCCGAAAAGGAAAATCTTTTTGCGGCCAAATAGGTCTGCAATTCGACCTGCCAGCAACAACAGCGATGCAGTTCCAATGGAGTAACTAGTTAATGCCCATGCCAGCGTTGTACGCGCAACATGAGGGAAGTCACGCTCGATGGTAGGGAAGGCAACATTTAAAACAGTGGAGTCGAAGATGACAAAAAACTGACCAAATGAGGTGATAAATAATGCATACCAAGCACGACGCGGAATGAGCGAAGAAGGAGCGGCCCCCACCGCTGTTTTATTCATCTGCTCATCTTTACCCATGAGCTGCGCTTTCAGCGCAGTGGAGGTGAGGCCTAGACCGTGTGGACGAGTTCTTCAACAGGAGTGAGTACTCCTGTATAGAACTGACCAAACTCGGCATAAATAGCCGAAGCCTTGTCGAAGCGCATGGTGTATACCACTTCTTTGAGATCATCAGGGTGAACAGCAAACAACGTAACGCCCCATTCAAACTCATCAAGACCAGTTGAGCCAGTTACCAATTGGGTGACACGCGGGCCAAACTTACGCCCACTCACACCGTGCTCTTGCATGTGTGCAAGGCGCTCTTCAAATGGCAAGGTAAACCAGTTCTCATCGGCATTGCGACGCTTCGACATGGGGTAAAAACAAAAAGCATTTTTTCCTGGCACAGGAATTTTTGGATACAAACGTGCGTCGAGCATTTCTTGCGGCACACCAACGGCATACTCGCTCACTTCAGTGAGAGACACGTAAGAATCAACCACGGCTAAACCAGCAGCTTGAATGGCCGACTGGAACGAACGTAACTCACGCAGGTCGGAAGCCAATACCATAAATGCCATATCGCATTTATGACCAAGCATTGAAACCGAAATAACAGTGACGCCTTTTGCTTCGGCAGCTTTCACTGCATGCACTGTTGCTTCACGATCAAATTGGACTTCTGGTTTACAAAATAAATGCAGAACTCCCATTCCAATTGAGGGTGACATTGGTTCGCTAGGGGTCACAGAAGTCATGAGTACAGGTTACCTGTTTGCCGCAATGATGGCTTGTGCTGCGCGATCTGCTGATCCTTCACTTGCCCACAAGAAGAATGAGGGCTCCACCAATTCAAGTTCCATCAATTGCGGTGTGCCGTTGCTTTGCGGAATGAGGTCTACTCGCGCATAGAGCGGCATGACCCCAAACTTTTGTTCCACAAAACTCAAGACCTGTTGAGCAGTTTCTTGTTCTGCGCCAGAGGCGTCGCGTTCACCCACGTCTTCTGCGGCATAGAGACCATTCGACATATCCGGGCGATGTTGCAATATTGCACCTTTGCGAAAGGCGTGGCTATATACGCCATTCAAGTACACCAACCCCGTTTCACCAGCCCCATCAATTGCGTGCTGATATTCCTGCACCATCGCTGTTGCGCCACTTTCCACAATGCGTGCAATGTGATCTTCCACCACACTCATTTCTGCTACTACATCGCGGTACCGAAATGTGTCGTGAGAACCTGCAGAAATACTTGGCTTCACCACAACATCCATGTCGGGTTTCGTGAACTGGATTTCTTTAGCACTCGTCACAAACTGTGTGGACACAACAACAACGCCGGCCGCGCTCAGTTCGCCAAGATACTTTTTGTCACTATTCCATCGCACCACTTCAACGGAGTTACGTACTGTGGTGAACTGCGAAACTCGCTCGAGCCATTGTAAAAATTCTGCACGGCGTAAGTGGTAGTCCCATGTACTACGCAACACGAGTAAGGAGTACTGAGACCAGTCAACGGTTTCATCGTGCCAATCGACAAAATGAAACTGGGTGCCGGCTCTTTCGAGCGCGGCACCCAGCAACGGTAAATCGGAATCGAGTTCGCGTGCGACTGCGGCGGTAACAAGACCAATCACAATGCGCTACAAACTTTTATGCTCAGTAGTCTTCCATGCCTCCACCTGGCATACCAGATGATGCTTCAGGCTTGTCGGCAATGACGCACTCTGTGGTGAGGAAAAGAGCAGCAATTGAAGCTGCGTTCTGCAATGCAGAGCGCGTTACTTTTGCTGCGTCAATAACACCCAATTTGACAAGGTCTTCGTAGACGCCAGTTGCTGCGTTCAAGCCTTCGTTGCCCTTGAGCGACTTGACTTTTTCTACAACAACTCCACCTTCCATGCCAGCATTTTCAGCGATTTGCTTCAATGGGCCTTCAAGTGAGCGACCCACCAAACGAGCACCTGTTGCTTCGTCACCGGTGAGCTTGTCGGCTACTGCGTAAACAGCTGCTTGTGCACGAAGAAGTGCAACGCCACCGCCAGGTACAACGCCTTCTTCAATTGCGGCCTTTGTTGTGCTCACTGCATCTTCAATGCGGTGCTTCTTTTCTTTGAGCTCCACTTCAGTTGCAGCGCCAACTTTCAAAACTGCAACGCCACCCGACAACTTTGCCAAGCGCTCTTGCAATTTTTCACGGTCGTAATCGGAATCGGTGTTGTCAATTTCAGCCTTGATTTGGCTAATGCGACCCTTGATGTCGTCTTCGGCGCCAGCACCTTCGATGATTGTTGTTTCGTCTTTGGTAATGACAACTTTCTTTGCACGACCCAAAAGATCGAGTGTCACGTTTTCCAACTTCAAACCAACTTCTTCGCTGATGACTTGGCCACCGGTAAGAATTGCCATGTCTTGCAACATTGCTTTGCGACGATCGCCAAAGCCTGGTGCCTTCACAGCGGCGCTCTTGAAAGTGCCACGGATCTTATTGACAACCAAAGTTGCCAGCGCTTCGCCTTCTACATCTTCAGCAATGATGATGAGTGTGCGACCGCTCTGCATGACTTTTTCAAGAATGGGCAACATGTCGCGCACGTTGGTGATTTTTGATGCAACGAACAAGATGTATGGATCTTCGAGTGAAGCTTCCATGCGGTCTGTGTCGGTGACGAAATATGGCGAGATGTAACCCTTGTCGAAGCGCATACCTTCAACGAGGTCCATCTCCATGCCGAAGGTCTGGCTCTCTTCAACGGTGATAACGCCGTCTTTGCCCACCTTGTCGATGGCCTCAGAGATCATCTGACCAATTTCTTCGTCGGCTGACGAAATAGAAGCAACCTGAGCGATTTGCTCTTTTGAGTCGACTTCTTTTGCCAATGCCTTGATGCTGCCAATGGCGGCTTCAACGGCCGCTTCAATGCCTTTTTTGAGGCTCATGGGGTTCGCACCAGCGGCAACGTTACGCAAGCCTTCGCGCACCATGGTCCATGCCAAAACGGTGGCCGTTGTGGTTCCGTCACCGGCAACGTCGTCGGTCTTTTTGGCGACTTCTTTCACCAATTCGGCGCCAATGCGCTCGTATGGATCTTCGAGTTCAATGTCTTTGGCAATAGAAACGCCGTCGTTCGTAATGGTGGGAGCGCCCCACTTTTTGTCGAGCACGACGTTGCGGCCCTTTGGTCCGAGTGTGACGCGCACAGCATCGGCCAATTTGTTCATACCGGCTTCAAGACCACGACGGGCCTCTTCATCAAAAGCAATCAACTTTGCCATTGGATTCCTCCATTAGGTGGGGTTCGCACTCGGGATATTCGAGTGCTAGCACTCTACCGCCGAGAGTGCTAACCCACCAACGCTGGTGGCAAAAGAGCAACCGGGAGCTAGTGGGCCCCGCCGGCAACGGCAGGAATGATGGAAACTGTTTCTGTGGCAGGAACTGGGGTATCGAGACCTTGCAAGTAACGCACATCGTCGTCAGACACAAAAACGTTCACAAACTTGCGCAAAGCACCTGTTTCATCGAACAAACGCTCACCAAAACCAGGGTGGGCTGCTTCCAGGTTGCGCAAAACATCGCCAAGTGTGGCGCCTTCAATTTGCAGTGTTGATGCTCCACCCGACAGGGGGCGCATGGTGGTGGGAATGCGAACTGTTGCCATGTGGTCAGACTAGCGGTGGCATGCGGTGGCTCCACGGCGCAGCGGCTTCTAGTTGCGAGCCCAAACGCACCAACAGGTCTTCACGATGGGTGGCTGCCACACATTGCACACCCATGGGTAAACCGTCGGCACTCCAATGCAAGGGCAAGCTGATGGCGGGCTGACCCGTCACGTTGAATTGCGCGGTGTACTGCAAAATCGAGCGCATGTTGATGCCGCCATCTGGCCCACTTAACCAACCCAACTTGGGTGGCGGGCCCGCCAGTGTGGGTGTCACCAAAATGTCGAAGGGTTGTGCACCATCTTGCGGGTACCACCACTCCAACATGCGTCGCGACCACGCATGCATCCAGTTCACCCATTGCACGTACTGAGTGCCACTGACGGAGCGACCAATTTCGCGCAAGAAAAAGTTGTCGGCTTCAATGTCGTCTTCAGTAACGGGTCGACCAATGAGCGCTTCTATTTCACTCACGCCGACATCGGTCGCAACCGAAACAATGCCGGTGAAGGTGTCGGCAAAATCTTCTTCATCCATTGCAGCCGGGTACGCGTCTTCCACCATGTGCCCCAGCGATTCCAAAAGCTTGCGTGTATTCGCCATCGATGCGCGTGTTTCTGCATGATCTACTCCACCAGGCATGAGTGGGTGATCAAGAAAACCAATGCGCAAAAAGCCAACGGGCTTGCCTACTTCTTCCATCAGTGGCCGTGCATAAGGAACAGCGGTGTACGGGTCGCCTGCTTCATAGCCCGACAAAATGTCGAGCATCAACGCAGTGTCGCGCACGCTGCGTGTGACAACTCCATCAACAGTTGCACCCATCCACGACTCACCAGTATCTGGACCTTTACTAATACGACCACGCGAAGGTTTCAACCCCACGAGCCCACATTCACTAGCTGGTACCCGAATAGAACCGCCACCATCATTTGCGTGACCAACAGCAACAATGCGTGCAGAAACTGCTGCAGCTGAACCACCCGATGAACCACCGGTGGAGTGCTCAAGATTCCACGGGTTATGTGCAGCGCCATATGCGAGTGGTTCTGTTGTAATAGTGCTGCCGAACTCTGGTGTATTCGTACGGCCAATCACAATTGCTCCTGCACGCTTCAAGCGTCGAGCAATATATGAATCATGCGTGGCGCGATTGCCAATATTTTTCAACACCCGTGAACCCATGTGATGTGGCTCACCGCCAATTGCCGCTTCAAGATCTTTCACGACCACGGGCATTCCGTGCAGTGGCGTTGTAATTGGCCCCGCAGCTATAGCAGCGGCCTCACTGCGCGCACGCTCATATCGTTCGTGAATAATGGCGTTTAATTGCGGGTTCACTGCTTGCGCACGAGCTATAGCGGCATCAACAAGTTCCACCGGCGACACCCATTTACGATGCAGCGCACCCACTTGGTCATTGGCATCGGAATGCAAAACGTCAGCGATATTTTGTGGTTGTAGTGCAGGTGCGTTCATACGTAAACCCTACGCTGTAGCCATGCGCGTCCTTGCTGCACTCGATAAGTTCCGCGGAACAGCAACCGCGCAAGAAGCCTGTGCCGCAGTAGGCCACGCATGTTGGGAACTGGGTATCGATTGCGATGAAGCGCCACTTGCCGACGGTGGCGAGGGAACACTCGATGTTTTAGGTGGCCCCAATCGCACCAGCATGGTGAGCGGGCCACTTGGCGACATGGTGGAAGCACCATGGCGCCTCAGCCGCGATGTGGCAGTCATTGAAATGGCGCGCGCAAGTGGCTTGCAACTTGTGGGCGGCGCAGAACGCAACGACCCCATTGCCGCAAGCACCACAGGCACTGGCGAACTCATCGACCAAGCACTCGATGCCGGCGCGAAAAAAATCATTGTGTGCTTGGGCGGATCCGCCACAACCGATGGTGGCTACGGAGCAGTGCGTGCCATTCATGCACCAGCGCGCTTGAAAGCAGTGGAGTTCCTTGTTGCATGTGATGTCACAACACCTTTCACACAAGCAGCGCAAGTTTTTGGCCCACAAAAAGGTGCCACGTTACGCCACATTGCATTGCTCACTGGGCGCCTCGAACGACTCCAACAAATTTATGCAGAGCAATACGGCGTGGACGTGAGCAGAATTGAAGGAGCAGGGGCAGCGGGTGGTCTAGCCGGTGGCCTTGCCGCGCTCGGCGCAACACTTGTTCCTGGTTTCGACGTCGTTGCTGAAGAAATTGACCTCGATACACGCGCAGAAAATTGTGATGTTATTTTCACCGGTGAAGGTTTTCTCGACGCACAAAGTTTCGACGGAAAAGTTGTGGGTTCTATGTACGACCTTGCACTCAGCAAAAAGAAACAACTTTGTGCCATTGTGGGCGATGCAGACTCCACACTCAGCCCACCATTTAGCGTGATGAATCTTGTTCAGTTATACGGCAACGACACTGCGATGAATCGCACATTGTTTTCCATTGAACAAGCAGCGCTTGGCTACCTCAAAAAATTGAACTAGCCGGCAACAGTTGTTGTTGTAGCAGCAGGTGCACCAGCAATGGGCTTACCAGCAAGGTCGGTAGCGAGTAACACCAACACGCTTGCTTCACCCATGTTGCCAGTTTCTGTTGGCACAGGGTCGGGCATTGGTGCTGTGGCTACCCCACCGAGTGCAGCGGCCACATTGGCAGCGTTGGCTTCTTGGCCAGCGATGTAATACACCATGGTGAGAGTTTGCTTGGGAGTGGCGTCGCTCTTGTTCAACGGCGGTTGAACAATGAAACCAAGACCTTGCAAAGCAACGCTCACGTCGCCCGCGCTCCCCGGAACTCCGGAGGCATTGGCTACGAGAACCTTGAAGCCAGTGGTGTTTGTAGCGTCTGGCAACGTGGTGACGGCGGCATCGGGAACAGTGGTTCCCGCATCGACGCTGGTGTCGTCTGAGGGCGACGATGATGAACTCGTCCCGTTGCTGTTGATATCGCGCAGGATGAAAAATCCGACGAGAACGGCAACGACTGCAACAACGATGCTGAGCGTGGAGTTGAAGTTTTGGCCTGCACCATTTCCGCCTGCTTGTGGGCGCGCTGGACGACTCATGACAACCTCCGAAGGTTTTGGTGGGTTTCCCTACCTTATTGCGAAATGTGGAGCCGAGTGTGGGATTTGAACCCACGACCTACCGCTTACAAGGCGGTTGCTCTGCCACTGAGCTAACCCGGCGTAATCGGTGTTGATCCTAGAGGCAAACGCCGAATTATTGCGCTTGACGGGCGCGAACTACCTCATATGTAGCCAATGCACCCGCCGCCGAGACGTTCAGCGATGACAATTGTCCGTTCATGGGGATGGAAACCACCACATCGCAACGCTCGCGCACCAAACGAGCAATTCCTTTGCCTTCTGCGCCCAGCACAATACAAATGGGGTCGTTGGCAAATGAGGCAATGTCGAACAGGCTGCGGTCGGCATCGTCGTCGAGACCCACCACCCACACTTTTGCCTTTTTCATTTGTGCAATTGCCGCAGGCAATCCGGAAACAACGGCAATATCGAGATGCTCTACAGCGCCCGCTGCTGCCTTTGCTGTGGTGGGCGTGACATGCACTGATCGGTGGCGAGGCAATATGACTCCAGTGACTCCGGCGCCATCACAACAACGCAATAGCGCGCCGAGGTTGCCTGGGTCGGTCACACCATCAACCGCAACAAGGAATGGTTGCACTCCGTTGCGCGACTCCAACAGTTCTTCAATACCAATTTCTGGCAACGGTGCAGCAAATGCAATAACACCTTGAGGTGCTTCGCTGCGCGCCGTATTTTCAATGTGCTTGCGTGGAACATCAGTCACTGTGACGCGCACGGCTTCTGCGAGTTCACGAATATCGTCAATCACTTCGTTTGCGTCAATGTCGTTAGCAATCCAAATTTCACGTGTTTTACGACGACCAGCAATGAGCAACTCGCGTACGGCCTGACGACCTTCTACTTGTTCGCCGCCTAAACCTTTTTCTGCTGGGCGCGAACGATCGCCACCTGCACGAGGGTCGAAGCGGTTTCCGCCACGTGCAGGTGCACCCGTGCGCTTTGCCGCACCAAATTTCTTGGGCGCTCCTGATTTTTTAGGTGGGTTAGAGCTACGTGCCGGAGCCGCAGATGTGCGTGCTGGTGCACCTCTATTCCCTTTTGGCATGCCAGTTTTTGCACCTGGTGCTGGTTTACGTGCGCGTTGTGCCACTTTTTATCCGATCTCTTCATTCGTTTTCGTCATAACTGCTACTGCCCAACATGCAATACCTTCAGCGCGCCCGAGCGCACCAAGGCCTTCTGCGCGGCGTCCTTTAATAGTGACAGGCGCGCCCGCTGCGGTGCTGACATTGCGTTGCATTGCTTCACGACGCGGTGCCAACTTGGGTTCTTCACACACCACACTGCAATCGACATTGCCAATGGTCCAACCCGCAGCACCAACCATGCGTGCTACTTCTGCAAGCAACTCAAGTGAGTTTGCATTTTTCCAGCGTGCATCGGTGTCGGGAAAATGTTCACCAATATCACCAAGGCCTGCTGCACCAAGCAGTGCATCGGCAACTGCATGTACAACCACATCGGCGTCACTATGGCCCGCTAATGAGCGCATGCCTTCAAAAACTTCACCGCCCAAAATGAGTACACGACCTGGCGTTGGCTCCGTGTTGAAGCGATGAATATCGAATCCTTGGCCTACGCGAATATTCATGAGTTGCCTCGCTGCATATTGGTAATGACGTTTTCGGCCCATGCAAAATCTTCAGGTGTAGTTATTTTGCGATTCATCACGTCTCCAGGCACCACTACAACGTAGCCACCAATTGCCTCAACAAGAGATGCATCATCGGTACCTTCTCGATTTTCCTGTTCAGCTGCAAGGTGTGCTTCGCGCAAAAATGCTGCATGAAACGCCTGTGGAGTTTGCACTGCGCGCAATGTGCTGCGCAGTGGCGTACTCAACACCTCATGTGTGCTTTCATCAACGACCTTCACTGTGTCAACCACGGCTAGGGCCGGAACAACTCCCTGCACCATGGGCGAAAGTTCCTGCACCACCGCTTGAAAAAGTTCCACTGAAGCAAATGGGCGCGCCGCATCGTGCACACACACCACTTCTGCACTTGTCGGCACCACGGCAAGTCCATTGCGCACCGACTGCGTGCGGCTCGCACCGCCGTGAACAATTTGTACCCGCTCATCGCCCGATACGAAATCGCTCATTTCTAGCACCACCACCACAACGCCAGCACTCACTTGCAAAGCAGTATCAACAGCCCATGCCACCATTTGCTTTGGTCCAAGTGCCAAAAACTGCTTTTGGGCGCCGAAACGCTGCCCACTGCCCCCGGCCACCACAATGGTCCACACTCCCGCGAGGTCAAACATCGCACGAGATGTGCCCGTGGGCATATTTGAGGGTGTGCTCATGGCACCGAGGGTAGTACCGTGATGGTGTTATGTCACACGCTTCCATCATTGCCTCCAGCGAGTTTTTCTCCGCCGCCTCCCCCGCCGTTATCGACACCATTGCTGCTTCGGCACAGGAAAAGAACCTGGTGCGTGGCGATGTGCTCTTCAAGGAAGGCGATGCCCCCGACGCCCTCTACATCGTGCTCTCTGGCCGCATCGCTATTGCCATCGACAACAAGCCCCTCGACTCACGTGAAAGTGTTGTTGCTCTCATGGTGGAAGGCAACCTCTTTGGTGATCTCGCATTGCTCGATGGCGGCGCCCGTAGCGCCCTGGCCCGCGCCCTTGAGCCCTCCACTGTTTTGCGCATTCCATATTCCGCAGTAGAACCACAACTCTCTAGCAACCCCGATTTGTTGTGGGGCATCACCCGGGTTCTTGCCCGCCGTTTGCGCGCCATGGACGAAGCACTTGCCGACAGTGTTTTTCTCGACGTCACTGGCCGCACGGCAAAGCGCCTGCTGGAACTTTCTGAAGGCAAAGACGAATTCGTATTGCCCGTCACTCAAGAAGAACTCGCCGGCATGGTGGGCGCATCTCGTGAGCGCGTGAACAAAGCCATTGCAAGTTTCATTCGTTTGGGTTGGCTAGAGCAACGCGACCGTCAATACAAACTCCTCAACCGTCAAAATCTTGAAGTGCGCGCGAGCTAATTCGCGCCCTACACCTCTACTTCGCTGCACTCAGCCATTCTTTTGCCCGCCGAAAAGCATCGGCAGCATCTTCTGCGCGGTGCGCTGGTCTACTGGCATCGTGAGCAAAGGCGTGTTCACCTTCAGGGTAAAACGCAACGGTTGCACCAGTAGCTCGTAACGCATCTACATCGTGTGCTGGTGTGTAGTGATCTTTCCCACCAATAATTGCTAAAACCCTTTGCGCATTTCCCGTCTGTAAGTACTGCAAAGGCTCACCCTGCACTGCGCTGCGCCAGGCTTCTGGCAACGTGATCATTCCGTAAAAACTCGCAATGCGTGCAAAGCGACTACTGCGCGCCGATTTAAAGCAATACATCCCACCCATACAAAAACCCATCAGCACTGTGACAGGGGTGTCGAGCACGTCGGCTGCCTCGTGCAGGTCGCTCAAGTGCTTTTCATCATCAATATCTTTGACTGCCGCATAGCGCGGTTCAATGTCGGCCCCAAGGTTGTTCCCAGGGAACGGTTCCACGGCCGCCACAGCCATGCCCCAATCGGTAGCCCACTGCGTTACCAAATTGTCATAGAGCGGCCGCAAGCCAAAAATATCGGGGGTCACCACCAGCCCAATATGAGGCGAGCCACTGGGGCGAGCAATTTCTACATCAGTTCCGGAAGGCAAAGTGAGGCGCACATACTCATTGTGGCAGAGTGAGACTTGCGGTGAGACCTTTGAGGTGTTTCCGAGTGATGCATCAAGCGCACCTTGACGCATGCATACAACTCAGAGCCCCATCTCACCCACCGACCCACTGAATCAATACGAATACGTACCCCTCGTACGTGCCGATTTCACCACACCTGCAGTCCGAGTGATTGTTGACGAGTGGAACGCCATGGCGCGACGACCTTCATGCATTGCTCACGCCAATGCGTGGGGCCTCCCCGGAGAGCCTGTTACCCATCTCGACCAAATGCTGGTGCGCATGGGGTTTGACCGCCCAGCTCACTGCGATGAAGCCGACCAATATTTGGCTCAAGTAGTACGCATCGCCCGCACCGACGACCTTGCCGCACGCCTTGCCGTGCAACGTGTCGTTCCACCCATCCTTGCCATTGCCAAGCGGCGCGGTCGCATTCACCCAGGTGGCGTGGAAGAAGCACTGAATGCGGTGATGGCCCAAGCATGGATGGTCATTCGCACCTACCCCTGCGAGAACCGACCACGAAAAATTGCCGCAAATATTGTGCGTGATGTGGAGTACAAAGAGTTTGTGGTGCCCCAAAGAAAAAGACGAACCACAGTGGAACACTTCGACCCTGAAATTTTGGATGGCTTTTTGCACGACGCAACTCGTGAGCCAAACAGTATTCACTCCGGCTGCGATGGCAGCAACGAGGCTCTCACCGAACTTGAATCGCGCAACATGGACCCCGAACGACTCGCCCTATTAAAACTTGTTGCTGCCGGCTACACGAGCAAAGAGATCGGCACAATTTTACGTATTCGTGCTCGCACCGTGCGCTGGCAACGCGCCGAAGCACTAAGTTTTGCGCGCTCTGCTTTGTCGTCTGAAAACTTTAAAGCGATTCGTATTTACGAAGAAAAAGAACGTCAACGCCTTAGCGGTGGCGCAATTTCACTCGACGCAACCGCAAGCTGTTCATCACCACAAAAACACTTGAACATGCCATAGCTAAGCCCGCCCACATGGGGTTCAATTTGCCACTGGCGGCAAGTGGTATTGCTGCAGCGTTATATGCAAAGGCCCAAAAAACGTTGGCACCAATGGTGCGCAGCGTTGCACGCGATAGCGCAATGGCGTCGGCAACCAAGCGCAGGTCACCGCTCACAATGGTGAGATCACTTGCCTGCATAGCAACATCGGTACCCGTGCCCATTGCAATGCCTACATCGGCTTGCGCAAGTGCGGCTGCATCGTTCACGCCATCGCCCACCATGGCAACGGCATAGCCACGATCTTGAAGTTCACGTATGACCGCAACTTTCTCGTCGGGCAGCACACCACCACGCACGTGATAGTCGTCGGCTTCAATACCAACTTGCAAAGCAATAGCCATTGCCGTTGCTTGGTTATCGCCAGTGAGAAGCACTGGAGCCAAACCCATTGCACGCAAAGTTGCGATGGCTTCTTTGCTCGTTGACTTCGGTTGATCAGCTACAACACATACAGCACGGGCAGAACCGCCCCATGCCGCAACAACTGCAGTATTTCCCTCTGCTCGTGCGTCGGCAAGAGCTGTACGCAATGGAGCAGGAATGAGGATGAGTTCTTTTTGCAACAAGCGCTCGTGGCCCACGATGACACTCACGCCCTCAACAACTCCGCGCGCACCCATACCGGCTAAAGACACGAACTCTTGCACATCGGGAAGTATTCCCGATTCTTTTTGCGCAGCAATTGCAATAGCGCGAGCAATGGGGTGTTCGCTTGCCAATTCCAAGGCGCCAATCATGCGTAATGCATCACGGCGCTCAATACCTTCGGCACACACCACATTACGTAACTGCATGACACCAGTGGTCACGGTGCCCGTTTTGTCGAACACCACGGTGTCAATACGGCGTGTACTTTGCAGCACATCAACGCCTTTAATAACAATGCCAAGTTGTGCTCCACGACCACTACCCACCATGAGTGCAGTTGGTGTAGCAAGTCCTAGTGCACAAGGGCAAGCGATAATGAGAACGGCAACAGCGGCAGTAAATGCTTTCGTTGCATCGCCATCTATAACAAACCAGGTAATCAATGTGGCCAAAGAAATGAGAAGCACAACCGGAACAAAGATGCTGCTCACTTTGTCGGCAAGTTTTTGTACTGGTGCCTTTGTGGCCTGTGCTTCGCGCACCAATTTCGCCATATGGGCAAACGTGGTATCAGCACCAACACGCGACACACGCACTTTCAAGCGTCCGGTCAGGTTGATTGTTGCACCTGTAACAGCATCGCCCACCACAACATCAACAGGCACACTTTCACCTGTGAGCATCGACATATCGATGCTTGAATCGCCTTCAATGACCACACCATCGGTTGCTATCTTTTCGCCCGGGCGTACCACAATGACATCGTTCACTTGCAAGTTCTTGGCATCGACTTCACGCTCAATGCCATTTTCCAAAACAACTGCTGTGTGCGCCCCTAACGCCAAAAGCGCCCGCAAAGCATTACCTGCACTGCGTTTTGCTCGCGCTTCTAAATAACGACCCGTGAGAATGAACACCGTCACGGTTGCCGCCACTTCAAAATACACGTGGTACGAACTGTGGCTCATACCTTCCATGCCAGACATACCCGACATTGAGCCGTAACTACTTGCCGCATCACCCCAAATCAACGCCCACAACGACCACGCCACCGCAGCAACTACTCCAATGGAAATGAGTGTGTCCATGGTGGTTGCGCGATGTCGCAAGTTCATTACTGCGGCGCGATGGAACGGCCATGCTCCCCAAGTAACGACAGGAGCGGAAAAGACAAGTGCCCACCACTGCCAGTTGTGAAACTGCATCGACTCAAACATGGAAAAGAAAAACACGGGCGCAGTGAGCAATGCACAAATAACGAGTCGGTTGCGCAATACCAGCAGGCTCTCAGCAAACTCTTCCTCGGTTGCTCCCACCGGCGCATCGGCCTCACGAAGTGCTGCCCCATAGCCCGCTTCTTCCACCGCATGAATGAGATCGTCAGTTTGTACGCCAAAGCGAGTGCGCACGGTTGCAGTTTCCGTTGCGTAATTCACCGAAGCATCGACGCCGTCAATTTTGTTCAATTGATCTTGAATGCGCGCAGCACATGCCCCACAGGTCATACCACTCACAGCAAATTCAATGGTGAGTGGAAGTTCTTCAAGCGTGCTCATGAATTTTCTTTCACCTGTGCGGGAAACTCAGGATGTCTTTTTTCTAAAAACGCCGCAATACCCTCTTGTGCATCGGCGGTCACCGCAGCCGCCGCCATCATTCCTACCGCGTAGGAATATGCATCGCTCTCACCCATTTGTACTTGTTTATAAAAGGCAGCTTTACCTAGACCCTTTGAATGTGCAGAACCTCGAGTTGCGCGTTGCAACAAATCGAGTGTTGCTGCTTCCAGCTCGCTCGCTGGCACCACAGCATTAACAAACCCCCACTGCAATGCAGTTGCTGCATCAATGGCATCGCCAGTGAGTGCCATTTCCAGTGCGCGCTTACGACCAATATTGCGCGAGACCGCAACAAGTGGCGTGTGGCAAAACAAGCCACCCTTCCCACCGGGAATTGCGAAAGATGAAGTATCGGCCGCAACAGCTAAATCGCACGTAGCAACAAGTTGACATCCTGCGGCCGTTGCCAAGGCATGCACGCGCGCGACCACCACCTGCGGAATCGACTGAATGGTCTGCATCATGGTGGTGCAGGTATCGAACACTTCGTAGGTAGTGGCATAGTTGGCGCCAAACATGTCGCCAAAATTATGACCCGCAGAAAAAACGGGGCCGTTGGCAGCAAGAATGACCCCAGTGGCATCGCTCTTCCCCACTGCCACAAAAGCACGAGTGAGTTCCTGTAACACCGGCAGCGACAGCGCATTGCGTTTTTCTGGCTGGTTCAAAGTGAGGGTCACCACATCACCCGTGCGCTCCATCAATACCAGTTCCGCCATTCCTCTATTCTGCCGTGAAACAAGAGCCAGTGAGATGGCATATATTGATAAGGCATGACTACCGCCACATCAGCCACGTTGAGCGCCCATTTGGCGCAGTTCCCCGATGTCTTGGAACAGCTCACCGCCGCCCATGAGGCCGCATGGGTCACCGTTGACCCACACATTTTGGAATTGTGCCGCCTGCGTATTGCCAGCATGCTCGGCGCAGAAGCCGAAATGGCTATCAATACACCACAAGCTGCGTTTACTGCAGAAAAGCGCAGCGCACTTTCGCAATGGCCACTCTCGCCGCTTTTTACAGAGTCAGAAAAAGCTTGCCTCGCTTTTACTGAAGAGTTCGTCATTGATGTTGCAAGCCTGCAAGAAACCACCGCCATCCGCGTTGGTGAACTCTTGGGTCAACAAGAACTTGCCGACTTTGTGAGCGCACTCTTAGTTGTTGAACAACGCATTCGTATTTCACTTGCCTGGCAAACTCTTTTTGGAGAAGAACAATGAACACACGTAACGCACGCATCGCTCCAAAAACTTATGCAGCAGTTCCACTGCGCACTCCACTCGGCGACTGGCAAGCAGCTGTGGTGCGCATGACCGCGCTCGACCCCATCACCACAGAACTCGTACGGCTGCGTTGTGCGCGCTACCACGACTGCAAAACTTGACTCTCTGTTCGTTTGGCAGTTGCCAAACAAGATGGCCTTAACGAATCCACCATTGCAGAAGTAGATCATTATGAAACAAGCAGCCTCTCAGAACGACACAAAGCTGCTTTACGCTACGCCGATGCCCTCATGACCCAGCCTGGCGGCATTACCCCACAACAAAAAGCAGACCTGCTTCTACATTTCACGCGCGACCAAATTATTGAACTCACCGTCGATGTGATGAAATGGAACTACCAAAAAGTTCCCGTCTCTCTAGGTACCGACCTAGAGGTACAAGAGGGCGAACTCACACCACTCATCTTCGATGCACAAGGAAACTGGGTTAAACCAACATGAAAGCCGTTCTCGTTGTACTAACGAACCCTGCGAGTACAGAGGCAGAAGTTGCTTACAACGACTGGTACACGAATATTCATGTGCCCGATGTTCTTGCTGTGCCTGGCTATGTTTCGGCCACGCGCTACAAAGCATTCGATGGTTGGCAAGTATTCGACCAGAAATATCTCACGTTGTATGAACTTGATGTGCGCAACCTTGAGCATTTACAAGAAATTTCCGATGAGCACATGCGCCGTATTGCCGACGATGAAATGCGCCGCTCGCCCGACAATGTGATGGACCGTGCCACCATGCGCGCGCTCTACTACGTTGAAGAAGCCCCACGTCACGTTGGCCCAAATACCCAACTCCGTGTGCCTAACTCGGTATTCATGGCCTATTCCAGCCCCACCGACCCCGAACTAGAAGCTGCTTTTCACACGTGGTACGAAGAAACACATCTCCCCGAAATTCTTGCTCTGCCAGGCTTTCTTGCTGCACAACGTTTTGCCGCAACAAACATCAACATGGTGAAACAACCGTGGGTTACAGAGCATCAATTCCTTGCAATCTACGAACACAACGCAAGCGACCTCGACAGTTATAACGCGTCATTTGCACATGTCATTGCTGGCATTAATTCTGGCGATATTCACATGTCTGATGTCATTACATCAAATAACCCTGCACCCGCTTACGCGCGCATCAGCGAAAGAATTACTCAGCAGTAGTTGGCTCTGCTTTTTTCTTCTTCTCCGCATCGGCTTTCATCTGCGCAATTTTCTCGCGCAAAGCTTCCTGCTTATTCAATGACCTTTTCGATGCCTCTGCATCTTCACGTTCATGCCATTTCATTGGAGCTCCCTTTGGCGCTATGCCACTTCGTAAAGCCCCGTCTGGGCATGAAAAACCGGCTTGGAGTGTTGAAGGGTTGGAACAACGCACACAAGCCGGCGTGAAAAGCCTACGGGCTTCGTTCTCAATTGCCCACGCAGGGGTGCAATGATGAAGAGATGAAGGCCGTACTCCTTGTTCTCACCCAAGACCCCGCTATTCAACCGCTCCCCATGGCTACGGAGTCTGCCGTGTACAGGGCATTCGATGGCTGGAACCCTTTCCCCGAAACACACCTTCTCGTGCAGTCTTGGGAAGTGAGCAGTGCATCAGAACTTCCTGCCATCGCTCAGCAACATCACTACCCCGATGCCCGCTCAATGTTTTATCTCCCCATCGAACCCGAACTCGCCAGCAAGGCAAACCCCGCCACAACACCACGCGGAGTTTTCGTTACTTACAACCAACCGCTCACCCCAGCCGATGCTGACGAATACCACCGCTGGTACAGCCAACAACATTTGCCCGACGTACTTGCCTGCCCTGGTTTCATACGTGCGCAACGCTTTGGTATTACCGGTGTTTCCTTGTCGCCATCGCCATGGGTTACCACACTGGAATGCATGAATGTTTACGAGCACTCGTGCGAAACAGTGGAGCAATACAACGATGCATTTGCACACGTGCGCGCAGGTATTGCTTCAGGAAAAATTGGTATGACACCAACGCTCACCCCGGGTGCACCAACAAGTGCTTACGGCCACCGAAAATAGCCAAATACAAGTGCGCCCTCTGGGGCTCGAACCCAGGACCTGCGGATTAAAAGTCCGTTGCTCTACCAACTGAGCTAAAGGCGCAGAACGATTGGAATTCGGAGCAAACACCGCTCGGAACGCCGAAAAGATCCGTTTGTATGTTAGTTCCCCCGTACCCGAAAACGCCCATTGCTGTTCCAAGGTCTCAGATTTTTGGCCGCTTCAGTGGGATTTATCTGAAATGTGCACCAGTCAGCGCACAGCACTGATCTTTGACTCTCGGAATTAGGGAGGGGTGCCTGTCTAGGCCGCGGGTGGCGAGGCTGTTCGCGCCAACTGCCTATGGCGTCGATACAACACAAGCGACTGGTGATTGAGCATGAGCGGCATCATTCTTCGTAATAATGCAGATGTTAGATTTTGAACATGTCTACATCTCGATCTCACCGTCTTCGCCGCCTATTCGCTGTAGTCAGCGTCCTTGCTGCATCGGCGATCATCCCTCATTCGATTGCATCTGCCGCCGACCCCGACCCCACAGAAGGCATCCCGGCTTCATATAAAGATTATGACCAGTTCCCTGCTTGTAGCGAAAGCGTGAAAACGTTTTGTGTTGCCTCGTGGGGGGTTGATCTCAATGGTGACGGAGTGTTTGAAACTCCAAACTCAAATCTCAAAATCTCATTCAAGGCATGGATTTACAACATCAAGGACTACAAGGCACCAGGTCTTGTGTACGAACTCGAAGTAAATCGCCCCAGCGGAGTACCAAGTTTTCAAGAACTTGCCCCAGAAATCCCTGTTGGAACAGCTGCGACTTTCGTCATTAATACCGGTGCGTTCAGGCCATCTCCATACCTGTTTGCTAGTTCTGATGTGAACCAGATCGACGTCAATCAAGTTGACGGAAATTGGATCACTACCGGTGTTATTCGGACATATTCATATACCGCGGCAATTGGTTGCGAGGATGATTGCAACAATCCAACGAGCACAACTGACTTTCATTCCTTTGCACAAGGTGTTCTGAATCATGAGTCGCCAGGCACGCTTCGCGACTCAAAGAAAGGGATGTGGGTTTCCAGTAATGCATCCGTCACAAGCGGTTTTGTCTTTGATCAAACAGAACTAACTTTTAGCGTTAATCTTCTTGGGCCAGCAAAACGGCCTGATGGCACCGACAACACTTTGAAATACAGTGCGTTTCTACCGGACACGTTTATTCAGTTCGCATACGGCACTACTGCAGACGTTCTCGCCACTTCACTTTCAACAACTCGTACGGATTTAGGTGTCACGACAAAAGTGGCATCAACCTCCACGCGCGTCACGAGCCCGATTCCAGGCTTGCTCATCACAATGCCAGACATTCGTTTGTATAGCACTCCAGTTTCATCTCAAAGTGTGCATTCAGCGGCCTTGCGATATTCCACCGCACCAACTCTGAAAATCAAACCGAGCAGTTCTCTCTTGCGTGCACCTTCAATAAAACGCGCTTCACGTGCATCATCTACAAGTGTGAAGGTAGTAGGCGCATCTGTTAGCGGGGCAACTTACTACCAAGCAATGTGCACCCAAGGCATCGTGACAAAATTTGCAAAAGAAAAAACACCAACCATTACTGTAAAAAATCTCACTTCAGGCAAGTGGTCGTGCAAGATTCGCGGCGTCAAAAAAGTTGGCGGTCGCTGGTCTGACAAGCTAAATGTCAAACTGAAGTGATGACTTCACCCATCAATTCTTACGCTAAGTAAATGAGTCGTTCCGCACAGACCAAGAACGGGTTTCCACCGAAGATCTGTGCAATATGTGGGCGTCTTTTTGAATGGCGCCGTAAATGGGCCCGCGACTGGGAGAAAGTTCGCTATTGCAGTGATCAGTGTCGCGCAAGTAGTTCACATACCTGAGCAAGAACAAACCGATTTATTGTGTGATGCGCTCAGTGCACCACTGCCACAGTGCCGTACGAGCTTCCGGGGTGTCTGACTTTCGTGTGCGAGACAAGCGATGGATTGTTCGAACGGCACGGTCACACCAGAACTTGCCCGAATCTGTATTCTCACTACGCGATGCCAACCAACAGATGGTGTCGGCACCTTGTTCAGAACTGCGCAAGAGCGGCTTCATGAGACGTCGAAAAGCTGGAAGTGACTCTTGCACTCCTGGCGTATCTGCCCAGCCTGGATGCATCGCTGCAAATGAAACTTGTGGTTCGCGAACAGCCCACATCTCATTGAGAGTGACTTGAATACGTTTTGCTATCGCGTACTGGCGCGTGCCGTCGTAACTCGCAAGCGATATCTCTGGAGACTGATTGCGCAGAATATTTGGCAATGTGGCCCCATACATTCCACCCGACGACACTGTAATCACTCGCCCTGAAGACGACCTCAACAACGAAAGTAGATCTGTGGTCATCTGATGTGGCCCTAAAACATGTGTGGCGATTGTTATTTCATACCCTTGTGGCGACCCTTGACGACTCTTTAAAAGTGCGCCTGCATTGTGAACTAACGCATGAAGCGATGGTGCGTATTCAAGAATGGACTGAGAAGCTTGACGTACTGCATCAAGATCACCCATGTCGGCAACCACAGTATGAAACTTCTGAGTTTCTACACCTTTAACGAGTTCGCTCTTCGTACCTTCAAGTTTTTCTGCCGACCGACCCACAAGAATGAGATCTGCACCCATCGCTGCTAGTTGGTGTGCTGCAGCTTTTCCCAGCCCCGATGTTGGACCAGTAATGACAATTGTCTTCCCAACCAACGCATTGTGGCTAAGTGGGTCGAATTGTCCGGCCCGAGCGAGGTAACCAATTCGCGAAAAACCCGGAACAACCAGGGTGTCTAATGCATCGTCAAGGATCTTCGGTAAGGCCATAACCGCACGGTACAGGGTCTAGTAATTCTGTGCTCACACGTGATCTAGTGTCGTGCTATGGAGTTTCCGACAAGTACTGCTGAAGCCGTTGCGCTCATCACCCCAAGCGTGTGTGACACCTATGCACGTGACGGCATCGTTATTTTGCGACAAGCGCTTCACCCGGAATGGCTGCTACTTCTTCAGCTCGGTCTTGACCGTGTGATGGGAGATTCCGGACAGAAGAAGCACTTGTTTTACGACGGCACTGATCAGGAGTTCATTGAGCTCGTACGTACCACCGAAGTATCACCCGAGTTGCAGCGATTCATGTATGACTCACCTCTTGCCGACATGATGGCAGTGCTGCTCAACTCATCTGATATTTGGCTGTACTCCGATGAGTGGTTTGTGAAAGGGCCAAATGGTGGTCGCACACCATGGCACCAAGATCTTCCCTATTGGCCCATGGAAGGAAGCAAAATCGCTTCTGCATGGATCAGTCTCGACACGCTGCCTGCGAGTGAATGTTTGGAATATGTGCGTGGCACTCACCACGGTGTGCGATACGACGGTTTCAACCCACGCCGCGTGAGTGAAGACCCCACTCTTCCGTATTTTGGAAGCGAGTATCCGCCGCTGCCCAACATTGAAGCTGACCGCAGTGCATGGGACATTGTCTCGTGGGACATCACACCTGGTGACATTATTTTGGCGCACCCTGCGGTGCTCCACGGCGGTGGCCCCACCGGCCCCAACAGCAGTCGTCGCGCAATCACCATTCGCATGTATGGCGATGACATCGTTTATGCACCGCGGCCTCCTGGCAAACCAACAGTTCCACTCACGCCTGGGCTATCGCTTCAACTGAAATATGGTGACCCGCTGCGCAGCCCTTGGTACCCACGCTTGCGCCCAGTACCACCTTGGCAACAAGCCCTATAAGGCTTTTTAGCTACCCAAAATAGTATGGACCATCTCAAATGAGAGTGCGTCCCAGTGCTCTAAATCAACTACTCCATCGTCCATTTCTGCAACAACGCGACCAAGAATTTGGCCATGGATCCAGTATGCAGTTGCGAGCGGATCACGATTGCTGCTGATCCATTTACGCTTTTGAGCTTCTCTCATTGAGTCGGCAAGACTCCCAAGAAACTTGCGATTGATGGCATTAATTGCAAGTGCCAGTTCCGGATTTCTTTGAGCCGCGCCCAGCACGCTTATACGCACCGCACGTGATGCGTGTCGATCTTTTTGATAGCTCCATGTGAGCGACTTGACGATGGCGCGAACGTATTCTTCTTTAGTTTCCACGAGCGACATGATGGCGTCCATGGGTACTTGTATTTTCAAGCAACGCCAATACCACTCAACATATGCAGCCTCAACTAGTGCCGCACGATTCGTAAAGTGATGATAGATAGAGGGTTCAGCAATATCGAGTTTTTTAGCAATGACTGCGACTCGAATGGAGGCCTCGCCGCCAGCATCCATCATTTCAATGGCAGCATCGAGGATGCGCGATCGTGTGTCTTCACCAACTGCCATATTTTTAGACTAATCCACTGTTCACTTTGTTCCTGTTACGCCATTGTTAAATGTAGCTACAGTGGCCCTTTTCGCCTGGCAAGTTCACCGTTTCACCCAAATAGGTGATGCACTATTGCACCTCGAGATGCTTCATTCCAATGTTCAAGGTTCACTCGGTCTTGATCCATTTCAGCAACTACCCGACCCATAATTTGACCAATAATCCAATATGAAGTTGCAAGTGAGTCGATGTCTTGGCGGATCCATTTCTTCTCTTGTGCACCTGCAAGAACTACCGAGATGCCACTGCACATATCAAAATTGATTTTCTTCACTGCTTCAGCAACAGAATCGCTTGATTGGGCAGCGCCCATCACGCTGATTCGTACACTGCGAATTTCATCGCGCTCTGGCACATAAATGAGCTTGAGAATTCTCTCGACGATGCGGCGAAAATCTTCTGCAGTATCGGCCAATGCGGCCCCAGCTTCAAAAGGCTTGACCATCTCGACATAGCTACGGCGATATCTCTCGATATGCGCTGCTTCTACAAGTGCTTCACGATTTTTGAAGAAGTGATACACCGACGGTTCGCGCACGCCTACTGCCTCGGCAATTTTCTGTACACGCACGGCACCTTCGCCATTTTCTGCAATGGCCAAAATTGCAGCTTCCAGCAAACGATTGCGGGTGTCAGATACGTCGGTCACGGAAAAACCTTACAGTAAATCTATTTTTATTACCTATGCAGTTGGCGGCTAGCCATGCCCAGGGATACCGCGCCAAGGCCCCGCATCGGCGCGTGGTTCTTTGGGAAGACCCAAAATTTGTTCACCCACAATGCCGCGTTGCACTTGGCTACTACCTGCATAAATAGAACCGGCACGGGCATTAAGAAACACGTCGACCCAACTTGCACTGGAATTAGGGGAACCTACTGCATCTGAGCGCAAGTAGGTAAGTGCCGGCTTGCCGCTTGGTGTTATTGCATCGGCACCCAAAATATCGACAGCGAGTTCAGTGACTTCTTTGTGATACTCGGCCCAAAAGAGTTTGCCAATTGAAGCATCGGGGCCTGGCTTTTTGCCATTTAAGAATGCAGTCAATGCGCTGTACCCAAGGAAGCGCATCACTTCTACTTTTGTATAAGCAACAGCTAAACGTTGGCGAATAACAGGGTCGTCGGTAACCCCTTTTTCTCGAGCGAGAGCAATGAGTTTGTCGAGCTCTGCACGAAAACCAATGGCGTTAATTGCTGCACCCGCGCCGCGTTCGTTACCCAGCAATGTCATCGTGACCATCCAGCCACCATTTACTTCACCAACAACACTTCCCTTCGGGCAGCGTGCGTCGGTGAAAAAGACCTCATTAAATTCTGAGTCGCCCGACATCATGCGAATGGGCCGTACCTCTACTCCTGGTTGACGCATGTCAACAAGCAGGAAGGTAATGCCGCGATGCTTCACTTCATCGGGGGCGGTACGGGCAAGAACGAAAATATGGTTTGCCATGTGGCCACCGGTGTTCCAGGTCTTTTGCCCATTAATGACCCACTCATCACCGTCGAGCACCGCACGGCAGCCCAAGTTACCTAAGTCGCTGCCAGCAGCTGGCTCACTGAAGCCCTGACACCACAGGTCTTCACCCGACAACACTCGCGGCAGGTAATGCTTCTTTTGTTCTTCAGTGCCAATGGCCAAAAGCGTGTTGCCCAACATGCTGATACCGAACATGTCATTCGGGCCAACGGTGGGCACGCCAACGCGAGCAAATTCTTCCGAGATGACTGCGGCTTCAATAGAGGTAAGCCCCTGACCGCCGTATTCCTTTGGCCAGTTCACCGCCAAGAAGCCATTGTCGCGCAATGTTTCGCGCCAAGTGTCGGTAAATGCCGCAGCTTCATCTCTGTTGAGCGCACCAATTCCCTTCCAGCCAGCAGGCAGGTGCTTGTCTAGGAAAGCACACACTTTTTTGCGATAGGCATCGGCTGCGGGAGGGTAATTGAATTCCATGCGAGGTGATCTCTCTTGCACTAGTTGTTCATTGAAGTGAAGGCAGTTTAGCGATGGCTGAAAAAGGTCGCCGAGTTCAGGTCAGCGCAAGTTTCCCCACCACGAAGCATAAATACTGGCAAAACGCGGGTACAGAGTTTTCATTGCCTCTGTGGCATCTGTGGGCAACGGCTGATTGTTTGTGGGCGCCAACGGCGAGGCCGAGCCGATGGGGTCTACCCATTCCATCTTGATGTCTTCAATGAGATCGCGAAAATCGGGGCCGAAATGATGGTGATGAGCGCTCGACTGGTGCTTTAAGAAACCCACTACATCGGCATACGACTCAATGCAGTAATACGTTCGCGGCTCTGCGCCCCGCCAGTACTCATAGCGCCGAACATCTTCTTCATCGGCGTGCGTGCGCTCATACATCTGACGCGCAACTTCTTCGAAGCGTGCTTCGCACCCTTCTTTAATCGTGACGCGAGCTAACAGTGTTGCCATTGGTATACCCCCTGGCAGAACAATAGAAGAAGGGTCGTGCCCGCACATCAGCGAACACGACCCATCTCTCTAGTTAAACCGTTGGCTTCTTGCCAATCTTCAACTTCATGACGCGTGTGATCGGAGGGATTGGTTGTCCTTTGTCATCAATAGCTTTAGCCGTATTTGGCCACAACCGCTTGAATTTCAATTTCACCGTCAAAATAACGCGCTGGGTTTGCAAGGCCTTCTGCAATGCAGGAGGCATCACACATGGAGTTTTTGGCGTGTAGAACTTTTTCTTAAACCACAAACCCATTTTCTTACTTGGGTAGATGCGCTTCGCCGTTGGGTTTTTCTTGGTAGTACCAAAACTTGCGACGGTGCACTTGTACTTCGTCTTCTTTTTGCCTACCAGGTACGTACCCGTCACCGTGCCACCGGCGTTGCCGATGTAACCAGCTTTGAATCGAATCTTCAGGTATTTGCCAGACACCACTAATTGCGAGCCATCACCGAATGTTGCAGTTCCAGTTGTTCCATCAACCGTGACTTCGTCACTCAATAGCGTGGTGGATGGGCTCTCTTCAACTTCAGCTGCTTCTTTGGTGACCTTCGAACCGTTGGTGACGGATCCTGAACTTGAAGATGAGCTGGCGAGATCATTTCCTGCAGCATCTTGAATGGCTTTCTGGTCATTGCCGGTGGTTGGGTCGGCATACTTCCATGTGACGGTCTGGCCATCAGCTACAAGAGGTGCAGTAGTGATGATCACTTTGTTGTCAACAACTTCCACACTCACAATGGTGACTGGTGAACCGTCGATGGTCACAATGAACTGTGAAGAGTCTGGACCCGGTGTAGCAAGTGTTTCGCTGAAGGTAATAACAACTTTTCCGCCATCGTTGACTTCTGAGCCACTGACCGTTGGTGGTACTGGGTCGACATTAGAAACCTTTGATCCGTTCGTGACCGAACCAGAACCACTTGTTCCCGAACCTACATCGTTACCAGCAGCGTCTTGAATACCTTTCGTATCGTTACCGCTTGTTGCATCGGTATAGGTCCACGTGACTGTTTCTCCACCAGCAATGAGCGGTGACGTTGTGATCACAATTTTGTTATCAACTATTTCAACACTCACGATGGTTGCCGTTTTGCCATCAATGGTCACAGTGAACTGTGATGCATCTGGGCCCGGCGTAGCAAGCGTTTCGCTATAAGTGATAACAAGCTTTCCACCATCATTTACCTCTGAACCGGTACGCGTAGGTGGCGTTGGGTCATAAGTCGAAGCGTTGTTCGCGCTCGTCACCGTGAACGTTGCACCTGCAGCATCGTTACCTGCAGCATCTTGAATTGCGGTATTACTTGTCGCCGTATTCGACGAAGGCGCAATGTAGGTAATCGAAGCGGCCTTGCCCGACTCAATACGAGGGCTGGTCACAATCACGACTGTTGAACCAACAATGGACACACTTGTCACGCTCAGTGTTACACCATCAACGGTCACAGAGAATGCCGAAGCACTTGGCCCCGTTGCCCCCAACGTTTCGCTAAAGGTCAACACCGCAGCACCAGCAGCATTCACTGCAGTGGAAACAAGAGTTGGGGAGACCGTATCGGTTGTTGAACTGTTTGTTACATCAAGTGCCGTTGCGCTGAAAGAAACAGCGTCGTTACCCACACTGTCTTGAATGGCATTGTTAGTAGTTGCAGCATTTGAAGCTGGTGCCACATATGCAACGGTAACTACTTCACTTCGTTGCACAGCTGGTGACAACGTAAGCACCACAGTAGAGCCAGACACAGCAACACCTGTTACCGATCGTGGCGATCCACCGACTCGCACTGCGAAGTCTCCTGTAGCTGCAGTTGTTGAATTGAGTGCTTCGTTGTAGGTAATTGTCAAACTCGTACCCGCAGCATCCACCGCAGCGGATTGTGCTAACGGAGCAGTCACGTCGGTCACGTTGGCGACAGTAGTGAAAGTAGAAATTGTTGCGGCATCATTACCTGAAGTGTCTTGAATGGCTGCAGTATCGTTTCCAGCAGTTGAGTCTGTGTATGTGAATTCAATTGTATTGCCATCTACTATCGCGGCATTCAGAGTTACTTCAACTGTTGAACCGCTCACAACCACCGCAGTAGTTGGCGTAATAGATGAACCACCGTTCACTCGATACCTAAATTGTCCAGCCGTCGGAACAGTAGCGCTCAAAGTCTCATTGAACGTAAGTATCATTTTTGTTTTCGGGCCGTTCATTGCACCAGATACAAAGGTCGGCGCAACAGTGTCATATGTTGAACTGTTTGTTACAGAAACTGCGCCTGCCAAGAATGAAGCTGCGTCGTTGCCTGCAGCGTCTTGAACAGCAGTGTTCGTTGTTGCCAGATCTGCTGTAGGGGCTGTGTACGCAACTGTGACGGTGTCGGTGCGTTGTGCACGAGGAGACAAAGTAAGTATTACTGTGGATCCAGAAACTGACCTTAACGTCGGGGTGCGCGACGACCCACCATACGTAACTGAGAAGGCAGTAGTTGCCGCTGTTGTAGCACCGAGCGCTTCGTTATACGTGAGAGTCAAAGTTTCTCCCGTGGCATCGACAGCAGCCGACACCAAAGTGGGAGCTACTGCTTCCGTAGTCGAACCATTTGTAATTTGGGCTTCGGGAATACTTGAGCTGTCATTAAACGAGGCGTCTTCTACGACATTCGAGTCATCCGCACTTGTGTTCGGATCTCCGTACGACATCCGTACTACATCCCCAGGAGCAATACGTTCTGCCATATTCAATTCCACAGTTAGCCCGTTCACCGTTACTGATGAAATCGTTTTGGTTACACCACCAACTTTCACAGTGAAGAGACCAGTAGGAATTGTGCCTGCTGCAGAAAGAACTTCGCTATACGTCAGAATTACTTTTGTCCCCTCGGTATTCACCGCTGAAGATATGTAGGAAGGGGGCATATTGTCTGCACCTGCGCCGGTGAGACTTCCACTTCCCGTGGTATCTGTCACCGTCACCATGTTGACGGCGGAGGCGGTTATGGTTCCATCGCCAAGTTGGCCCATCGCATTGCTTCCAGAACATTTCACGTTGCCGGTTAATCCAATGATGATGCAGATGTGTTCTCCGCCAACTGAGACAGCGTAAATATCTGAGATCACAGTACTCGTGAGGTTTCCAGTTCTCATCAACCGCGGGGTTCCACTTGTTCCAGTTGCCCCAACTGATGCTTTACCGTTGGGGTTGTCTCCCCAACACTTCACAGTGCGATCGAAAAGAAGCGCGCAGAAGGATTGCATTTCTGCAGAGATTGCAATTGCCGTGTCCATATCTGGAACATTCGCCGCGCTGTAGTTATCAGCGGTGTTGTCTGTCAATGCTTCGCCACGACCCAAAGCCTTTGATCCATTTTTGCCCCAACACTTCACTTGACCTCCGGAAACGCCAACGGCCTGCCCGGATACTTTTTCAAATAAGCCACACGAGGTATAGCCACTCGGCGCCATTGCTTTAGCCCCACTGGTTCCTGGATCAGCACTTGATGCATACATGCGGGTACCCGGAGGGTCTGATCCCTGATAGCCATACACGCCGTTTGTGGTTCCCCAACATACTTGTGTTTCGTTAGTTTTAATTGCACAAGCAGTTTGATTGTTCATGCTGAGCTGCTTCACTCCTGTGAGCTGCACATTGCTTGTTTGACCACTTCCACAGCTACTGGTATAGGCATCACTGGAGCAGAGCAATACATAACCAACGCCAGCAAAGGTCTTTCCTCCACCAGTTGTATCTCCCCAGCACTTCACTCGCCCATCGTTAATTACTGCGCATGTGTTATAGGCAGTTGCAGACAATGCAACAGCCCCAGTTAAATCGGGAGAAGCATCTGATTCTGTTTGGTTCGTGTAGAGGCTCTTGACATATGTTGGGTAGGGGCTCGCCACTCCAGAAGATTGATACTTTCCGATTCTCCAACTCAAACCCCAACATTTCACTTTGGTTGAGCTAAGCAGAGCACATGTATGGTTTTCTGAAGCGATAATTCCTATTACTCCAGAGAGCAAATCAGTTGAACCAGCGCGATCGAGCACATACGTAGGCGTCGAGTTCCTTGTGTTGTTAGAAGTGCCGTTACCTAGCTTGCCCCATTCGTTGCTACCCCAACACAGCACATTGCTGTTTTTGATAACGCACGTATGGTTGTTGCCAAGTGAGATTGCGGCCTGAAGTGCCTGGGTAGGCGTACCGAATGCTGCTTCACCAGTGTCAGCCAATGCAGCTTGCGGTGCGACTGATGTTGCTGCAACGAGCAGTGTTGCAATGAGCGAGAAGACAACGCCAAAAGCTCTCCATTTTGAGGCTCGTGATGCAGTGAGTGGTGCGGTGGACATGTAACGCCTTTCGACATTTGTAGCGTGGTACTACGTAGTGATTTGCTACACTATAAGCAGTACTTCACTACAATGCAAGGAGAGAGGCCTGCCCGCTGAAAAAATTTCCCGTGCCGATGCCGTCGACCGCTTTCTCAGCGCAACGGCTACTTTGCTGTGCTCACAAACACCTTCAAAACTCACTTTGGCGGACATCGCTGGCCAAGCAGGTTTGGGGCAGCACTACATCCATCGCTTTTTTGGTACCCGACTTGACCTACTTATAGAGGTGTCGGAATTACTCGCTACCCGCGCGAGCAAAGTGCTGCTTGAGGAAATTCCACAAAAGACACTGAGTTTTGACCAGTTTCTTGAGCGGTGTAGGTCTGTTTGTTCCCTGCGGATCCAGTTAACGCAGTATTTAGAAGCACAAGGCGTTCCAGAAGCCCGCTTCCAGGAGGGGAACCGAGAGATTTACAGAGCAATCTCCGAGTTCTTCCAATGTTCCGGCTTGCCACCAACGCGCGCAGTGAGCAATGCGATTGTCCTACTCGCCTTCATCCACGCTGAGGTTTCGCTGTTGCCCACACTCGGCCTCGATATGGGGGAATTGGAGGACCTGATTTCCTTATTAACGGTTGCCTGATTGAAACAAACCCTTGGCAATAAAGGAAGTAAAGTAGTGAGGTGCCAAGTGCCAAGAAGAAACCTGCTGCGAAAGTGGAGGCAAAGCCCGCCCGCGTCAGCCGCGCTGATGCCACTCAGAAGTTTCTTGATGCCACCATTTCACTTGTTGCCAAGAAGCCCATCCCCGATATCTCCCTTCAGGAAATATCGGAAATTACCGGGCTCAACCACGGCTACGTTTTTCGCTATTTTGGCACCCGTATTGACCTCTTTACTGCAGTCACCGACGAGTTAGCTCGTTTGGCGCAGGCCGCCACACAAAAGGAAATGGACAACCGCATCAAACGTGGTGAAGAGCCAGCTTCGTTCGACCTCACCGTTTTAGCCGCCGGACGCAAATACACAAGCCAACGCCAACAGGTCATCCAATACCTCATTACCTGCGGAGTGAAGCCGAAGCGGTTTGCGGAAAAATCACGTGAACTCAATAACGAGATGGCCGTCCAGTTTGAAAAGATGGGAATGAGCCCGCGGCTCGCTAAAGCGCTCGCCGTGAAGTCGGGCATTCTTTTGTGGTCAGAATTATTCCTCATGGAGAGCTTTGGCATTACGCCAGAAGAAGCCCTCGATATTCGCACTATGGCCTTCGATGAAATTGCTCAGCACAAAGTAACCGCGAAACGGCTTGGCTGGAAGTAAAAATTCCTAAGCAATAAATCCGCCGTCAACAATAATTTCGGCACCATTCACGTACGAAGCGGCATCGCCGAGCAAGAACATCACTACTTCACCCACTTCTTTTGCATCGGCAGTACGTTGCATGGGTACTTGGTTCTCAATGATGGCTTCAATACCTTGTGGCAACATGTCGGTTTCAATAAAGCCAGGGTGAACTGAGTTCACGCGCACGTTGTGTGCGCCAAGTTCACGCGCCGCAGTTTTGGTCATGCCATGTACTGCCCATTTACTTGCCGCATATGCAATGGCACGTAGGCCACGCATTCCTGCGACAGAGGAGATATTCACAATGGAGCCCGACTTTTGCGCAATCATCGTTGCCGACACTGCTTGCATACCAAGAAAAACACCAACCTGGTTCACATCAATAATTTGGCGGAACTCTGCTTCAGTTGCTTGTGTAACACCACCTGGTTTCCAAATACCGGCATTGTTGACGAGCCCATCGATGCGCCCATACTTAGCCAGCGTTTTCTGCACAACGTTTGTCCATTGCTCAGACGAAGTGACATCGTGTGAAATAAAAAGTCCATCTACTTTTTTTGCAACACTCTCGCCATTAATAATGTCGGTGACGACAACTTTTGCGCCAGCTTGAGCAGCTAAATCTGCTTCAGCCTCGCCTTGTCCGCGCGCTGCCCCAGTAATGATGATGACTTTTCCGTCGAGTGTTCCCATGCGTCAATATTAGAACACCGACAAGCGATGATTTACGGGCAACCGATGCCATTCAATGTTGCACACGTAGGACATAAAAGTGCTTTGCCATCTGGCGTGCTCCACTCTTTGCCGTACGGAGAACCGCACAACATGCATACAGAGCTTGCGACTTGTGAACTTCCCGTTTCAGACTGGGCAATGCTTTCTTTGGACACTTTTACTGCCAACCTAATTTCTCGGCATTTTTCTTGGCATCGCCTAGTTCATGGAGAAAGAGATTGATGATGTCAGTACGAGTGTTTTTATCGATGACAGAAGCAGCCAACATTCTTTCGTCGGCAAGCAGAAATAACATCCCAATTTTTGCGCGATACACACGGGCAGCACGTTTATCTAAATGAAAAGAGGAAGCAAAAAAGGCTTCCGTATTTGTTCGCTGCTCGAGAGCCAGCACGGCAAATCGTTCTGGTGGAAATCCTTCGGCGAGCAAATATTCCATTAACTTAAATCGCAAATTTGCATCGGGATCTTTCACCAGCGCTGCAACGTCGCCGCTGTCGCGATATTTCTTCAGGTGCTCTGACATCATTTCCACGACGCAAAAAAGCATCTCGTGGTTACTTCCAAAGTATCGGGCGATATAGCTATGGTTCAGCCCCGATTCATGGGCAATTTCACGACTAGAAACTTCTGAAACTGGTCGCTCGCGGAGCATGGCAATAGCGGTTTCCAAGATGAGCGCCTTTGCTTGCTCTTGGCTCACGCGACCCAAGGCTGCTTTGCGTCGCGCCTGCTGTTTTGCTGGCGCCAAGTTCACTGGCTGCTTAGGTGGTCCGGGCTTTTTGCGCGCAACTACTTTCGCAGATGCCTTTTTCGCTGTCGCTTTTTTTGCTGTCGCCACGAGTTCATCTTACTCGGGGCTTCTCCCCTGCCTGATCGTTAAAGGCCCCAAGTGTTCATCTTTTCGTTGCGTGAAACCCAGTGTCCATAGGCTAAAAAGGGACATGCGCATTTTAGTAACTAACGATGACGGTATTGATTCAGTAGGGCTGCACGTACTTGCCCGTGCAATGAACCGCCACGGTGAAGTTGTTGTTGTTGCACCCGATCGCGAATACTCAGGCGCTAGTTCCGCTGTTGGCGCATTGCATGTGATGCAGCCTGAAGTACATAAAGCACACATTGAGGGAATGAAAGAGTCGTGGGCGCTGAGTGGCCCACCCGCTTTGTGTGTGATGTTTGCTCGACTCGGTTTGTTCGGCGCGCCTTTCGACCTCGTTGTCGCGGGCATTAACCCTGGCGCAAACGTGGGCCGCAGTGTGTATCACTCAGGCACAATTGGCGCTGCTCTCACTGCGCGCAATGGCGGCATCAGCGGTGTTGCCATTAGCCAAGCAGTCAACGGCATGGGCGTGGAAGGCCAAGGCTGGGACGACATGGTGAAAGGTCAACTCTGGGAATCAGCCGCAGCAGTCGCAGACGTTGTTGTTGGAGGCCTCATTGCCCACCCGCCATCTGAGCCTGTTGTGGTGAACGTCAATGTTCCCAACTTGCCGGTCTCGGAAATCAAAAACTGGCGACGCACCGTGGTGGGCAGCGACCCCCCGCGCGCCATGGCCACTGCAACCATGGAGCAAAAAGAAGGCCACAGCGATTCGTACTACGTGCGCATGGCATGGGGCGATGAACTCATCTTGCCCATTCACACCGATGGCGGCGCGGTGGGTGCTGGCGAAGTTTCCCTCACCTACATCAGCCGACTCGAGGGCTATGAGGTTCCGGCCGACTCTGGCCCTGAGCGCGCTATTGCCGCGCTTTTGGGGTCTTAGGGTTGCACTAAAACACTGTAAATACAAGGGTTTCCTAGGAAATCCCCCACTTTTCCCCCAATGTGTCTACTGTCACCTCTGCAGGGAACACCTGCAGAAAAGGGGTTATAAAAATGTACACACTTGGAGAATTACTCCTCCTTGCAGTTCTGCTCGGTGCGGTCACCGCCGTCATCGATTCAGTGCTCGGGGTCCTCAAGTTGTCCGACACCATCCGCAAGTTGCCACTCGTCGGTGCCCACTGGGGCCTCGGGATCAGCATCTTGATGATTTGGCTTCTCGACATCACTCCCGCCGCCGGCTGGGGTCTGATGCTGAAAGACGATTGGATGAATGTTGTAGCTGGTGGAGCAATCGTTTACGGAATGATTCCCGTGAAAGATGCTGTTATCAACATGGTGAATAAGGGCCTTCGCGCTTAAATATTCTCCAGCACATTTTAGAGAACGGGCCGCTAGTACTTCTAGCGGCCCGTTTTATTTTTCCTATCGGATTTGATTCGTGTACTACGGTCAAACAATGAGCTCCGAAAATGCCCTCTGGCTAGATCTCACACAGCGAGCCGCATTTGCATCGCATCAACTCATTGGTTGGATTTTTTGGGACCCACGCGCTGAAGCACGCCATGCTGATTTTGGAATTCAAGATGGCTTAGGGCACTACATCGCCAATCGCGCGGCACCACTCGCCGCCGCTGGCGTAGATGTTGTACACAGCGCTTTTTATTCGATTTCACACCACCTCATTCATTTCTCGCTCGACCTCGCTTCCCCACATGCCACCTGGGAGCAAATATCTGACGCTCGTAACGAATCTGTGCGCGAAGGCCTTCGTGAACTCGCACCAGAAATATGCACGCCCCTGGGGAATCTTGCAACAGACCTCTGGCGCACTGTTGATGCACTCCCGCAAGAAGGCCGCGTGTTATTTGCCGCCCATAAAGCCTGGGCGCGGCCCGCCGACCCTGTGATATCGGCGTGGCTGGCAGTGAATGCTCTGCGCGAATGGCGCGGCGATACACACTGGGCGCAATTAATAACGCATGAAATTGATGCGATAGAAGCCGGTCTTTTGCATGATGCATGGATGGGCTATCCGAAAGAATGGATACCGCGCAGCAGAGGCGCCAACGATGCACTCATCGCGGTAGCGCTAGAAAATCTCAGTGCGCGTGGTTTTGTTACCGATGGAGCAATTAATGCACAAGGAATTTTGTTTCGTCAAGAGATTGAAGAGCAAACAAACGAACTCTGCATTAGGCAATGGAAAATATTTGGTGAAGACAACACTCGTCAATTTCTCTCGCTCATCGAACCGATTGGCTCACGTTTTGTTGAGCGCATCAATGAAACGGCCGGGCCGAATTGGATGCCAGCCGCACGTGAACGACGTTTATAAAACGCGATATACGTCGTAGTCAACAGCATCTTTTGCTGGTTTGCCAATGGCAATAGCTTGTACATCGTTGAGCCAGGCATAGCGCTCGTCGCCAGTTTGAAAAAGTGGTGCAGTAATAATGCGCACACCATTTTCACTTGGTCCCATGATGCCTTGATACGTCACATGAATGGCGACACCATCGTCGGTGAGCAACAACACACGCACATCAAGATGCGCAGTGCCTGTTGTTCGCATGGTGAGCCAGTCGCCACCCATGCTCACTGTGCCAGAAGCTTTCGGGCCCGCAAAGGTGCCGCCCGTGACATTCACAACAACTCGCGTACCTGCCGGCCCACCGGGAATAGGTACGGGAGCAGCAACTGTTGCGTGAATGGTGAAGAGATACTCAACGGGAAGTGAAGACAGGATGTCAGGCATGCCTAAATCTTACGTAGTTCTTCATTACGAACGAGACAAACGCACTTTCAACTGACACACTATTAATATGCCGATCTCGAAAAATAGCCCTCCTATTTTTCAGCACTACAACGGGAAATGGCGCCCCTTGTGGCGCGGCCGCGTACACGGCATTGCCGCTTTGGTAGCTATTCCAGCCGGCACATTGCTCATCCTTGCCGCGCAAAGCGCCATTGCTCGAGTAGCCACCTCTATATATGTGTTTTCACTGTTTGCGCTGTACTCCACTTCGGCTTCTTACCATCTCTTTACGCGCTCGCAGCATGTGCAAAAAATCATGCAGAAGCTCGACCACTCCATGATCTTCATTCTCATTGCTGGCACCTATACCCCGCTCTGCCTTCTTGCGCTTCCGCATTCATGGGGCATTCCTTTCTTGTGCTTTGTTTGGGTAGCTGCCATTACCGGCATGGTGTTCAAGTTTGGTTGGGGTGCTCGACGCATTACCGGTGGGTTGTATATCGCTCTCGGCTGGGCCGGCGTATTTATTTTCCCAACGGCTGCCAAAAATACAGGGTCCACAGCAATGGTGTTGTTAGGAATTGGTGGCCTGTTGTACACCATCGGAGCAATTCTCTTTTATCTCCAACGTCCGCGCTTGGTGCCCCACATTTTTGGCTATCACGAGATCTGGCATGTATTCACCGTCCTTGCGGGAATCACCCAGTTCATCGGCATTGGGTTCATTGTCGCTCAGGCCAACTGACCACCCGTTGTGAGCAACTCCATATATTTGCACTAGTAGTGCAAATATATGTGAAACTATCTCAACAGCGCAGGAGGTTACATGGGGCTCGAAAAGAACTTCACTGGTCGTATTGGTCGCACATTTGAAGACTCCGAGGCAGCATGGCCCGACCTTCCCCAGCCGCCACAAGGTGCCCCCAACATTGTGATGGTGTTGCTCGACGATGTGGGTTACGCACAATTCGGTTGTTACGGCTCAGACATCAATACACCAACATTCGATGCACTCGCTGCTCACGGTGTGCGTTATGCAAACTTCCACACCACTGCACTGTGCTCACCAACTCGTGCATGTTTAATGACTGGTCGCAATCATCATGCAAGCGGTATGGCACGCGTGGTGGAAACTGCATCGGGCTTCCCTGGTTACGACGCCAACATTCCTGCTGAGAATGGTTTCCTTCCAGAAATTCTTGTGCGCAATGGCTATGCAACTTACGGGTTAGGTAAATGGCACCTCGCACCCGCACATGAAAACAACTTGGGTGGGCCACGCACACATTGGCCGCTCAACAAAGGCTTCGAGCGTTACTACGGTTTCTTAAGCGGTGAGACCGATCAGTTTCACCCCGACCTTTTTCATGACAGTCATATTGTTGACCCACCGAAAACTCCTGAAGAGGGTTACCACCTCACCGAAGACCTCACAGATAAAGCAATTGGTTACATCAAAGACCTCCGCGCTTTTTCACCCACCAAGCCTTTCTTTGTGTACTACGCACCTGGTGCGTGTCATGCTCCGCACCAGGCACCGAAAAAATTTATTGACGCATACCGCGACAAGTTCAACAAAGGATGGGACACATGGCGTGAAGAAGTTTTTGCTCGTCAAATGGCGTCGGGCTTACTGCCCGCTGGCACCATTTTGTCGGAACGCCCAACATGGGTTCCTGCTTGGAGTTCGCTCAGCGACGACGAGCGACGTTTATATACACGCCTCATGGAAGCATTCGCTGGCTTTCTTACCCACACCGACTCTGAAGTAGGGCGCCTCCTCGATTTCATCAAATCAATTGATGAATACGACAACACACTTGTACTCATTATGAGCGACAACGGTGCATCGGCCGAAGGTGGGCCCGGTGGCAGTTTCAACGAAAAGTACTTTTACAACTTTGTTCCCGAGAGCTTGGCGGAAAACTTAAAGCGCATTGACCTCATTGGTTCTGAGCATTCCAACAACCACTACCCATGGGGTTGGGCATGGGCCGGCAATACGCCGTTGAAGCGCTTCAAGCGCGACACACATGAAGGTGGTGTGTGCGACCCGCTCATTGTGCAATGGCCAAGTCGTTTGAAAAATGTTGGCGAAACCCGCCACCAGTATTTGCACATTGTTGATGTGCTTCCCACATTGCTCGACGTCATTGGCATCGAGGCACCGCAGCACATCAATGGTGTTGAACAAGCGCCCTTCAATGGAGTGAGTTTTGCCCACACGTTGGAAAGTGCAGCGGAGCCGAGCAAACACATCACGCAGTACTACGAAATGCTCGGTTCACGCGCGTTGTATCACGATGGATGGAAAGCAGTGGTCTTTCACCCACCAGGGATGATGAACTACGAAAGCGGCAACGTGAACCCATCATTTGATGATGACATTTGGGAGTTGTACAACATCGCTAACGACTTTTCTGAATGCAACGACGTTGCTCTGCAGTTTCCCGACAAGTTGAAGGAACTGCAACAGTTGTGGTGGAGTGAAGCTGAAGCGAACCAAGTGCTACCGCTCAACAATCAACCAGCGCGATACGGCGACCGACGCTTCTTGCGCGATAGATACGTGTACCTTCCTGGCATTTCACCATTGCCAGAATCCACTGCGCCAAACCTGAAGAATCGTTCGTTCCAAATTACTGCGGCGCTCAATGTTCCAGCTGAAGGTAATTGCGACGGCATCTTGGTATGTCACGGTGGCCATGCTGGTGGTTATGCGTTGTATCTCAAAGGTCGACGCCTGCACTATGCCTACAACTTCCTTGGGGCTCTCACCACCATCGTTTCAGCAAGCGTTGAGCTTCCGGTAGGTGAAGTTGATGTACGTGCAACGTTCACCGCCACTGGACGTTTCAAAGGCGACATGGAGTTGTGGTACGGCGACGTTCCCGTTGGGCGCCGCGCTATTCCCTTCACCATGCCTGTTACCTACGGCGTTGACCCCTTCACTGTGGGCTACCAACGCATGACACCAATTACGCCAGAACTTCTGGGCAAAGCAGAAATACCTGAAGGTGTCCTTCGCAGAATTGTGATTGATGCCATTGGCCGCGCGTACCGCAACCCTGAGGGCGAAGCACGCGCGGCACTAGCTATGCAATAGTGATTGAGATTTTCTTTGTCGTGGTTTTTGGCTTCGGCACTTTCTTCGTTGCCGGTGGAGTTACCTTCACCGTCAACGAACACTTACCAGCCTTCAGACCCTTCACGACATTTGTTTTCGAAACTGAGCAGATCTTCTTTGATGCCGCGCTCAGCGTGACAACAATTTTTGATTTTGAAACAACAGTGGTGCCAAGTGTCTTCAAGGCAGACGTTACAGAAACTGTTTTGCCTTTCTTCACCGACACTACTTTTGGTGCAACTACAACAGGAGTAGTTCCGCCTGCACCCGGCGTAGTTCCAGTAGCACCCCCACCAGTTGAAGCTGCCCCACCTGTAGTTGTTGCCTTAAAGGCGCCGCCACCTGTTCCCACCGACATCGGCAAGGACGATGCAAACTTCCGCAGCCCGAGTGCACGCACGCTTGCTGCGCCCACTTTGTCGCCGGCTGCAGGTGGTAGTTCTACGTCGGCTACTGCACCAGTATCGCGACCCTTTGAGCTCTCATTAATGGAGATTGCTTCAGTGGTATCGAGTGTTACTTGAGCAGTAGGTGTCTTCGCAGTTCCGCCAGCAACTGCGGTTCCTGTTGTTCCCAACTTGGTCAGTGTGGTGGAGATGGCAATCACACTTGAATTTTGTGTGCCTTCCACAATGGTCACTTCACCCGTTGTTTTATCGGCTTGAACATCAACTGCTGTTGCATTGTTTGCGGGAATAGCTGCTGGTGTTTTTACTGCAATGAACTTGTCGCCATCGAGCGATAAAGAAGGACCATCAGATGTAACTCCAACAATAATTCCGGTGTCACAGTCGGCCTTCAGGTCTTTATACGTTCCCGTTGTTGTGCTTGTAGCTGCATGAGTACGCGATGACGTGCTGACACCACTGAGCACGTAAATGCCCTTGCCGGCTACAGCAATAAAAGCCTTGTCTGCTACCTGCGTTGCCGAACCCGTTGGGCAATATGCAATTGCATTGATAATGCCTGTATACGTTGACGACTTGCTTGCACCAAATTGACCAGTTGCACCAGTGCTCACACCACTTGCCGCAACTTCTGAACCGTAGTACTTCACACCTGCAATTGTTGCGCCACTTGTGGTGGCATCGGCCGTTAAGCCAACAACACCAAGAGTTCCTGTACCGCTATTGTCTTGGCCTTTGCTGACGGCAACAAGCATTGCGTCAGTGCCTGCAACACCCACCATTGCTGTCATCGATACATCGTTGCCCGATTGCCCTGACGAACAGTTCACTCCAGATTCGTAAATGAAGTCTTGCAAACCAAAGCAAGTTGAACCCGTCGGGATAGGGGCCGTGTCGTCGAATGCAAACCTCAATGAAGTATCGGTCTTGCTCTCGCGGGCTGCAGCAGTTGCTGCAAGCTCTTCACCCATTTGGGTTTTCCCAGTTCCTGTTGCGGTACTGAAATTTTTTGTGCGGAAAAATTGCTTGGAGTTCAATGCATACCCAGCTGCAAGCCATTGCTTCCCGCTCGCACCATTCCACCAATCAACGTTGTCGCTTCCACCGGCACCAATGGTGCTAAAGGAAGCACCGCTATCGGTGGTAAGCAATGTTCTACTTCCACCAGATGCACTTGTGGAAACCACATAGGTGCTTCCATCGGTCACATTGGGGGAATACACCGTGTCGCGCACTACTGCACCCACCATTCCGTTCACGGCAATACCACCCGTGTCTGCACCTTTGCCCGGACCAGCTTGTGCTGTGATGAAATCATTTGCACTGCGTGCACCCGCTTGCCCAAAACTTGGGCGATAAGACGGTGCCGCCATGCTTGCCGACTTTCGGATACCGAACTGACCATCGCCAGATATACCCACCATGTTGTCAGAGAAGTTGAACCCAGCATCAAATGCAAAGCCCGTGTTGTTGTTTGCACCAGCCATTGGCAACACAGCGACTTTGTCTGTCGCAACAGCTGCGCCCGATTGGTTGGCGTAGTTCGCAGACGCACCGCTGGTGTTGAATGCAAAGAAGCAACCACGAATGGTGCCCATTACTTTGAAACTAGACATTGCTCCACTCGATGGTGCCAAGTTTGCGATGGAGCCCACTGGGGTGGTTTCATTTTCACCACAGTTCGATTGTCCACTTTGACCTATATTGCTCCATGAAGCGGTCCATGGGCTCAATGAATTTTGATCGGAAGTTCCGGCAAGACCTGTACTTGTAAGCAGCGTTGCTCCAGATGTTGCTTTGTAGCCAACCTTCAAAGTTCCCGTAGTACTGTTTCCCGTTCCTTCACGGTCATACACCACAAATGCAGACACAAAGTCTTGTCCTTGTGTTGACAACATGAGAAGGTCACCTGGGTTTGTTGCTGTTGCACTTAAACCAGTGACTGCACCGGAAGTACCAGTGATACCAGCAACTGTTGTTGCTCCTTGAGCCAAAACAGCAAGCTTGAGATCTGTCCCATCGGACGGCAATGCACCAACAAAAATTTTGTTGCTCGTTGAGATGCCATTTGCAATTGCCCATTTACCATTCGGATCCATTCCAGATGGCGCAGTCCAATTCGACAATGCAGGCGTATCAACATTCATCACTGCTGCTTGCCATGTCGCTCCATTTTTTGCGAAGAGATACGACGAGGTTCCTGAATGGCCCCACAAGATGGTTCCGTAACCACCCGTTGTTGCAAGTGCTGTCCAAGTGTTTCCGTAGTCTTTGGAGTAATACAAACCATTTTGTAGTCCGACAGCTACCTCACCGGCATAGCCCGATGTTGTTACGACGTTTGCTTGAGCTTGTGGCAAACCAGTAGTGCTATCGGCAAGGGTAGGAACTGGCGCCCATGTTCCTGCGTAGTCGGTGGTGCGCCATACTGACGGGTTGTTATCAGTTGTCGCATAAAAAACTCCAGTATCACCATCGGCTGCAAAGTTCCGAACTTGTGCGCCGTAGGCATTTGCGAATCGCAGACCTGATGTTGTTACTGCAGTAAGCGTGACCGCGGTTGTTGCCGACACTGATGCAACTCCAGTGGTGGAATAGCCCGGTTTCGACACCACAAGTTTTGTGGCAGTGAGTGCGGTAGATCCTGAATCTAAGTTGGCTACTCCGCTCGCGTTAGTAATTGCAGCATCAATTGCTTCCTTCGTTGTTCCATTAACTAATGCGACAAACGCGCCCGGAACAGTTCCCGATGCATCGGAAACGGTGACGACAACAGCTGCTGCATGCACTTCACCAGGAAGAGCGAAGAGCCCTAAAAGCCCGACTGCTGTTATTGCGCCAAGAGCGGCCTTAATACGATGAGCCAACATGTATTTCCTCCAAGAAATAGCACTAAAAATTCTCATTGAAAGAATTTCAACTCCAAGTTAGCGCATCATTGAAATATTCTCAATGGTGGGTTTCTATCTCATTTAAATAGGTGTTCAATCTCACATAGGACCTGCCGTGCAGTGCCCCCGCCGATCCCATAGTCTCTAAATGGCAATTCAGGCTCAATCCATAAGGAATCTCATGCGTATTCTTCGTCTTTGCACAGTCGCTTCTCTGGTTTTCGGAGCAACAGCTCTTGTCAACCTCAACCCCCTGGCCGCCCAAGCCGATGTTTGCACCATTACCGGTACCGCGGGTGATGACATCTTGACGGGCACCGAGGGTGACGACATCATCTGTGGCAAGAGTGGCAACGACACCATCTATGGCCTTGGCGGCAACGACACCATTTATGGAGGCAACGGAAAAGACGTCATCGATGGTGGATTGGGTGACGACATCATTGAAGGCGACAACGACAACGATGAGATCAATGGCAGTGACGGTGCCGACATTATTTATGGTGAGTCGGGTGATGACACCATGACCGGTGGGGGCGGTAACGACACGATCAATGGAAAGAGCGGCAAAGATATTCTACTCGGTAACGGAGGTAACGATGTACTTGTTGGCGGCACCAGCAAAGACGTCATTAACGGTGGTGACGGAATTAACCGTTGTACAGTAGAAAAGATTGATGCAGTAGCAAAAGGTACGTGCGACACCAATGGTCCACGACTCACCAAAATTTCGCTCATTACAAAATCGGTAGACACATCCCAAGGCCAAGCAGAAGTCAAAGTGCGATTCAGCGTTGTCGACGATCTCTCCGGCATCAAGTTGTCTTTGTTTAGCCTTAAAGGCCCAAAAGGAGTGAAGACAGAAATTCTTGGGTGCATTGGAGACGATCCAACAGGTGCTGATTCCAATGGACGACTGCATGAATGGGGCAAATGCGAAGCAGTTGGTGAGGTGGTACGCAACCCAATTACTGGCTTTGTGACACGTGGTGATTTCATTTCCACAATGACCATGCCCATGAGTTCACAAAAAGGCCTGTGGTATCTCGACTCCATCAGCATGTGGGATGGCGCTGGTAATGACGGTTTCATGTCGTACAACGACTACACAAAGACCTACACCTATGAATCAAACTCCACGCAAGCAATTCAAACCAATGTTCGCCTCTTTGGTATAAAACAAACAGGTGAGGGTGACAGCGAATCTCCAAAACTGATTTCGCTCAAAACAACGACCCCGGTCGTTGATGCAACCGAAGATACTTTTGCTGAATTCACTGTACGTGCAACTGATAATTTCGGCTTGGAAAAAATTGACGACTACAGCCAATTCGAAAACTCCATCAGTGTTGAGGGTCCGGGAATTGCCGAAACAACTTCGTGCATCGGCGAAAATCAGGGAAGTTTCCTCACTGGCGACAAAGCTCTTGACGCACTTGCAACCTGTAGCAGAATCAGTGGCACCGCTAAAGATGGTACGTACAAAGTACGCGTGCCGGTTGCCAAAAACTCACCGCGCGGAACCTACAAAGTGACTGCGGTATATCTGCGTGACTCTGCACAAAACCAGACTGCACTCACTTCGTGGACAGACCCCGAACGCAATGACAACAACCCCAAATTGAAGAGTGAATTCATGGCCAGCTTCACGGTGAAAGGTGGTACTAACGACACTGCAAAGCCAGTTATTGCTGCAGTTGAAGTTCTCACTCCCACTATCTCTACCGCATCAGCAGCGGCAACAGTTCGTGTGCGATTCAAAATGAGCGACGCTTCAGGCATTGCGTTCCGCAATTCACAATTCGAATTCATTTCACCGGCTAACTCAGGCGCTGGAAAAACCATTACCAACGTAAGTTTGGTGAGTGGGTCGATCCAAGATGGCGTGTGGGAAGTTTCCTTCGACATGCCGCAGTTCTCGCCCATCGGAACATGGAAACTCTCACGTATTTATGTGAACGACCGCGTAGGCAATGAACAGCATCTTGATGCCCGAACTATTGGTAACGACATGTCATTCGCTCCGCTCTACGGCGCAACGTTTACCAACTCCTAACGTTGCTCATTGCGTGCAACCAGAACATCGGTTGCTTTACATAAGCCCAGCACTGCCGTTCCGGGCGCGAGAGCGAGAGCATTCGTGGCCTCTCGCGTAATAGTTGCCGTCATGGTTTGGCCTGGATCGAGTTCTAATTTCACGGTCGAAAGAACTCCTCCGTGTTTTACTGAAATTACTTTTGCGTGCAGTTGGTTCCGTGCGCTCAACTGCAAAGAGTCTTCACGGTCTGCGTTGTTTACAGGAGGAGACTCTTCACCAGCAAGCTCGTCGAGAAATCGCGCCACTGCTCGTGCTTGTTCGCGGCGCCAAATAGCCACAGCACTTCGTGAAGAGTTAGCTAGTAAACGCGCCAGCACGGTGTCTAGAGCATCTCTTTGCATGGAAATAAATTTTTGCTGTTTCATTCCTGCTAGTTCACGCAGATGTAGCTTGACTAAAAATTCAGTCCGTAGATCGCGAATATGTGTTGCCGGCGCATTCAGCCAACTCCGCAACACACGTTCACCTTCATCAGTCATCGTCAATGAAAACTTCAGTTGCTTGCGCACACCAAGTGCGTCGGTACTCTTCACCAACTGCGCAGCATCGAGTGCCTTCAATGCGCGATACACCACAGGGTTTGTTTGGGTGAAGACCTCACCAATATCGCCGTCGGGGTGAAACCTCTTCGCAATGTCGTAGCCGTGTGTTGAACCCTGGCTAATGAGAGCCAGACAGGTTGCTTCGATGAGCGACAACTGGATGTTTTGTGACGTTTCCATACTTGTTTATATCACGTTATGAACTATCAGATAGTTTCAAATGAACTAATAGCCTGTGACGATGCAGCATCGTTTTGTGGCCTGGCTCTCAGGCATCGCCCTCATGACAATGGCTCCTTTCCCTGCCTACGCCCATGGCGCGCCGCACTCATCTCCCTACCTCGCTACTCCCACTATTTTCTGGCTGGCAAATTCAGTGCCCACAAGTTCCGATATTGCGATGAGCAAAATATTGGCGACCGACTCTTTGGGATACCGCACCGTGAGCACAATGGGCGAGTGCCTTTATTCGCGCGCAAAAAACTTCATCAGAACAACGAAGAAGACTGGTTTTTGCAAGATCATAATTCGTATTGGTGCAACGAAGAAATACTCTGCCACCACTTCTGCCACCACCATTCAAGTGAACAAGAAAGTGTCATTGAATGTGCTCGCTGCATCCTCTCTCACCGATGCTTTTACTCAGATAGCAAGCAGTTTCCAATCAAAGTATCTCAACGTATCGATTACCAATAGTTTTGCGGGAAGCTCCACGCTGGTCACCCAAATTCAAAATGGTGCTCCGTTTGATGTTTTTGCTTCAGCAGATACAACAAACATGGACAAACTCATCACGTCTCAAAATATCAAAGCTGCAGATGCGAAAAATTTTGCAAAAAACAAGCTCACCATCTTGGTGCCTCGGGGAAACCCGAAAAAGATTATTTCCCTATCCCAACTCACTAACTCTTCATTGGCAGTAGTTACCTGCGTGGTTTCGCAACCATGTGGAAAATATGCTGCGCAAGTTTTTACAGCTGCCGGAATAACAGTCGCTTCAAAAAGTCAAGAAACCAGCGTGAGCGGTGTTGTGAGTAAAGTGGCTTTGGGGCAGGCCGATGCGGGTATCGGCTATATCACCGATGCTTTGGCAAATGAAAAGACCCTCGACTACGTCATCATCCCAGATGAGCAAAATGTTGTTGCCACCTATCCCATTGCTCGCTCAGCAACTGTCGCAAAAGATAGGAAATATGCTGTTGATGCATATTTGTCCTTTGTGAGTAGCAGCTCTGGAAAATTGATATTCACTAAATTAGGGTTTTCCCTCCCATGAAATGGAACGCCAATAAGTGAGAGCACGTTCTCTTTCTGGCCCTAAAGGGTTTGTAGTTCTTGCTGCACTGTGCGGAGCATTTATTGCCCTGCCCATTTTTTCGCTCATTGCTCGGGTTCCTTGGAGCGGCATTTTCACTTCGCTACGCAGCGACGTATCAACCAGTGCAGTCAAGCTTTCCTTACGCACTTCGCTCACCAGCACAGCGCTTGCAGTTATCACGGGGCTACCTCTGGCTTGGGTGTTGGCACATCGCTCTTTTATTGGCAAGCGAGCAATTCGTGCTTTATGTGTATTACCCATGGTGTTACCACCGGTGGTTGGCGGTATTGCTTTGCTCTACGCATTTGGCACGAAAGGATCTGTCGGTTCTCTCCTTGATCATTGGTTTCATATTCGTATTGGCTTCACAGAAACAGCAGCCATACTGTCGCAATTCTTTGTTGCTGTTCCCTTTTTTGTCGTAGTGATGGAATCTGCATTTCTGCAATTTAATGAACAGTTCAATGGCGCCTCCCGCGTACTTGGGTCGGGACCGTGGCGCACCATGTGGCATGTCACACTGCCCATATTGCGGCCGTCGTTACTTGCTGGCATTGTTCTCACGTGGGCGCGTGCACTTGGCGAATTTGGAGCAACAATCACTTTTGCAGGAAACACTCCAGGACGCACGCAAACGCTCCCGCTTGCTATTTACACTTCTCTTGAATCAGGTAGCAACGATGCGTTGGTGCTATCTCTCATCATGATTGCCATTTCCTTCACCACATTGGTTTTGCTCCGTGACAAATGGACATCGGCATTACAGCGAAGTGGCTCATGAGCTTAAACCTGCACTTCACTATTGAGCACGCACATTTTCAGCTCAATGCACAGCTTGATATTTCCGATGGAGAAGTAATTGCCATCAGCGGCGCGAATGGATCGGGTAAAACAAGCACGTTGTTAGCAACTGCCGGCCTACTTCCCATTTCGAGCGGATCTATTTCATATCGGGAATATATTTTTGACGCCGCCAAAGACGCACCTCAAATTTTTATACAACCCGAGAAACGTAATGTTGGTTTGCTTTTTCAAGATGGGGCTTTATTCCCGCACCTCACGGCTGTAGAAAATGTGGCTTTTGGATTACGTAGTCGCGGGCTTGGGAAAAGAAAGTCACTGGAAAAATCCACTCAATACCTTGCTGACTTTGATATTGCACACTTGTGCCAACTCAAACCGCACCAACTCAGCGGTGGCCAGCAGCAAAGGGTTTCTCTCGCGAGGACCCTCATCACTTCCCCAGATATTTTGCTTCTTGACGAGCCCACTTCAGCACTCGACGCAGAAACGCGGATTGCCACTCTCAATTATTTAGAAGAGGTCGTTTCTACTTTTTCTGGCCCAGTGGTTCTTGTATCGCACGACTTACGCGATATACAAAAATTGGCCACCACTGAAGCGCGTATTGAAGTTCAACACGGCACCCAAGTGGTGGCCAATTTAATTCGTTAATTTTTAGAGGTGCGTCATAATCATGTCGCAAGACGACACCGAGATACCGGCGCCTTCTTCAACATCGAGGCGCTCAATTACTCCGTTGTTGATGATGGCTGCGTAACGCTGTGAACGTGAACCCAGGCCAAAGCCAGAACCATCTAATTCAAGACCCATCGCTGCAGTGAAAGCACCGGTTCCGTCGGCAAGCATGGTGATGCCATCGGCGCTTTGGCTTTGCTTCCACGCATCCATTACCCAAGGGTCATTCACGCTGATACAGGCAACCGACTCAACGCCTTTTGCTTTGAGTTCATTGAAGCGTTGAACGAAACCAGGAAGGTGCACTTTCGAGCAACCAGGGGTGAATGCACCCGGAACAGCAAAGAGAACTACTTTTCCTTTGCCGAGCATTTCCAGTGAGCTCACTGGCTGTGGCATGCCATCGGCACCCAAGAGATGAATTGTTACATCGGGGATTTTGCTTCCAACTGAAATTGTCATGGTCATATGGTGCCACGAACTACACGCCAGTGCTACCCCTGAAGGGACAAATCAGGCATTCAACATGGTTTCAAGTTCATTGAGGGCTACACGCGGGTCGCCCACATGAATGACCTGCATGCCCGCTGCCCGGGCACCTTCAATATTGCCCATGAAGTCGTCGAGGAATACCACTTCGCGCGGGTCTTTGACCCCCAACTCTTGCAAAGTAAGTTCAAAAATACGGGGCTCGGGTTTACGCATGCCCACCAACGCCGAGTCGATATACACATCAAAGAGTTCCTCGGGAACAATGGTGACCAGATGATCATGAAATTCCCGCATCCCATTGGTTAAGAGGCCCGTTTTGTATCCGCGCTCTTTCAAACCACCAATGTGCTCTAAAACGTAATGGTTGATATTGTACGTGTTATTCAGCAAGAGTGTCTCAAACTCATTTCCCTGAAAGTGCACTCCTTCGGCGGCTGCAAGCGGTGCAATGAGACCTTGTAGGTCGTCGCGCGCAAGTTCGCCGCGTTCCATGCGATGCCACGGGTGGTCGCCCGACTCATGTTGTGGGCCCATCATGATGGAATGCAGTTGCGGCATGGGGCAACCGAGCGAGTCGGCAATGCGCTGAATCTTTTCTGTGATGGTCGTGATGATGACACCGCCAAAATCGAATACAACAGAGGTGATGGCGGGAGATGAAGTCATTTGTCTATTCTACGAATTTTGTAGATGGCAAACCGACACGGACGCTGACTCCTGGTGAGAAAAGCGCATGAGCTTCACCTTGTGGTGCGGGTAAACCAGCAGCCTGCACTAATGAATCATCAATATTTAGCACAGTAGCGTTATGCAACGGCCAAGGTTCGTGCGAGATCGGGGCATAGCGAATTTTCTTGCTATGTGTTTGCGAGTACAAACCCCATCGCGCAGAGAGAAAGTGTTCAAAGTCGCTCGGCGCTGTAATTGTGTTCCCTACTTCAATACGTAGTTGTGTTGATGCTTCCACTCCACCCGGCCATCGCCTCTGCACAAGTGTTTCCACAACTGAAGTGTTGCCAACTTGCTGAACGCCGTGACTCACTTTGCCGAAGCAATACGGCAAGGAATACGTTGTTCGTGCCACAAATGTAGGCAACATACGGTTGATATCGAGTGAGAAAAACCACACGCCGGGAATGCCGTTGCGCAAAACATAGGTACGCACATTCACTTCGGGAAACGTTCCTAAATATGGCACTGCAGGAAGGTGTGGCACCCCAATGCCTCGCATCTGAAAAGGAATGAGTCCCACATACGCATTCCCTGTGAATGTGTCGACAAGCAAACCCTCAGGTAACAACGACTGCACCTGTTCTGGCTCATACGCCCAATGCAGGTACACAAGGTTTTCCCAGTTCTGCACCATCACCGCACGCTTCACCGGCACTGAGCACTCGGCTTGGTACTTGCGCGTCATGTTGCCTGCAACAACATGACTGCTACGAACACTCCACGCAGGGTCCACGCAATGGTGCGGGGCCAATTGGTACGCACGAGCCGAGCACCAATATCTGCGGTTGGACTATTGGCCATTTTTTCATGTAGCGGTACCGAGAGAAATATGGTGCTCGCTAGTGCGACAGCTAGAAGAGATGCAGCAAGCCACGGCAGAAGAACATTCACATGCTGTGGTCGCTGCACAAGTAACCACAAGGTGGTGACACCTTCAATAGCCATAGGAGCCGCCACTACCCAGCCTGTGCGACGTTGATGTTCCTGAGCAATTTCCGATGCTCGATCTTGCCCAATAGTTGCAAGGAGTGGGTAGTGAACTACTTGAACAAACCAGATGACGCCCACCATGACGCACGTGGCGAACGCATTTCCAATAAGAGGTACCATCACCGTCACCCTAGGTGAGGCAGACTAAGAACATGAACAGCAGCGAGCAACATGACCATGGCAATAGCGAAAGTCACTCGTATGGAAAAGACGTGCAAAGCGCTCTTGCGCCGTTAACCAAAGACCTGCGCAATGCAATTCCCGACGTATACAAAGGCTTCGGCGAGATGCACGCAGCGGCCTTTAAACCCGGCGCGCTCGATGCCAAAACAAAAGAACTCATTGCACTCGCCATTGCGGTATCGGTTCGATGTGATGGTTGTATTGCGGCACACGCTAAGGGCGCAGCACGCAATGGAGCCACCGAAGCAGAAGTTGCAGAAACTCTGGGAGTAACCATCTCTTTGAATGGCGGACCCGCAACGGTGTACGGGCCACGTGCCTTTGCTGCCTTTAAAGAATTCGCCGCTAAGTAACTTTTACTTGCTGCTTCCTGCTGAAGCAGTTCCGGCTACTAGACCGAGAAGTATAAAAACACTTCCTGCAACCCAGCGCTGCACAAATGGCAATGCTCGCCCACGCAACAACACAGTGCGCAAGGAACTTGCTGTGAGCGCGTATGCACTATCGGTGACACAACCAATTGCTACAAAAACAAGACCCAGCACTAATGCCTGCAGCCAGGCGGTGCCTCTCTTGGGGTCGATGAATTGCGGCAAGAACGATAAAAAGAACAGTGCCACTTTCGGGTTCAAAGTGTTCACCACAAAACCTTGAATGAATGCTTTACGTGGCGGCATGGTGGTGAGTGTTGCGGTCATTGCGGCAGGTCGACGCAAGAGCGTTCGAACACCAACAAAAATGAGATAAACAGCACCGCACCATTTCACGGTGTTGAACGCAGTTGACGATGCAGCAAGTACAGCCGATAAGCCTGCCGAAGCAGCGATGACGTGCATGAAGTTTCCGCATTCCAAACCTGCAACTGCACTGAGTGCAACATTGCGTCCGTCGGAAACACTGCGATTCAATATATAAATGACCGCCGGCCCCGGAATGATGAGCAGCAAAAATGACGCAGCAGCAAATGCACCAAGTGAGCTTGCCGGGACCATGTGCTCACCTTACGACGTCGCCCAAGGGGCGTGAAAACCTTCCCAACTGAACGGTGCCCGTGTTGGAGATTGCCAATAGGTGAACCCTCGGTGAAGTCACCCCGTTCCCTCTTATTCATTGACCATTCACCCCGTACGTTAGGAATATGAAATGGCGCCGCGAGAAGTCTGTCAAGCCCAAGCAACTCCACACTGAAGAGTGCCTCTCCATTCACTACTCCACTCTCATGAGTATGTATTCCGCTTACGGAGCAGTACATAGTCCTTTGGTGGTTCCAGTAGGTGGCCTCAACTGCACCTGCCCTTCACCCTCTGCAGAAACTTCTGTTGAAGTAACGGCTACAGAACAAGAGCCCGAACCGGCAAAGGTTCTTGTTACCGCTGTATAGAACTAGGCTCCTCTCAGAAACGAGGAGCCATGAAAATTACGCTTTTAGGCACCGGAAGCCCCATGCCAGACCCGCATCGAGCTGGCCCTTCCACTTTGGTACAAGCCGGAAATCAAAACATCGTGGTCGACTGTGGCCGCGGTTGTGTGATGCGCATTGTTGGTGCAGGCCTTATACCCCCCATGGTCACCGCCGTTGTACTTACTCATTTACATAGCGACCACATCAGCGACTTAAACGACATTGTCACCACCAAGTGGATCATGTCTCCCGTTTATACCCCACTCGTCATTATTGGGCCCGTTGGCACGAAGCGCATTGTTGATGGCCTCCTGATGATGCTTGGCCCCGACGAGGGGTACCGCCTTGACCACCACCGCGATTTACGCGAAGGACCAGGACTCGTGCTCGACGTTCGTGAAGTATCTCCCGGCGACTCGGTGCAACTCGGTGACGTCACACTTGAAGTGCACCGCACCGACCACCGACCCGTTTCGCCAACAGTGGGTTACCGCATCTCACACGAAGGAAAAGTTGCTGCACTTGCAGGCGACACTATTCCATGTGCAGAACTCGATGCGCTCGTGCACAACGCCGATGTGTATGTGCAAACCGTCTTGCGCGAAGACCTTGTTCGTACGTTCGCAGCATTTGTTCCACCACTTGAAGAGCGTTTTACCGACATTCTCGATTATCACTCCACTGTCCAACAAGCAGGCGATACAGCAGCACGAAACGGTGTGAAGAAATTGATGCTGACGCATTATGTTCCTGCGATGCAACCTGGCTCTGAAGAAGAATGGCGTGCACTCGCTGCAGAGCACTTCTCTGGCGAGATTATTTTGGGGCCAGACCTTACTTCGCTAGAGGTGTAATACTTTTTGGTGCTCTCATAGTGAGCCATACTCCGCACAATGCAATTATTAAACCCAGCACGGCAAGTGCACCCAGACGCTCTCTAAACAGAACTGCACCTTCAATTGTGCTCAAGGCTGGGGTGAGGAAAAATAAACTGCTCACTCGTGCGGCAGCATGCTTGCTTAAGAGCACCATCATGATGAGCACTGCTGCAATAGAGAGCACTATTACTGCCCATGCCAACGAAAACCACACTCGAGCAGTGGAATGAAAACGCCAATGCTCATTAGTAACTGCTAAGACAAACATGACGGCACTTGCTGCTACGTATTGCAGTGATGTTCCACGTAAAAGTGGCATAGCGCGCCCACGAGCTCGCTGTAAGACCGTTCCCGAAGCCATGCCAATAACGGAAATAATCATTGCAGTAATGGCAAGGGCGGTGATTCCTGTTGAGTGTGCGTTGCGTCTGTCGATGAGCACCGCCACAACTCCTAAAACTCCAAGACCAATGCCACACCATTGCAACGGCCTTAATTTTTCTTTGAGTATCCAATTCCCCACGAAAGAGGTGAGCACCGGATGCAGCCCTGCAATTAATGCGCTCACGCCCGAGGGCAAGCCTTGTGACACCGCAAAAAATACTCCACCTAAATACAACGCGTGCATACAAATACCTACAGCAACTGTTGGAGCAATATGAATGCGCTCAAGTTTCGGGGCTTTGGTGATGATGGCTATTACCCACAGCGCTACTGCGGCAAATAGCAAACGAATCGCTAAAAACGTAAATGGGCCTGCATCGTGTGTGCCATAGCGCGCCACAATAAAACCAGTGCTCCACAACAGCACGAAAAGTGCTGGTGCATATTTTTCTAGTTTCACGTGTGGCTAGTTCCCCGCCAGGCGTCCACCCAGGTTGTAGCTCTGCCCGGTGGGGCCATTCACTGGCATAGTGGCAATGAAGCGCGCAATAGGCACAACATCGCTCGGGTCTTTCAACCAGTCACCCATCTTTTCGATGTAGTCGAGGAATTGTGACGAAGGGTTTGCATCGGGAGTAGTAAAGCCGGCCATTGGTGTACGCACTGGTCCAGGAAGAATTTCATTCACCGCGATATTCGACCTGCGCCACTCGAGAGCGAACTGACGCACTAAGTGCGAAACCGCTGCTTTAGAAATACCGTACATGCCATTGCCCAACATGTTTTGGCGCCCAGCTGCTGAACCAGTAACTATAAAACGACCACCGCCATCTTTGAGAGCCGCGTGTGCTGCGCGCGCAAGGTACAACGTACCGAGCAAGTTCACATTGACCGTTTGCAGTACATCTTCATCGCTCCAGCGCACCAACGGGCCAATTTCTCCGGCTGCACCATGGTTTGCAAAAACAGTATCGAGGCGACCATACTCAGCCAAGGTTGCTGCAATGAGTGCATTGCAATCACTTTGTTGCGTTACATCGCACGTAACACCAATTGCTTTACCACCTGCCTTCACAATGTCGCTTGCAATACGTTGTGCCTTTACACCATTACGACCTGCAATAACCACCGACGCACCTTCGGCTCCAAAACTTCGCGCAAATGCTTCACCGATACCACTAGTTCCACCAGTTACTACAAGTACTTGCTCTGCGATGTTGGTCATAGCAACACTCTATTACTCCGTCTCTCTTACCCATTTGGCGTAGAGTCGCTGCGTGGCAAGTTCTCTTCGTACTGAATTGCTCAATGTCAGCTTCGGCCCGCGAATGCTTCTCGACAAAGTGAGCTTTTCCGTTGATCCAGGCCAATGCTGGGGAATCGTTGGCCCCAACGGAGTCGGCAAGAGCACATTGTTGAAATCGTTGTCGGGCTTAGTGGTTCCCGACTCCGGCAAGGTGGTGGTGACTCCCAGTTCATCAACAGTGGGCTACCTCTCTCAGGAACCTGACCGCCAGGTAGGTGAAGACGTTCGTGCATACCTTGCGCGTCGCACAGGGGTGACAGCAGCGAGCACTGCACTCGATGCAGCAACCTTGGCACTTGCCGAAGGAACTGATGGCGCCGACGATGCCTATTCCACTGCTCTTGATACGTGGCTTGCACTTGGCGGAGCCGACCTCGATGCGCGCATTGGCAAAACGTGGGCCGACCTTGAGCTTCCCGAGGCACTTCTTGACCGGCAAATGACTGTGCTGAGTGGCGGCGAAGCAGCACGTGCTGGTTTAGCTGCACTCATTTTGTCGCGCTTCGATATTTATCTTCTTGATGAACCAACTAACGACCTCGACCTCGATGGTCTTGCGCGCTTGGAAGAATTTGTCAAAGGAATTCCTGGCGGTGTTGTTTTGGTCAGTCACGATCGCACATTTCTCGAACACACCATCACACATGTTTTAGAGATAGATGAATTTACACACCAAGCAAAAGCAACAGCTGGCGGCTGGAAAACATTTCTCTCGGAACGCGCTATTGCGAAAGAGCAAGCTTGGGAAGATTTTGAAACCTACGATGCCAAACGAGCCAACCTTGCTGGTCGCTCGCAGCGTGAACGTGAATGGGCAACTCAAGGAGTTGCAAAAGCAAAGAAGAAGCCAAACGACGGCGACAAAATCAGCAAGAACCTCAAAATGAATTCGTCAGAACAGCTTGCTGGCAAGGCTGCTCGTACCGATAAGGCAATGGAACGTCTTGCTGTTGTAGAAAAACCGCGCGAAGCCTGGCAACTACAACTCACTATTCCTTTACGTGAACGTGGAGGCGATGTTGTTGCTCGGCTCACCAATGCTAAAATTGACCGCGGCTCATTTCATTTCGGGCCAGTGAACCTACAAATCACTTTCGGCGACCGCATAGCAATAGTTGGCCACAATGGCAGCGGCAAGAGCACTCTCATCAATACACTTCTCGGGCGCAGTTCTCTCACGGGTGGCGAGCAATGGCTCGGGCCTGGTGTAGTTGTGGGAGAACTTGAACAAGCGCGCTACCAACTATCGGGTCGCAACACCGAAGGCGAGCTCACCAACGACACTTTGCTCGAAGTATTCATGGAAGCCACGGGGTTACTTGTTCCCGATGCCCGCACCTTGCTCGCAAAATTTGGGCTCGTAGCAGAACACGTCAATCGCGCTGCCGCTTCACTCTCTCCTGGCGAACGCACACGCGGCGTTCTTGCACTGCTCATGGCGAACGGCGCGAACTGCCTTGTATTAGACGAACCCACCAACCATTTAGACCTTCCCGCCATTGAACAACTCGAGCAAGCTCTCGACACCTTTGGCGGCACTGTTTTGCTCGTCACCCACGACCGGTCTTTGTTGGAATCGGTGCGCATCACCCGCACCATCACCATGGAAAACGGGAAACTGACCCTGGAAAGTTAAAACTTGACATTAAATACACGATTTGTATATCATGTTTTCTATGCCACTTATCTACAGCGAAGACCGACCCGATTGGACCTTCCTTTCCAACCATGCCCACGTACTCATTTGCATTGCCCAACAGCCCGATGTGCGCCTTGCTGAAGTTGCACAACTAGTAGGCATCGGTGAGCGAGCCGTACACCGCATTGTGCATGAGTTGTCTGACTCCGGCTATCTCTCGGTCACAAAAGAAGGCCGCAACAACGTGTACAAAATTCATCTCAATAAGCCACTACGCCACCCACTTGAATCGCATCACAACATTCAAGAAATCATTACTCCACTTATCAAGAAGCAGGGTGGCAAAAAATGATCTCTTCAGCCCTTGTCAATGGAGTTTTAACCGCCCCGGTCATTGCGTTCCTCGTCGCCATGCTGGCAACATTCCTCCGTTTCGATATTCGACTTCCCGATTCTCTCTATCCGGTCTTGTCATCGTTTCTCCTCCTTGCAATAGGTATCAAAGGTGGAAAGGCGCTCTCAGCAACTTCGCCCGCAGACATGTGGAAGCCACTCATTGCTTCGCTAGTTCTTGGTTTCGTCACACCCCTCATTGCTTTTTATCTTTTTCGTCTCGTCACTAAGTTCAACGTCATTAATGCAGCAGCTCTTGCTGCCCACTATGGATCTGTTTCTGCTGTCACTTTTACGGTCTTGCTCGCCTCACTTGAATCACGCGGCATGACCTATGAAAGTTTTGCTGCAGGGTTACTTGCCATCTTGGAAATTGTCGGCATCATCGTTGCTCTCTTTCTTGCGCGCAACGCAACGCAATCGGGCTCATGGAGAGCAGGGCTAGGTGAAGTGATCCGTGGCAAAAGCATCACCTTGCTTGTAGCGGGTCTCATCATTGGTGCTGTCGTCGGAAAAGAGCGGCTCATGCCTGTCGACCCACTCTTCGTTGGCCTCTTTACCGGCGCACTCACACTCTTTCTGCTCGAGCTGGGAGTTACTGCGGCAGAAAGAATGCGTGACGTCAAAGAAGCTGGTATCCGTCTCGTACTACTCGGAATTGCAATACCGCTCTGCAATGGCTTCATCGGCGCAGTAGCTGGCTCACTTGCTGGTCTTTCGACGGGAGGTGTAGCCATTATGGCAACACTTGCTGGAAGCGCTTCTTATATTGCAGCTCCTGCCGCCGTGAAAGCCGCACTTCCCTCCGCAAGTCCGGGTATTTACGTGACGGCATCGCTGGGAATCACATTCCCGTTCAATCTCACCATCGGCATACCTACATATATAGGTATGGCAAATCTGCTCTCGTAGGTAGTAGATGCAATTACTTTTTCGAGTAATTGCCACTGCTAGAAATACACCATGGAAATTCTCTTCGTTGCTGGTTTTGCACCAATCGTTCCTATTCCATCCGAAGGAGCTGCCTTCTACCGTGACACGCTCGGGCTTCCTTTGAAAACAGTTTCTGGCGATTACCTAGCGGTCGATGGATTCGAGGGAAGCAAGCACTTAGGTGTGTGGCCGCTTGCCGATGCAGCACAGTCATGCTTTGGGGAACCTGAATGGCCTGCACACATTCCCATTCCACAAGCAACCATTGAATTTGAAGTAGCCGATGTTGAAGCTGCCGTTGCAGAACTTAGCGCAGAAGGACATGTGCTCATTCACGACACTCGCGTTGAACCGTGGGGACAAACTATTGCACGTCTGCTCGGGCCCGAAGGCTTGCTCGTAGGGTTGTGTATTACGCCGTGGTTGCACTAGTGGAGTGTTACGACTCTTGCTCCGCACGAAAGTGGGCAACAATCGCATTCGCATGGCCGTGGCCCATCTCGTGATCGTTCTTTAGCATCGCCACCATTTCGGAATGTTTGGCGCCTTTCATCTTTTTGAGAAGCGACTTCCAATGCGAGATGGGTTTCCCATACTTCTTCTCAATTGATGGAAAGTAAGAAGCAGGACCGGTGACTTTTTTTCTGCCATTTGCTCAATTTACTTCATCCAACATCTATTTGAATTTTCAATTCACCAGTTAATTTCAGCATTCTTGACGCAGGGCTTTCTCTTACTATTTGTTTACTTCTGTCACCTATATTTTTGCGCTAAACCCCACGACGAAAGAGCAGCAATGAACAACCACCACAAGAAGTTTGCATCGGGTTCTCTCCTCCTCTCACTTTCTGCAGCCCTTTTATTTTCAGCGTGCTCCAGTAGTTCAGATTCCTCACAAGACACGGTTGTCGCCTCCACCGCGTTGAGCGCTGATACAACCGTGGCTGAATCCGTCACCGCCACAGACAACATCGCTGCAATCAAAACAGCCTCGTGGAATCCCACCATCAAAATCACTTATTCAAATGACTCCATCAACTTCAAACCCGATGGCATTCCAAACCATCCTCGTGATGAGTACTACGCAGTTCCCAATGCTGGAGTAGTTGTTCCCGATGCATCAACTGCAAACATCATCAAGGACCCCACGTCGGCTCAAACCTATTCTTTTGACATACCTTCAACTCCGAAATACCAGGCCGAAGTTACAAGCGCTCCACTCGGGTCCATCGGTGTGATGATCTCCGGTGCGGTGTTGTACAACCCATTTGAGGGTGACGGCACCACAGTTGCGATGTCTAATAACTTCACCATCACAAACTCTGCGGGAATCACTGCGTCGTTCGTCGACAAGTGTGCCGGTCACCCCACTCCAGGGATGAATGGCACTGGCGGCGCGTACCATTATCACGGTCAACCCGAATGTGTGACCGCCAAAGTAGACAAGGTCGGTGGTCCGTCACACATTATTGGTATCGCTCTTGATGGATACCTCATATATGGGGCATACGACATCAACGGCAAGGTAGTACCTTCCAGTGCACTTGATGAATGCAATGGCATCACTAGCCCCACGCCCGAATTTCCAAATGGCGTGTACCACTACGTGCTTCCAGGAACGACAGATGCAACTTCTTCCATTCGTTGCTTTCATGGAAAAGTTGACAGTTCCCAGATTCAACAAATGCCGAACATGGGTGGACCACAGCCAGATCTTGCGGCCGCTGCCAAGAAACTCGGCATCACAGAGACCGAGTTGAAAGATGCTTTCAACAATAAGTTGCCACCCGACTTTCCAACAGCAGCTAAAACTCTGGGTATTACTGAGGCGGAACTGAAGGATGCACTTGGCGCACCGTAACTTCATCGGCGGCATCGCACACCGATAAGACGGATAGCACTACTCTCCGTTCATGGAATCACGCTTTCTTGCATTGAAGAAAATGAATGTACTTGCCGGTTGTCTTCACCTTGTTTCGTTCGTTGCGATCTTGTTGCTAGCCAATGACTTTTCACTTCCCGTGCGAGCCACTTACCTCACCGAAGCACCTGGCACCGGAAACTTCTCTAACCCCATCAACTTGTTCAACTTGAATATTGGCTACATGGTTGCTGGGTTTATGGCGCTATCTGCTTTCTTCCACTTCTTTGTGAGCTCACCTCAGGTGTTCCCGAAATATGTCGATGGTCTCACCCGACACATCAACGTGTACCGATGGGTTGAATACTCACTCTCATCTTCAATCATGATCGTGGTGATTATGCAACTCAATGGCGTTTCCGACTACATCGCCTTGCTTGCGATATTCGGAGTAAACGCAAGCATGATTCTCTTTGGCTGGCTGCAAGAGCGATACACCACTCCAGGCAATGGCGACCTTCGCCCGTTTTGGTTCGGCTGCATCGCAGGAGCAATTCCATGGATCGCGATTGCAGTCAATATGTTCTCGCCCAAAGGTCCTTCAAGTACAACTGTTCCCGGCTTCGTCTACGGAATTGTGGTGTCGCTCTTCGTCTTGTTCAACTGCTTCGCAATAGTGCAGTGGCTTCAATATCGTGGAAAAGGTAAGTGGGCCGACTACTTGTATGGCGAGCGTCGCTACATCATCCTCAGTTTTGTGGCAAAGTCGCTGCTCGCCTGGCAGGTTTTTGCTGGCGCACTTGCGTCGTAGCCGGTTCTTCACTTTGAGTGTTGTATGAAGTGTTCTTCCCAAAAAATTATTTTTCAGAATGAGAATGAAAAATGACAAAATTATCAGGAGATGAAGTCCAGCAGTTTCTCAGTGAGCGCGAACACTTGGCACGAATCGGCACTGTCGATTCCGATGGAATGCCCCGAGTGCTACCGCTGTGGTTCATTATCCAAGGTGATGAACTTTTGTTTACTCCCCGATCACTCGCCGTTATTTGGAAAAACATTGAACGTGATCCCCGTGTTGGAATTTCAATAGACGAAGAAACTATGCCCATGCGCAAAGTGTCTATTCAAGGGCACGTGGTCATCAAGTATCAACCAGGTAACGATGAAGCATGGCGTGAGGTGTACCGCAATATTGCAAAACGCTATGTGTCAGATGATTTTGCAAATGGATACGTTGACGGGACCGATGACCAGCCACGCGCATTGTGTGCGGTATCGCTCACAGCACCGACAACAAAAATTGTTACGTGGCGGATGCCAGTGTCGGGTGAAGATCCTCGTGGGGTATGGGCCAAACGTTATTTCTTACCCGGCACCAAATGGTCAGATAACTAAAACCTCGCAGACCAAACTCGCTCTGCTGTACCGAGCACTTATGGCCACGTACGTAACAATAATTCCAAGTTCGCTGACTCAAGAAGAAGCGTTTGCTTATATGGCAAACCTTCATAACTTTGCCAAGTGGGACAAAGGTGTCGGAAAATCAACTTCGACACTGCGTTACACCACCACCGAATACGACGAGTTCTCAAACATCTTGGTGCGAGGCGTCAATACCCTCTTCACCTCGGTCGATCGCATAACGATTAATAAGACGGCGACTGGGTGCGAAGTTATTTACGATGCAACCCTGACAGCAAATTGGATTATTGCTGGAGTGAATCTTGTTCTTGGAAAAGTGTTTAATAAAATTGGCGATACCGCTACAACTGGTCTTCGCAAAGCACTCGCTTAAATACGCAGAGAGGTGTCTAGCCAACCTTGCGGCGCTCCATTTTTGGGATGCCAGGGGTCGTGTCGTTGATTGCCCAGCTGATGATTACTTCCGGTGAAATGCGAAACCTCGGCGAACCATCGAACTCTTCAATCACAGCGGTACCGACGATCTTGATGCCTCGTGGCGACCATGGGTTGACTGATGCAAGATCATCAACAACCACCGAAACGCGCGGGTTTGATTGAATGTTTTTATATCGAACCGTGTGCGTGATATCGAATCCCGCGGTGACAATGTCGGAACCATCAACTTCAAATACAACGGGCGCAACATCTGGACGTCCAGATGCCGAAGCAGATGCAAACCGCATCAACGGTTGAGTGGTGAGATATCCCAATTCGGCAACGGTAAATGCGCTCATGAGTTTGCACCTGGTTTTCCTGGAGCCGAGAGTGGAAACACATCGATGTCCCACCAGATTGCCATTGGTAACGACTGAATAATGGCAGTTGCCTCTTCAAGATTTGATGCGTTTGTCTCAATAAAAACTGTCCCGCGCGAAATCGTTGCTAAATGAATTGCTCCAATTTTTCCTACAGCTTGAAGCTCCGCCGCCTTTGCTTGCTCTTCGGCAATAACGGCGTAAACATCACTCATCTCTGTTCCTTGCTTGAACGTGCAGACGACCATGAACTTTTCCATTTCATTCCAATCTCGTAGGGAGTTCCACCATGAAAGCACCTCAACCTAAGTTGAGGTCAAGCACTACCCTGTCTTTATGCCAAATAATTTGAAATCAACCGACCAACTCCCCATTGGCCAGGTTGCAGAGCGAAGCGGAGTAACCATTTCAGCCATCCATTTCTACGAACGCGAAGGCCTGATCTTCAGCACGAGAAATGCCGGAAATCATCGTCAGTTTTCTCGTGATGTGCTTCGTCGTCTCGCATTTATTCGAGCATCTCAGCGAGTTGGCATTCCTCTCGCCAATATCAAAGAAGCATTAGATGAACTGCCGCTGAAACGTACGCCGAAAGAAGCGGACTGGGCGAAAGTTGGCAAGCAGTGGCACAAAGTTCTCTCTGCCCAAATTGAATACTTAGTGCGTGTTCGCGACGATTTATCTACTTGTATCGGGTGTGGGTGTCTTTCATTCCAGCGATGTCAATTGGTGAACCCCGACGATGCAATGTCCACAGAAGGTCCAGGCGCTCGTCGATTGCAACCAGGAACACCGCGCCCCGACCGAACCTAATTAATTGCGCTTGAGGTCGGTGACCACACCACCAGCAACGCGCAACTATGTGCTGTGACCAAAGGGAGGCACGCCGCCATTGGTTTAGGCAACTCTTTCATTTTCAACTTCTGACAATTCTGTCATCACCGCAGCCCGTGGCTTATGAACTTTTGACATTTGCTACTGAAAAAGTTATTCAGTTATGAAAAAACTGTCAAGAACGACAGAGAATAAGGCAATCCACGACTGCGGATCCACTCGGCGACTGTCCTCCACAACGTCATCAACTATTCGCCCTAAGTTCATTGCCTGAATCAAGACGGCGACCGCATGAGGGTCAATGCCTGGACGAGACCATCCACGCTCTTGGAATTTGCGACTGGCATCGGCCATCAGGTCAGTCAGTTCCGCTTGGCGATCAGCAATTTTACTGGCCAGGTCGGGCTGAGTACGTACCAACGAAAGCGTGTGTAAACGAAGCGATCGAAAGGATCTGCGTTCAGGGGTCTGCGATGCAGCGATGACTTCACGTAGTTGATCGCGCACCTCTTGTGCCGAGTGGCAATTATCCCGCAACGAGATCGTCCACAATTCTGATTCACGAAAGCTTTCTTCGAATGCGTGAAGGACTCCAGCAATCAACAAGTCATTGAGGGATCCGAAATGGTGATACAGCGCACCCTTAGACACCCCGACCTCGGCGAGAACAACATCAAGTTGAACTCTTTCAACTCCGACTGAAACAATCTCGCGAGCAGCCACTTCAACGAGCCTCTGTTTGGTTGGGTGGTCTGGTCGCACGGTGGCCCCGGTACGCCGTTGCCGCATCACCATTTCCACCCACTATTGACTGAAATCATCACCACCGTCATGGTAGCCCTCGCCGGAAAATACCAGTCTCAAAAGCATTCCAATGTCCCGCACGGCCAGATCATTCGGAGCCAGCCAACGCTTACCTCGGGGCCCTGGCCCCCTTTGCGCCTGAGGCTCAACCGAAAGCGCCTGAAGAAATACATTGTGCATACTCTAGTTACATACTTATAGTATGTTTTTACTTGTCTCAAGTCGAGGGACATCCGAAGCGCCACACCGTCGCAGAATCAATAGAAAACAGGGGCACACAATGATCACCATCCGTCGAAACCACACCACATCAATGGGGTCGCATTCCGGAGACCAAGCCACCGATAGAAATCGAAGGCGCGTTCTCGCCACCGCCTTCGTATTGATAACTGCCATTGCAAGCATCCCATCGATGGCCACAGCTGTTGCCGATGGCGCGCTCGACACCACCTTCGACACCGACGGCAAAGCAACCACAGCCGTCGCCGTTGGTGACGAAGGTAAAGCCATTGCAATTCAGAGCAATGGAAAAATACTCGTCGTTGGTGACGACATGGCTAATTTCGAGATCGTGCGCTACAACACAGACGGGTCACTCGACACCACCTTCGACACCGATGGCAAAGTAACCACAGACATCGGAACAAGCACCACCGACACCGCCAACGCAGTCGCAATCCAAAGCGACGGAAAAATTGTCGTCGCCGGGAGGAGTGGTGGCATGGCTCTCAATAGCGGAAACTTCGCTGTTGCGCGTTACAACACTGACGGGTCACTCGACACCACCTTCGACACCGACGGCAAAGTAACCACAGACATCGGAACAAGCACCGCCGACGCTGCAAACGCAGTCGCAATTCAAGGCGATGGAAAAATTGTTGTTGCCGGAACTTCCGGCTCATCAACAGATTTTGCTGCATCGCGCTACAACACAGACGGGTCACTCGACACCACCTTCGACACCGATGGCAAAGCAACAACAGACATCGGAACAAGCTCATCTGATAGTGGTAGTGCAGTGGCGATACAAAGCGACGGAAAAATTGTCGTCGCAGGAACCAGCTCATCTGATTTCGCTGTTATTCGCTACACCACAACAGGTGCCCTCGACACCACCTTCGACACCGACGGCAAAGCAACAACAGACATCGGAACAAGCTCATCTGATAGTGGTAGTGCGATGGCGATACAAAGCGATTCAAAAATTGTCGTCGCAGGAACCAGCTCATCTGATTTCGCTGTTATTCGCTACACCACAACAGGTGC
>CANFUE010000008.1 GCA_947450115.1 Acidimicrobiaceae bacterium | reverse complement strand
GGACGTTGTAAATGAGCACCCATTTTTTCTAGTTTCTTCCACCGATCTGATTGCTGAACATGCAAGAAGTGTTGATAAGCCATTTGCGCCTGCAATATGGCTACTTTTCCTGAAAATTTACCGCAGATAGTAGGGCCTAATGCGGAGAGATCTGCGTCGACAGAAGCATCAACTCGGCTGATAAAAAAGGAAGCAACCCCCACAACATGTTTCACTTTCTCAGGCGAGCGCAGAGCAAGTTTTTCCAAACCACAAACGTACGCCTCAAGTACTTCCATGTAACGCTGCAAACTAAATATAAGAGTGACATTGATATTGAAACCTTGTGAAACCAAAGTTTCTATTGCTATTAATCCGTTCTTGGTAGCTGGGATCTTAATGAGGACGTTTGGAGCCGCTAGTCGATTGCGTAGTTGTATGGCTGCCTGCACAGTTGCTGCTTCGTCATACGAGAGATGTGGATCAACCTCTACGCTTACATGACCATCTTGGCCATTGCTCTTCTGATAGAGATCTGAAAACACAGATGCAGCATCTGCTATATCTTTGAGAACTAGTTCCCAGTAAGTTGCGGCAACTGACAGCTGGAGAGTTGCTAATTGCGATAGCTGTTCGTCGTAGTCAGATGAGTCTTGAATCGCTTTTTGAAAAATAGTTGGATTCGACGTCAAACCTCTGACCCCAAGTTCTACGTATCGCGCTAACTGCCCAGTTGTGATGTAATTACGGCGCAAATTATCGAGCCATGGGCTTTGTCCGTATTTTTCATAGAGATCTACAAGACGTGACGTGGAGTTTTCGGCCATGCCTATGAATGTAGTTGAATTGCGCGTTCAGCAACGTTGCTTGCTGAGATACCAAAATATTCAAGAGCTTGTGCACCTGGAGCGCTTGTTCCGAAGCTTTCAATGCTCACAACGTCGTCAACATATTTTTCCCACCCGAAAGACACGCCTGCCTCAACTCCGAGAATGGGGATGTTGTGGGGAAGTACCTGAGCCTTGAATTCTGCAGGTTGGGAATCAAAGAGGGAGAAACACGGTGCTGATACCACATTGGCCGAAATACCTCGACTTGCCAATATGTCGGCTGCTTCTAAGCAAACAGATACTTCGCTTCCCGTTCCCATCAAAACGAGGTCGGGTTCTTCTACTGATCGGATCATTGCTGCACCTGTTTTCACGGCCGAGCCATCGCTCACGACGGGAAGGTTTTGGCGACTCAAGATGAGCGCCGTCGGTCCATCGAAGGCAAGAGCCTGCATCCATGCTGCAGCGGTCTCGTTGCCGTCGCAGGGACGAATCACTTGAAGACCAGGAATGATGCGCAATGACGCCAGTTGTTCCACTGGTTGGTGTGTGGGCCCGTCTTCGCCAACTCCTACCGAGTCGTGGCTAAAGATGAAAACCACCTTGGCCTTACTTAAAGCCGCTAGGCGAAGTGATGGTCGCATGTAGTCGGCGAACACGAAAAATGTACCTACAACAGGTAACACCATTCCGTGCAGAGCCATACCGTTGGCAATTGAACCCATGGCATGCTCTCTAATTCCGTAATACACTTGTCTACCCGCTGGGCTAGAAGCGCTGAAGGCATTCTCGCCAGTGAGCTTTGCTCCCGTATTGCCGGTGAGGTCTGCTGCACCGGAAAGTAATTGCGGCAATACCTTTGATGCTTCTTCAAGAACTTTTTGAATTGCAACACGCGTAGCGGGGGACTCACTCGTGCCAAAGATCGGCAATACTGACGACATGTTTTGAACAATGTTCTCCGAGGAATAATTTGCCAAATCGACAGTCTTTTTCTTCGCGATATTCTGCCAATTAGAGTAGTTTTCGTTGACGCGCTGAATTGCATGTTGACGTTGTTGCGCAACCACTTCTACCGGTGCCCAAAATGGTTCATTGGGCATGCCGATTACTTCTTTTGTTCTGGCAATGTGTTCTTCAGTAAATGGGTTTCCGTGAGCAGCATGTTTATCTGTGAAGTCAGGAGACGGGAATCCGATTTTTGTTGGCAAAATAATTAACGTTGGTTGGCCTACATGAGCGCGGGCTTGCCTGAGAACTTTCTCCAAAGAGTCACAATCTTGAGAAATATCTCCACATTCAATAACGTTCCAGTGATACGAGCGAAAGCGCGCCGCAACGTCGTCGGAACATGTGAGATCTAACGCGCCGTCGATTGTGATTTTATTGTCATCGAATACCGCTACGAGATGGTCAAGCTTCAAATGGCCTGCGAGCGATGCTGCTTCATGACTAATGCCTTCCATTAGGCATCCATCGCCAACCACTACGTACGTATGATGCTCAATCAGATCACTACCTAGTTGTGAGCGTAAGTGCGATTCAGCAATTGCCATACCCACGGCATTAGCAAAGCCCTGACCGAGCGGACCCGTCGTGACTTCCACTCCCGCGGTATGCCCAACTTCTGGGTGTCCAGGAGTCAGCGAACCGAGTTGTCTAAATAGTTTGATATCGCCGAGTTCCAAGCCATAGCCATTAAGGAAGAGGTTTGCATATTGCAAAATTGACGCGTGACCATTCGACAAGATAAAGCGATCGCGGTTGTGCCACGCTGGGTCGGCCGGATTGTGGTTCATCACACGTGAATACAAGACGTGAGCGAGTGGAGCGAGAGTCATTGCGGTTCCTTGATGACCGCTTTTCGCGTAAAAAGGCGCATCCATCGCAAAACCGCGAATGATGGCAATTGCATTTGCATCAAACGATGCTGTATCGAGGGAGCCGACTAAAGGTGCTGATGTCACAATGAAAGACTAATCGGCAACAGGGGGGAGGAGTGTTAACGGCACGATGTGCCACGCATCTTGACCTATTCGGCAATGCGCAAAAATCTGACAATATTCAGAAAATTCCAGTTCAGCACGTACCAGGCGATACGTGAACTTTCCTGGGTCGACGCGAAATGGGCTGACATTGCGCGCTATTTGTTCGCTATCGACAGAGATACCTTTGCGGAAAATGACCTCAAAGATGCCTTCGCCTTTTTCTGTCGGTTCGCAAAATATGAGCGCCACAAAATGAGGCGTCAGCGTAAGAGGCAGATCACCCGTAGCGACGGTCGAGAAAAAAGCCCCTGTCATATCGATACGAGTGGCTGGCCCCGGTACTTGGCGAATTTCAAAATTGTCCATGAAGAGGCTGGAAACGAGATGCATTGAAGAAAATCTACTCAAGCTCCGCCTTGTGAGCACAGTTGATTGTTACGAAAGAACTAATCTTTCGCTATGAGTACTTTGTCAGAATTCGCCAGTAAAGAAATCCTTGCGCGACATGGACTCCCAATATTGCAAGAAAGAGTAGTCGCCAGCAGTTCTGAGGTCAGTGGAGTGATGGAACAGATGACCTTGCCCGTCGTAGCGAAACTTTGTGGTCCTTCCATTGCCCACAAGACCGAGCGTGGCCTCGTCAAGTTAAACCTCCAGACCAAAGACGATGTGTCTAAGGCGGTCGATGATTTGCTCGCTGCGGCAGTGCCAGCCGATGGGGTCGTGGAAGTACTCATCGCTCCCATGGTGAAAAGCAGCCGTGAGTTCATCGCGGGTGTAGTGAGAGACGCCCAATTTGGCTCCAATGTGATGCTTGGGGTGGGAGGTGTACTGGCAGAAGCCATCGCAGACGTGGTTTTTCGCCCCGTACCTCTGAGCTCACACGATGCTCATGAAATGGTGGCGGAACTACGATCACAGAAATTGCTGGGTGAGTTCAGAGGAGAGCCAGCAGTTTCCGTTCAAGCGCTGGTGAACGTGCTGCTAGCGCTCTCAAAGGTAAGTGTTGATCGGTCTGATATTGCCTCTATCGACCTCAACCCCCTCCTCGTCACGAGTTCTGGTGAAGTTGTAGCCGTCGATGCGCTCATTGAAATTGAGGATGCCTTTACCACGCCGTCCAATCACAATATTGCCTCGTCGGTTTTAGACGATGAACATTTTCGTGCACTTTTTGAACCCAAAGGCGTAGTGGTAACTGGCGCCTCTAGCCATCCGGGAAAATTTGGATTTGTCTCCGTTCACAACATTTTGGCAAGCGGCTATGCCGGTGCAGTTTTTGGTACAAACTTATCGAAAGAAGAGGTTTTGGGAATCCAGACAGTTGCCAGTTTGGATGACGTTCCCCAAGACGCTGCTGATCTTGTGTTCGTCTGTACGCCAAGTAGTGCAAACCCCGAAATTTTACGTGCATGTGCTCGTCGCGGCATCAAAGCAGCATTCCTTACATCCGCTGGTTATGGAGAAGCAGGCGATGAAGGTATCCGCATGGAGAAAGAACTCATCTCATTGGCGAATGAACTTGGCATTTTGCTTGCTGGCCCCAACGGCCAAGGCGTGGTCAGCACACCATCGCAGTTGTGCGCTCAAATAGTTGCCCCATACCCGCCTCGCGGTCGCATCGGTGTCGCAAGCCAGAGCGGAAACTTTGTTTCGAGCTTTTTAAATTACTCGCGCCAAAGCGGAGTAGGAGTGAGCCGCGCAGTATCAGCAGGCAACGCCGCGTGTGTATCTGTTGCCGACTATTTGAAATGGTATTCAACCGATAAAGAAACATCAGTTGGTCTTGCTTACTTAGAGGGCATTTTCGACGGGTCTCATCTCATGCAGCAATTGCAAGATGTCACCCTGAAGATGCCACTCGTCATTATGAAAGGAGGAGCCACAGAAGCAGGCGCCAAAGCAGCTGCCAGCCACACTGGTGCTTTGGCAGCAAACGACAAGGTATTTGACGGCGCGTGTCGACAAAGCGGAATTAGTCGAGCAAAAAATGTGGAAGAAGCCTTCGATACAGCTGCATGTTTTGCCACCCAGCCTCTTCCTCAAGGGGGACGTACCGTTATTTTGACCACTGCTGGTGGTTGGGGGGTAGTTACCTCAGATGCTCTCATGTCAACGCAAGAACTCACCTTGGTAGAGCTTCCAGAAGACCTCAAAGCGGCCATCGACGAGAAGCTTCCACCGCGTTGGAGTAAGAGCAACCCTGTTGACTGCGCTGGCGGAGAAACTCGTGACACCATCCCAGAGGTGATGGGTCTCATTGCTCGCCATAAAGATATTGATGCCGTCATCTACCTGGGCATTGGCATCCAGTCGAACCAGGCCCGCCTCATGCATGAAGGTAAGTTTTATCCCGACCATGGGCTCGAGCGCATTGTGGCTTACCACGAGCGGCAAGATGCACGTTTCGCTGAAGCCGCTGATGAACTCATCAAGGAAACCGGTAAACCCATCCTCATCGCGAGTGAATTAGCAATAGCCGACCCAGATAATGCTGGTCCACGAACTGTGCGAGAAACAGGTCGTTATTGCTTCCCTAGTGGTCACAGAGCAGTGGCATCATTGGCTCACATGGTGCGCTATTCGCATTACCTAGCCACTCGTCAATGAGCAGCCCCCCACGTCCCAGCACTCGACGTCGTTCTCGACGTCCTGGTCTTGTTCTCGGATGTGTAGGCGTATTAGGAGCGCTACCACTACTTGCCCTGTGGATTGGCGGACATTCCCTAGCTCAAAGAACAGCAGGCCGTGACGCTGTTTCTATTAAAGGGTTAGCAACTCCTGTCCTATCCTCCAGACGGGCAGCACAGAACATTGTCGATGAAATATCGCGTGATGCACTAGCTAACGATCTCTCTAGCGTTGCAGAGAAAATACCAGCGAAAGCGTGCCTCCAAGTAAAACGTGGGAGTAACACCATTTTTGAAAAGCGACCAGATTTGCAGCTCATTCCCGGTAGCAATCAAAAAATTGTCACGGCGGCTACTGCAGCTACTTTGCTTCCTCCAGATACCGTTTTCACCACTCGAGTTTTCGGCAAAGTAGATGCGTCAAAAATCGATGGAAACATCATTCTTGTTGGCGGCGGTGACCCATTGTTAACAACGAGCGATTATGCGGCAAAGGAAAAATTCCCTACGTTGAAACGCACGTCGCTTGAAGCACTTGCTCAACGGGTCTTCGATGCAGGCGTGCGCATCGTTACTGGCTCAGTTGTTGGCAACGACGACGCGCTCTCTCAAAATCGCTACGTTGCTTCATGGGGTAGCGGTGTCAGAGGAGTAGAAGGCGGCCCACTCGGTGCCCTCATGGTGAACGACGGGGTAGTAGTCGCGAATCCCATTAAACCCGACAACCCAAGCCTCGCAGCGGCAACCGAATTCACAAGGGTGCTCAGGAATCTAGGTGTCTCCATCGCAGGTGAACCAGGTGGCAGCGGAAAAGCAATTGAGGGCGATACAGAAATTGCAAAGATTGACTCTGCTCCGTTGATAGACGTCATCGCAGAAATGCTCACCAATAGCGATAACAACACAGCCGAGATTCTGATGCGACACATTGGTTTTGCGCACAACGGAAAAGGAACCACAGAGTCTGGTCTCGAAGCAACGAGTGCACTGTTAAAGAGTTGGGGTTATACCAATTACGTACTCAAAGATGGTTCAGGATTATCGCGGGATAACCGCTTGACATGCTCTTTGCTTGCATCACTTCTCGCCAGACCAGATTTATCAACCATATTTGAACATGGTCTTGCTACCGCAGGAACAACTGGAACACTTTCCGATACCTTCAGCACTTCTCCTGTTGCTGGGAAGCTGCGAGCAAAGACGGGTACCTTGTTGAACGTAAAGTCTCTTAGCGGTTTTCTTCCTCAGAAAAAAGGAAGTTCTTTGTATTTTGCTTTCCTTCTCAATGGTGCCGGAATTGCCGACCAAGGAAATTATCGCCCTCTATGGGATGCATTAGGGCTGAGTCTGTCGAAATATCCAGCTCGTAGCTTGACCGCAGCATTTGGGGTATTGCCTTAGCAAGCCCAGCCCCATAATGGCTATTTAGTAGGCCCAATTGCCCTTATGGAGTATTTTGTGGAGTTCGCTGCTACTAATACATTCATGGGTATTTCCACCTCATCACATGAAGATGTCGTCGACCTTGTTGTGGCATATGCCAAGCAGGAAACGATTGAACCATTGCGCGGCGCATTGCGCTGGATCCTCTGGGGTTTGGCATCGATGGCGTTCATCTGCACCGGGCTTGTATTCATCGTGCTGGGTATCGTTCGCGCGTCTCAAGACGTGCTGGGGGATTCCTTTCAACAGTCGTGGTCATTTGTCTCTTACTTCGTGGGCATATTGGCATGTGGAGTTGTTGTGGCTATCGCACTCAGCAGCATTAAAAAGGAATCTTTATGACCAGCAATGAACGTATTTCTCGTGAAGACCTCGAAAAACGTTTTGCACATTTGCAGGAAGATTTTCAGGGAAAGCTCGAAAATAAAAAGCAAACAGTCCTGGTAGCAGCAGCGGTGGGTAGTTCTGCACTAGTGCTCCTCAGTTATTTGCTCGGTCGTCGCCGTGGTACCCGTCGTTCCACGCGCGTACAATTTCGTCAAAAATGAGCAGGTTCAAAAAATCTACGCTGGGTTCGCTCGCCCTGTACGTTCTCGTCGGGCGATTACCGTTCAGAAAACGTCTCTTAACTTCAACCCTGAGGCGGTCACGTAAGGCAAGCGGTGCTTTCTTGCTCTATCGAATTGCGCGTCGGTTGATGCGGTCACAAGATCGAACAGAAATTACTGTTATCGCTAAAGAAGCGCGCATCGAGACCTATTAATAGGCCTTAACCGTGATGAAGTTTCACTTCATTCGGTCATACTAAAGGTATGGATTCTCAAGGTTTCGCACTCGGCGACAAGGTGATGTTGGTAGATCGCAAAAAAAGGCGTTACCTCATCGACCTCATCAGCACCGGAGAATTTCATAGTCACGCCGGGTTTGTGCCGCATCTCGACATCGTTGGTTGTCTCGATGGCGCAGAAGTAGTTTCCACCAAAGGAGCGCGCTACCTCGTTTTGCGCCCCACGCTTGAAGACTTTGTTGTCGAGATGCCACGTGGCGCTCAAGTGATTTACCCCAAAGATCTTGCAACAATCCTGATGATTGCCGATATTCGTCCAGGCGTGAAGGTGCTGGAGTCAGGCGTGGGTTCTGGAGCTTTGTCGATGGCAATGCTTCGTGCCGGGGCAATTATTACCGGCTATGAGCTCCGGGAGGATTTTGCGAATCGAGCCATTGCAAACGTGCGAGGGTTCCTGGGGGAGCAAGCACTCAAGAACTACCACGTGGAACTGCGTAACTGCTACGACGGGATCGATGCAACAGATCTTGACCGCGTCATTTTAGATTTACCAGAACCATGGCTCGTGGTTCCCCACGCCACGCAAAAGATGAAGCGCGGAGGCATACTGGTCGCCTATACGCCAAGCATTACCCAAGCAGTTCAGGTGAGAGAGACCTTCGATGAGCGCTGGACGAGTGAAAGAACCCTCGAGGTACTTCACCGCACATGGCATATAGAAGGTCAAGCAGTACGCCCTGACCACCGAATGGTGGCGCATACAGGGTTTTTAACAGTTGCCAGATTTATTGGTGATGTTCAGTAGGCCAATTACGGCTCAATGAAGATGCACTCGCCGGGGCATTCCTCGGCTGATTCCACAACGGCATCAATTTGGCTATCGGGGAAATTCGCGAGTCCGTCGGCGCCCTGGGCGTTTCCTTTAGCGGTTGCAAAAACCTTGGCTCCCTCTTTGACGTAGGCCAAGCCATCATCAAGCAAAGTGAACACGTCAGGGGCGATCTCTTCACAAAGACCGTCACCTGTGCACAAATCCTGATCGATCCAGACCTTCATGTTGGGGGCTCCCTCTGTATATAACTGCTCTAGGGCAGTTGCACTGACAGGAAAATGCTACACGGCGGGAGTCCCAAATGAGAACTTTTCGCATTGTTTGCCCTCACTAGTGTTCGCAGCCGTCTTTCGGGAGATAATTGAGGAAACGAGGTCAGGAGCCACTGCAGTGTCTAGCGACAATCAACAACCTGAATCACCATTGAGTCATTCCTCGCTTGAAACACGCTTGCTTGAAACCAAGGGTCAACTAGCCCGCGTTGTTGCCCAAAATGAGAAGCTTGCTTACACGCTTCGCGAGTCCCGGGAACATATAGCTCAACTCCGTGAGGAAGTAGACAAACTCACCCAGCCTCCTCACGCTTACGGCGTCGTGGTGGGCAAGAACGACGACGCATCAATCGATATTTTTGTTCAAGGGCGCAAGATGCGCGTGCAGTTACACCCCGATATCGACTTCGACGTACTTGAACGAGGTTCAGAAGTACTCCTCAATGACAGCATGAATGTTATTTCAACTCGTCATCCCGAAACCTCTGGCGAAGTCGTTCAACTCAAAGAAATATGCGAAGACGGTTTCCGCGCAATCATCACGTACCGTGGCGACGATCAGAAAATTTGCGAATTAGGAGACTCGCTGAGAGGGATACATCTCCGTCCTGGAGACCTTTTGCGCTTAGAACCAAAAAGTAATTTACTCATTGAACGACTCGATCAACCAGAAGTTGAGAATCTTCTGCTTGAAGAAGTGCCGCTGGTGAGCTACAGCGATATTGGGGGCCTAGATGCACAAATAGAGCTCATTGCCGATGCGGTAGAACTCCCGTATCTCTATGCCGACTTATTTGCCGAATATCATTTACCTGCCCCTAAGGGCATCCTCTTGTACGGACCACCCGGATGCGGCAAGACCCTGATCGCCAAGGCAGTTGCAAATAGCCTTGCCAAAAAAGTTGCCGATGCAACCGGTCACGACAAGGGTCGCAGCTACTTCATTAATATCAAAGGTCCAGAACTACTCAATAAGTACGTCGGTGAAACAGAGCGACAAATACGACTCATTTTTCAACGTGCTCGAGAAAAAAGCGAAGAGGGTTGGCCTGTCATTATCTTCTTCGACGAAATGGATTCCATGTTCCGCATCCGTGGTTCAGGTATCAGCAGTGACATGGAATCAACCATCGTTCCTCAACTCCTCGCCGAGATTGATGGTGTGGAAAGTCTGCGCAATGTAATTGTCATTGGTGCGACCAACAGAGAAGATCTTATTGATCCGGCAATTTTGCGACCAGGAAGACTCGACGTCAAAATCAAGATTGATCGCCCCACAGCAGATGCTGCACGTCATATTTTCCGCCGTTATCTCACCTCAGAAATTCCGATTCATAAAGATTTGCTCAGTCAATATGATGGATCCACCGATGCGGCACTCGAATCATTGCTTTCACAAGGTGTTTCGCGAATGTACAGCGATGCCGACGAAAATCGCTTCCTAGAGGTGACATACCAAAATGGCGACAAGGAAGTTCTATTTTTTCGTGATTTTTCTTCAGGAGCAATGATCGAGAACATCGTTCGGCGTGCGAAAAAATCGGCCATTAAACGCACCATTGACACTGGCATCAAAGGCCTGATAGAGACAGACCTCATCGAGGCCATTGCTCAAGAATTCAAAGAACATGAAGATTTGCCCAACACCACAAACCCCGATGACTGGGCACGAATTTCGGGTAAAAAAGGCGAGAGAATCATCTTCATTCGCACGCTCATTAGCGAACATGCACAATCTGGGGTCTCAGCGGGTGGGAAGTCAATTGAACACGTGGTGACGGGTCAGTATCTGTAGTCGCTATGGCAACACCTAAAGTCTGCGGAATAGAAACTGAATATGGCGTCATATCTCGTGGTTTTGAAAGTAGCCCGATTGTTGCTTCGTCGGTCTTAGTGAACGCATATGCAGGGGCTTTCAAGCAGAACATCCAGTGGGACTTCGAAGACGAAACCCCAGACCGTGATGCACGGGGATTTTGCCTTGAGGACGCTTTTCCACCAGAAGTTGAAACACATATGGCAAATTCCGTTTTGACGAATGGCGCTCGCTACTACGTCGACCATGCCCACCCCGAGGTTTCCACTCCTGAGTGCCGCACCGCAACCGAAGTGGTTCTCTATGACCGCGCTGGCGAGGAAATCATCCGCGAGAGCATGCAGCGAGCAAACGCTCTATTGCCCGACCATCATGAAATCATTACGTATAAGAATAATTCAGACGGCAAAGGGAACTCATATGGCTGTCATGAAAATTACCTAGTTGCACGAGAACTGCCTTTCGGACAATTATCGACGTACATTACAACGCACTTTGTCACCCGCCAGATTTTTTGCGGATCGGGAAAAGTTGGTTCTGAATTCTTCACCGAGAAGTCTGATGCAGTTCCGTATCAAATCAGTCAACGCGCCGATTTCTTTGAAGAGGAAATCGGCCTAGAAACCACAATTCGTCGTCCAATTGTGAACACGCGAGATGAGCCACACTGCGACCCAGACAAGTATCGACGACTGCACGTGATTGTTGGTGACGCAAATATGTCGGAGTACGCCACCTACCTCAAGGTCGGCACTACTTCAATTGTTCTGGCGATGATTGAAGATGGGGCGTTCCCTACGCAATTGATTATTGATGATCCTGTCAACACAATTCGCATAGTAAGCCGCGATACACGCCTAAAAAACCCAATCCGTTTAGCCGATGGTTCCTTGAAGACTTCTCTGGAAATCCAATTTCTCATTTTAGAAGCAGCCGAAACCTATGCCTCGGCACACGGTCTGAGTTGCGTGAGCAGTGATGAATTTCCCCGTGAAGGAGCAAATATTCTTCAACTGTGGCGTGAAACTCTCGCGAACCTATCGAACGGTGGACAAGGTTCATTTGACACTATTGATTGGTTAGCGAAAATGAGTCTCATCACCGCATACCAAGAAAGAAATGATCTACCCCCAAATGACCCCAAATTAAAGGCTCTCGATTTGCAGTACCACGACATGCGTCAAGGGAAGAATCTTTCATCACGCATGAATTTGAGGAAACTCATATCGCAATCTGATGCCGAATTGGCTCGCACTGAACCACCAGATAGCACCAGAGCATTCTTTCGTGGCATGTGTTTACATCGGTGGTCAGAGTTTGTAGTTTCCGCCAACTGGGACTGCATCATATTTGATGTGGGAGACGGCCCATTGCGCCGAATCCCAATGATGGAGCCTCTGAAAGGAACGCGAATGCTTACGGAAAATCTCTTCAGATCATGTCACACACCAATGGACTTGATTCTCGCGCTCGGACTCGAAGATTCTGAATTAACTACTTACAAAATTTCCGATGTGTTCTAATTTCAATACTAAGGTGGTGCCATGACGGAAAAAATTCGCAAAAGTGTTTCCACTCCTGCTGAATCTCCTGTAGAGAACATCGAAGATTTAGCCGTGGCTAAGAATGCTCACGCTGAAAATATCAAAGCAGATCTTGACCATTTACTTGATGAAATCGACTCTATTCTCGAGACGAATGCTGAAGATTTTGTGAATAGTTACGTACAAAAGGGTGGCGAATAACTCCTACACTGTTCCTATGTCAATGCCATTTTTCACACCCGGCGACCACCCTGGTGCCAGCTTTGCTGAGTTGCTGAAACGTGTTGGTATAGACCCGTTTCAAAAACATCTCACCGAATCAACCGCCCAAGTTCATCTTCCCCATGCAACAACGTGCGTCGCTCTGCGGTATGCCGACGGAGTAGTCATGGCAGGCGATCGTCGCGCAACTTCCGGAAATGTCATTTCTCATCGATCAATGGAGAAAGTTGTTTCAGCCGACAAATTCAGTGGGGTAGCAATTGCTGGTACTGCTGGACCAGCAATGGAAATGATCAAACTTTTCCAGCTTCAACTTGAGCACTACGAGAAAGTTGAAGGGCAGCTGCTCTCGCTTGAAGGTAAGGCAAATCAACTTTCCATGATGGTGCGTGGGAATCTTCCTGCTGCTATGCAAGGTCTTGTTGTTGTGCCAATATTTGCCGGCTATGACCTACAAAAAGGTTACGGACGTTTGTGGGACTACGACCCAACTGGCGGTCGATACGAAGAACGTGAATTCGTTGCAACCGGATCGGGGAGCGTGCATGCGGGCGCAGTTATTAAAGTTGGTTGGAGAACATCCATGCCGCAAGAGGCCGCAGTTCGACTCGCACTGAAATCTCTATGGGAAGCAGCCGATTCCGACTCAGCTACCGGAGGCCCCGATACGTTGCGTGGAATTTATCCCATTGTTGCATCTATCTCTGCTAGAGGGTGGGAACGCATTGAAGATGCAACGTTGTCTCACTTTGTAGATGAGCTCGTTGCCGAATACCACGAACGAAATCAGGAGGTGTGAAATGAGCATGCCGTTTTACGTAGCTCCAGAGCAAATTATGAAAGACCGTGCCGATTACGCACGTAAAGGAATTGCTCGCGGTAGGGCACTTATTGCAATTCAATATTCCGCAGGCATCGCCATTGTCGCCGAAAATCCTTCAAACACTTTGCGTAAAATCAGCGAAATATATGACCGCATCGCTTTCGCAGGTGTAGGAAAATATAACGAGTTCGATCAGCTACGTGTATCTGGTGTCAGAGCAGCCGATCTTAAGGGTTACCAATACTCACGTATCGATGTAGATGCTCGAAGCTTGGCAAACCAATACGCACAAATTCTCGGCCAAATCTTTACCCACGAAATGAAACCTCTCGAAGTTGAGATTCTCGTCGCCGAAGTGGCAGACATAGCAGCCAACGATCAGCTGTTTCATATTTTTTATGATGGCACAGTCCTAGACGAGCGTCGTTTTTGCGTGTTGGGTGGCGACTCCGATGCCATTTACGCCCGAATGAAAGAGTCGTCTCTGCTCACCAAACTCGACACCGCTCAGCTCTCCGATGTCGTACAGTTGTGCCGAAGCGCGCTTTCTGGTCCCGACCGGCAACTAGCAGTTGAAGAATGTGAAATTGCAATACTTCATCGCTCAGGCGACCGACGCGCTTTCACGCGTTTAGATGATGCTGAAGTTAACGCACTTATACAGGGTTAAATGTAGCCGTGCAAGATTTCTCTCGGCGTATTTATGGGCTAGAGAACGAATACGGAATCATGTGCACATTGAAGGGGCAGCGCCGGCTGAGCCCCGATGAAGTAGCGCGATACCTATTTCGCAAGGTGGTCACCTGGGGGAGAAGTTCGAATGTATTTCTTCCCAATGGCTCACGTCTGTATCTCGACGTAGGTTCGCATCCCGAATATGCAACTGCCGAGTGCGATTCTCTATTCGATGTCGTTGCTCAAGACAAAGCAGGCGAATACATTCTGAATGACTTACGCATTGCTGCTGAAGAGCGTTTGGCCGATGAAGGTATTCGCGGAGAAATTCATATTTATAAAAATAACACCGATAGTGCTGGCAACTCATATGGCTGCCATGAGAACTACCTCACGTCACGAACAGACGATCAAACTCGACTATCTGATGTTGTCATTCCGTTCCTCATCACCAGACAAATATTTTGTGGAGCCGGCAAGTTACTGATGACAGCAAAAGGCCCGCTTTTCACTATTGCGCAGCGAGCCGAACACATATGGGAAACAGCCAGTTCCGCAACTACGAGAAGTCGGCCAATCATTAATACCCGAGATGAGCCGCATGCAGACGCAGAACATTTCCGACGACTACACGTCATCGTGGGTGACTCAAATATGAGTCAATATGCGACATTTCTAAAAGTTGGCTCTATGGCGTGCGTTCTACGTATGTTCGAGAACCCCGAAGTTGATTTCAGAGACCTCACGCTAGAAAGTCCCGTGAGAGCAATTCGTGAAATTAGCCACGACATCACTTGCAAGAAAAAAGTGAAACTTAAAAACGGTAAAGAGATGAGCGCCCTTGATATCCAACGTATTTACCTCGATAAAGCTCTCGCCTATAGCGAGAATTTCGGCTTTAACGATGAAGAAACACGAGCATTGCAAATGTGGGAGCACTGCGTTTCCACCATTGAAAGCGACCCTCTAAAATTAGAAACTGAAGTTGATTGGGTAGCGAAATATCACCTCATGGTCAGATACTCGGAGAAACACCAGATCTCGCTAGGTGATCCCCGTTGCCACCTCATTGATTTGCAATATCACGACATCGACCCTGCGCGAGGCATTTATTATCGTTTACAAGAAAAGCAGTTGATGAAGACACTATGTTCTGACGATGACATCACAGCAGCTACGAAGTCAGCACCAACAACAACGCGAGCACATCTCCGTTCTCAATTCATCGTGGCGGCGCAGGCGAAAAAGCGCGATTACACGGTCGATTGGGTACATCTCAAGTTAAATGACCAGTCTCAAAGGACTGTACTTTGTAAGAATCCATTCAAAAATATCGATGATCGAGTCCAGAAATTGATCGATTCTTTGTAAAGGATCTCGTTCATTTGGGCTTCTTTGCTTCTACAATCGTGGTGTGCCAGAAGATGTAGACGTCGTGCCAACAGCAGATGCCGTTCCTTCGTCAAAAGATTCATTCAAAGCAGTCCGTGATTGGGTCATTGTTCTTGTCGTGGCCCTTGTCGTTGCCCTCGGCATTAGAACTTACGTCCTTCAGCAGTTCTACATATCGGGACCCTCCATGGAAACAACGCTTTTCCAACCGAACAGAGTTTTGGTCAACAAGCTGTCATATCACCTTCATGGTGTGCACAGGGGAGACGTCGTTGTGTTTGATCGTGTTACCTCAAATGGAGCATCGATACAACATGATGATCTCATCAAGCGTGTTATAGGTCTTCCAGGAGAGAAAATTTCAATTCAAAAGTGCGTGGTGTACGTCAACAAAGTTGCGCTGAAAGAACCTTACTTAGATATCAGAGACACCCAGCAGGAAAACTTAAACGACCGTTGTCGACAACCTGAAATGACAGAAATTGTTGTACCGGCGAAACAAGTCTTTGTTCTCGGCGACAACCGGCCCCAATCAATGGACAGCAGAATGTTTGGTCCTGTCGATAAAGACAGAATAGTTGGCCGCGCCTTTGTTATTCTTTGGCCTATCAGTCGATGGCGCTGGCTCTAAATCTCTTGGGTAGAGTCAAGTTCGTAGAACCGATCAGGCCAGTCGCTATAGATTCCATCGATATTCATTTGAGCCATTTCACGTATGTTGCGTCCGAATTGGCAATCCCACGCAAAGCATTGCCTATTGAATCGATGAAAGAGGGCAACTAATCCGCCATTCCAATCGCGATGGTGCATATTCATTACGTCAATTTCGGATTCACGCATACGTGCTGCGTGCATCTCTGGTCCTTTCGCTAATTTTGATAAGCGAACTGACGACACCAGAGAGACGCCTTGCGACTCATTTCTGACCTTCTCTAGCAAATCAAGTGTTGGATGGCATAAATATATGAATGGTGCTTGGTCGCCATGAACTTTGCGCACAACCTTGATGACTTCTTCGAAGCCATCATCGTCTTTAATGTCGAGAGAGATAGAAACTCCCCGTGGCGCAAGACGAAGAAGGTCTTCTAGAGAAGGAATATGTTCAGGTAATTGCTCGCGCAGATAGTTGCCAATTGGTCTCTTGAAAATTCTTTCTTGAACCACACCGTCGTGATCGAGTATTGGTATCCCATCTTTGGAGAGCCAGACGTCTGATTCGATGCCTGTGGCTCCAAGTCGTAAGGCCAACTGGAATGCCTCAATGGTATTTTCTCTGACATACGCCTTGGCCCCACGGTGCGCAAAGGCGATATAGCTCAGCTCGCGGTTAGCCGGCTGTATTTGCTCCATAAAGCCATGATAATGACGTTGAGTGCTCTTCTAGTTCATAGACTTTACTCGTGTTCAATCTGTCCGGCAGCGAAGTGGTCTTTTTGCTTCTCATTGGTCTCGTCGTATTAGGACCCGAGAAACTGCCCGACGCAATGCGTAAATTCGGTCGTCTGTACCAGGAAATAAAAAATATTGCTTCTGGAGTACAACGTGATTTACGCACTGGGTTCGATGACCCATTGCAAGAAATCAAGAAAACAGCTGAAGAAGCAAAGAAGATCTTTTTGGGTAAAGACGAAGATGACCCTGCCCCCGTTGCCGAGCCAACTTTCATTCCCTATGAAGACAATGAGCAACCTTCCGGAGATCTGGAACCATGAGGTTGTTTCGTAGATCCATTGGCGTTCGCTCCGCCACCGATGAAATTACGATGACGCAACATCTAGCTGAATTGAGATTTCGCATCATTCGTGCGCTGTTAGCTGTAGTCATTGGGGCTTTGGTCATTTTGACTTTCTATGACCCGGTTTTGCGTTTCCTGACCCAGCCATATCGCGATCTGTGCGTCGCACGACCAGACTTTCACTGCAATGGCACTCTCTACGGGTTGGGCCCCTTAGACGGCATTTCAGCACGCATGCGAATTGCCTCATACGGAGGTCTCATTGTTGCCCTTCCTGTCATCCTTTGGCAAATATGGAGATTCACTGCACCTGCGCTCCACAAACGCGAAAAGCAATATGCAACGGGCTTCATCATCTCAAGTGTGGGGCTCTTCTCGTTAGGTGCCTACATTGCGTATTGGACACTAGATAAGGCACTGGAATTTCTCATCAGTTGGTCCGGAACAGATGTTTCACAGTCATACCAAATTACGAAGTATGTGAGCTTAGTAACGCTCATGGTTCTTGCATTCGGGGTCGGATTTCTGTTCCCAGTATTACTTGTTTTTATGCAACTTGTGAATGTCATCACTCCACAGTTGTTATTGAAGCAGTGGCGTTGGGCAGTCATGGCCATATTCCTCACAGCTGCAATCATCACCCCATCGGGCGACCCCATCAGCATGTTGGCACTCGCAATACCAATGACAATTCTCTATGCGATAGCCGTTGGCATCGGCTTCTTCATTCATTGGCGTCGAAAAAAAGCAAGTAATGAATAGTCCCTCATTTCAACCAGACTTATTCCAACAAAATGCGATACAGGCCTTGAACGAAGGGGCTTCCGTTTTAGTAGCAGCCCCAACAGGTTCGGGAAAAACGTACATTGCCGAGCATGCAATTTCAGAGGCTTTGAAGGAGGGAATGAAGTCGTTCTACACCGCTCCCATCAAAGCCCTCTCTAACCAGAAGTTTCATGACTTTCAAGAACTTTATGGATCTGAGAATGTAGGGCTGCTCACTGGAGACACAAGCATTAACTCCGATGCGAAAATTTTAGTGATGACGACGGAAGTGCTGCGCAACATGATTTACGCATCATCACGCTCGCTAGAGAATCTTTCCGTTGTCATTCTCGACGAAGTTCATTTTCTTCAAGATCAATATCGTGGTCCTGTTTGGGAAGAGGTAATTATTCATCTCCCGCTCGAGGTAACCCTAGTTTGCTTGTCAGCAACTGTATCTAACGCGGTTGAGGTAAGCGAGTGGCTCACTACCGTTCGTGGTGACACCCGAGCAATAATTGAAACTAAACGTCCGGTGAACCTCGAGCATCACCATATGGCTTTCGATAAGGCCACGGGCGACACGGTGATGTATCCAACGCTCGTTGAGAATCAAATGAATCCGCGCGCCAAAAAAGCTTTTGCGGTGCAAGATCATAAGCACGGTGGTTCTTCCCGCAATAACAATCAAAACAAAAAGAGTCGTCATACTTCCGAGAGTCGATTCGGACCACCTAACCGCAACGAAGTAGTTGAAGCATTGGCAAATGCAAACATGTTGCCAGCTATATTTTTCATATTTAGCCGTAATCAATGCGACGACGCTGCGCGTGGAGTGCGGCGCAGTTCACTCTCTTTCGCAACCAAAAATGAATCTGAGCAGATCCGAAAAATCGCACAGGACCGCGCTCAGACTCTTTCTTCAGACGAGAAAAACGCTCTCGACTTCGAAGGGTTTTTATCGTTGATTGCTACCGGCGTAGCTGCACATCACGCTGGCATGGTCCCGATTTTTAAAGAGATCGTTGAGGAAGCCTTTACTTTGGGTCTGTTGAAAGTTGTGTTTGCTACTGAAACACTCGCGGTTGGCCTCAATATGCCTGCCCGCACTGTGGTGATTGACAAGCTCACTAGGTTTACCGGTGAGAACCATGTGCCTTTGAAGCCATCAGACTTCACACAACTAACAGGACGAGCAGGGCGCAGAGGCATAGACGACGTTGGACACGCGGTCACCTTGTGGAGTCCTTTTGTTGGCTTTGATGAAGTATGTCGTTTTGCGCTAAATAAAAGCTTCAATCTCACTTCAGCATTTCGCCCGACCTACAACATGACGGTCAACTTGGTCAATAGCCACTCAGAAGGAGAAGTTCGCCATCTCCTCAACCTCTCCTTTGCCCAGTACCAGGCAAATTCCGGTGTTGTAACGATGCAGGCAACTATTGAAAAGAAGAAAGACCAACTACGCATTGAGGAAGACAAAGCTCAATCTCAATACGGAGATATTTGGAGTTATCGACGCATCCACGGAATTCAACGACAAAAAGGAGAGATGAAGCCTGCGAACGACTCCATACAAATATGGAACACTTTTCGGCCTGGTGACATCATCGCATTGAAGACTGATGAACAGATCAATGCACGTAGTAGTCCGTACCAAAAATTTATGGTTCTCGCCACATCTAATCGACGCAGAGGTATAAAAATCACAGCCGCCGATGCAGCACAGTCTGTACGTGGCATTCTTTATGAAGATCTCGTCGGTGAACCGATCTTCATCAAACATATAGACCTCAACTCAGATTTCTCACAATGGAACCCAGGAGCATTACGCGAAGTCTCGCGGCTGATCAATGAGTGCAATTGGGTGTTTTCCCATCAAGCTGATGAAGGACTCAATAGGCCAGGTGACGATGATGCTCTTCTCGCAGAGAATGTAGCAAACGACCCCTTGATCTCCATTTTGTTGAAGCATGCCGACGCAGCTGATCGTATTCGCAACGACATAGAACGCTTAGAACGACATCTCAAAAATGAAAAGCAATCAGTGGGAGCCACCTTTGACCGGGTATTAGAACTGTTGCGCAAAATGGAATACATCGAATCTTGGCGTTTGACAGCAAAGGGTTCTGTTCTCGCCGGGGTGTTTCATGAGAGCGACATCCTCATTGCAGAAGCGATTTCACAAGGTCTTTTCGATGGGCTTAAACCCGTCGACTTAGCAGCAGCTGTGTCATGTGTCGTTTATGAACGTCGTAATAGCGACCAAGATGATCTCCCTTATCCATCCAATAAGTGCAGGGAAGTTGTTGAACGTGTGGAAGATCTCAGCATGGAGATCCAAGACATACAAACTGCTAGTGGTCTGCCAGTCCACCGCTTTCCCGATCCCAATTTTGCGCAATGTGCTGCTCTGTGGGCTTCTGGAAAAAGTCTCACTACTGTTCTCGACACGGTTCCCGAAATGAGTCCGGGAGATTTTGTACGGACGATTCGCCAAATTGTCGACCTATTGCGCCAAATAGAACGGGTAGGTCTCGACCAAACACTCAGAGAGTCGGCCCGCATTGCTGGAGAAGCAATGTTTAGAGGAATAGTTGTCGGCAACGAGGCGCTCTAATGGTGATTTCAAAGGGTGAAGATTGGGGTGAGCATGTGCACGAGAAAGGCATTGTTTGCACTCGGCATGATCGCGAGGTTTTTTTAAATACAGCCTCTCCAATCAAAGGCGACATCGCGCGCACCGTTGGGAGCGTACTTCAGAAGCGATCTGAGGTCGCCGTACTTAAAAGCCGAGAGGAATGGCACCGCCTACCACTAGACATCATTCAAATTGATATACGCGGACATATTTTTCAAGCTGCTGCACACATCCGCGTAGGGCACCTTTTGTGGGGTGAATGTTATCTTTTTTGCAATGTCGCTTATTTCAAAGGCTTTCGAGTTTTTGCCAAGTCGCATCCAAATGATGCAAAGGTCGAAGTTTTAACCATTAACCGCGAAATGAAACTTCGGCAACGTTTGCTCGCTCTCATGAGAGCACGCAAGGGGAGCCACTTACCTCATCCCCACCTCAGTAGTCGGCAAATTACCGATGAATATCTGCGTTTTCATCAATCCCTGCCCGTTTTTGTTGATGGAAAAAAACGAGGAACCACAGATGCATTGAGAATTTCTGTCATTGCAGATGCCATTAACATCTACATACCTAGCGATCCTAAGTAATTTCTTTCGAGGAGACCACGATGAACATTTCTGATATCGCGCAATTAAAGAGTGAAATAACACTGCGGGTAGATGAATTATCTGAACAACTTTTGGATATCAGCCACGACATCCATGCACACCCAGAAACAAATTTTGAAGAAGTACATGCTCACCAATTGCTAACAGACGCTTTGAGTTCTCAATTCTCAACTTTGCAGCGCAGTGCCTACGGTTTGGAAACAGCTTTCGCAGCTCAATCAAGTGGCTCATCGGCGCCAGGATCCAGAAGGGTCGCTATTTTTTGTGAATACGACGCACTTCCAGAGATAGGTCACGCATGTGGGCACAACGTCATCGCAGCAGCAGGTCTTGGTGCGGCGCTCGCGTTGCAACCCTTTATGAAGGCTCTCCCCGGCGAACTTCTGGTATTTGGTACACCGGCTGAAGAGGGTGGCGGCGGAAAAATTGCCATGGCACGCCAAGGAGCCTTCGATCATATTGATGCCGCCATGATGGTTCATCCTGCCGATTTTGATCTCACCAGTATTAAAGCCATCGCCATCCAGGAGTGCTGTGCACGATTTCATGGCAAAGCTGCACACGCCGCTGCGGCGCCTCATTTAGGGAATAACGCCCTCGACGCTGCGGTGCAGGCCTACGGTTCAATTGGTGCTTTACGGCAGCACATAAAGCCATCTGAGCGCATTCACGGCATTTTTACTCACGGAGGCGATAAGCCAAATATTGTTCCTCACTTCGCTGCTCAGCAATGGTACGTACGGTCCGATTCGCTCGACTCGCTACAACCATTAAAAGAACGCGTGGAGGCCTGCTTTCACGGCGCTGCTCTCAGTACTGGTTGCACTGTCGATGTCGAATGGGAAAATCATGCTTACGCCGACATGCGTGATTCAGAATCACTGTTGAATCTGTACTTACGTAATGCTGAACTTGTTGGTCGTTCACCGCAACGCCCAACAAGCGACTCTGCCGTTGTGGGGTCGACCGACATGGGAAACGTAAGTTACCTTGCGCCGTCAATCCATCCAATGATCCAAGTTGCCCCTCATGGAGTACCCATTCACACACCACGATTTGCTCAATATGCCCGCGCCGAGGAAGGCGATAGAGCGGTTATTGACGGAGCAAAGATACTGGCCCTCACAGCGCTCGATGCCTTATTGGACGACAGGGTAGGAGCGCAAACGGCAGCGGAGTTTGCCCGTATTGGTCCACCACCCGTCGGACTTATTTAGTTGATGATCCCTCAACCTGGCGCCCGCGACTTCTAACATGGGTCGTCGTGACGGTCTATGTACCCGAGGAGTTCACTCCCGCTGAATCTGACATCTTGAAACGGTATTTTACCAATCTCGATTCTCCTGTATTTGCTCTCGTTAATCTCCCAGAAGTGGTGAAGGGCGCACTTTTTGCTCGTTACAGCCGCAGCGCTAAAAGCCTGCGGAGGCTTTTTCTTGATGAATTCGTAAACGAACTAGACGTACAAGGCGACGCAACCCTCGATGCAACAATTGGCGTCGAACGTGCTGAAGACCTTTATGAAAAAGTTTTTGTGGAATATGGCGATGACTCGGTAGCACAATTAGGTGGGGTACACCTCGCTTGTGAGCAAGCATCGAACTTATTAACGAAGATTCTCGAATGGGGTCGCTTGATGAGCTACCTCGAGCAAAGTACGCGCTACATCTCTTATGACAACCGTCTTGGCGGCAGATACAGGTTCTACCGTGACCCCGATGTCCTCTCCGGCCGTTTTGGAACAAGGTACGTCGGCGATATGGACCGCATGTTTGATTCCTACAGCGGTCTTGTGGACTCTCTCACCACGCATGTGCGCAAGGTTGTTCCCCAAGGGCCAAAAGACTCAGATTTCATCTATAGGCAAGCAACACGAGCAAAAGCGCTCGATGCCGTGCGCGGGGTGCTGCCAGCTTCGGCGCTCTCCAATGTAGGCATCTACGGCAGTGGACAGGCATATGAAGCCTTGTTGCTCAGGATGCGATCGAACCCACTTCCTGAAGCCCGTCTCTATGCCGATTTGATGCTCACAGAACTACGCAAGGTCGTACCTAGTTTCTTGCGCCGAGTAGATCAACCAGACCGCGGTGGTCGCTGGTCGCAATATTTGTCAGACACATCTACCAACACACAGCAGATTGTGCATGAGCTCTTTGCCAAAGAAGAAGTTGCGCCGGCAGAATCTGTTGTCTTAAGTGACTTTGACCCTGAAGGTGAAGACAAACTTTTGGCGGCCATCTGTTACAGCCAAACAACTCAAAGCGAAGCACAAATTTTCAAAAAAGTGCAACAGATGAGCCACGACGACAAAGTACGACTCATTCGTACTTACGTTGGTGACCGCACCAATAGGCGCCACCGTCCAGGTCGCGCTTTTGAGCGCACCGACTATCGCTTTGACGTACTCTCTGACTACGGAGCTTTTCGCGATATGCAACGACATCGCATGCTCACCATTGAATGGCAACCATTAACTCCGAATCATGGTTATGTTCGTCCCGACATTGTTGATGAGGCACTACAGACATCAGCCTTCGATGAAGTAATGGAGAAATCAGCAGATCTATATGATCTGTTGCTACCTGAGTATCCTGCGCAGGCTCCGTATGCCGTTTCAATGGCGTATCGCATTCGCTATGTCATGCAATTCAATGCACGTGAAGCAATGCACATGCTTGAGCTCCGTTCAAGCCCACAAGGACATCCGGCATATCGCAAGGTAGCCCTCGATATGCATGCTCTTATTCGCGACCAAGCTGGCCATAAGGCTATTGCTGAAGCAATGAGCCACATGACGACGGAAGTACCTGAGTTAGAGCGCCTGGAATCTGAACGTCGTGCAGAGGCGAAGCGCAACGGGTGACCGCCTTCACAAGTAGACAAAAATAGGGTGAAATCACAGAATTTCTCTGAGAAATTCGTACGATTTGCACAGAAGCACTCCTCAGCACCTATGGTACGCGCTGAAGGTGAACAGATTGTCTACAGTTCGCTCGCCCCCAAAGCAATAACGAAAGGTTTCGGTTCATGGCCAGCAGCAAAAAGAAGCCAGCTAAACAAATAGAAATTGACCCTGAAGACGAAGTGATTGAAGTTGAAGAGGGCGATGAAATAGATGACATTGCTCTCGTTGATGAGCTAGACCCCGATGATCTTGCAGAAGATCTAGAGGAAGAACCACTTCTTGAGGATGATGACTTTGTTGCCGAAGAGACCGATGACGAAGACGACTCGGATGACGTAACACCTAAATCTCGCAGAGCCGCTGCAAGCGAAGACGAAGATGACGACGACCTCACCACTCCAGATGATGTTGAAGAAGACCTCGACAAAATTTTGAAAGACCGACTTGTTGCTGCCGACGACGTACCCGTTGAAGACGATGACGACGAAAATGAAGTTGATGATCGCAACACAGACGGCGACCGCTTACAGCCAAGGCAAGCCGGAGAAGAGTTATGTTCCCAGTGCTTTCTTCTCGTACGACGCAGTGCACCAAATTGTCCCGTTGGCGACGACGCTTGTCCCATTTTTGCTGTGAAGTAAAAGGCGCATTATGCCAACACCTTCGGCGAAAGATCTGTCAGTTCGCATTGAACAGCACGTAAAAAATGCGCGTTTTATCGGAAAGCTTTCTGTCGACATGGCACAAAAAAAGATGCAGCAGATGTGCAGTAGTTCGAAAGGCGCATCACCCAAAGTTGACTCTGTGCAAACCAACGCTACTGAGCCTTCAAACAAGATGCCGATGCCAAATTACGATTCACTCACCGCCATGGAGATTGTGACAGCTCTTAAAGGGTGTCCACCATCACAAGTGCTCGAAGTCTTCAACTATGAAAATGAACATCGCCAGCGCAGAACCATCTTGAAAGCGGCTAGTCCAAGCAATGCGTAGGGAAGTAGCGCTTGCATCTCATCTCGTGGGTTCACTGCACTTCAACATATTCGAAGTAGCAGATTCCGATGAGGGCCTTGGCTCTTTAAGAACTACCGCTGCCGCAAACGCCACTACTCAGCGGGGAATATCTAGTTACACATTTTTAACTTCAATACTCCGCGAAACACCAACGAATAAACAGTTTACTTTGGTGAGCGAAGTCGATGACATCACCATCGGTTTTGTATCTGGATGCATTATCGACAAGCGCTGCGTTATCACTGCTATTTACGTTCAAGAGAAATGCCGCTCACTGGGAATCGGTGCACTGCTTCTCACTTGTGCCCAACAGCTCGAGACCACGGTTGAGGAAACCCTTGTGTGCGTCTTGCCGGGTCAGCGTGAACTAAAAAACTTATGCGAGCAAGCGGGGCTTCCCGCTCAACTGATATTTGCCGGTACGCCTTAGCGCGCTTTCCAGTTGGGAAGTCGCTTCTCAATAAAGGCTGTCAAACCTTCTTTGGTGTCTTCAGAGGCCATGATGGCTCCGAATTCGGCATTCGTCATGTTGATGAGATTCTCATCATTTTCATACGCAGAGGCGAGTACCACTTTGCGGCTAGCCCACACTGCAAGTGGAGCGGCTGCACAAATGCGTTCGGCTATTTCAATTGCCTTTGGCATCACCTGATCTGGCGCCACAACGTGGTTCACAAGACCAAGCTCGTAGGCCCGTTGTGCTGCTAGAGGTTCACCTGTGAGAATGATTTCCAGTGCAGCACTGCGCCCAATTGCGCGTGGAAGACGAAAGAGTCCACCTGCTCCAGCAATGAGATTGCGCTTTACTTCGGCGAGTCCGAACGATGACCTATTGCTTGCTACAACAAGGTCGCAAGACAAGACAATTTCACAACCGCCCGCAGTTGCTAAACCGTCGACAGCAACAATGATTGGTTTACGACGTTCGCGATAGGCGATACCGGCAAAACCTCCACGCTTTGTGCTTAATCCACCAGCGTTACCCGAATTAATTGCCTTGAGGTCTGCTCCGGCGCAAAAGACCGGCTTTTCTTGACCTGCGGTATTTGCAGTAACGATTCCGACCCAGATGTCGTCATCAGCTTCGATCTTGTCGAGTGCTGCTTCAACTCCGCTGGCGACGTCACCATTGACGGCATTGCGGGCTTCTGGACGATTCAGCGTGATGATTCCAATGCGGCCACGCTTTTCAAAAAGGACGATGTCTGACATAGAGACATCTTAGAACGCTTGGTTGATTCTGAGGAATTTATGACTCAGTAGTCGTCTTCAGCGGCTTTTTCTTGTCTACAGGCCGTGTAGGGCGCAATGGACGAGGCATAGCGGTTCCCGGTGTCACCACAATGCTGAACAATGCTGCGATCTGAGGAATAGAAGGAGCGAGACGAGTGATTGTGGTTGCCAATTCGGGGGTGACGGCATTAGGCGGCGCAGGGGCCACCAGTTGAGACCTCACCGGACTAAAAGCGGCTGCTTCTAATACGGCTATCCAACGATCACTTGGTGCATCTGCTTCAAGATTCTGCGAAGCAGCAGCAGCAAGACGAGATCCGAGTTCAGAAGGGAATGGGGCGCCTGCCTTAGGCGGCTGTGAAGACAACTTCAGCGCGCGAACAATACGACCAACTTTCAATGCTGCATCAATATCGCTCAGCCATTCCCTTTGATCTTTTTCTTGACGTGCTACGAGTCCTTCGCGAAGAGCTTTGGCAACAGTGCGTGTCGTTTCATCGCGAGCAATAGCAGGGTCGTCTCCTGAAGTGACCACGGAACGTAGGTCACGCAAATCGAGAGTATCGAGATCTGCTAGGGCAGCATCTGCACGATCTAACCATTCTGCAACTCGTAATTTTGGCAAGAGATTCTCTGCCATCGTGATGAGACCGTCGGCAGGAATGAGCTCTTTGCCCTCTTGTTTTAAAACTTTATTCTGATCAGCTATTGCTGTACGTACCGCGGGTATTCCACCCGACAACACGCGTTCTGCAATGGCGCTTTGAGCCTCTGGCAAATTGGCCAAGATGGTGTTGCGATGCACGCGCCCTGGCTTCAGACGTTTTGCACGTGGACGCTGTGGCAGATCTGGTGGAGGAGTGAAGGAAGGACGACGACGAGTTTCTTGGCCTTCGCGGCGGGGCTCGCGTGCTTTGCCTTCTTCTTTTGCTCCATCTTCACGACGCGGACGACGAGCGCCTTTGTCTCCAGGTTTGCCTTCGCCAGGTTTATCGTTACGACGGCCATTGCGCTTGTCTCCGGAAAACGAACGCTCAGAACGAGGAGCTTTCGTTTCCATCACTGCTTGGAATGGTTTGTCTGAAGGAAGGATTTCTATTCTCTCCAATTTTTCAACGCGTTGCTTTCCTGCAACAACCGACAAGATGGAAATGCCATCGATATCGAAATCGGCATCGGCTTTGACAACGTCGCCTACTTTGTGAGCAGAAGAGAGAATTGATCCGTCAAGTACCCCTTTAGGGTTCTTTGCTCCGGCTGCTCTCCATGTCCACGATCCATCGGGGCGACTACTGGTGAGTTCAATTTCAATCCTGCGAGACATAGGCAAGCAACGCTAACGGCAAATTCTCCATATTTTGCTGTTCATGCGACATTGGCAAGAGCGCGACTTTCAACTTCAGTAGCATGTTGATGTGCCTATTTACGCTCTGGGAACCCAGGTTCCTGCAATTGACCCCACTGCCTACGTTCATCCCGATGCTGTAATTATTGGGAGCGTTACCGTCGGTCCGGAGTCCACTATTTGGGCGGGGGCGGTGCTGCGTGGTGACGATGGCAAAATAGTCATTGGAGCCCGCACCAGCATTCAAGATGGAACCGTCATTCATACCACTCCGATGTATCCAACAACCGTTGGAGACGATTGCGTGATTGGCCACATCGTGCACTTAGAAGGTTGCACTATTGAAAGCAATGCTCAAGTGTCTTCTGGCGCCATCGTCTTACATCAGGTGGTTGTGCGTTCAGGTGCCATTGTTGCAGCCAATGCCGTCGTACTCAATGGAACTGAAGTGCCCAGCGGGGCATTGGCTGTGGGTGCTCCGGCAACAATCAAGCTCGATCGCGCTCGGTCGTCCGACATTGCAATGGGTGTTGCCTCATACGTAGCAAAGGGTCATCGCTTTCGTAAAGAACTCCGCCGCATCGATGAGTGAGTCTTCGTCACGAACGGATGAAAACATTCTTCTTGAGATTTTAGTAGACGAAGAATTTATCGAAATTGTGAGTGATGCTTTGTGGTCTTGCGGCGCCCAGGCAGTTGAAGTATTAGAGGGTGACCTCACACCTATCGTTCGCACGCATCTCGGTGTAGACCCCGTGAGCCAATGGAAAGCGCACACAGAGCAATACGGAACTGAAGCAAATAAGTTACACGTATGGCCCGTGCGTTTGTACGTCCAGCAAGCAGACGTTGCGAACACCTGGCGCCAATTCGCCACAACGACAGTTGTTGAAACCATTGCGCTCATTCCACAGTGGAAGAGGGATCAATTTGATCATTCGAATCCGTCACTCCTGCCTGTTTTCATCGAGCCGTATGGATCATTTGGTATGGGAGATCATCCCACCACTCAAGCAACTCTCAACTTGGCATTCGACAATTTGAAGATGACCGGCGATTTTCCTCACATCCTTGATATCGGTTGTGGCTCGGGCGTACTCAGCGTTGCGTTGTTAAAAAAATTGGGTGGATCCGCCCATGGGATTGATCTCGCAGCAACCGCGATTGAAGCCAGCAACTTCAATGCTCAACTCAATGGGGTAGAAGAATTATTTACTTGTCAGCAAGGTGGTCTTGAGTGCATCACTGGCACCTATTTGCACGTCTTGGCAAATATCTTGGCCCCGGTATTACTTGAAGGGTCTGTCATCATCGGTGATGCAGTTCACGAAAATGGTTATCTCTTCTTAAGTGGATTCACCACAACGCGGGAGTCCGACATCATTTCGTGCTATGAGAAAATTGGTTTTCGTTATATCGCCAGGAGAGAAATAGACGGGTGGGTTGCAGTCAGCCTGCAGCGCGTGAACGAACACCTATTGGCGCAATGAGGTGAAAACCAGCTGCGTGGCGCTCTTCTTCAGATTCCCCGCCCCAGAAACCGTATTCATGATTCTCTCGCGCGAAGCTACGACACGTGTCGAGGACGTTGCACGATTTGCATACTTCTCGAGCCATTGACTCACGGCGCAAACGCGATTGTGGTCGTTCAGCTGCAGGAGGGAAAAACACCGTAGTGAGTCCTCGACATGCGCCTTCGTTCATCCATTTTTCAACAGCAAAATCTCGCCGCGAATATGATTCCACTGCCGCCATCACACACCCCCCGATGTAGTGCCAAACTCCACTCCGAGAGTGTACCCACATCTAACTCAACAGTCAATTAAGTCATTGCGCATTAAGTTACTATTCGGTAAACGGCTTCAGCGAAGGCACCCACATCGCTTTGCTCGGTGTCCCACGAGGTCATCCAGCGCACGCGATGTTGCGTTGTATCCCAGTCCCAAAAAAACGAAACCTCTCGCAATTGGTCGGCGTGCTCAGGAGCAACAGTGGGGTAGAGGCTGTTTACACCAGGTGAGTGAGTGAGACCCAATGACGTAATTGCATGCACAGCTTCGAACAAAGAGGCTGAAGCTTCATTGGCCGATGCACCTAGTTGCACCCACAGGTCATTGTTCAGCACTGCGGCAAATTGGGCGGAAACAAAACGCATTTTAGAAGGTAGCTGTGTGGTTTGCTTGCGCGCATAGGGCGCGTACCGCAAAGCCCGCAGAGCATTTTCCTGTGAAAAATCTTTGTATGTATGTGCGCGCGCTGCTCCTTGAGGAAAGTAAAGAACTGCTTCTCCGTACATCAATCCATTCTTAGTTCCACCAAAAGTGAGCACGTCTACACCTGCATCGACGGTGAATGAGCGCACCGATGCAATTCCGCCCAATGCCGCAGTTGCGTTTGCAATACGTGCACCATCCATATGCACGAGCAAGCCATGCTCATGAGCACACAAGCACAACTGCTCAATTTCCTCTGGGGTATAGAGCGTGCCTAACTCCGTGGGTTGGGTAAGAGACACCACACGAGGTTGAGCATGGTGCATCACGCCCAAATCACCGGCAACTCGTTCAATGTCTTTCGTCGTTACTTTTGCATCTGCACTGGGAACGGCCAATAATTTTATTCCCGCACGTTCAGGTGCACCTGTTTCATCAATATGCAAGTGCGACCATTGACTGCAAAGAACCGCATCTCCTGGACCACACAAACTAGATAACGCAAAAACGTTTCCACCAGTTCCACCAAAGACAAAAAAAGCTTTAGTGCCGGCACCAAAAATTCTCTCGAATTGTTCTTCAGCATCGGAGGTGAAAACATCGCCGCCATAGGCAACGGCGTGGCCTAGGTTTGCCGCTTGCAGATTCGCCATGACCGCTGGATGCACGCCAGCGAAATTGTCGGAGGCAAAACTTCGAGTGGTGGCGAATGGAGAAGACATCTTGATCAGTCTCTCAAATATTTTGAAAAATATGCCATAATTTCGTCATGACGAAATTACCCCGTGACCAGCAGTGGCAGCGCAAGGCAACACCCGACGGACCACGCTGTCGGTGGTGTCGACGGGTGCTCCAGGAACGCTCTGGCCCTGGTCGACCCCGCGCGTATTGCAGCCAGCCGTGTCGACAATGGGACTGGGTGGCACGCCAACGGGCCCGCGAAGTTCAACTCAGCGATGAGCAATTGGTGATGGCTCGAGAAGAGCTCAATGACATCCACGATGCGTTGTACGTATTGTCTTGCGCTGTTCATGATGTTCAGAAGGATCTTGCCGACAACAGGCAGCCCAGCGCCCGGGAGTTACGAGACATGTTGACGTGGATTTTGGAATGTGCCGAACCTATTGGTTCTCTGCGTCTGCGCCCATAATAAATCTTATGTAAAATAAGGATCCACGAAATAAAACCATGGGTAATGTCGCCACTAACCTGCGCTCATGAGCAACCCCCATGAGGAACCTCTAAGTGTCAGAGCTCAAATGATTCTGAGCAACTTAGAGCAATTGCGAGTCAATGATGTTCGTTGGCGCGACGGAAAAGCATTCAGTTTGACCTACAGCGCCTCAGACGAAGCTCAGCAACTTTCAGAGACCGCGTATCGCATGTTCTCTCATGAAAATGCGCTGAACGTGGGCGCCTTTCCCAGCCTCAAAAGAATGCAGCAAGATGTTCTCGATTTCGTGCTGCAACTGCTACAAGCTCCTGCATCAGGAGCAGGCTTCATGACCTCTGGAGGGACGGAAAGTCTCATTCTCGTGGTCTATGGCGCCCTCCAGCGTGCCATCGCTCAGCGTGGCCCTGAAAGGCTCAATGAGCAAGGTTTCAATGTGGTCCTTCCCTCTTCAGCCCATGCCGCACTCGAGAAAGGCTGTACATATTTCAACATTGAAAGCCGCCGCGTACCGGTGGGTGCAGACTGGCGAGCCGATGAGCAAGCGATGATCGCAGCGTGCGATGAAAACACAATTCTTCTAGTGTGCTCTGCTCCACAATACCCCCAAGGCGTGGTCGACCCCATGGAGTTCATCGGCAAAGAGGCACAGCGGCGCGATATCCCCTTCCATGTCGATGCTTGCATGGGTGGCATGCTTCTCCCCTTTATTGCTCCTCGCGATATGCCATGGAATTTTTCTGTTTCAGGAGTGACATCGATGTCTGTTGATTTACATAAATATGGATACAGCGCAAAGGGTGCCGGAGTGATTGTTTACGCCAATAAAGAACTGCGGCAGCATCAAACCTTTCTCACCACGAACTGGCTTGGAGGTATGTACGGGTCATCGGGAATTTTGGGAACAAAAAGCGGAGGACCTATTGCTTCGGCTTGGGCATTGGTCCAATATTTTGGGGTCGATGGATACCGTACACTCGCCTTGACGGCACGCAAGACAACACTCGAATTGGCGCATCAAATTTCATTGATACCTGAACTCGTTTTACGCACACAGCCCGACACAACGCTGCTGTGTATCGGGGCTCAAAATCCGAATCTTCTTTCGGTTTTTTTAGTGGCCCGCGAACTACGAGAGTTCGGATGGTTCGTCGACGAGCAAACACCACCCGATTCCCTGCATCTCACTGTCAATGTTGTGCACGAGAATAAGGTGGATGAGTTCATTAATGACCTCAAAAAAGCCGTAGAAAGAGCCTTGTTGCGTTCGTCAGACTCTGCCTTCGAGGCCCCTCTCCCCTACGGTTCTGTGTAGAGATCTTTTTCCATCCGAAAAGAGGAAGCAATGAAATTTGGCATCTTTTTACCACCAATGCACCGCACGGGAATCAACCCCACTCTTTTATTACATCGAGATCTTGAACTTGTGCAATGGCTCGATGCCCTTGGCTACGACGAGGCGTGGATCGGCGAACACCATTCAGCGGGTTCGGAACTCATTGCATCACCTGAGGTGTTCATTGCTGCTGCAAGTCAACGAACGCAACACATCAAATTGGGCACTGGTGTCAATTCACTTCCCTACCACCATCCATTCATTCTTGCTGATCGCATCGTGATGCTCGATCATCTCACTCGTGGTCGAATGATGTTTGGTGCTGGGCCAGGACAACTAACAAGCGACGCAGCCATGTTGGGCATACCTGCCGATCGCCAGCGCCCACGTATGGAGGAAGCCTTCGATGTAATGATGCGCTTGTTCGCCGGAGAAACAGTTACGAAGCACACCGACTGGTTTACTTGTGAAGAAGCCGTACTGCAGATGAAGCCCTACTCACAGTTCCCCGTTGCTGTCGCTTCATCACTTTCGCCTTCTGGGTCAAAACTTGCAGGAAAATACGGTACTGGACTTCTTTCTATTGCCGCTACCGAGCCAGCGGCGTTTCAAGTTCTCGATTACAACTACTCCGTTTGGCAAGATGAAGCCTCACGTCACGGACATTCTGTTACCCGAGACCAATGGCGCCTCATGGGTCCGATGCATATTGCTGAGACCGAAAAGCAAGCTCGCGAGAACTGTCGTTATGGATTGCAATGGGTCTTTGAGTATCTCTCTCACATCATCCCCATAGGCGACCCCAACGATCCTCCTCCACCGAGCGACTTCGACGATTTCGTTACCTTTGCCAATGAGACAGGTCGCATGGTGATCGGAACGCCAGAGATGGCAATTGCACAACTCGCACGTCTGGAAGAGAAAACTGGCGGATTCGGCACTTACCTGTTTTTAGGTGCTGATCTCGCCGATTGGGGAGCTACCAAGCGCAGTTACGAACTCTTCGCCGAGAGCGTGATGCCACACTTCCAAGATCAATTACGCACCCCGCAGCAAAGTTACGACAAAATTGTCGGGGCAGGCTCACGTTGGGTCGATGCCACCCTGGGTGCACAATTGAACGCAATTGCTGCTTATGAGCACGAGAAATCAGAACGCATCAACTAGGTTGATCTCACAACTTAATCACACTCTCGCTGGGAGAGAATTCTTGTATCGGACCTCATTGATGTGCGGTTCAAGAGTCGCCGAAGGAGCAACCGCCCCGGAACCTCTCAGGCCAAAGGACCGGCGAGAAACTCACACGCTGGAAAGAGTGTGCATGCAGACATTGCATGTTCACCACCGACGGGGAAAGCGAAATATTTTCGCGAAGCTCTCAGGTTCCCAGACAGCGGGGGCTGTTCACCGTTTTTAACGTACCTAAAAAGAACAGCACGCTGCTGAAACTGGAGCTCTATATGAAGTTGTCACCGTCGCATTTCGCGCAAGATATTTTTGCGTTTCGCCACATTTCTGAAAATGAAAAAAATCTACGGGTCATGCTCGATGCTGTGGGAAGCAGCAGTTTGGATGCCCTCTGTGCGGAAATTGTTCCCAACAATATTGCTCTCCATACTCCCCTCGAACTTCCTGAGGCACTATCTGAACGTGACGCCACTCAGGCATTATTGGAACTAGCAAACAAAAACATAGTGGGTCGTAGCGCGATTGGAATGGGGTACTTCGGAACCATCACTCCACCAGTTATTCAACGCAATGTCTTAGAAAATCCTGCTTGGTACACCGCATACACGCCCTACCAACCAGAAATTTCACAAGGTCGCCTCGAGGCGCTTCTGAACTACCAAACAATGGTTTCTGAAATATGTGGATACGACATCGCCAATGCATCGCTGCTTGATGAGGCAACTGCTGCAGCAGAGGCAATGGCGATGGCACACCGTATTTCATTGTCGGAATCGAATGTCTTTTACGTTCATGAAGACGTGCTGCCACAAACTCTTGCTGTATTGCAAACACGAGCTGAACCCATAGGAATCAAACTTCAAGTTGGAAATCTCGACCTCACGCAATCACAAGAGTATTTTGGTGGACTCATTTCCGTTCCAGGCGTCAGTGGTCATGTTCTTCATGATGAGGAAATCGCCACCTTCGCTGCAAATATGGCCGCACACAAAGCAGTCAGTATCGCTGCAGTTGATCTCCTGTATTCCTGTATCGCAACGCCAGTCGGACAACTCGGTGTCGACATTGCCATTGGAACTTCACAACGATTTGGAGTGCCGTTAGGAATGGGCGGCCCTCACGCCGCATTTATTGCAACAAAATCTGAATTCTCTCGTTCGTTGCCTGGTCGACTCGTAGGAGTCAGCACCGACACCGAAGGTCGACCAGCGCTACGTCTTGCGTTACAAACTCGCGAGCAACATATCCGCAGAGAAAAAGCGACATCGAACATCTGCACCGCTCAAGTTCTCCTTGCCAATATTGCGGGCTTTTACGGATCTTGGCATGGCAGAGAAGGACTACAAAAGATCGCCTTACGCGTTCACTCTTACACTTCTGTTTTGAGAACAGCACTCATGAGTGCCGGGCACACCGTTACCAACGAAACATGGTTCGACACATTAACCGTGGTACCACGCGGCGGTGATGCTGCTGCGCTTGTTTCCACCGTTTCCAAAGATGAATGGTTCCTACGACATACCTCACCAAATGAAGTGGGGATTTCCATCGATGAAACTATGACTATTGAAGATCTCAATACTCTTGCTGGTTTTTTTGGCTGTGCAGGAGAAATACAGAATCTTTGGTCGACCGAAGTCGAGTCATGTTTCAAAGAAATCCGCCAAGATTTATTCCTCAACCACCGCGCGTTCACCGACTATCGAACTGAACATGAAATGTTGCGCTACTTGCGGCACTTAGCCGACAAAGACCTCGCTCTAGATCGAACCATGATTCCACTCGGCTCTTGCACCATGAAACTCAATGCCACTTCGCAAATGGAACCCATTACCTGGCCCCAATTTGCCAATATTCATCCCTTTGCCCCAGTGCACACGCAGTTGGGGTCGCGAGAGCTCATTGACCAATTAGAGAAATGGCTCTGTTCAATTACTGGATACGACGCAATCAGCTTGCAGCCCAATGCTGGTAGTCAAGGAGAGTTCGCAGGACTCTTGGCTATCCGCGCATATCACCATTCACGAAATGAATCCCACCGCAACATATGCCTTATCCCCTCGAGCGCTCACGGCACCAATGCAGCAAGCGCCGTCATGGCAGGCATGAAGGTACATGTTGTGAAGTGCGATGACGAAGGAAACGTAGATGTAGGCCACCTCGAAGAACTATGTATTCAATATTCACATGATCTTGCAGCACTCATGATTACGTATCCATCTACCCACGGTGTATTTGAAACAGGAGTCACCGACATCTGTGCTCTTATTCATTCTCACGGTGGACAGGTGTATGTAGACGGTGCGAACCTCAATGCACTAGTTGGGTTGGCGCAACCCGGAAAATTCGGCGCCGATGTGAGCCACCTCAACTTGCATAAGACTTTCTGCATACCCCATGGTGGAGGAGGCCCAGGAGTAGGACCAGTGGCTGTGAAAAGTCATCTCGCCTCGTTCTTGCCTGCAATACACCAATACAACTCGCCTAAAACGAGAGAAACCCCATTGGTTGGGCCAGTCTCTGGGGCACCATTTGGATCTGCAGGGATATTGCCCATCCCCTGGATGTACATCAGCACAATGGGTCCGCACCAATTGCGCTATGCAACTGAGCGCGCCATATTGCACGCCAATTACATCGCCAAAAAATTGGGTGATGCTTTCCCAGTTTTGTTCACAGGGAAGAACCAGCGAGTGGCCCACGAATGCATTCTCGACCTCAGACCACTTACTAAATCAACAGGAGTTACTGTGGACGATGTTGCTAAGCGACTAATGGATCTTGGTTTTCATGCTCCCACCATCAGTTTCCCGGTCGCAGGAACACTCATGGTGGAACCAACGGAAAGCGAATCGCTCTGTGAAATAGAAAGATTCTGTGATGCGATGTTGCTCATCAGACAAGAAATTAAAGACATTGAGAACGCTTTCATCAGCGTCGAAGATTCACCATTACGATTTGCACCACACACGGTTGTTGATGTTGCGGGTGAATGGACGCGTCAATACAGTCGCAGTACGGCCCTCTACCCCAGCGTCACCGGACTCGCCAGAAGCTATTTTCCGCCCGTTTCGCGTATCGACGCTGCATCTGGAGATCGCAATCTCGTCTGCAGTTGCGCCCCACTAGAGCAATACGCTGAAGCCCACTATCAGTCATCTTAAGAAAGGTCGTTGTATGGAAAACGAAGACTTTGCGGCACTACTGAGTACCGCACAACAAGTGCTTCAACTTCTCCTTTCCGCTATGGAGGGCGCTGTCGAGACGATGCAAAATATCAACAGTGCTGCAACACGTATCAATTCCTTGCTTGATGAAATAGAAGAACCGCTTCGAACTGTTCTGCCTTTTCTTGCGCAAACTGCGCAACAATTCCGACCCAACAGTTAGTGCGTTCTTTTATAGAATGGGTAAGGAACCACCGAGCCCTCTAATTCGGTGCCCCTGACGTCAACTGAAATATTGTCGCCTTGTTCTATGCCAGGGTCCACAAAACCCAACGCAATTCCGTGTTCCAGCATGGGTGAGAAATTTCCACTCGTCACCACACCAACAATGGATCCGTTTTTGATGATCTGACTACCCTCGCGTGGGGGACGTCGCCCTTGCGTTGCGATCCCAACGAGCTTCTTGGCAACGCCTGATTCCTTTTCTTTCAACACAGCTTCTCTGCCTTGAAATTGATCTTTATTCCATCCGATGACCCATCCGAGATTGGCCTGTAGCGAAGTGCATCCGTTACCTAGTTCATGACCATGCAGTGGAAGCCCAGCCTCTAGACGCAGCGTGTCGCGGGCTCCAAGGCCAGCGGCTATGGCACCATGACCGATGAGTTCGTTCCACAGTTCTGAAGCGACGGAGAGTGGAACTGCGATCTCGATTCCGTCTTCCCCTGTATATCCCGTACCAGCGACAACGCAACTACTTCCCATAAGTTCGATTGACTGCACATGATTGCGGGCCACTGCACTTGCCTCATCAGAAATAGCTCTCATCGTTTTGCGTGCTTGTGGTCCTTGCAGTGCAATAACACAACGCGTCTCGGTGGTGTCTGTGCCGCCTAGATATTTTACGACGCGTTCCGTATTTGAAGCATTAGGCATTACATCGAAAATCTCCTCTGAAACCCACCACACAATGATGTCGTCAAGAACATCTCCAGAATCAGGATCAAGGAGATGTGTGTATTGAGTTTTACCTGGTGCGATTTTTCGAAGATCGTTCGACAAAATATTTTGCAGCGAGCCAAACGCATCGGGACCTTGAACGCGAACAGTTCCTAAATGTGAGACATCGAAGACAACAACCGATTGCCGACACGCCAAATGTTCTGCAATGGTTCCGGTTGGGTACGAAATAGGCATTTCCCACCCACCGAATTCAACCAGTTTGGCTCCAAGATTGCGATGCGCGTCGATCAGTGCAGTACTACGCACGCAACGACAAACTTCTAGAGTCCAACTACACGAGTAGTTATTGGACCCGCAACATCATCAACGACCTGCCAGCCCATCGATTTAATTTCTGTATCGATGGAATCTTTTACTCCAGACAAAGGCAGCACGTTGAGAACACCTTGACCATTGCGTAATACGTCGATGAGATTTTCGCCATCACAAAAGACAACTGACGAACCACTAATGACAACATGTGCAGAAGCGACATCGGTATTTAAATTGTTGCGCATGTACCGAAAAACTTCACGTACGGATTCCAACTTGATTCCAGCGTCTAAAAGATTCTTAATAACCTTTAGTTCAAGAAGGTCACCGTAAGAATATTCTCGACGCGTGCCGCTCCCTGTTGCCGCGGTGAACGAAGGAACAACCAAATTTGTACGAGCCCAGTAATCGAGTTGGCGGTATGAAATGCCCACAATGTGAGCTGCCTTAGTACCGCTGAACCCTGCCATAGGTCTCTAGCCTACGATCTCTTGCAGCATGCAACAACAGTCAGTCGAAGAAGTCTTCTGGGCTGACATTTTCGATGAAATCCTTGAATTCATCTATGATCTCGTTTTCGCTGTCCTGTTCCACAGCAAGGTCTTGACCAACAATCTTCCCAACTTGTTCCAGCAAGTCATCTGAGACGTAGATTGGGCAATTGACCCTCAAAGCAAGAGCTACGGCATCTGAGGGTCGAGCCGAGACTGGCTCTACTTCTCTGCGAGATACAAAATGGATCTCGGCGTAATACGTTTCATTTTTCACTTCCGTAATGAGCACTTTTTCAATGTCGCTACCGAAGTTTTCAATAATTGCGATACACAGATCATGAGTGAGGGGTCGTGGGGGTTCGATGCCTTCTAAAGCCGCATGAATTGCAGAGGCTTCTGGACCACCGATGTACAAAGTCATCACGCGATGAGGTTCAATTTGCTCGCGCAATACAAGCACCGTTGCGTTCGTAGGCATCTCAATTCGCACACCCACAACGTCAAGCTCTTGCATGGGAAAAGATTACCTGAGCCCTGACGAGTCTGCCTAACGCGGATCTATAAATTGCTGGATGGCCTGGCGAACCAATACTTCACGTAAATTCCCTGCGTTCATCACAAGCGCATCGAGAATCTCGAGAGATTGTTCCCGCGCAGCAGGGTTTCTCTGCCGCAATAGAGGCATTAATCGCTGCTCAAACAGAGTTGCTTCCCTTTCCGCAGCTAATCGCCATGACTTTAAATGCCGGATTTCAATACCAAGATCGAGAAAACCTTTAGCGATAGTCGCGACCTCGCGTGCATTACCTTCATAGAAGATCTCTCCACCAACTGGCTTAGAAACCAGTAATCCAAATTGTTCTAAAGCATCTACATCACTTGCTAACAAACCAGAGAACTCCATCAATGCTTCTCGTGAAATTGGACCAATTGCATCATGTATTTGCTCATTTTTGGGAGTCTCAGCTACACGTAAAGCCGGACGCCGAGAGGTGGGATGGGCTCTTTCACTTTGAGCAACTACTTCCGGATCTACGATGGCGTAATCACCCGTTTCGTCGACATCGCTCGAAGCACCGGGATTTCGGTGCTCACTGTCGACCGCTGTCAATACACGCACCCGAGGAAGGTCTTGGCTGACGTCGGTAACACTTGACTCTCGAAGCGAACGAGGAAGTTGACTCACTGGGTTAGTGGGGTCGCGCGGCACTGCGCCTGATTCATCGAGTCGATCGCGTATCACTCGCAACGGAAGATAGTTGGTCTCTTGTTCGCGCAAAATATATTTCAAACGATCAACTTCAGAGTCAGAGAACTTCCGGTATCCAGAAGCAGTCCGCTCAGGCTCAATAAGCCCTTGACTTTCTAAAAAACGGATCTTGGAAATTGTGACATTCGGAAACTCTTCAAGAAGAAGTCCGAGCACTTCACCGATGCTTTTATAGTTTCGTTCAGGCATTTTCCATTGTCCGATCAAAAAAAACGAGATGGAATTTTCCTATTTGCACTTCATCTCCATGAGCGAGCACAACCTCGTCCACTCGCTGTTGATTGACGTATGTTCCATTCAAAGAACCCACGTCTCTCACTTTGTACTTACCTTCATGGAAAATAACTTGAGCATGACGGCGAGAGACCGTGATGTCGTCGAGTGGGATATCGGACTGCGGATGGCGGCCGATATTGGTGGAGCCAGCAACAAGCGCAAAACGATCGCCGTACTGCTCCCCTGTGCGAGATACAAGCACTGCTCCCCCAACGGGCACCTCGGCGGTGTGAAACACAATGTCATCACTATGTGATGAGGATTCTTGTAGCGCATCTACGCGTGTCAGGGTGATTGTTCGGTCAGAAGTGCTGTCGAGCACTGCACCACACACAGAGCAAAATGCTGCTTTGGGTGGATTACGGTGTGAACACCTGTTGCAGTACACGTATGCCATTACTAACCGCCAATAAGATTTTGATAGGCGGAACTAGATAACAATTGTTCAAATTGGGCAGAATCTGACAGTTCTATTTCGCAGATCCATCCGTCTCCATACGGATCGGAGTTCAATAACTCGGGGTTCTGAACGAGAGCATCGTTCACCTGAGACACTGTTCCCGACAAAGGCGCATAAATATCGGAGACCGATTTCGTGCTTTCTACTTCTGAAAAGCTTTGCCCCGAAGCAACAACAGCCCCAACTGTTGGGATCTGGACAAAAACAACATCGCCGAGCGCATCTTGTGCATAGTCGGTGATGCCAATGCGAATGCAATTTCCGCTCAACTTGGCCCATTCATGGTCGGCGCTGTAGCGGAGGTCTTCAGGAATGTTCATCTTCATATGGTACTTCTCCCCGCTCTACCGGCGCGGAGATGCTCAACAACAGCCGGTACGTAGCGCCATGCTGTGAGATAACTCAAAAATAGCCCTGGCACGACGAGTAACCAGCCAACGACAAGGAAGAGATTGTCCACCGCAATACCACTTCGCCCGAGGGTGAGGCCAGGAACGGCAAACATCAATATAAAAGTTGCCCATTTGCCAAGATAGGACACAGAAAAACGTTCCATCCCAAAGGCAGTTGCCACCACCATCAAAAGCCCGATACCTGCCTCACGAAACAAAATAAGCCCGGCAATTACCCAAGGCACGGCTCCGTTGATGCCGAGCGCCACAAGACCAACGATGAATAAGAGCCTGTCAACCGTTGGGTCCAATATGGCTCCGAGGGCTGACACTTGGTTGAAACGCCGAGCAACATAACCATCGATCCAATCGGTGGCACCAAGAGCCCCGAGAAAAAGACCCGCAGCCAACCGCGAGTCGCGCCCGAAAAGTGCCCACAAAAAGACCGGAAGACACAGCAGCCGTACAAGTGAAATGAGATTCGGAAAGGTCAACATACTTTTCTTCGTGAAGAGCTCTGACATACCCCTGACATTAGACCGCTATTGTGGCGAGATGACGGCAAATGAGAAAACCAATACAGAGCATGTTGGACAGGTTGTTGTAGTTACAGGTGGCGCATCGGGCCTGGGGGCTCGCTTTGCACATTTATTTGCGCAGCGTGGGGCACACATTGTCATTGGAGACATCGCCGAGGAAGCTGCCCGCAAGTTATCCACCTCGCTCGACGGCTCCAGTATCAAATGTGATGTGACCAAATCGGAAGATGTCGATGCACTGGCCGCACATGCAGTGAATCTTTTTGGAAAAATTGATGTATTCATCAATAACGCGGGCATCGCACCCATTCCCAACGAAGAGCGATTCGCCACTGCTGTTGCCAACCAGATGCTGCGGTTAGAAGACAATGTCGCTGCGACAACTCCTCTCAACGTCATTACCGACATGACCGACGCAGAATGGGACCACATGTTGAAAGTACACCTGTATGGAACTTTCTATGGCTGTCGCGCCGCTGCGCGCTACATGACTCCGCAACGCTCAGGAAGCATCGTCAATATTTCCTCAGTGCTGGGTCTACGTCCAACTGCCATGGCTCCTCACTACTCCACCGCCAAAGCAGCCATCATTGCTTTGACGAAGTCTCAGTCGCAAGAACTCGCACCATTGGGCGTGCGCGTGAACGCTGTTTGCCCTGGGTATATCGATACGCCACTGTTAGCCCCCATGAATGAACTCATGAAGGTGGCAATTGTTTCCCAAATAGGCGTCGGTCGGTTAGGAACAGATGATGAAATTGCCGAGATGGTCTCCTTTATTGCATCTTCAAAGGCGTCTTACTGCACAGGAGAAGTATTCAGTGTCACAGGTGGCTACTCAGGATGAGTTCTGTCTTTAGCCTCATACTGCAAAGGAAAATACCCGGACATTTCGTGTATGAAGATAAAAATATTTTCGCCATCATGACCATTAACCCCATTGCCAAAGGACACGTACTCGTCATACCTAACCAAGAAGTTGACGAGTGGACTGACGTAGACGAAACAACGCGGCAACAATTATTTGCTACAGCTCACCGCATAGCCACAGCGCAAAAGAAGATCTTTCCTTGCGAACGAATTGCATTCATCATTGCTGGTTTCGAAGTTCCCCACTGCCACATTCACCTCATTCCCGCCGCCTCAATGCACGACGTTTCTTTCAGCAATGCTGCGGCTTCGGTTAACCAGGCCGAGTTGGCCGAATTTGCTGAGAAAATTTCTCAATTGCTTTAGTCGAACAACGTAGGTAACACCTGTGTAGATACCGGAGCAATATTGTCTGAGGAATTATTACGCACGGCATTCACCCTGGTAGAAACTTCCTGCAGATGCAAAGAATCACCCGCCCACGATTGCAATAGTTGAACCGACTCATCGACCGAACCCGATAGCCATGCATCTACCTTTGCATTCTCCAAAATTGCTGGCATGCGATGATGAACAACAGACAGACCCTCATTGGCAGCCACAGTAATGATGGCAACTTCTTTTATTGCGGTTTCACCAATGATCCGCGTATGCCACAGCGCACACATGTTCATCAGATTCATGTCCTTTGCGCAAATGAAATAGGGAATCTTTTGTTGTGCATGATGCGCAGTGAGCCACTCGTAATAGCCGTTCACCGGAACAACACAACGCCCACTAACAGTGAGATCTCTGAACATTGGCTTTTCAGTAATGGTTTCTGCGCGGGCATTAATAACAGGCGTACGACCTTCGAGATGCGAAAGCCATAATGGCTGCATCCCCCAATGCATTTCTTCTAAAATGGAATCTTCACCTGTGCGATGCAAAGAGAGCAGTTGGCTGGTGGGGGCAACATTGAAATTCGCAGAGCTTTCAATCGTCAGCGCATCAGCATCAGAGAAACCAAAATGTTCGGAAATCTCCAGAGCAGAACTGGTAATGACCAATCGCCCACACATAGGGCGAGTATAAACACTCCATCTACGGCAGAATGTAATTGTGATATTCGATCTTCATGTCAATCAGTCACTTGTTCCCTATGAAGAATTATGCGAATTAGTTGAAGTAATTGACGATGGCCCATTCCAAACACTGTGGGTGCTCGACCATTTTGCTGCGCTTCAAGAGACCGCAGCTAACCCCATGCTTGACCCGTTTGTACTACTCGGTGCCTTAGCAGCCAAAACAAAGTCTCTTCAACTCGGCATACTCGTAGCAAACGTCGTGAACAGGCGTCCTGCCGTACTTGCTCAAGGCGCTACATCACTGCAGTTCATGAGCAATAATCGCTTCACTTTGGGTCTTGGTGCTGGAGCATCACCAACATCGCGATTTGCAGAAGAACATCATTCCCTCGGGATCGAGTTGCAAAGGAAAATGGCCGATAGGCACGCTTACCTTGTGGAATCCGTTCAAACAATTCGCTCAATATGGCAGCGCAATACACATACGACTCCACTCATCGTTGCACCCCCACTGGAACCGACAGTCACGATTGGCGTCAACAGTTCACAGCTAGCTCTCTTGGCAGCACAGATGAGCTGCGCCATCAATATTCGGTGGAATCACGAAAACCTTGCTGCCATCATTGCTGCTTATAGAAACGAAGCCAAGAAAAGTGGAGCTCAGGCAAACATCTCGGTATGGATGCCTTGGAACATGGAGCACACAGAGAATCAGGATGCCATTACCCCACTTGTCGACCAAGGCATTGATCGGGTGATCTTTCTCACGACGGAGCAACAACACTTCAACGAGTTGAAGAGGTTAAATAATTTCTCGTTCCCAAAATAACTCTCGTATGAAGTTTGATATCAATGAGCTTCAGAACCTGTAGCAGTTGTGCACTCGTCATACTGACGCACCCAGAAGTTGGCTTTGTGTTACCCGATGCGTAGTAAGAATGTGAATGTATGAATATCGCGCCGCCATGACCCCGAACAATAGGGTTCATATTGAAGTCGAGCGCGATGCCGCGCCTGTAAGGGCCTCCATGAGCGATGCGATAAAGATCTTCGTCGCCATTAGCGCACTTACTTCCCTTCACAAGAGTGTTATATGTTTTTTGCGTTTGACGCAAAACCCAACAGTAGTTTTCACGAATGCGAATAAAAGGGAAACCATTTTCCGGAACAGGCACGATACCGAAAACTAACGGAATCCCATACGAGCCCATAGGCGTGGTGCCATCACCTTCGCGATGATGTTGAGAAAAGCCATTTCTGCCAATACGAACTAGGATGGAACCGAATTGTTTACGCCAACCCAGATCACTCTTGATGTAGACAGACAACGCGGCAAATGAGCTCTCTTTCACAGCGTTTTCGACCACAACTAATTGTTGCGCATTGCCAACAAGGTTCTCTGTGATGTTGAGAACCGGCGTGTTATCGGCATGCGCCGTTGTTGGCAAAAGAGACGGAAGTACCGCCAAGCAAAAGGCAATCTTTACCGAAGCTCTCAAGGTCGAGGAGCTGCCACTTTTGGATAGAAAGTTTCGATGTGCTTCGGCAAACTGTTTTTAACAAAGACCGATGTATCGTCGGCGAGCACTTCAGGCACACCTTGCTCTACGCCATCCAAAGTACGCTCCACCACTTGATGGGGGGATGTCTTAGGCATATCGACTCCGGCAGCCATATCGGTATCAATGAAAGCCGGGTGAACAGCCACAACAAGCGTTCCCTGACGTGCCAGCTCCAAGCGCAAACCATTGGTCATCGACCAAGCTGCAGACTTTGACATCGCATAAGTGGCAACTTCTTTCATAGAGAGCCACGACACTGCCGACAAAACATTCACAATGACACCTCCGCCATTGACAGCAAGTGCGGGAGCAAATGACTTCGACAAGTTGAAGGGGCCCCAGACATTGGTTTCAAATTCGGTCTTGGCATTCTCTAAAGCATGATCTGCCATAATGCGACCGCCAATAACTACCCCAGCATTGTTGATGAGCATCGTGATGTCGCCACACATCTCAACGGCAGCAGCTATATCGCTAGCGCTCGTTACATCGAGCTTGATAGGCACTACTCCTGGAGTAGTGATTGTTTCTGGCTTGCGCGCTGCGGCGTACACCTTTGCCGCTCCACGATCGAGCAATTGACGAACATACTCAGCACCAAGACCTCGGTTTGCTCCTGTTACTAAAACAACTGAACCTGCAATTTTCATCTGTGAAAATCCCCTCAATTCGAAAACTCTCGCGTTCCCACGAAAACCAATTGTCGGGCTGGCGGGATTTGAACCCACGACCTCTTGTCCCCCAGACAAGCGCGCTAACCAAGCTGCGCTACAGCCCGTGCTACAAGTCTACGAGAAAAGGCTGATTACCCTCCAAGTGAGATACAAAACCAAAGCCCCCAAAAGCATTTTGAAATGCCACGGAGCTTTTGCTTCCTCTTCCGTCATCCCTGCGAGTTCGCGCAGGTTCAGATTTTTTGACGTAATTTTTCCATGGGCATTGGGTAAATCTGGTTGATCACCGCAATCAGGACAGGCGCCTTCAGCGGTCATTGCCGTTGGGGTGAAATATTTTGCACAAGGTTCACACCACGGCATTGCCTACTCCGCCCTACGCCTAACGCGTAATTTGATGGGCGTAGAACCAAACTTAAATGCCTCACGAATGGAGCGTTCGAGATACCGCAAGTACGAACCCGGTAGTTCCCTGTTGACAAACAGTGTAAACGTCGGAGGATCCGATGCTCCTTGCAAAGCATAAAGCACACGTGCGCCGCCCGCTGCTGGATGTTTTTGCTGCGCATCAGACATCACGCGGTTTACATCGCGAGTAGGCACGCGGCGGTGGTACTGCTCTATGGAATCTTTCAACACCGGCAACAAACGATGAACACCCTTGCCGGTGAGCGCTGATACTCGCAAAATTGGCGCATCGCCAATGAAGTACAACTTGCGTGCCATTTCCGCAGTCACTTGCTCGCGGCGCTCTGTATCGAGAATTTCCCATTTATTCAAAATAACAATGAGTGGACAACCAGCTGCATCAATGCGTTCTGCAAGACGTTGATCTTGGCTCGTAATACCTTCTGTTGAGTCAATCACCAAAAGCGCAATGTCTGACTCATCTACCGCACGCAAGGCACGTACAAGTGAGTAATACTCTGCAGAGTCATCAATTTTAGAGCGGCGACGCATACCAGCCGTATCGACCAAAATCAGTTTTCCGTCTTCAGTTTCAATCAAAGTGTCGATGGCGTCGCGAGTTGTGCCAGACATGTCGTGCACCACACTGCGTTCTTCGCCAACAATTTTGTTGAATAAAGTGCTCTTACCCACGTTTGGTCGACCAACAATGGCTACACGTGGAATGCCCTTAAGTGCAGGATCAGATGGTTCGAGATGCGAGTTGTCGACTTCGTCGACCACAGGTGCCTCTTGAGTATCGAGACCTAGTTCAGAAATGATGACGTCGAGCAAGTCTCCCGACCTGCGACCATGTAAAGCAGAAACCGGCCATGGCTCGCCCAGACCTAAGGAAAGGAAATTCCAGCGATCGTTTTCACGTCGTTCGTTGTCGGACTTATTCGCAACAACAAGCACAGTTGCCCCTGATTTACGCAACCACATGCCAATGCGCTCGTCATCATCGGTTGCACCTACAGAGGCATCAACAATAAAGAGAACAAGATTTGCCTCTTTCACTGCTTGCTCTACCTGGCGTGACACCTTTTCTTCCAGATCACTGCCACCGGGCATCCATCCGCCGGTATCGGTAACACTGAACTCACGACCTAGCCATGAGGCATCGTGGGTATTTCTGTCGCGAGTGATTCCGGGACGGTCTTCAACAATGGCAACTTGACCACCAACGAAGCGGTTGAACAGAGTGCTTTTACCGACGTTTGGACGACCAACGATGACTACATGGGGTTTCATTGCATTACCTTTTCCAGAAAATTTCGTAGTGCATGACCATCGGTAGGGAGAACCACAACCGACGACGGGAGGTCCTCGAGTGTCATTCCGTCAAGAAAGCGACCTTCCGACAAGCACACATCGGGTAGAAGAAACACGCCACATTCGACATGAGACAACATGACCGAACGAATATCTTCGCCAACCATCAAACCCGAGACTGCAGTATTGCCCCCAAAATAGTTATTTACTACGGGCAAAACCGAAATTCGGTCTCCATATTCACTCACAATTGCTGAAATAACGCTTGCTGCATACGCACCCGTCAAAATTCCTACCTTGCCGACAGGAACGGAAGCTGAACGTGTGCGACGAGTGAGCTCTACTGGCTGACTGTGAACCACCCGTAAACCTGTATCGCCCGCAGGATTCTGGATACTGGTGTCGCGCAAGGACCTATACCCCCCAGGTGTTGCACCATCGACCGATGCAAAAAAACCACTCGTTTGCTGGGCTAGTGATTCATCGTCATTAATCTTGCGACCGTAGTACTCCTCAATAAAGCACGAAACAATTCCCACGCCATCTTCGTACATTGGATATCCGCCGTAAGAAACAGCTTCCGGGAATTGCATATTGCCGAGCAGATAAAACTCATCTGATGGCCAAAACATTTTCTTTCCAATGAGCTTCTCTGCAATCAGTTGGTACTTCTCGCAGAGAACAACAACATCGGCTGCTTCCTTTGAAGTGTGAACACGTAATTCGGCTTCAGGATTGAATTGACTGAGGCCTAGAGGAACAATCGCCACGGCCTCAAGTTGCGGGAACTGGTCGAGCACGTCAATCAGAGTTCGTTCGAGGTCGTCACCATTGTTGTGGTCGGGGCACACCACAATTTGTCCGCGAACTGCAATACCGCTCTCGAGCAGCACCTTTAGCCAACGCAGGCTGACTGCACCTCTTTCGTTACGCAACATGTCGGCGCGCTTCCATGGGTCACTCACATGAATACTCACATGGAGCGGAGATAATTTTTGGTCTATGACTCGCTCGAGGTCAGCCTCGGTAAAACGTGTGAGAGTGGTGAAGTTCCCGAAAAGAAAACTGAGTCGATAATCATCATCTTTGAGGTAGAGACTCTTACGCAAGTTCTTAGGCAACTGATAAATGAAACAAAACGAACAATGGTTGTCACATGTCTGGACCCTGTCGAAAACAGCACTGGAAATTTCAACCCCAAGCTGCTCGCCAGGCCTCTTGTCGATGTCAAATTCGAAACGCATACCGTCACGATCGATATCGAGCGATATTGCTGCTTCGTCTACCGCATGGTGCCACTCAATGATGTCGCGCACCACTTGGCCATTGACACTCATCACCACATCGCCAACCAGAACGCCAGCCTGATACGCAGGGCTGCCCTGATGAACAGCCACTATACGGGCGGTGAGCTCGGTAGAAACAGACACATAGAGAGGCTACTTGCGCCTCAGCGTACTAATGTGGAACACGTATGGCCCCTACTCCATCAGATGCTCAAGGCGTCATGACATCTGAACTGCGTGTGGAACGCGTGCTACTTGCCGCACCGCGCGGTTTTTGTGCAGGAGTTGAAATGGCAATTAAGGCCCTTTCATGGATGGTTCGTACATTCCCTGCACCTGTGTACTGCTATCACGAAATTGTTCACAACCAGATAGTCGTTGAACGCTTCACAGATCTCGGTGTTGTCTTTGTTGACGATATTTTAGATGTACCTCATGGCATGCCCATCATGTTGTCAGCCCACGGTTCTGCGCCAGAAGTAGTGGAAGAAGCGCGCCGACGAGGTAGTTACGTGGTGGATTCTGTTTGTCCTCTCGTGACGAAGGTGCACCATGAAGTGAAGGTGCGTTCAGCCAAGGGATACCACATAGTTTATGTTGGCCATGAAGGCCACGAAGAAGCAGTCGGAACCATGGCTGTTGCACCACAATCCATTTCGCGAGTTGAAACCATTGCCGATGTACAGGCTTTGCAAAAATTCGATCAGCCATTGGCTTTGCTCGCACAGACCACTTTGTCTCACCGTGATTGGGAAGGAGTCGCACAAGCAGTGCACGATCGATTTGAGAATGTTTGGTCGCCTGGTCGTAGCGACCTCTGTTTTGCAACAACGAATCGTCAGAGCGCTCTCATGCAAATGGCACAACGTTGCGACAGCATTATCGTCATCGGCTCGTCAAACTCATCAAACACGAGGGCACTTGAGCGCCTTGCCATCGATTCCGGCTGCAAACGTGTACTGCGCATCAATAGCGCAAGTGAACTTCCCCGTGATTTATTTGGGCAAGTTGGAGTCACCGCAGGGGCCTCTGCTCCTGAGGAACTCGTGGAAGAGGTCCTTCAGTTTCTCAAACCAGTCAATGGCATTGAAGAAGTGCGTGTCACTGAAGAAGATGAATATTTTCCTCCTCCACGTAATATTCGTGAATTGCAATCAAGCACATTAACTGCCTGCTACACAATGCTCGGAGTGCCAACTGCACAACGACGCAATATTGATGATCGAAAAACCGCCGCTAGCAACGTTCTCGATGCATTGCGTCAACAAGAAAGTACGTCTTCCCATGATTAGCCCCACCCTTGATTCGCTGAGAATATTTCTTCACCTTTTAGCTGCAGGCATTTGGGTAGGAGGACAAATTGTTCTGGGTGGACTGGTTCCAAAATTGAGAAAATCGCATCCCGAGGCACTTATTACGACCGCTCAAGGCTTTGCCCGCATTGCCTGGCCCGCTTTCGCCGTACTCGTTGTAACGGGGTTCTGGAACATCTTTGATACCGACATCTCAGCGCATGACACTTCGTACCAGGCGACACTCGGAATCAAAATTGTTCTTGTTGCAGTAGGGGCACTTGCCACATTGGCTCATAGTTCTTCACCCAATAAGAGCGTGAAGGCAATAGGAGGAGCCGTCGGGCTCCTGAGTGCGCTTGTGGTTTTTTACTTAGGAATCTTGCTGGCGAGCGCTGTTTAGTTGCGCGGCACTTTACTCCAAGCGACATCGCGGTCAACGCGTACATCACCAGGCAAACCAAGCACTCTTTCTCCGAGAATGTTCTTCATCACTTCGGTAGTGCCACCCTCAATTGAGTTTGCACGGCTACGCAAGAATGCCTTTTGCATGTATTCGAATCCCATCGCCGTTTCGGGGCGAATCATTTCGTAAGAGCCATACAACATGCCATCTGCACCCATCAACTGAATGCAGAATTCATAGACATCCTTGTTGAGATTCGCGCTTTCCATTTTACCAATGGAACCTTCGGGGCCTGGTACACCAACTTTGCGTAATTGGCCCGCACGGATATTGGTGAGACGCAACACTTCTGCGCGCGTCCACAGCTTCATGAGTTCATCGCGCGTTGAATCGTCTTTGCGATCACTGGGCAAATCGTTCCACAGTTTCACCGCACCAGAAATGACGCCGGTTCCCCGTGGTGGCACTGCTCCACCAATAGAGACTCGCTCGTTCATCAATGTGGTGAGGCTTACTCTCCAACCATCGCCGGGTCCACCCAACATTTCAGAATGTGGAATACGTACATCGGTGAAGTACACCTCGTTAAATTCTGCTTCGCCAGTCATTTGACGCAACGGACGCACTTCCACACCAGGAGCCTGCATGTCTACGACGAAAGCAGTAAGACCAGCGTGCTTCACGGCCTCGGCATCGGTACGCACGACGAGCAACCCGAAACGCGACAGGTGGGCAAGCGTGGTCCATACCTTTTGACCATTGGCGATCCACTCTTCACCGTCTTGAACACCTTTTGCCGAGAGACCAGCGAAGTCGGACCCGGAACCTGGCTCGGAAAACAGTTGGCACCACACTTCTTCACCAGTGAACAAGGGGCGAAGGTAGCGCTTCTTTTGCTCTTCGCTACCCCATTCAACAACGGTGGGTCCGCACATGCCGTATCCAATGGGGTTGCGATAATACGGGTTCGGAGCACCTGCTTTTGCGGTGTATTCATTGACAATTTTTTGATATCGAGGAGACAGACCAAGACCGCCGTGACCAACCGGAAATTGCACCCATGCAAGACCGAGATCGAATTGAGCTCCTAAAAAAGTCAAAGCATCGGTGGAACTAGGTGGGAATTCACTCAGCAATTGCTCAACGAGTTGAGTGACGAGGAGTTCTTCTGAGACGGTTGTAGTGCTGGACATCCCCCTAAGTTACCGCACGGTTAGAGCCCTTGCTAAACGAAGCCGCCAGATCGAAGATCGGCTACTTTGGGAGGATGTACCCGGGAGATTTTGCACAGTCCACACCCAATAAACCTGCCTACATCATGGCCTCTACTGGGGAAGTTGTCACCTACAAACAGCTCGACGATGCAGCTAACCGGCTCGCAAATCTCCTCCGAGCAAGTGGCTTCGAGGTGGGCGATCACATTGCCATTTGCATGGAGAATCACCCACGTTTCTTCGAAGTGATCTGGGGCTGCCACTACGCGGGTCTCATCTACACCGCCTGCTCCAGCAGGCTCACCAGCGATGAGCTTTCCTACATCATCAACGATTGCGGTGCGAAGGGCTACATCACCTCTAAGTACAAATCAGATCAAGCGGCCGAAATCATCAACGACATTCCACAGGCCGCATTGCGACTCATGGTAGACGGAACAATTCCCGGTTTCGATTCATATGAGGCCGCCGTTCAACAACACAGCATCGAACCGCTCACCGAGCGCATTAGCGGCATGGACATGCTCTATTCAAGTGGCACCACTGGACGCCCCAAAGGCGTGAAAGGCGTGCTTCCGCGCACAGAACTCACCACGCAAAATGGTGTTGCGAACCTTGCACAAATGCTCTTTTCTATGACACAAGATGCGGTGTACCTCTCACCTGCACCGCTGTACCACGCAGCTCCTCTGCGCTTTAACCTCGCAACGATGTTCACGGGGGCAACGTCGGTCATTATGGAACACTTCGACGCGGAAGAATATTTGCGCTACGTCGAGAAGTATCACATCACCCACAGTCAACTTGTTCCCACCATGTTCGTCAGAATGCTGAAGTTGCCTGTCGAAGTGCGCCAGCGCTATAACCTCTACTCTCTGCAAGTAGCAATACATGCCGCGGCACCGTGCCCCATACAAGTGAAGAAGCAAATGATTGAGTGGTGGGGCCCTGTCATCCACGAGTACTACGCAGGCACAGAAGGTAACGGGTTTGTCTACTGCAACTCAGAGATGTGGCTTGCTCACCCAGGAACAGTTGGCACCTCTATTCAGGGTGTTTTGCATATTTGCGACGAAGAGGGCAACGAACAGCCCCAAGGCGAATCTGGAACCATTTTTTTCGAGAGTCAAACACAATTCGAATACCACAACGACCCAGAAAAGACGAAGTCTTCACGTGACCCACAAGGTCGCGGATGGTCAACACTGGGCGATGTCGGTTACTTAGATCAAGATAACTTTCTTTTCCTTACTGACAGAAAAGCATTCATGATCATTTCGGGAGGAGTCAATATTTATCCTCAGGAATCCGAGAACGTACTCATCAATCATCCTCGCGTTGTCGACGTTGCAGTATTCGGTGTACCCAATGATGAATTTGGCGAAGAAGTAAAAGCAGTTGTTCAACCCGACGTGATGCCAATGAGCGATTCAGAAAGAGATGCTCTCGCCAAGGATCTCATCGCTTTCTGCAAGACCCAGTTAGCCGATTTGAAATGTCCACGTAGTGTTGATTTTCGCCCTGAACTCCCCCGTCACCCGACGGGAAAGTTATATAAAAAACTGCTGAAAGATGAATACTGGCAAGCTGCAGGTCGGTCAATTTAGTGACTTCAACCCATCCGTTTTTCCAGTGGGACGCAACACACGCTTTTGCCCATCGAGGTGGCGCGAGCGATGCCCCGGAAAACACGGTGTCGGCATTTCAGATGGCGATCAACTTGGGTTACACCTATTTAGAAACCGATGTACATGCAACAAGCGATGGGGTGCTTTTGGCATTTCACGACGACAACTTGCAGCGCACCTGCAATCACCCGGGGAAAATCAGCGAGCTCACGTATGAACAGATCAAAGACATCAAGGTAGAAGGAACAGAGCACATCCCAACCCTTCAGGAGCTTTTGACGCTATGGCCAGAAGCGCGTTGGAATATTGACTGCAAAAGCGACTCGGCGCTCTCCCCTCTTGTGCACATACTCAAACAAAATAACGTGGCAGATCGAGTGTGTTTAGGAGCTTTTAGCGATCGGCGACTACGGCAATTACGGGAACAGTTGGGAATACAGTACGCAACTTCGCTGGGGCCAAAGGGCGTCGCCCGTCTCCTTCTCGCGGTAGCCGCCGGAAGGCCATTACGTTTTCCATCAGGAATCCATGCCGCTCAGATTCCTGCAAAACAAGGTCCGATTCCTTTGGCATCTGAGAGATTCATCGACGTTGCTCATCGCAGCAGACTTGCCGTGCACTATTGGACTATCGACTCTCCAGAACAGATGAATGAGCTACTCGACAATGGTGCCGATGGCATCATGACCGATAAACCCGCTGTCTTGAAAGATGTCCTCATTGCGCGCAATTCGTGGCGAAACAATAACTTCACGAAATAGAAATGCTTCCTCGTGGCAGGCTTACACAGCAGTTGATTTGATTTAGTAGGTTATTTTCATGCGCGTCGATACAAACTTTTTCTGCACCGTACCCATGCCTGATGCTGGAGACCCCAGCATTGCCCCTACGAGTCGCAGGTACAACAACGACGCCGTAGTTGAGTGCTACAAAAACCTTGTCGACTGGGCAAAGTCGGCCGACGCACTTGGCTACGACACCATGTGGCTTACTGAACACCATTTTCAATTTGAGGGCTACGAAGTGCTTCCCAACCTCATCTTGTTTGGCATGCATCTTGCTGGACTCACCAAAGACCTGCGATTGGGCCAGATGTTCAACGTTGTGCCGCAATGGCACCCGCTACGGCTTGCCGAAGATTTTGCCCTTGCCGACATCATCACTGGCGGACGCATGGAAATTGGCGTTGGTCGCGGAACTGTTCCTCGCGAAGCCTGGAGCCTAGGTACCGTTGTTGCCTCTGGCGACAACGCAATGTCGGCAGAACATGATCGCATTAATCGCGAGACATTCGAAGAGGCAATGGAAGTCATCAAACTTGCCTGGTACGAAGAGAGATTTTCCTACCGTGGGAAGCATTTCGTCTTCCCCGCCGATGGAATTCCCGATCGAGGATCCATGGTGAACGACCTCACACTCATTCCCAAACCTCAACGCGTCGTAGATATTTACCAGCCCATCACTTCGCCGGAAACCATTGAATATGTACCGCGTGCTGGGCACAAGGCTGTGTATTGGCTACAAAATGCTGAAAGCCAAAAACAAAAGTGGGATCGTTATGCAGAAATCCGTGAGGAAATCGGCAACCCAGTTGCTCCAGGTGAAGACCGCTGTTTGGTGATGAATATGCACGTAGGTAAAACACGAGAAGCTGCAATGCGTCGGGGGCGTCCAGGACACGACGAATTCACTAAATTCCTCGCGCCTTACGGTCGCTTCAGTTCGTATCGAAATCCTGACGGTTCAAAAGTTCCTTTTGACTTCAATCCCACTGTCGAACAATCCGTTGAGCAGAAAATTCAAATCGTTGGTTCCATCGATGATGCGGTCGACACGTTGGGCTACTGGCGAGAACTACTCGACCTCAAACACCTGTGCATCTTCTTCGACTTCCCAGGCTTAAGCCGTGACGAGATGAATGAACAGTTGCACTTGGTTGCCGAAGAGGTAATGCCACGACTAGGAGAAAAGATGGATCGCCGACCCACAACTACTCCTGGGCCATTGAAATAACTTCTGACGAAATGACCTCGAATATCATTCGCAATGCGCGTCTCATCGATGGCTCGCATATCGATGTTCACCTTCATGAAGGCCTCATTGAGAAAACTGTGTTGCATCAACCCACCGATTCACCTGGTGCAGGCGACATTGACGCCGATGGCCAGCTTCTACTTCCCACCCTCGCCGAACCACATGCGCACCTCGACAAAGCATTTCTGGCTGAACGGATACATAACCCAACCGGTGATCTACTTGGCGCAATTCATGCAGTCCATGCAAATGCGCATACCTTGACGTTTGAAGACATCGTTGAGCGGGCATCCCGAGCCGTCATGCTCTATGTTAAAAATGGTGTTTCACGAATACGATCACATGCCGACACATTTGACGGATCCACGCTACAAGTGCGAGCACTTCGGCAAGTCGCCAACAACTTTAAAGACATCTGCGATATAGAAATTTGTGCACTGGTTCAATGGCCACTCTCAGGAAAAGAAGGTGAGCCCAGCCGCATTCTTGCCGAGCGGGCACGTAACGATGGCGCCGACCTTCTTGGTGGTTGCCCTCATCTCGACTCCGATCCAAAAGGCGCCAATAAAGTATTCCTGTCGCTAGCAAAAGACCTCAATTGCAACTTAGATCTGCACGTCGACGAAACATTGAATGCAGACATGCTCTCGTTACGAGATCTCGCTCAACGCGTCATGAAGCAGGCACCTTCGTTTAGTGTGACCGCATCACATTGCGTGAGCTTGGGCATGCAAAATGAAAAAGTTCAAAAACAGGTAGCGCAGATGGTTGCAGACGCAAATATTGCAGTTGTCACCTTGCCCCAAACAAATCTTTATCTCCAAGGACGTGATCGGCAATCAGCAATGCCACGCGCTCTTACTGCGCTTTCAGCCCTGCGCATTGCTGGGGCCACCGTGGTAGCAGGGGGAGATAATCTCCAAGATCCGTTTAATCCCTTGGGGCGTGCCGACCCGCTTGAGGCCGCTGGACTCTTGGTTGCAGCGGGTCATTATTTCCCGGAAGATGCCTACTCTGCGGTAAGTAGTTCGGTTCATGAATGCATTGCTGGAGACGCACCATTCCTCACGACGGGATCCCCTGGGAACTTCATCCTCACCCCGTCGGCGTCGATACGAGAATTCATTGCATTCGCCAATCAACCTCGCCATGTTTACCGTCATGGAGTTCTGATTTATGACACACATGAAACATAAAATAAACATACAAGCCTTAAACCGCGTCATCTTTATCCGTAATGTGATGGCGTGGAGATACTGATGGAGACTCAGCCTGTGACCACCGATCAATCCATGATGGCGCATCCCGCCCTGTCGTTTAACAGTGTGTCGAAAACTTTCCCCGACGGAACACGAGCACTTGACGACATTTCATTTTCCATAGAACCAGGCGAATTCGTTACCGTGGTTGGCCCTTCCGGGTGCGGAAAGTCTACTTTGCTACGCATCGCTTCTCATCTTGAGGAATGCACGTCTGGTAGTTACTCAATTGATGAGTCCAGCATCGGGTACGTCTTTCAAGATGCAACTCTCATGCCATGGCGCACAGTTCAACGAAATGTCGAACTCATCGCAGAACTACACAAAATTGACAAACCAACACGAGCACAACTTGTTCAAGAGGCAATTTCGTTAGTTGGTCTCTCCGGATTTGAGGAAAAATACCCTCGCCAATTATCTGGCGGTATGAAAATGCGCGCGTCATTGGCACGATCATTAGTGCTCAAACCCAAAGTTTTCCTTTTCGATGAACCTTTCGGCGCTCTCGATGAAATAACGCGTGAACGTCTCAATGATGAACTGCTTCGTCTCTTTCAACACGAGGGCTTTGCCGGTTTGTTCATTACGCACTCCATTTCAGAAGCCGTGTACATGTCGACCCGCGTCATGGTGATGTCGGCTCGGCCAGGTCGCATCACTCATACATTCGATATTCCGTTCGCTTTTCCCCGCACCCATGATCTGCGTTACGAGCCAGAATTCGCTCGTATTTGTGGAGAAATCTCTCATGCTTTGCGAGGTGAACAACAATGAGCTCGTCAGTTGAATCAACAGCGACAAACGAGAACAGCAGCGAGACAAGCATTCGCTTTCGCTTTTCAGATTATTTAGGCCCAGCCGTAGTTTTTGCAGTCTTCATTGGTCTTTGGTATCTCTTATCAAACGTAGTTCTTCCTAAACAAAAACGTTTTCTTTTGCCCAGTCCGCATCGAGTGCTCACCGAAGGTTTTTTTGTTTGGCATTCGGGAACGCGAAGGGGCTTGTACCCCATTCTCATGTCTCTGTGGGACAGCGCAAAGATTGCTCTGATCGGACTTATTCTCACCATTATCATCGGTATGTCACTGGCGATTTTGATGAGTTCACGCCGCTGGTTTGAACGCGCAACATGGCCGTACCTTGTCGCTGTACAGAGTGCTCCCATTTTGGCTCTCACTCCGCTCATACGAGCCCTCATTGACGGTTCTACCAAGCAACGTCTTTTGGTGGTTGTGCTCATTGCCATCTTCCCCATTGTGAGCAATACCTTGTTTGGTTTACTGTCGGCCGACAAGAGTCAACATGAGTTATTCACATTGCACAACACATCTCGATGGACGCGCCTGACCAAGCTCCAAATACCGTCAGCACTGCCCAATATTTTCGTTGGCCTACGCATTTCAGCAGGACTAGCGGTCATCGGTGCAGTAGTTGGAGATTTTTACTTCCGCGAAGGTGGAGTTGTCGGAATCGGTGCTCAAATTGATGTCTACCGAGCACGCTTATGGGGCCCCGAACTCATCACCGCCATCATCCTCGCCAGCCTCTTAGGTCTTACTGTTTTTCTCGTCTTTGGATGGATTGCCAAGAAAGTAACCGGTAAATGGCATATCTCCACCAGAGGCAACTAATTCTGCTCCTCAAACCACTACCAAACAAGTAAAGGAACCACAATGAAAAGAAAAGCCCTATTAGTACTAGGAGCCGTTTCCATGTTGGCGCTCGCCTCATGTGGAAGTGACTCGTCATCTGAAGAGATGACAACCGATACCGCTGCAACTGCAGACACCATGGCCACCACTGATACTGCAGCACCTGGTGCAGCTGTTTCACTGGCCGATGTGTGCCCGGCAACCGTCATATTCCAAACCGACTGGAACCCTGAAGCAGAACACGGTTTCTTATACCAACTCGTTGGTGATGGCTACACCGTTGACACCAAAAAAGCTTCTGTATCTGGTCCCCTCGTTTCCGGCGGCGTCGATACCGGCGTGAAAGTGGAAGTTCGTTCTGGCGGTCCAGCTATCGGATTCCAGCAAGTAACTGCACTTTTGTATTCAGATCCCACCATCATGCTGGGTTTCGTGAGCACAGACGAGGCTGTGTCTCATAGTGTCGACTTCCCTACAAAAGCAGTTGTTGCTCCGTACAACATCAACCCACAAATCATCATGTGGGATCCAGCAAGCCACCCAGATGTCAAGACTATTGCCGACCTTAAAACAGACAAGGTAAAAGTTCGCTACTTCGATGGCGCTGCATACATGGATTACTTCACTCAAACAGGAATCCTCGACAAAGGACAAGTTGATGGTTCTTACGATGGGAAGCCTGCTTCGTTCATCGCCTCAGGTGGAAAAGACGCACAGCAGGGTTTTGGAACCGCAGAGCCATACTTCTACGAGAAGGTTCTTGCTGAGTGGAAGAAGCCAGTGGCTTACCAGTACATCCACGACGCTGGATGGACCGCTTACGCCCAGTCGTTAGCTGGAACTCCAGACAGCATCAGCAAAAATGCTGACTGCCTCAAGAAGTTGGTTCCCGTCATCCAGCAAGCACAAATTGATTATGTCACCAGTCCAGATGAGACCAATGCGGTCATCCTCGACGCTGTGAAGCAAATCAACAATGGTTGGGTGTATGACGCTGGTCAGGCTGCTGCATCAGTAGAGAAGCAAGTTTCCGACAAATTGGTTGCAAATAGCCCAGATGGAACTCTTGGTTCATTTGATACTGATCGCATCACAAAATTCATCGCGACAGCTACTCCGGTGTACACCGCTAGCGGTACAAAGGTCAAGGAAGGCCTTACAGCAGCAGATCTCGTCACCAACGAGTATCTCGATACCACCATTGCTATGAAATAAGAAATGAATTTAAAAAGGGGCGCAGATCATATCTGCGCCCCTTTTTTATTTCCCAAAATTAAAAGAAGCAACTTCCTTGAGTGCTGAGCAGAAGTTATCTACTGCCCCTTCAAATAACGTCTTGCCAAGTTCAGCATTAGCCACTGTCGGATCACCCACAAAACCTTCATCATTGAAATCGTTCGACATCCAACCAAATGACACAGAGCCTCCGAATTTCACATGCTTGTTGGCCGCTAATTTTTCAGGAATTCGACGCACCGCTAGCGACATATCGACAAGATCTGGGCGCAGGTGCAACATGATTGACGTTTCATCGGTTCCTGCGTGTACTCCCATCCCCAATTCATTTTCCGGGGACAAACCGCCCTGATCAGCGGGAATGCCGGGATGCGCTAGGAACGTTTTGAGGCCATATTTCAAACGCAGTTCCCGATTGGCAACCGATACCAACGAACTATTTCCGCCATGGCCGTTCAAGAATACGAGTCGTTCAACTCCGGCCTTGGCCACACAACGCCCGACGTCGTCGAGAACGCGCAACAAGGTATCGGCCGAGAGCCAGATCGTTCCTGGACTCCATGCATGTTCATTTGATTTCGTAAAAGCCAAAGCAGGAAGAACCCAAACGTTGAGGTCTTCGCCAATTCTTTGCACCGCAGCATTGGCTACGGCGTCTGCAATGACTAAGTCTGTACTTAAAGGAAGATGTGGACCATGCTGTTCAATTGCTCCGAGCGGCTGCACCACAATTGCCGTATTGTTAAGAGCATGTGCAACCTGCGGAGCACGTAGATTTCCAAAGAAACGTGAGGTAGAAATGTCGGCGGAAGTCATACACCAAAAGTACACGAAAATGATTTAACACGCATCATGACACAGCACACATCACCTGAAAATATTCAGACTTCCTACGATGCCATCGTCATTGGCGCCGGACATAACGGACTCACCACTGCGGCATATCTTGCCAAATCAGGCATGAAAACTCTCCTTGTTGAAGCCCGTCATACAGCTGGAGGAACAGCGTCGAGCGAGCTATTTGAGGGCTGCAGCGTGAACATCTGCAACTGCGACCATCTCACAGTGAGAACAAACCCTCTCATCAACGAACTCGACCTTCACCTTCACGGATTGCAATATATCGATATTGACCCTGCTCAAATTAATGGTTCATGGCACAGTGATTTGTGGTGGCCTTCATTTCATGACCTCGACACAACCTGTGAAGCACTTGCACAAGTTCTTCCCAAAGAGGTAAAAAACTACCGTCGCTATGTGAAAGATGCCCTCCCGGTGATCTCACTTATTTTGGACAATGCGAATGAAATACCTTCACGAAGAAAGCTGATGTCAAATACTGCACGGCGCGGTGGACGAGGTCTCATACGTCTTTTGCAATGGAGTCGCCTCTCTGCTGCTGAAGTTCTGGGCACCTATTTCGATGCGCCAGAAATCATTGGCCCCGCTCTTGTTGAAGGGCCCACAGTGTGGGGCGTATCACCGCACACACCCAATACAGGCCTAGGAGCAATCACGCTAGCCATGCGCCACGCAGCACAGGTAGGGCGTCCTATCGGCGGCAGCGGCGCACTTCCACGCGCCCTGCAAAGTGCATACGAATCCTTTGGGGGAGAATTGCTCCTTTCCACTGCGGTTTCAGCCATTGTCTGCGAAGCAGAAAAACTCGTCGGCATAGAACTATCTGACGGTCGCGTTATTCGCAGTCGCACCGTCATTTCCGCGTGTAATCCACATGACACTTTTATGAAATGGCTGAAAGGTGCGCCCTCATCAGCTCAAGAATTCATTAACAGATGGCGAGACACACCACATTCGCAAGGTTACGAATCAAAGATTGATGCAATATTCCAAGGCGATATACATTACAAAGCCCTTCAGCATGATCGCTATCAAAATATTCTCACCAGCAACGAAGGTTGCACCTTTGTCATTGCGCCAAACACAGCCGAACTGCACGAAGGCCACTCAATGATGACCACGGGGCACATACTTGAAAAGCCTGCATTTCTAGTGAACACTCCGTCGTTTAGCGACTCCACCCTTGCCCCACGAGGAACACACATTTTGAGCTTGGAAGCACTATTTACTCCATTCAATTTTGTTGATGGATGGGATGCACTCCATGAGCCGTCGCGATGGCTGTCGCTTTACGACACTTTGCTGACCGAACCTCTCACTCCTCGTATCACCGCGTGGCGTGTGAAAACACCTGCTCATTACGAAAAAGAGTTCTTTCTTCCGCAGGGTCATGCAACGAGTTTTTCCGGTGGTCCGCTGTCGGTATTTCTCTCAAAGCAACCCGAATTGTCGCGCTACACAACTCCCATCAAGAATCTGTACATCACAGGTGCAGCGACATTCCCTGGTGCAGGTATTTGGGGCTCGAGTGGACGCAATGCGGCTCAGGTAGTGCTCAACAACCTTTAGGCGTCGAGCACCATGTTCGCTTTCTTCACCACTGGCTCGCGGTCGCTCCATGGGAAGTTAATCCACTCATCTGTTTGCTTCCACACATAGTCACAATGGACTACTGAGTGGGACTTTTCGTAGAGAGCAACAATGCGCGATTCAGCGACACGGCCGTTACAGAACTCTTTGACCAACTTCAAAGTGTGGCCCGTATCGGCAACGTCGTCGACGATCAAGATTTTTGCATCTTTCACTTCTTCAAAATCGGGAACGGGAGGAAGAATCATCGGCATATCAAGCCGCGTATTCACACCCGTGTAGAACTCAACGTTCATGGTGTACGTATTTTTCACAGCGAGTGAATAGCCAAGTGCTCCGGCAAGGAATAATCCGCCTCGAGCAATAGCTAAAATCATGTCGGGCTCAAAGCCACTCGCAGCAATCTTGAGTGCGAGATCATGTGATGCGACCCCGAAACCTTCCCACGTGAGGATCTCTCGCTGTTGCGACACAATTGCTCCTAAATGTATGAGGCGGCTTCTACCGCGCGACACTACAAACGTAGCCGTTTAGGGCTCGTACGGACAATGTCTACAACCGCTGGTGCAGCAAGTTGCTCGTGATGCCAAAAATGCGGCCGTCATCACACTGCGTCGTGTGACGGGGTCGATGTACACCGGATCTCCCTTTTCAACGGCCTTGCGATGCTCCTCAAGAATAGTGATTCGGAGTTTCTCTGCTTGTTCTGAGCTCCCTTGCGGCAACCGAGCAGGAATCGGTTTGAACAAAAAGTCAAGGCGCAGGACGGAGGGTTTCATGTTTCACCCACATCGCTTCTCCAGATGCCTGCAGCAACTCATGGTCGCCAGCTGAGTCTCCGTAGGCATAACGAAAGACGGATCCTGGTTGGGATGCGGCCCATTCACGGAATCGTTGGACCTTTTCGACCCCACGACAATTCTCACCGAATAGATTCCCGCTCAAGATTTCAATACCCGTCGAGCTTTCAAACACTTCAAGACGAGTAGCAAGCACGTGGGATACCCCTATTTTGCTCGCTATCGGAGCGAGATAATTTTCAAACGAAGCCGATACAAGAACAACTGTGTGTCCTTCTCTTTGGTGCCACCTCAGCCTCGCGCAGGTATCGGATCTCATCCAGTGTCTCAGTACATGATCCGCGTATTTCTCGGCAATACGGTTCGTCTTTTCCACAGGCATTCCCGCGAGTGATTTCGCAAGAACATTTAGCTTCAAAAAGTCGCGATCGCGTTTGACCACTGCTTTCGCATTGCGAACGAAGTCTGAGGCAAATACTTCCAAGACCGTTCGCTTTGACACCAACAGCGAAACAAAGGGCCATACGGTGTCACGCACAGTTAAGGTGCCATCGAAGTCGAAAGCAGCCACGGTATTTGCAGCTTGAACAGAGGCATTTGACCCCGCCTGCGCCACCCAAGAACTTGCTAGTTCATCGCCCATCTGACGACCGTAACATTTGCTCACGCATCTCCCAGTACATCGGCCAACTCTTTGAGACGACTTCCGGGTCTTCAACCGTCACCCCCGACACTTTGAGCGCAACGAGTCCAAAGGCCATCGCCAAACGATGATCATGATGCGTGCCCAGATCTGCACCACAAAGAAGGCGTGGCAAAATGCGCAGGCCATCTTCGAGAACTTCCACATCTGCATCACATTTACGCAACTCAAAGGCCAAGTCGCCCAACCTGTCGCTTTCTTTATTGCGAATAAACCCAACACCTGAGATACTGCTCGCTCCCTGTGCGAACAACGCAACAGCTGCAACCGTGGGAACCAAATCGGACATATCTTTCAGGTCAACAGAGACTCCCCGCAATACTGCTTGAGGATCGCGAGATAATTTCACACCATCATTTACCCATTGAGTAATGCAACCCATCTCTTCCATCAAAGGAACAAACCCAGTGTCCCCCTGGAGAGAATCTTGCTTCATGCCGGGTATGAACACTTCGCCCCCGCAGATTGCGATTGCAGCGAGCGGGTATGAAGCAGAAGAAGCATCCGGTTCGACTGCAAATTGGGTTGCTGCATATTTTCCTGGCCGAACCCGAATTCGTAAAAGCTTTTCATCGCGCTCCTCTACTGTGACGTCTACACCGAATGCCAACATCACGCCAATGGTCATCATCACGTATGACTCAGAGATGCGATTGCCTTCAATGTTCAATATGAGACCGCTAGTGAGATAGGGCGAAATCAGCAATATGGCACTGGAAAACTGACTGGAAACAGAACTCGACAATGTGAGTTCTCCACCGTGGACATCGGCACCGTTCACTACAACGGGAAGCGAATACTTCTCTAATGAACTTGACACATTCGCACCGAGATTCCCTAGAGCAACATGGAGATCTTCCATCGGACGTTTTCGCAAGGCTTCAAAACCATCGATGCACGTATTGCCCTTACGTAGCGCTCCGAGTGCGGTGAGAAAGCGCGATGACGTGCCAGCCAGTGCAGCATGAATATTGACCTCATCAGTGTTCTCTAGGTCGAGCGATGAAGAAAAACTAACTGTTTCGTTCGCTTGAGAAATCACGAGGCCTAGTGCACGTAGACCATCGAGCATTGCAACGGTGTCGTCGCCACCCGGGATATTTGTAACAGTTGAACCTTCACCAGCAAGTGCTGCACAGATGAGCGCCCGATTCGCAATGCTTTTTGAACCTGGAACTTCCACCGAACAATGAAGCGGTCCTCGTGCTGTTTCTAAACGAAGATGGGCCACACTAACGACCCGGCTTAAAGCCACGACCAATCAGGCCACCTCGCAACAGCTCGACCTGAGATTTGTCAACAAGCACGATGGCTACACCACGTTCGCCTTCAGCTGAGTGCACCACTTCAAAACTTGCCAAGTTGACATTGAGGGCGGCGGCCAGGGTGAATATTTCTGCCGCGGCTCCTGGCCGGTCGGGAATGGGAATACGGATTTCCTCAACGTCTTCCAACGAGCGAACACGAGCCGGTAGATGCGATCTTGCTTTTCTCGCCTTAGAGAGAAACGTTTCGAGCTCCACTGTTTTCGTGCCCTCAATGATGACACGCAGTTGTACTAATTCGGCGATGAAGTCGTCGAGAGTTTCTAAAATTGCTGCACGATTTTCCCGACAGATATCGAGCCAGATACCGGGCTTGCTCGACGCAATTCGCGTCATATCGCGAAAGCCTCCAGCAGCCATACGCAAGACCGATGCGTGCTCTTCTGACCGAGCATCGGCAACACTCATGAGAGTCGCGGCCGCCAAATGCGGAACATGACTCACCACCGCGATGAGTCGATCGTGGTGCTCTGCCGACACTGCGAGAATATTTGCACCCATGAGTTGAACAATGGAAGCCACTTCCGCGAATACTCGATCGTCGGTCAGGTCAGTGGGAGTGAGGATCCAGGTAGCGCCTTCAAAAAGCTCAGCGTCTGCTCCTTGGATGCCTTCTAGCTCAGAACCAGCCATCGGGTGCCCACCCACGAAACGGACATCAGATATTGCCTGCACGACGGGAGCCTTCACGCTGCCAACATCGGTCACTATCCCTTTGGTTGCTCGCAGCGCCGATTCAACTTCGGTGGCGAGTTGCGAAACCGGTACCGATACAAAGGTGATGTGCGCATCGACATCGAGACCTACTGATGAAATGTACCCAAAATCAAGTGCTTCCTCTTGACGACTCGCTAACGGGTCAATTCCCTGAACGCGAAAGCCTTCCTGGGTGAGGCGTGCAGCAATTGAGCCGCCAATGAGCCCCAGACCCACAATATTGACGCTTTGCTGTACCGACACGTCTCTACTCTAGCGATCGGGGTATCTAGCGCCGAGATGATTTCGACATAAATTCACTGAGCGATTTCCGCTCTGCAAGAGTGAGGTCACGCCACACTCCGGGCTTCAGCTTGTTGTCAACTAGCGGACCTATACGGACACGCACAAGACGTTGCACTTCTTCACCAATAGCCTCAAACATTCGCCGCACCTGGCGATTGCGTCCTTCGTGAATAACAACAGTCACGGTGTTGTCGCTGCGTTGGCTCACTTTTGCTGGAGCGGTCACCCCATCTTCAAGTTCAACACCAATGCGTAATTTGTGCAGTGCCTTATCGGACAAACGTGGCGAACCATGAAGCATCACCAAATACTCTTTCTCGACGCCCTGGCTTGGATGAGTGAGAAATTGCGTTAATTCGCCATCATTCGTGAGCAACAACAGACCTTCAGTGTCGAAATCTAATCGCCCAACGGAAAAGACGCGAGGTTCACTCGGCACTAAGTCGATCACGGTTTCACGTCCTTGTGGGTCGCTCGCCGTACATATCACTCCACTTGGTTTGTTCAATAAGTAATAAACAAAGTCGGGTCGTGCCCCCACAGGCGCTCCGTCGACACAAATCAAGTCGACAAGTGGGTCGACTCGACGACCAAGAATGGCGATCTCATTGTTGACCGTCACCCTCTCTTCAATGATGAGATCTTCACAAACTCTTCTGCTACCCCAACCCAAAGCAGCAAGAATTTTCTGCAAGCGTTCGCCTTCGTGCAATTCGGTGTCGTCGTGCGATGAATGATCTGACATTTCTGTCACAGATTTTGATCTGGTGCAGAGCCTGCATCATCAAGTGGAGAAATACGCAAGGTATTTTCTAGAGCCTCAACAACGCTCGCATCTGGAACAAATTCCGCTAGAGGTGGCAACTCGCCCAGCGAGTTAATGCCTAACTTCTCGAGGAAAAGTTGTGTTGTGCCCCACAGCACCGCCTGGCCGGGCCCATCGTCATTACCACGATGCTCTACGTAGCCACGGGAATGCAATGTGCGTAAAACAGCATCGGGGTCAACACCACGCACAGAAGCAATTTGCAAACGAGAAATGGGTTGCTTGTATGCGACAATTGCCAAAGTTTCTAATGCCGCAGCCGAAAGACGAGCTCGTTGTCCATCGAGCACAAAACGTTCCACGTAAGCAGAAACAGCTGGATGACTTTGGAAACGATATCCACCGGCCACCGCAATGAGCTGAAAGCCGTGTCCGGCTTCTTCATAGACGGCGCTCAATTGAGCGGCCATTTCTTCGATAATGGAGACCGACACTTCGAATAATTGCGCGAGCAATTCAGCAGGTACAGGTTCAATTGCCACCATCAAAATACCTTCCATCGCCCGGATGATTTCAGGGGTGATAAATGAAGCATCATCGTTCATATTGAGCAATTCGTCTGACATGTGAAACTTTCTACTTAACCTTCATAATCGTCGATGGAGAATGAATTGACTGAAGCGAAACCTTCATCGCCAATCCAAAGGATTTCAATATCGCCAAATCGGTCGTCTTGACTGAGCTCGATGAAACCTTGCTTATAAATTTCCAAAATGGCCAGGAACCTCACCACCACTTCAAGACGTACTTCATGACCACGGGTGAGATTGCGGAACGTAATTGCCTTCATACTTGGCAAGGAATCCATTAACTCACTGACGGCTTCAGAAACGCTCAACCGAACCGGTGCTACGTGGAAGAGGTCAATGTGTGGTTCTGGCTTCGGAGCAAGCGCCTTCAGCATTGCTTTGTGCAACTTTTGTGGGGTCACTCCTTCCATCAAGTCGGGCAGAAGCTGTGAGAATCTCTCATCGGGCCCGGTGGTGCGAGGAAATGCCCTGTCGGCCAGGTCTGCTAACTGCTGAAACACCAGCGATACATCTTTAAACGTCTTGCATTCCAGAAGGCGGGCGAGCAACAGATCGCGCTCTTCCCACAAGGCGAATTCTTCGTCAAGGTCGATGTTTTCTTTGCCGGGCAATAAGCGCCGTGCCTTGAGTTCCACCAGCGTGGAGGCAATGAGCAGAAATTCTGTTGCAATATCGAGGTCGAGGTCCTGCATCTTCTCAATTTCGGTGAGATAGGCGTCGACAATGGTGCTGAGCGAGACTTCATGAATATCGACCTGCTCCCTCAAAATGAGGTGCAAGAGAAGGTCGAAAGGGCCCTCAAATACGGCCGTGGAGACGTCATAACTCACATATGAAAACATACTCGCCAGAGACCCCTTTCGACGACTACAGTCCGCCCGTGGCTCGTGTCTTATCTTGCATCCAACCAACCGGCGCTGTTCACCTAGGTAATTACTTAGGAGCCCTCCAACAGTGGGTCAATGGACAACATCAAAATGACGTATTTCATGGAATCGTCGACCTCCACGCCTTCACTGTGACCGAATCACCAGGGGTGCTTGGTCAAAACACCTTGGAATTAGCAGCGATGCTCTTTGCCGTCGGCCTCGATCCAAATGTTGCAACAGTTTTTGTGCAAAGCCATGTTGTTGAACACACCACACTTTCTTGGATGATGGAGTGCACTGTCTCATACGGCGAATTGTCGCGTATGACGCAATTCAAAGACAAGTCACAAAAACGAGAGGCCGAATTTGTTTCTGCAGGCCTCTTTACGTATCCAGCACTCCAAGCAGCCGACATATTGCTGTACGACGCCGATGAAGTTCCCGTTGGCGATGACCAAAAGCAGCACATTGAAATTACTCGTGACATAGCAATGCGTTTTAATCATCGTTTCGGTGAAACATTTGTTTTGCCAAAGGCGGTGACACCTGCACTTGGTGCGCGCGTCATGGACCTTCAAGAACCAACGAACAAGATGTCAAAATCGACCACCAATGAAGCAGGCTGCATCTATCTTCTCGATGACCCAGCCTCAATCATGAAGAAGTTCAAGCGCGCTGTGACCGATAGCGACAATGAAGTGGCTTATGATCGCGACACCAAACCTGGCATTGCTAACTTGCTCGATATTTTGTCGGCAGCTACCGGGCAAAAACCACAAGAACTAGCGAATTCTTATACACAATACGGCGCACTGAAAGTCGATGCCGGCGAAGCCATTTGCTCAATGATCAGCCCCATACAAAAGCGTTATTCCGAGCTCATGAATGACCGTGCAGAACTACAACGCCTCTTGCGAGTAGGAGCCGAAAAGGCCCGTGTAGTTGCCAGTGCAACGGTGGCTCGCGCCAAAAATGCTGTCGGATTCTTGCCGGAATAGCTACACCGAGTCGTCGGCTTCGTATAGCCGCAGAGCAACCGCATCAAGCGCACTTCGCCGAACGAGATCAATGGTGCGCTTCGACGAACCAACCCTCTGCAAGGCTTCTACACCCATTTCTTCGTGATGGCGATACCACCGCCATCGCTCTCGGCGAAAACTACAGATGGTTGCCACACTTCGCGCCATTCGGCTCATTGGCGAAATAGCTTTAGCCACATCGTGGAGCAATGCAGCACTTTTTTCATCTCGAGTTGCATCAGGCTCCCACTTCTCAAAAATACGTAGGACTTGCACAGAATGCACCTGATCTGCACTCGACATCGCGCGCCATAAACCAAACTCGGCATCGCTCAACAACTCTTTCGTCATTGCAACATCATCTGAAGTAACAGAACCTAAGCCCTCGCCCATCGCTCGCCAACGCCGATACAAGTGCTCAATATTCTTCAACATCTCTAGTGCCTCGCCCTGGGGTGTGACTCACCATAAACTTGCCACAGTCGCTCTTGCGATACACGGGTATACACCTGAGTCGTAGAGATAGAAGCGTGCCCCAACATTTCTTGCACAATACGCAGGTCTGCACCATGATCCAAAAGGTGAGTTGCGCACGAATGCCGCAAAGCATGAGGTGAGATATCGCGATTGATCTTTGCCCGCAATCCTGCATCACGAACAATGTTCCATATGACCTGGCGGCTAATACGCGCCCCGCGACTGGCAAGAAAAACAGCCTGCGAGTCATCTCTGTGTACCCACTTCGGTGGAATGAGCGCATGGCGACCAGATGCAATCCATTGAGCAAGAGCACCGTGAGCGATAGAGCCAAATGGCACCACACGTTCTTTGGATCCTTTTCCAAAGAGTCGAACGAGCGACGACTCCATGTCGAGATCTGACAAATTGAGTCCGCACACCTCTGAGACACGTGCACCCGTTGCATACAAAAACTCAAGTACTGCGCGATCGCGTAGCTGTTGTGGTTCGTCTCCAACAACAGAGCCAATCAACATCGTCATCTCTTCTTCACTCAGCGGCTTTGGTATGCCTGCAGGTTTCCCGATTCCCTCTGCAACAACAGCAGGATCATCTTTACGAAAGCGTTCTTCCACCATGAAACGATGGAGCATTCGCAATGCAGAGAACTGACGTGCCAGGCTTGACTTTGCTGCCCCTTTTTCCAAGCGCAGAGAGAGGAAATTTTCCACATCTTGCACTTGAGCCTTCATCAATGTGCTGCGAATATCACGAAGGTACAACAAGTACTGAGCAATATCGCGCCGATACGCCTCAACCGTATTTGCTGCTCGTCCGCGTTCAACAATTAACCAATTAAAAAATTCCTCGGCAGCCTCTGGAAAGACGACGTCGGACATTTCAACATTCTTCAGAGGAGATCCCTCGCCCACTGCAACCCGATAATAGTTTTTGCATCGGTAATTTCCCCGCGACGGACTTCTTCGATTGCATCAGCTACCGATACAACTCTTATCTGCATGTGCTGTTCCTCTGGACCATGTCGATCAATAGGAACCTCGCTTAATCCACAAGCAGCAAAAATTTCGACCATCGAGTTGGTGATACCTGGAGCGGAAGCGATTGATCCCAGCCGCACAAGTACCGACGCCTGAAGACCTGCTTCCTCTGCAAGTTCGCGATGTGCCGTCAACTCCGGGGGTTCGCTAGCAACATCACGCATACCGGCAGGGATCTCCCACATCTCATCGCCAAAGGGCGCGCGGAACTGGCGCACCAAAGTGGTGTTCACCTGTGATGGTTCAGCACCTTTGAGCACGCCAAGAGATTCAACATGCAAAACCACGACCCCAACTGCGCCCGGAGAGTCGACGTATGTACGCACAAATCCAATTCCTGCAGGATCCTCCAGGTGGTCTTCAACGAGCGTCCACACAGCCCAACGATGCAAAGATTTTCGTGAACGCGAGACGAAGCCCATGCTCTAGCGCTGCGATGTGGAAGAGGTGTTCAGAGAGCTTTCGCGATAGTTCAGTGCTGCATTGATGAGACCAATGAACAATGGGTGCGCACGGTCTGGACGGCTCTTAAATTCTGGGTGTGCTTGTGTTCCGACCCAGAAAGGGTGATTGGTGAGTTCAATGAACTCCACCAATCGCTTATCGGGTGAAGTGCCGCTGCACAAAAAGCCATTCTCTTCAAAACGGGTGCGGAATTGTGCGTTGAACTCGTAACGATGGCGATGACGCTCGCTCACTACGGGTTCGCCATACATGGCTGCCACTTGAGATCCGGGAGTCAAAACTGCATAGTAAGCGCCAAGGCGCATGGTGCCACCCTTGTTCGACACTTCGCGCTGGTCGTTCATGAGATCAATGACCGGTGCCGTGGTTGACGGGTCGAATTCGGTGGAATTCGCTTGAGTGAGGCCCAACACATTACGAGCAAACTCGATGGTCATGACCTGCATGCCTAAGCACAAACCAAGGCACGGCAAATTGTTCTCACGCGCGTATTGAGCGGCGGCAATTTTACCTTCAACACCACGTCCGCCGAATCCACCGGGAATGACAATGCCGTCCAAATTACTCACGCGTCCAGCAGTGAGCAGACCCTCTACCTCTTCTGCCTGAATCCATTCAATTTCAACTTTTGCTCCATGGTGGAAGCCGGCGTGTTTCAGACTTTCTACAACCGAGAGATATGCATCTTGCAATTCAACATATTTTCCAATGAGACCGATACGCACAGGTCGTACTGAATTCTCTACACGCTCAACAAAGTTTTCCCAAGAGGAAAGGTCGAGTTCAGTATCTAAACGCAAGGTATCGCACGCAACAACATCTAGGCCTTCATCGTGCAAAATGAGAGGTAGCTCGTAGATATTGCGTGCATCGGCTGCGTTGATGACATTTGCTTCAGTTACGTCACACACATTAGAAATCTTGCGCTTCAAACTTTGGCTTAATGGCTCTTCGCTGCGGCACACAATGATGTCGGGCTGAATACCGCGGCTACGAAGTTCGGTCACGCTGTGTTGAGTAGGTTTTGTTTTCTGCTCACCGCTCGGGCCAATAAAAGGCACCAAAGTGACGTGGATGTAGCACACGTTGTCGCGGCCTGCTTCGTTGCGAAACTGTCGAATTGCCTCAAGGAATGGCAAAATTTCAATGTCACCAACAGTGCCGCCTACTTCGGTGATGACCACATCAACATCGTCGGTTGAAACACGGTGGATACGGCGCTTAATTTCATCGGTGATATGCGGAATGACCTGCACTGTTTTTCCGAGGTAGTCACCACGGCGTTCTGCCGCGAGAACTGCTTGATAAATGGAGCCGGTTGTAGCGTTTGAGCTGCGCGATAAATTTTCGTCGATGAAACGCTCGTAGTGACCTAAGTCGAGGTCGGTTTCGCCTCCATCATCGGTAACAAATACTTCACCATGTTCAAATGGGTTCATTGTTCCTGGGTCGACGTTGATGTACGGGTCGAGCTTTTGCATGGTGACACGCAGTCCACGCAATTTAAGTAAACGTCCGAGCGACGAAGCGGTGAGACCTTTGCCGAGCGAGCTCGCAACACCACCTGTTACGAAAATATGCTTTGGCATTTCACTTCTCCCGTCGGCTTGTGTCAACAACTCCTTGACGGAATAACAACTTACCATGAAAATGGAGATTAGGAAGAATGTGCGAGGAGCTCCTGTGCATGGGCGACGGCCACCTCGGTGAGTGCTCCGCCCGACAACATTCGCGCGATTTCACTTTCACGAGCCGGCCCGGTGAGTTCGCCCACACGGGCGTAGGTCACCTTTTTCACCACTTCCTTTGACACACCCAATTGCTGATGTGCTTGCGATGCCACTTGGGCAAGATGCGTAACGACGAACACTTGGTGACCTTTTCCAACCGCGGCCAAGGCTTTGCCCACGGCTACCGCTGCAGCGCCACCTATACCCGCATCGACTTCATCGAAAATGAGAGTGGGAGGCGATTGCGTGAGCACGAGCCTCAACGCCAACATGACACGCGCAAGTTCTCCGCCAGAGGCAACTTTTGACAAAGGCAATGGTGGGCTACCAGGGTTGGCAGAGAGCAAGAAATGAAGGGCATCGCCTGGTGGATCTTCAGCCTCTGGAGCAAAGTTCACCTGGAACACTGCTTCGGGCAGCGCAAGGAGACGGAGATGTTTCTGCACCGCCTTGGCGAACTGTGGCGCTCCTTCAACTCGCTTTTCTCGCACCTGTGCTTCTGCCTTGCGCACGCGCACTTGTGCCGCGGCGATAGACGCCTCTAGCTCGCGAGCACGTTGTTCGTACCCGAGTAGGTCCTTCAGGCGCTCAGAATTGACGCGCCCATATTCCAAGACATCGGCGAGCAAAGGACCATACTTACGACACAGGTCGCTGAGGGCCTTGCGCCGGGCACTGACCTCGGCAAGGCGCTCGGGGTCTTCTTCACTGGCATCAGCGAGGTCTCTGATGACGCCAGCAACATCGTCAAGCTCGGCTGCCAACGAAGAAAGTCGCAGTGCGACATCGGTGAACGCTTCTTTGCCCTGCAATAGGCCAAGTGCCGAGCGGAGCGCGTCGCTAGCGTTTGTTGTTCCCGCCGACACTTGTGTGTTGGCTTCGGTAAGAAAGGCGTAGGCGCCGCGCAAAGCCGCTTGATACGACTCTGCATTACCCAGTGCCTCTTCTTCTTTGCGCAGTTCTTCGTCTTCTGCTCCCGAAGAAATACTTGCAGAGTTAATTTCTTCGATTTGGAACTGGAGGAGGTCAATTTCTCGCACTCGAGCACGTTCATCTCCACCTAATGACTCGAGTTCCTGTCGTAGATGACGAAGTTCTGATTTTGCTTCAGCGACTGGAGAAATATCTACATTGGCGAATTGATCGAGGGCAACGCGTTGGGCTTTTTCATGGAGAAGACTTTGGTGTGCATGTTGTCCGTGAAGGTCAACAAGATCCGCGCCCATTTCAGACAGTTGAGCAAGTGTTGCCAAGTTGCCATTGATGTAGGCGCGCGAGCGGCCCTGTGCAGGAACAACACGACTCAAGATCACTTCTTCATCGCCAGAGACAAAACGACCTTCTACACGTGCCTCGTCGCAGCCATGGCGCACCATTGAAACATCGCTTTTCCCGCCCACCAACAAATGAATTGCCTCGATGATCATGGTCTTACCTGCACCGGTTTCGCCGGTAAAGGCGGTGAGCCCATTGTTGAAGACGAGCGTGACAGAGTCGATAATTCCTAACTGATGAACATGCAATTCCACCAGCATTAATCGTCTCCTAAACCAAACTTCTGGCGCAAGATGTGATGAAATCGCTGTTGGCCTACGTGCATAAAACACGCAGTTGCAGCATCGCTCGCGACGCGCACCTCATCGCCTGGGCACAATGCGAGAAAGTGCAAACCATCGACCGACAAGGTGACATCTCGGTGCCCGCGCACAGTGATGGACACTTCTTCTGCAGGGTCAAGAACTAGTGACCGATCGAACAACATATGTGGTGACACCGGAGTGAGCACCATCGCGCGATGTTGTGGCGATAAAACAGGCCCACGAGCCGACAGCGAATACGCAGTAGAACCCGTGGGTGTTGCCACGATCAGGCCATCGGCTGAATACGTGGCAAAGACACTTGTATCGATTGCTACCTCTAAGCGCACAGTGTGACCCGGCTCCACTTTCTCTACGACGACTTCATTCAATGCACGTAGTGTGTGCCGACCACCATCTTTTTGTGCCACATCTATTTTGAGCATCATGCGATTCTCGAGACGCGCCTCTAGAGGGACAACACCCGCCCGCAAAGACTCAAGAACGTCGAGCAACTGCGATGGTTCAACACTGGTGAGATAGCCAAGTGTTCCAAAATTGACACCAAGCACCGGAACGTGTTGGCCACCCAAAATTTGCACTGCCCGCAATACGGTGCCATCACCACCAAGTGACACCACCAAATCGGGCGATACCACACGACCTTTGCTCGACATATCTTCAGCATGCACAACAGAAACTTTGTGCTTTTCTCCCCATGCCTGAATTTGAATTGCAGCCTCGCATGCATCGGGGCGCTCACGGTTCACCACAAGCAAAAGGGAGCCCAATTGAAAAGATGGTGGTTGTGCGAGACCCATACCCATATCTTTACTCATCGGTGTGCGCAGTTGCCCATAGGAAGAACTCAATATTGCCACCCGCACCAGAGATAGGCGACTCATATTGGCCATGAACTCGGCAACCAGCCATGTTTAACGCCTCAGCAACACGATCTACTGCATCTTGTCGCACTTGCGGGTCCACCACTATTCCCCCTGCTGGCACATCGCTACGATCGGCTTCAAACTGAGGTTTGACCAAAAGAATAAGTTCAGCTCCGCTGCCTGAGAGCGCAACGATGTGGGGCACCAATTGGGCAAGTGAAGTGAAACTCACATCGGTTACCACTATTTGCGCAAGGCCACTATGACCTGGCCCCCAATGAGCGCGCAAGTCTTCAGGCGATAGCTGTGAAATGTGTTGGCTTTCCAGCGAAGTGACCGCCGCGTGCGTCAACATTTTCTGGTGCAGCTGACCACGGCCCACATCGACCGCCACAACATGGGACGCTCCATGTTGCAATAAACAATCGGTAAACCCTCCGGTTGAGGCGCCAATGTCGAGGCAGTATGCCTGATCCACTGCGATACCAAAGTGTTGAAGTGCACCTTCAAGTTTGATTCCGCCCCGACCCACAAATCGATTAGCTACTGGGGCAACATGAACTGTGTCGCCTGCGGCCACCATTGAGGCGGCATTGCTCACTACTGCACCGTTCACCCGCACGCGGTTCTCGGCGAGTGCAATTTCTACGTCGGCCGCGCTCGACAAGAGGCCACGATGCAACACCTCGCGCACCAATGAACGACGTTGCTTCATTCGCACACCTGACGAAGATCGTTTGTTCCAATTGGGTTATTCAACAGCATCGTTGCAATATCGCTAAAAGTGTTTCCCGTGTAGTTGAAGTGCACCCCATCGACAGGCCCTGCACACTTCTCTTGCACACCCGACCACACTTGGGCGTAAGCAATACCGAGAAGCTGTGCAAAAGCACCATCGGTATCGGGTCGGTCTCCCACCATCACTTGCCGTGAAGTGGGAATTGACCCAGCGAGCGATTGCACGAGATGCGCCATCGCATCGTGCGGCTTTCCCGCCATGACGGGCCGCATCTGAGACGCGTACGCGAACGATGCAATGAGCGACCCGCCTCCTGGCATTATTCCGTATTCGGTCGGGAATGTCGCATCATCATTTGTGCCAATGAGCCGGGCGCCAGCCAGCAGGCAAGTGAGCCCGACATGGAGAAAATCAAAACAAAAATCTCGATGCATTCCAACAACGACTGCATCAACATGACGGGGTTGAAAATTTTCGTCTAATAACGCGTGGCGAACATCAACCACACGAGCACCACGTTGCTGCAGAGCCTCAATTACTCCCGGGCCCGAACACGCCAACACCGTTTCTGTTGGTGCAATTAATGAAGCTGCTGCCTGAGCACTTGTCACCACATTGCCGACAGCAGGAATGCCCATGTCGAAAAGTTTTTGCTCTTGATCAGCGAGCCGTGTTGAAGAATTATTTGTGACGAAATTGACCTGCCAACCCGCCTCCCGCACTGCAGCAATGCTCTCGGGAACGCCCTCAATAACTGAAGCCCCGCGCCAAATGACACCATCTAGATCACTCCAAATAATGCCCTGCGTCCCTACGGTTTTGTTTGTTGCACCCATACCTGCCACCCTTAGAGTGTGCCTCAATTTGAACCATTCTCAGCGCTTCGTTACACCAATGCCTCCTCTGAGCTCTTTGCGCTGAGTTCCCCGCCCTACGACGTCTTAAGCCCTGATGATCGCACCCACTACGGGACGCAAAGCCCCTGGAATATTGTTCATGTCGATTGCCCTCTCGATGCCGACGGGCCACAGCGCTACGAGAAAGCAGCTATAACCATTCAAGAGTGGATCTCGAACAAAGTGCTCACCTTGGACCCCACACCCTCGTACACCCTGTACCGCATGTCTTTTCGTGATGCCGCCGGAAACGATCGTCATACCGTCGGTGTTATCGGTGCCCTTGAAGTAGTCGACGTGGGAGCGGGTGGAGTTCTCCCCCACGAGCAAACCACACCTAAAGCAAAAACCGACCGACTCGACCTCACCCGAGCAACGCAATGCAACTTGTCGCCAGTATGGGGGCTCTCCCTGTGCAACGGGCTCACCCAGGTGCTTCTCGCACCAGGTGAACTCATGGGCGAAATGACCGACGAAGACGGTGTGGTCCATCGCGTCGAACGCGTCACAGATGCACAACGTATCGAGGCTATTCGCTCAGCAATTGGAAGCTCACCCGTGGTCATTGCCGACGGACATCACCGCTATGCCATTTCGCGCACTTACCGCGATGAAATGCGTGCAGACAATTCTCCACTTGCACCCGCAGCAGGCCTCACCATGACGTATGTGGCTGAACTCGTTGAAGAACAACTGAGCATTGCTGCCATTCATCGCCTCATTGCTGCGGTGAGCCCAGCACAAATGGAAGAGATTCTGGACGCCTTCTATACGCGTGTCGGCGATAGCACCCTGTCAGAACAAACGCTGAGTCTCATGAATTCAGAAAAAGCCATCTGCCTTTTGCGTCCAGACGGATCAACAACCCTGTACACCGAAAAGGTCGAGAAATTCTCTGAGGTTCGCGCTCTCGACAGCGCCCGACTTGAGCATGCAATCACTTCTGCACTTGGTTCACTCGACGCGGCGGGCATTTCTTACCAGCATGGCACCCACGAAGTGCATGACGCTTTACAGGCAGGACTTGCTCAATGTGCAGTTCTCATTCGGCCCGTATCTCTTGCAGAAATTCGCCGCACGGCCGATGAAGGATTACTCATGCCGCCGAAGTCGACATTTTTTACTCCGAAATTGCGCACCGGGCTGGCAATGCGCCCGTTAGCAGTTGACTAATTACGTATTTGAAGCTGCGTAAATAGAGGCAATTGCACTATCGAGCGCAGCATTAAATTCAGCATCTGACTGCTGAGCGGAGAGACCTTCAGTCAGCGCGCGCGAGAAGCTCGCAATGACTCCATTGTTTTTGCTGAGCTTTGTGTTGGCATCATCACGCGAGTACCCGCCCGACAAAGCAACAACACGTAACACGCTCGGGTGCTTCACAAGATCAAGATAGAAATTGTCGTCTTCGGGCAACGTGAGCTTCAACATCACAGGTTGATTGGCCGGTTGCGCATCGAGCTCTTTGAGAAGTGCGGCTTTCAACAGCACCTCTGCTTCTTTTTTGCTCGGGCTATTGATGTCGACTTCAGGTTCGATGATGGGAACGAGGCCTGCAGCAAGTATTTGACGACCAACAATGAACTGCTGAGCGACAACTTCTGAAATACCTTTTGCATTTGCGACCTTAATCACCGAACGCATTTTCGTTCCGAAGATCCCGTTCGTTCGTGCCTTCGCCAACAAAGCGTCGAGTTCAGGCATGGGCTTCATGAGTTGCACGCCATCGGCCTCATCGGCAAGACCTTTGTCGACTTTCAAAATGGCGATGACTTGCTTTCGGTTCCACAAGTACTCTGCGCTACCCACACCTTCAATGCTGCGATCCATCGTTCCTTCGAACAAAATTGCGGCCAAAACACGCTCGCCAGTGAATGCTGGACTCATGACCATACGACTACGCATTGCATGAATGACATCGAACATTTCGTCTTCGTTGGAATAGGAAGATTCGTCGACGCCATACAACTTCAATGCCTTTGGTGTGCTTCCACCGCTTTGGTCTAACGCGGCGATAAAGCCCTTACCGGTGCGCATTTGCGTAAGTTGCTGCTGGTTCACATTTGGCCTTTCAAAGTTCTTCTCTGAAAACACTAGCCATTTTGCACTCGCAGGCAAGAAGTTTTGGTGCTACCAGGTGTGTGTGAGCTCTTTTTGGATCTCGGCAAGACTCTTTTTGACGGCAACTTTGCGCCGCGTATTGAGTACTTGTTTTGCCAGCACCTCGGTACGGCTTTGCACTGCGCCACCAGCGCGATAGAAACGGCGTCGGACACTTCCGCTGACCATGACTTCTTCTCCTTCTTGCAGAAGTGTCTTGACCGTTGTGACCCAGTTAACAGGAACCGTCAGCCTGCCTTCATCGCTTTCCGTGACAACATCGAATGAAGTGGCAAATTCGCCAGACCCTAAAACTCTTTCCACTGGGGTATTGAGCACAACACCACGAATGACTACGACGTTCATATTCCCTCCATTTCTCACTGTTGTGATGCGACACCAGGTGCCACATGAGAAGGAGCAAAGCTCAATATGAAGAGAGTAACGAAGGGGTGTTAGCGAACGGGCCCAAGATGGGAAAGTCGGTCTGCAACGTCGACAAATTCTGCGTCGTATTGCATGACACGAGCAAAGAGACGACGGGCTTCAACAATATTTCCAGAGCGGTCGTGCAGATCTGCAGCCATGTACCACTGGCGCAAATGGTAATCCTGTACTCGTTTAGGAACATTCAACACGGAGTCAAAGAGACGAACAGCTTCAGCAAGTTTTCCTTGATCAGACAATGCGCCAGCAGCAACGATGCGGCCTTCAGCAAGTACCGACGGATGTGGCGACAAATCTTTGATTTCGCTCCAGATTTGATTGACCTTGCTCCATCTACGCAATGCGCGATACGCATCGGCAAGAACTGGCAACACAGTGGTACGAGAAGGATCAAGTACTCGAGTTGCTTCAAGTTCATTAACGGCGGTGCGCCACTTTGCTTGGCGATATGCACACAGGCCAGTCATCTCGTGCACAAGAGCCATACCTGGCAATTGACGTGACAACACTTGCAACAAACGTGCGGCGTCTTCGTAACGCTCATATTCAAAAGCATCAATTGCTTTTTGCAAACGTTCTGTAGTCGACTGTGATTGGCGAACGCCAACACCTTTTTCCACATCGCGTGAAACATCAGACGGCAAGGGACGATCACTGCGAGGAATGCCAGGCACCCGATTCTCGCCACGATTCTCGCCTTGACTACGCCCACGTGGAGTAGCACCTCGTTGTACTGCCTTTCGGGCTGTTTTTTTCACAGCACCTTCATCGACCCATTCCACTTTTTTACGCACGGGCCGGGCAGTGGGAGCTCCAGTGCCTTCGGTACGACGTCCACCGGTACGGGCATACACCTCGCGCGACTTTTGCTCAGCAGCAGTCAGCGCAGGGCGTGCCGGACGCCGTTCATCAGAGTCACGGTCTCTTGACGGACGACGATCATCGGAATCGCGACCACGAACGGGGCGACGATCGTCAGAATCGCGACCACGCGACGGACGACGCTCTGATCGGTCGTTGCGCCCAGAAGAACTCTGTGAGCGTGGAGGGCGCGGACGATCGTTCGGCATAGGGCAACACTCTACGTTGCTCACCTGAAAATCGGTACGATGCCTCTATGACTGATGACAATGTGCCGCAACAAGCCCAAGTGCGTATGGAGATCGCCGACGACAAAAAGGCTGGTGTTTATGCCAATGTCGCCGCTGTTTGGCATGGCCCTTACGAATTCACTCTTGATTTTGGGGTTGCTGGCATGCCGGAGCACGATGCATCGGGGGAACTATTTGTACCTACTCCTGTTGTTGCACGGGTGAAAGTACCCACATCAGTGATTTTTGAAATCGCCCGGGCCATTGCCGACAACGTAGATCGCTACGAAAAAACATATGGGCCAATCCCCCAGCAAAATGTGAACCCTGCGGAGTGAACTAAGCGTTACGCACAAACGCCGTTACAGAATCGGCAATCATCTGAACAGCAATTGCAGCAAGAATCATTCCGGCAACACGTGCAAGAAGTAGTACGCCCATCGGACGCACTACGCGTTGAATGATGCCGCTAAAGCGCATTGCGATAAACGACACCGATAGAGCAAGTGCTATTCCACTCGACACACTCATCCACTCACCAAATGAATGTGTTTGATTGAAAAAGAGAATGGTTGCAACAATTGCTCCCGGCCCGGCAAGCAACGGAGTTCCTAACGGAACGAGAGCTATTGACGTGCGTTGTTCGGGTGTTGCTTCCAGAAAACCATCGTCACCACCCTTGTTGTACAGCAACTGCATCGCCACCAACAACAGCAACAAGCCGCCTGTACCTTGCAGAGCAGGAACAGAAACATGCAGGTAATCCAAGATGGTTTGACCACCAAGAGCAAACAGCATGATCACGAAAAATGCTGTGCAAATCGCTAAAGCAGCTGCGCGGTGACGTTCTTTGTTATTCAATTGACGCGTCACCGCAAGAAAGATGGGAACATTTCCCGGTGGGTCGAGAATGACCAGCATTGTCACAAGTACCTCACCGAAAAGACGCGCGTTCATGCAGTGAAGTTACTGCTGCACTGACAAGTGCAACGTGATGATCGGAGATACACAAAAGCCCCCCGCTTTCGCGAGGGGCTTTTGATTCGATTAATTCGGCGGCGTCCTACTCTCCCAGGAGGTCTACCTCCAAGTACCATTGGCGCTGGCGGGCTTAACTGCCGTGTTCGGGATGGGAACGGGTGTGACCCCACCGCCATGGCCACCGAAAATTGTTGTCAAGGGGATCCCGAAAAAATTCGGGTGAAGTCCCTCAAAGACTCCAGAGCAAGCACGAGCGTGTATCTAACCAAGCCCTCGGCCGATTAGTACCGGTCAGCTGAACGTATTACTACGCTTACACTTCCGGCCTATCAACGTGGTGGTCTCGCCACGGGCCTTACTGCGCTAACCGCATGGGAACACTTATCTTCGAACGGGCTTCCCGCTTAGATGCTTTCAGCGGTTATCCCTTCCGTAGGTGGCTAACCAGCCATGCCCTTGGCAGGACAACTGGCACACCAGAGCTACGTCCGTCCCGGTCCTCTCGTACTAGGGACAGCCTTCGTCAATGTTCCTTCGGCTGCGGAGGATAGAGACCGAACTGTCTCACGACGTTCTGAACCCAGCTCGCGTACCGCTTTAATGGGCGAACAGCCCAACCCTTGGGACCTGCTTCAGCCCCAGGATGCGATGAGCCGACATCGAGGTGCCAAACCTTCCCGT
>CANFUE010000007.1 GCA_947450115.1 Acidimicrobiaceae bacterium | reverse complement strand
GCTCACCGTCAGTCTCATTTCATCGGAACTCAAATTTTGCGCGCCGCAGCATTGGCTCGTGCAGAAGAAGGCAACGAAGCGGTAGGCAAGGTGTACACCGCAGTAGGCACTGCATTGCACAACAACCAACAGCGTGATGCAATGTTGAACAACCCCACGTTCTTCCTCGTCGATGTGTTGAGCCGCAACAACTTGAATGTCGACTGGGCCAAAGGCGCCGACAACGAAGAGTTCGATGCCATCATTCGTGAAGAAACCGATTTAGCTTTTTCTCGCACAGGTAAAGGTGTGGGTACACCCATCCTTACCTTCAAGCCCGGTCAGGAAAATGAAGGCAGTTTCTTTGGGCCCGTCATCTCCGAGATTCCTCGTGGCGATGCAGCATTGAAACTGTGGGACGCCATTGAGCTCATTGCCACCTCAACAGGTATGGCAGAACTCAAGCGCTCCATTCGCTCGATGCCGAATTTCAAGTAGAAGTTATGCCGACTTCAAGTCGGCAATGACCTGGCTCCAACGTTCTGGGTCGCTCTTGTATGGTGCGTAAAAACTAATGCGTTGAATGACGTCGCTATAGCGGCGTCCAAGTTCGCTGGCAATGGTTTCTGGCTTGCCCACAACTGCAAAGGTGTTGAGAATCTCGTCGTTGATGACATTGCCCATCTCAACCCATTTGCCAGCCTTTGAGAGCGAGTTGAGTTCGTCTTGAAGGCCGCCCCATCCGTGAATGTCGAGTACGCCGCGGTAGGCGGGTGTTGAGCCATAGAAAGCAATTTGCTGGCGTGTGCCGGTAGCGGCTGCTTCCAACTCTTGATCGTTGTTACCGGTAACAACGAATGATGGACCAACTACTTCGAAGCCCTCCATTGTTTTGCCGGCTTTTGCGCGACCACGGGCGAGTGCAGGAATAGTGACTTCACGCAAATACTTTTCTGTGGTGAATCCGTGACAAATAAAGCCGTCACACACTTCGCCAGCAACTTCGGTCATGAGCTCACCCACACCTGCGAGGAAAATTTTGGGCACTCCAAACGCAGCGATGTCGTCGGGGTTCGGTGTGAAGAAGGGGGTCATGAGTGTGTGGGTGTAATAGTCGCCACGAAACTCCAACTTGGTTCCGTTTTGCCAGGTGTCCCAAATAGCTCGAATAGCCAACACCATTTCGCGCATGCGTGCTGCGGGGTGGCTCCACTCCATGCTGAAGCGCTTGGTGATGTGCGGTTTGATTTGGCTGCCCAAACCCAAAACGAATCGACCACGCGAATACGACTGGAGATCCCAACCAATGTTGGCAAGAGTCATCGGGTTGCGCGCAAAGGCAACAGCAATGGAAGTTCCAAGCTCAATTTGCGTGGTGTGTTCGGCAGCAAGAAGTAGAGGAAAGAATGGGTCGTGATTTGTTTCTGCTGTCCAGGCACCTGAGTACCCAGCTGCTTCTGCATCTTTTGCCGACTGCACCGATTGGTGGAGGTCGAGTGCTATTCCGCCATCTACTTTCATGATTCCCCATTCGCTTCGTGAATGAGAAAACTATAGATGACCGTGGAATTAGATGAGTAACCAACCACCATCGACAGGCAAGGTGACGCCAGTGATGTAGGCAGCGGCATCGCTTGCCAAAAAGAGAGAAGCATTGCCAATATCGCTCGGTACGCCCGAGTGGCCAAGTGGAATGTTGGCCGAGCGAGCCTTGGTGAGGTCGTTCATGAGACCAGTCTTTTCATGCTTTTGTGGCCACAAAGCAGGAATCTCGCCGTCTTTCATTTTCCGTAATGTTTCCACCATGATGTGGCCAGGGGCAATGTTGTTCACGCGAATGTTATGTGGCGCAAGGTCGACTGCCAGCGAACGCGAGAATTGAATCACTGCTGCTTTGGCGGTGTCATAGCCAGTTCCCATGCAAGGGAGAAGGCCGTCAACAGAAGAAATGTTGACAATTGAACCGCCGTTGCCAGCGTCAATCATGCGACGTGCCGCAGCGCGGCTCACGAGGTAACAGGTGGTGAGGTTGTTGTCCATCGCGCGGCGCCAGCTGTCGATGCTTTGGTCGAGAATGGGGCCCACATCGAAGTAGCTACCAGCATTGTTCACCACAATGTCAACTTGCTCCATGCCATTGATGAGATCAAGAACTTCTTTCTCGTTCGTGAGGTCAACTTGCACGGCGCGTCCACCAATTGCCGAGGCAACACGCTGCGCGCCCACACCATCGCGGTCGGCAACCGTGACTGTCGCACCTGCGGCAGCAAAGATTTCTGCAATGCCTTCACCAATGCCAGTAGCGGAACCAGTTACTACTGCATGCTTTCCTTCTAGTGAGAGCAGTTGTGAAATATCGTTGCGCGTTGTCATTGTTTCCCCCAATGTGTGATGTGTTAATTACCTAAATCGTTTTGTTCCCGTAGGAAAGATTCAATTTCGTCGGCAATAGCATCGCCAGAGCCAGAAGACTGAGTATCGGCAATGATGTTTCCTGCCGATACTGCTTCGTCAAAAGCGGTTTCTAGTTGTTGCACCATTTGCAAGTGTTCAGCATTGCCCGACACCAACTTGTCGATACGTTCGCGCTGCAACACTGCTTCAGTACGCAGGTCGGCTACGTCGATAGAAAGCCCGGCAACCATTTGTACTGCGCCTACTAATGCTGCTGATGCAGCGGGGTAGGGCATGGCGGAAACGTAATGCGGTACTTGACCCCATAAGCCGAGTGCTTGGATGCCGCGTTCTTGCATGGCGTGCTCCAATACCGACTCCATGCCAGCAGGAACATCGGCAGAACTTTTAATGAAAGGAACCTCGGCAAGCGCAACTTCCGATGGTGAAGTGCACGACAGTTGTGGAGGCCGTGTATGGGGTGCGGCAAACGGGTATGCACCAATGCCAAACATTTTCACCACGCCAAGTTTGAGGCAGAGGTCGCCCACCACATCGGCGAAATACAGCCATGCAGAATCGGGCTCAGGACCACACAAAATGAGTACATCGCGATCATTGTCGTCTTTGCCTGCGTACATTTCAGGAGCCGACCACACCAGTTTTTCATTCTTTCCATCGCGTAGTTCCATGACGGGGCGGCGTACGCGGTAGTCGATGAAGCTGTCGGGGTCAAAGGTAACAATGCGCTTGGCGTGGGTTCCTTTTTTAATTGCTTCCATCGCACCAAATGCTGCTGCAGAAGCATCAATCCAGCCGGTGAGCATCACAATGAGAACGGGTTCGTGAAGCGTTGGCAGTTCGCCGTCGATGCGTAGAGGCGGTCTCACTTCAAGGAGTCCAAAATCTTTTCTGCGTTAGCAGCTGCAGCAAGAACCTGCTGATTGAAGGGTTCAAGTTCCTCTGCGCTGCGCTCACCGAGTGCACCACCTAAGTAACGGGCATAAACACCTTCCAAGATGCAGGTGAGTTTCCAGAATGCGAAGGCAACGTAGAAATCGATATGCGAAACATCTCGGCCAGAAACCTGTGCATAACGCGTGGCAAGGTCGGCACGGTTGTAGAAACCTTCAATGGTGGTCGATTGCCCCGCCCATGCACTTGGCTCATCGCCAGGTCCTGTCCAATAGACCATGAGAAGTCCGAGGTCGGCGAGTGGGTCGCCCAGTGTGCAAATTTCCCAGTCGAGTACGGCAACAACATCTCCGCTGCTGCTCATCATGCAGTTGTCGAGGCGATAGTCGCCATGCACCAAAGTTGCAGGACCTTGCGGAGGAATGCGTTTCAGTAATTCATCGTGTACGCGGTCGACCGCGGGAAGATCGCGCGTTTTTTGTGCGTTCCATTGGCCGTACCAACGCTTCAGCTGGCGTTCAATGTATCCCTCGTGTTTGCCGAGGGTGTCGAGGCCAACGTCAACAAGGTTGGCGGCGTGAATGGCGGCCATGGTGTCGACAAGTGATTCACTGGCGTGGCGACGCGCTTCAACGGTGAAGACCTGTGCTGCAGTTTCAGGCTCACGAATAATGTGTCCTTCTACGAAATCCATGACGTAAAAGGGTGCCTCGCTCACTGCGGGGTCGGTGCAAAACCCAAGTGCCGGCGCAACAGGAACATTGCTCTTGCTAAGTGCTGCAATAATTTTGTATTCGCGGCCCATGTCGTGAGCGCTGGCAAGCATGTGGCCCAGTGGCGGACGGCGCAGCACGTAACGTTTGCCGTTTGCATCGGTGACGCCAAAGGTGAGGTTTGAGTGCCCACCAGCAATCATCTCGAATTGGAAGGGAGCGGTTGCGCCAGCAATATTTGCGGCAAACCAAGCGACAATTTCAGGGGTAAGCCCAGTGGGCAATTCAGTAGTCATGCGATATGAAAACTAGTCACTCAAGGCGTGATGCGACGTATGCGGATGCCGATAGCGTCATATATATGGCAATTGACGTCACTGAGGCCACATTTCAAGCCGAAGTGCTCGAGCGCTCGGCCTCTATTCCTGTTGTGGTCGACCTCTGGTCGCCACGGTCGCCGGCGTGCCCACCCTTTAGTGCCATGGTGGAAAAAGTGGTGGCTGCCACACAGGGTCAGGTCTATTTGGTGCGGGTCAATGTTGATGAAAGCCCGCAAATTGCCCAAGCTTTTCAATTGCAGTCGGTGCCTGCTTTATATGCCCTCAAAGACGGCAAAGTTTTCGACGGTTTTATGGGTGCACAGCCAGAAGAAGTAGTGCAAAAGTTCATTGAAGTGCTCTTGCCCTCACCAGAGAGCCAAATGATGCGTGGTCTTCTCGATGCGGGCGATGAAGAAAGCCTGCGCGTTGCTTTGTCTATTGAGCCAGGAAACAGTGAAGCAGTTGTTGCTATGGCGCGCATCATGGTGCGTACCGAGCGCGCCACCGAGGCCTTGCAGCTGTTGACGCGCGTTCCTGAAAACGAAGATGTGCGCAAAGTGGCTGCGTCGGCGCGCTTGGCGCTCGACCCCGTTGACGATTTCGATACTCAACTTGTTGAACTGCTGGCAACTGTGAAGTTCGACGAAGTAGCCCGCCAGAAATATGTAGATATTTTGGAAACGATGGGCCCAGAAGATCCACGCACTGCGAAATACCGCAAGCAGCTCACAGCGGCTCTTTTCTAAGCGGTTGCCACTTTTGGGTGGGTAATGCACACACGGAGGTATGAAATACCTCAAACGTCTCGAAGAAAAGTGCTCTCAATTCATTAGGTGGTACGGCCCTGCTCGTGCATTTGCCACAGCAGGTTCAGTAGCTGTGGTGTGCGTGGGTGCATGGTGGCTGTTGCGGGCCCCTGCGCCACCATTAGAAAACTCATTACCTCTGGCGATTGTCTCTAGCGCGAGTAGTTCTTCTTCGTCCGTTATCGGCGAAGTACCAAACACATCGCTCATGGAAATGAACACTGCTGTTGTGCGTGAAGTGGTTGTTCATGTTGCGGGTGCAGTAAATAAGCCTGGTGTGTATCGCTTGAAACCCACTGCGCGAGTGATTGATGCGGTGAATGCTGCAGGTGGGGTGACGGCAAGTGCCGATACTGCTGCGGTGAACTTGGCACTGCCGTTGCTCGATGCAGAACAGGTGTACATACCTATTCGTTCAAGCCTGAGGCCTCACACCACTATTGCCGTGCGAAGAAAGCCATCTGCTGCAGTGGGTTCGCCATCATCCACTGCTGCTGCGCCAACAGTTGGCGTAACGGAAACATCGGTAAAAAGTGCACTCATTAACATCAACACGGCTAGCGCGCTTGAACTAGAAGCACTGCCAAGTGTGGGCCCATCTACTGCAAAAGCAATTGTGGCATTTCGTACAAAGAACGGGCCATTTGGCAAAGCGGAAGACTTGTTGAAGGTGCCCGGAATTGGCGACGGAAAACTTGCAGCAATGAAACCTTTTGTTGCGCTGTAGTAGTTACAGGGCGCCAAGAGATTTTGCGGCAATGAGCAACGCAAAAATCACACCAAGTACAAGTGCTGCTGCGTATAAACCAAACTCTTTGGCCCAATCACTCCAGCCGGCTACGGCAAATTTGCGCACTCGTGCAGCAGAGAGTTGTCCTACCCACCACCAAATGGCAGCGCTTCCCACAATGGCAATGAGCCAACGCGCAGCACCCGTGCGAGCAGGGAGGCCCACCATAGGAAGAAGTGGCACACCGCACGTAATAGCAATGAAACCAATGGCGCCAAAAAATGCGCTACTTGTGAGAGCAAGAACAATGGCCCCGAAAAGCGAGAGCGCAGTTGCAATGCCTACTGCAGCGAAACCGCCGCGCTGGGCGAGGTCGCGCTTATGAGCAACAATGCCATCGGGCACAATACGTGGGCGCTTCGTGCGTAGCTCGCCAGGTGTGCTCATGGGTCAATCGTACGAGACCCGTACGTCTCAATGGTGGTTTCATCGCGTTTTGCTCGCTGTGCTCGCCACCAGCGCGTTTGCGGTGTTTCTTGTCTTGCGGTGTCAGGCGGAATGGAAGAAAGCAGAGTATGCCCCAATGGGGAGTTTTTCCGGCGTAGCCACTTTGGTGGCAGACCCTGTGTTGGTGAATGCTGCGAGTCGCAGTTCTGCAGTGCGAGCAGTATTTGAGCTCGAGGGATGGCGTTATCAGGCAACTCTTTACGGTGGTAGTGCGCGGCGAGTGTCTCAGCATTTAGCAGGGGAGTTGGTTTTTCTTTCTGCGCAGCGCAGCGAAGTATCGCCAACACAACAACATCGTCGCGCCACGCAACACATCGTTGGCCAACTCACTGCGGTGAAAGTGGCATCAACGTGGAGCGATGGTTCGGCATTCACGCGCGCCACCAATCGCATTCGTCGTTTGCTGGCAACTGGAGCATCGCGATTGCCGGCTAATGAAGCCGCACTCTTTTTAGGATTGGTGATTGGTGATGATCGCAATCAACCACGCGAAATGATCAGTGCCTTTCGTGACTCGGGGCTTTCACATCTCACCGCGGTGTCGGGGCAAAACATTGCATTTGTTTTAGCTGCAGCTGCACCACTTCTGACGCGCATGCGGCCTCGTGTGCGACTCGTTGCCACACTTTCCGTATTGGCATGGTTCACCGTGCTCACCCGCGCTGAGCCATCGGTGTTGCGCGCTGCGGCAATGGCGGCGATATCGGTGTTGTGCTTCACTGCGGGCTGGCAAGTGAAATCTTTAGCGGTACTCGTGCTATGCGTGGCGGGGCTGGTTGTTATTGACCCCATGTTGATGTGGCAAGTGGGCTTTTGGATGTCGTCAGGTGCAACTGCAGGGCTCATTGTGCTGATGAAGCCTCTTCAACGTGCATTGCGCAAGTGTCATGTGCCTGGGCTCATTGCAGAACCACTGGCAACAACAACAGCTGCTCAAATCGGAACTGCACTACCGATGTACTTGGCATTCGGGCGTGTGAGCCCTATTGGTCTCATCACTAATCTTTTTGCCGTCCCCATAGCTGGTGTTGTGATGTTGGTGGGGCTCCCGGTGTGTCTTCTTGCGGGAATGATGAGCGTGGGGCGGGGTGAAGCGGTGATGCTCCCCATGCGTTTTGGGGTGCGTTGGGTGTGGTGGGTGGCAGTCATCGGACAGCGCTGTGCGAAACTAGTGACGTGACGATTTATCTCATTACTGGCGACGATGAATCGCTTGTGTTGGAGGAACTCGGCACACGTGTGCATGAACTCATTGGCGATGGCGACAGGTCGCTCATGCTCGACGATTTCGATGCCGAAAAATCCACCGTTGAAGAAGTGGAAATGTCGGTTCGGGCAGCAGTAGATGCAGCAAATACTTTGGCGTTATTCACCGAGCGGCGAGTGGTAGTGCTGCGTCACATCAATGTGCCCAAAGTCGATGCCCTGCAACCACTCGTTGGCTACTTAGCAAGCCCAGTTGCTGCAACCGATTTCATTTTCACTGCAACTGGTGCAGTGGCAAAGTCTGTTCTCGATGCCATCAAGAAAGCGGGCGGCTCCACCGTTGCAACCGCGGTCTCGCAAAAGCCCAAAGAGCGCGAGTTGTGGTTTCGTGAACAGTTAGAACTTGCGGGTTTGCGCCTCGACCCGCACGCCATTTCAGCAATCAACGACACCTTGGGTAACGACACGGGTCGCTTCCCGGGCATCGTCGACACTTTGCTCAGTACTTACGGAACAGGTAAAAAGCTTTCCTACGACGATGTTGTTATTTTTCTCGGCGAGTCGGGTTCCACTGCGCCATGGCATCTCACCGATGCAATCGACTCGGGTAATACTGGCGAAGCACTCAAGGTGTTGCATCGTCTCATGCACGCTGGCGAAATGCATCCGCTCCAGGTGATGGTGTTGTTGCACAGGCACTTCGAACGCTTTGCACGTCTCGACGGTGCAAATGTGTCATCACCTGCCGATGCAATGGCACTGCTCAGCATTCGCAGTGAGTTCCCAGCGCGCAAAGCAATGCAGCAAGCCGAGAAGTTGGGGAGCGATGCCATTGCTCAAGGCATTGTGTTGCTCGCCGATGCAGATGTGCAATTACGGGGTCAACGAGACTGGCCAGAAGAACTGGTGATGGAAGTACTAGTGGCGCGACTCAGCCGGCTGGCTGGTGGCGCAAGAAGCAATAGGGCTATTAGCCGGCAGCGTTAATTTTTTTCATGAGGCGGCTCTTACGACGAGCAGCCTGGTTGGGGTGGATGATCCCCTTGGTGGCGGCCTTGTCGAGACGCTTCATTGCCATACGCACGTCTTCAGCACTTTCTGCTGTACCTGCACTGGAGGTAGCCGTCTTCACACGGGTGCGAAGTTCGCTCTTAACTGCCTTATTACGCTCTTGACTCTTGGCGTTGGTAAGGATGCGCTTTTTTTGGCTCTTGATGTTTGCCATGGTCGCAAAGACTAACAGCGTGATGCCCAGTACCCAACCACGACAGTAGAATTCTATGAACTCATGGATCTCTCTCGCATACGCAACTTTTCAATCATTGCCCACATCGACCACGGAAAGTCCACCCTTTCCGACCGTATTTTGGAGCTCACCAATGCCGTTGAGGTGCGAGACATGCGCGCCCAATACCTCGACACCATGGACCTCGAGCGTGAGCGGGGCATCACCATTAAGGCCCAAAACGTGCGGGTCGACTGGAAGGGCTCGGTTTTGCACCTCATCGACACCCCTGGGCACGTCGACTTTGGCTACGAGGTCAGCCGCTCTTTGGCCGCCTGTGAAGGCGTGGTGCTCGTGGTCGATGCGGCTCAAGGCATTGAGGCACAAACCCTGGCCAACTGCTATCTCGCCTTGGAAAATGATCTGGAAATTGTTGCGGTGTTAAACAAGATCGACTTGCCTGCAGCCAACCCCGAGTACTACGCCGATGAAATTGAGCGCGTTCTTGGTATTCCGGCGGAAGATATTTTGCGCATCTCTGCAAAAACCGGCGAAGGCGTACCCGAACTTCTCGACGCAATTGTTGAGCGCATTCCGCCACCAACTGGCGACCCAACTTTGCCGCTCCAAGCGCTCATCTTCGACAGCCAGTACGACCAGTACCGCGGCGTCGTGAGCAGCGTGCGCGTGATGCAAGGCACACTCGACGCCAAGGGCAAATTGCTCTTCATGCACGCTGGTGCAATTCACGAAGCAATTGAAATTGGTGTGCGCCGTCCTGTGCCAACTCCTGTTGCAGAACTTGGCCCCGGTGAAGTGGGCTATCTCATTGCCGGCATTAAAGACGTCGGCGAAGCACGAAGCGGTGAAACGGTCACTCGTTCTGGCGAACCAGCCGGCGAACCATTGCCTGGTTACAACAATCCAAAGCCGATGGTGTTTTGCGGTTTATACCCCATCGACGGCGACGACTTCGAAAACCTGCGCGACAGTTTGGAAAAACTCAAGCTCAACGATGCATCTATTACTTATGAACCAGAAAGTTCTGGTGCGCTTGGGTTCGGTTTCCGTTGCGGCTTCCTTGGTCTCTTGCACATGGAAATTGTGAAAGAGCGCTTAGAGCGCGAGTTCAACTTGGCACTCATTGCTACTGCGCCATCGGTGGAATACCGCGTGCATAAAACGAATGGTGAAGTTGAACTCGTCGACAACCCTGCCTCGCTTCCACCCACGCAAAACATTGCGCGTATTGAAGAGCCCTATTTTAAAGTTGGCATCATTACGCCGAAGGACTACACCGGAACGCTGATGGAGTTGTGTCAGGCGCGTCGCGGAGAAATGCTCAAAATTGAATATCTTTCCCCCGATCGCGTGGAACTCAGCTATGCCATTCCACTTGCTGAAGTGGTGGTTGACTTCTTCGACCAAATGAAGAGCCGCTCGCAGGGTTACGCCAGCCTCGACTATGAACTCGATGGATACCGTGAATCACACTTGGTAAAAGTAGATCTTTTGCTCAACGGTATTGCTGCCGATGCTTTCAGCACCATTGTGCACCGCGACCGCGCTTTCGACTATGGGCGACGCATGTGCGAGAAGTTGAAAGAACTCATTCCGCGCCAAATGTTCGATGTGCCTATTCAGGCAGCCATTGGCGGCAAGGTCATTTCTCGCGAGACCGTCAAAGCAAAGCGTAAAGACGTTTTGGCGAAGTGTTACGGCGGCGACATTACGCGTAAGCGCAAGTTGTTGGAGAAGCAAAAAGAAGGCAAGAAGAAAATGAAATCCATTGGGCGTGTAGAAGTGCCCGGAGACGTTTTTATTGCTGCATTGAAGCTCGACGATTGAGTACCCGCATGGCCGACACCTTCCGTTCACTCGAGACGCGTAATGCGAAACTCTTTTTCAGCGGCTTGCTCGTCAGCAATATCGGCACCTGGATGCAGTTCACTGCTTCGTCATTGCTCATTTATCGCCTCACGGGAAAAGCAACCGACCTCGGGTTGAACGTGATGTTCCAGTTCTTACCGATGTTGCTGTTGGGTGCGTGGGCAGGAGCTCTTGCCGATCGTCATAACAGGTTGCGACTCACGCTCTTCACGCAAAGCGGGCTGGCACTGCAAGCAATTACCCTCGGCGTGCTTGACCTCACTCATCACATCTCTATTCCCGCTGTCTATGCACTGTCGTTGACTCTTGGTCTCATCAATGCATTCGACAACCCTGCGCGGCGTGGACTTGTGACGGAATTAGTGGAACCAAAAAACATCAGCAATGCTGTGTCGCTGAATACCGCAGCGATGACTGGCTCGCGTATTTTTGGCCCAGCTTTAGCAACTCTTCTGGTGCGCCCATGTGGCACGGGTTGGTTGTTTATCTTTAATGGTTTTTCGTTTGCAGCTATTTTGTTCAGCATTTTGGCCATGGACAAAACACAGTTGTATCCTGCTCCGCGTTCGGCACGAGGTGGAAAGCCAGTGCGCGAAGCGTTGTCGTACATTCGCAAAGATCAGTCGTTGTTCGCGGTGTTTATTGTTCTCACCGTTGTGAGTACATTCGCTTTCAACTACAGCGTGGTGCTGCCAAAATTGGCCGACCAACGTTGGGGGAGCGACTCCGGCTTTGGTTGGTTGCTTGCCATGGTGAGCGTAGGCAGTTTGTTAGGCAGTCTCTTTACTGCCGGTCGGGCTGTAGTGACCGTGCGCTATTTCGCAGTGGGTTGCGGGGTTCTTGCACTGGGAAACCTTGCCGTTGCATGGTCACCAAATTTGTGGTGTGCATTTATTGCAGCTGTTCCCCTCGGCGCAGGTGGCGCAATGTTTATTTCCGGAGCCAATTCAATTAGTCAAGTGCAAGCACCCGCAGACATGCGTGGGCGCATTTTGTCGCTCACCGCAGTTGCATTTTTGGGTTCTACCCCCATTGGCGGGCCCATCACTGGTTGGGTGGCCGACCACGTGAGTATTGAATGGGCACTTGGCTACGGCGGCGTCATCACAATCGCAAGTTTGTTGCTGCTCTACGTCATGCTTCCTACAAAAAAGGAAGCACATCAACAGAAAGCAGCGGTGTAATGCGTTCGGTGATGTGGTTTCGACGCGACCTGCGTGTGCACGACAATGAGGCGCTGAGTGCTGCGTGCAGCGAGAAGGAATGCATTCCTTTATTTGTGCTCGACCCTATTTTCCTCGAGCGTTCAGGGCTACCACGTTTAACGTTTCTTTTTGATGCACTCCAGGCGCTCAATGAGTCGTTGGGTGGCTCCCTCGTTATTCGCATCGGCAACCCAGTTGAAGTGGTGCCAGCCTTTGCCGCCGAAGTGCAAGCACAAACAGTTTTTGTCTCCAAAGATTTCGCACCGTATGGTCGCAAGCGCGACATTGAAGTTGCTACGGCTTTGCGTAACGGTGGCATGGCATTGCGTGGTGTGGGTAGCCCCTATTGCCTTGAGCCCGGAACAGTGCGCAAAGACGATGGCAACCCGTATGCAGTGTTCACTCCGTTTTCCAGGAGGTGGGCAGGGCACTTGCGGCCACACGAAGAAAGCGATGCTGTTTTTTCTTCGGTCGTTCCTGCCGGTGTAGTTCCAACAACTGCCTTGCCAGCATTGCCCGAGTGCACTGCTATGTTGCCCGTAGCCACCGAGAAAGCCGCTCACGATCGCTGGGCATGGTTTATTGCTGAAGCCGCAGGTTCTTACAGCGAGCAACGCAACTTGCCTGCTGTCGATGGTTCATCGCAGTTGTCTGCCTATTTGCGCTTTGGTCTTGTACACCCACAACAACTCATTGCCGATCTTGGCGACTCGCCAAGTCATTTGGTGTATCGCAGCGAGTTGGCATGGCGTGAGTTTTATGCCGATGTGCTTTTCCACCAACCACACACTGCGTGGAATAACTTGCAGCCAAAAATGAACAAAATTTCAGTAGATACCGATGCGCGTGCCAAAGAACGTTTCGCTCAATGGTGTGCTGGCCAAACGGGGTACCCCATTGTCGATGCCGGTATGCGTCAGTTGCTTGCAACAGGTTGGATGCACAATCGTGTGCGCATGATTGTGGCGAGCTTCCTCGTGAAAGATCTCCACTTGCCGTGGCAGTGGGGTGCACAACATTTCATGAAGCATCTTGTCGACGGCGACATTGCTTCAAACAATCACGGTTGGCAGTGGAGTGCAGGAAGCGGCACCGACGCCGCACCGTATTTCCGTATTTTCAACCCGCAAAGTCAGTCGGAAAAGTTCGACCCCACTGGCGCGTACATCAGAAAATATGTTGATGAACTCGCCGACCTTGAGGGCAAAACCATTCATGTGCCCGGGGCCGATGGGCGAGCCACATATGCCGCGCCAATGGTGAACCACTCAGCAGAACGTGAAGAAAGCCTTTCTCGCTACAAGGCCGTATCGGGCAAGTAACCTAGAAGCCACATGCTTGACGAGAGAAAAACCGCCATTCTCCGCGCCGTAGTGCAGGAATATATCGCTACCGGCCAGCCGGTGGGTTCAGCGCATATTGCCCAAATGGCAGGCGTATCGGTGTCGTCGGCAACCGTGCGTAACGACATGTCGATGCTCGAACAAGAGGGCTACTTGGTGCAGCCCCACACCTCGGCTGGGCGTATACCTACCGACAAGGGTTACCGGTTTTTCGTCGACACCTTGGTCACCACTGCTCAAGCAGAGCGTGTTACTTCTGAACAGGTAGGAAGCTTCTTTCATCATTCCACCGGCCGCGTGGAAGAACTCTTGCAAAAAACTTCAGGCTTGCTCACCAACATGACCAACTATGCAGCACTAGTAGTTGGCCCCGCTGCCGACGTTGCCACTGTGCGCAGTGTGCAAATAGTGCGACTCTCGTTGCACATGGGAACAGTTGTTGCAGTGCTATCGAGTGGTGTGGTGCAAAGCGAAGCCATTGATCTTGACGATCAGCTTTCCGATGCCCAAGTTGCAGCAGCGAGTGCGCACTTAAATGCAGCAACGTATGGTCACGTGTTCAATCAGGTGCACCTTGCGCCAAGTGGCGATGCCAAAGTCGATGCACTGTGCTCTTCTGCGCTCTCACTACTTGTTCCTCACCAAAGCGATGCCAACGTCATTGTGGGTGGCGCAGCGGCAATGGCTCAGGCGTTCGATGCGGTCGACGTTGTGCGATCGGTATTGCAAACACTGGAACAGCAATACGTTGTGGTGTCGCTTGTGCGCGATGTACTCGACCGAGGTTTGTCGGTAGCTATTGGTAGCGAACACGGGGTAGAGCCATTGGCGGCATGCTCGGTTGTTGTTGCACCAGTCATGGCCGATGGTGAAAAACTAGGAACCGTTGGGGTACTTGGCCCCACGCGAATGAATTACCCGCAAGCATTGGCAACAGTTGAGGCAGTAAGTACACAATTGGGTCGTCGACTTGCAGATGGAAATTATGGAGCAGTAAGCAATGGCTAGTGATTTTTACGACATCCTCGAAGTAGGCCGTGGCGCATCGGCCGAGGAACTCAAAAAGGCATATCGCAAGCGTGCTCGTGAATTGCATCCCGATGCGAACCCCGACGATCCAACTGCAGAAAACAAGTTCAAAGAACTCAGTCGTGCTTATGAGGTGCTCTCTGACCCACAACAACGCGCACAGTACGACCGCTTTGGTGAAGCTGGCCTCGGCGGCGCAGGTGGCGGTGGCGACCCCTTTAGTGGCGGTGGCCTTGGCGATATTTTTGAAGCATTCTTCGGCGGCAATTCACCCTTTGGTGGCGGTGGAAATGGCTTTGGTGGACGCGGGCAAAGTGCCGGCCCACCACGTGGGCAAGATCTTGAAGTCATTGCCGATCTCACCTTTGAACAAGCAGTGTTCGGCGGAACTGTTCCCGTTACATTGCGCACTGCTTTGCGCTGTGACGATTGTTCGGGTTCAGGTGCGGGGTCGGGCACAAAGCCGGTTACCTGTTCCGATTGCGATGGCGCAGGCCAAGTACGTCGCGTGCGACAGAGCTTGTTGGGCCAAATGGTGTCGGCTTCGCCGTGCCAACGGTGCAGTGGCATTGGTCAAGTGGTGTCTACGCCATGCACCGCCTGCAAGGGTGATGGTCGCATCGTAGAAAACGCTACGTATCAAATTGATGTTCCGGGTGGTGTCGACACCGGTGCAACGCTGCGCCTCAATGGCCGCGGTGCAGTTGGCCCACGTGGTGGTGCTGCTGGCGATCTTTACGTGCATATTCGTGTTGCCGCACACGCAACCTTGCAACGCGACGAGTACGACCTTATTGCGGTGCAAAATTTAGGTATTGCTACAGCAACTTTAGGCACAACAGTCAACATTGAAACACTCGATGGCACAGAAGAAGTCACCATTCCTCACGGCACACAACATGGTCAAGAGTTTGTGTTGCGTGGACGCGGAGTAACGCATCTGAACTCGGGTGGCAAGCGTCGTGGCGACCTGCGCATCATTGTGCAAATTGAAATACCCACCAAGTTGACCGATGAAGAAGATGCACTGTTGCGCAAATTTGCAGCACTGCGTGGAGAAACAGTGAAAGACCAAGAAAAAGGTCTGAAGTCGAAGTTGAAATCGGCCTTTTCGTGAACCCACTGCTGCGCAATTCTGCTGCGCACCTTGTTCTCGACAACATCACCACCATTTCTCTCTCCGATACCGACGCACACCATCTCTTTCGAGTGCTGCGCTTGCGCGACGGCCAAAGCGTGACCGCAACCGACGGCGCGGGGCGTTGGAGACAATGTCGCGTGGTGGGTCGCGATGCAATAGAAATCTCTGGCGATGTTGTAGTGCAGAACCCCAAGAGTTCTTCCATTGGTATTGCCTTTGTGCCAGTGAAAGCTGAAAAGCCCGAAGCCACAGTGCGCCAACTTGTTGAAGTAGGAGTCGACACAATCGACGTTCTGCTTCCTACCAAGCGTGCTGTTGCGGGCACACGCGACCGCCTGCACGACCGTATTCACGCCATCGTGCATGAAGCTTGCATGCAAAGCCGCCGTGTTTTCGTGCCCCAAGTAAATGTTGGTGTCGACCTCGCTGAAGTACTGGGCCGAACAGGGGTCGCCGTAGCCGACCCTGAGGGTGGCCCATTGAGCACAGAACAGCAGTACATCGTTGTCGGCCCCGAAGGCGGCTTTGACCCGTTAGAAGTGCCAGAAACCGTTGCAAAAGTCTCCATTGGCCCCGTGGTGATGCGGGCAGAAACTGCCGCCTTGGTGGCAGGTGCACGTTTAGTAGCTCTGCACGAACGACAATAGAGACGTGACAAAGTCAGACGACGAAGAATTCAACACCGACGAGAGCCCGTACAACACCCTCGTCGGCGAACGTTTGCGCAATATCCGTAAACAAAAAAAGATGTCGTTACAAGAAGTAGAAGCAACCTCAAACAATGAGTTCAAAGCATCGGTGCTTGGTGCATACGAGCGCGGTGAACGCGCATTGTCGGTGCCACGCATGGAACGCCTGGCACGTTTCTACGGGGTGTCAATCGATCAGCTGCTGCCACGCGATGCAATGCGCGTTGAGGGTCAACAGCCCGAAGCTTCTGGGCCAACAAAAATCCGTATCGACGTGGCCAAGTTGTCCACCTTTCCCGAGCCAAAGTTTCAAATGCTCGAACGCCTCTTGCGCATGATCCAAGTACAGCGTCAAGACTTCAACGGCAAGGTCATTACCGTACGCGCCCACGACACACGAGCAATTTCGGTCATTCTCGACGTGAGCGTTGAAGAAGTGGGCGACCACTTAGCCGAACTTGGCCTCATCTTCGTGCCGCCGAATCAATAGTTGACTCCTCTCTCATGTTTGGCGCGTACATTCACATTCCGTTTTGCTCGAAACGCTGTGACTACTGCGCCTTTGCTACCTGGGACAACAAAGGCGACTTGCGCGACGCCTATATGGAAGCTTTGCTACGCGAAGTAGAAGAGGCAAACGCCGCAGGGCTTCCACTTCTCGACACCATTTTCGTTGGGGGAGGCACACCGTCACTCGTGCCACCAGAACTATTGGCAAAAGTCATCCAAACTCTTCGCATTAACAACAACGCCGAAGTCACCGTTGAGTGCAACCCCGACAATGTGACCGAGCAGTTACTCGCGGTCTACAAAGAAGCAGGAGTGAACCGCATCAGCCTGGGTGTGCAATCAATGGTGCCTCATGTGTTGCAGTCACTCGGCCGTGAGCACCAACCAGAAAATGTGGTGCGAGCAGTGGAAGCAATTCGTGCAGTGGGCTTTACCTCTTTCAACATGGATCTCATTTACGGCGCACATGGTGAATCGGTTGAAGATTGGGTGCACACAGTGGAAACTGCACTTGCACTCAAGCCACCACATATCTCTGCATATGGTCTCACCGTCGAGCCAGGTACTCCACTTGCCGACGATGCTGCACGGCACCCAGACGATGACGACCAAGCCGATAAGTACCCCATTGTTGATGAGATGTTGGAACGTGCTGGTTTGCACAACTATGAAATTTCTAACTGGGCAATGGCCGGCCATGAAAGCGCACACAACCGTTTGTATTGGGCACAAAGTAATTACCGCGGCTTTGGTTGCGCTGCCCATTCACATGAAAATGGTCGCCGGTGGTGGAACGTGCGTACGCCAGAGCGCTATATCGAACTGGTACGTGAAGGTAAATCGGTAGAAAATGCCAGTGAAACGCTTTCTGAAGTACAAATGAAAGAAGAACGTGTGCAACTTGCCATTCGCCGTCGCGAAGGTGTTGCACTATCCGATCTACCGCACGAAATCCCCGATGAATTAACGGGTTTAGTAAATGTGGTGGGTGAAAACCTCGTGCTCACCAAAGAAGGACGCTTGCTCGCAAATGAAGTAACCATTCGACTTTTGTAGTGGAATGGTGGCATGACCATTTATTTAGTACGCCACGCAAAAGCTGGCAGTAGAAAAAACTGGGATGACGACGACACGCAACGTCCGCTTGTTGAGTCGGGCTGGGAACAAGCACGGTTGCTCGTACAGAAATTCGAGAACGTTGAAGTCACTCGACTCATCTCGAGTCCGTACATGCGATGCCAACAAACTTTGCAACCACTTGCCGAAGCGCGAGGTCTTGTAGTTGAAGTTGACGAACGTCTTGCGGAAAATACAAGCAGAGACATTGTTGCTGAGCTGCTCAATACGGTTGACGAAGGAACAGTGTTGTGCAGTCATGGCGATGTGATTCCCGACGTATTGGGCCTCTTTGAACGCCACGGCATGACGCTGCTCTCGTGGTGCGATACGCGTAAAGGGGCAACGGCCCTCTTGGAAAAAGCCGATGGGGTCTTTTCCACAGTGGATTTCTGGGCTCCGCCGTCTGAAAAAGACTAGGAAAGTTGCCCGAGGGCGCAGTGACGATACAATTTCAATGCCTTAGGGCGCGTAGCTCAGTTGGTTAGAGCGCTACCTTGACATGGTAGAGGTCCCGGGTTCGAGTGGTCTTGTTGCTTCGCAATCCTATCTTTATGTGGGATTTCTTTGATTTGTTGCTTTAACGCTAAGCAGCCGGACCTCTTCCTTTTGGGAAGGGTAACTAATGAAACTTTCGTGGATTGATGAATTTGCATCCGATTGGGTTTTGTCGGGCAAGTCTCCTATAACAGCTGATGCATATAAAAAGAATCTGCTTCTGTTATTTGAATATTGCGCTGAACCTCAAGTGGTTGACATCAAAAGATGGTTAACAACGACAGGCTCTAAAGAAGTGTGTCGTAAACGAGCACAATCTGTTCGTGCATTTGGATGCTGGTGCGAAAAAGTGGGGTTAGAGGAATTTGGGTTTTGGAAACAAATACCAGTACAAAAAATCGATATAAAACCACAGAGGACAGTCGTAGAAGCTGACTATAAGAAAGCCCTCTCAAAATGCACTACAGCCCGCGATGCGGCCCTTGTAGAGGTGCTCTGGTCAACAGGGATGAGAAGAGAAGAGATAGCTCGAGCTCTTGTTGAACACATTGATTTTGGTGGAGGGTTCATTGTCGTTCCCACATCAAAGAATGGTCGACCAAGAGTCGCACCAGTATCTCCGAAAGCCCTTCAGTGCCTGCGGAAGCTGATTGGAAGAAGAGAAACAGGCTCGTTATTTAACATGACGGGTAATGCGATAAGACTGCGATTAAAGAAGCTTGAAATACCTCCGGCGCACTGCTGGAGGCGCGGTTGGGCTGTGCAGGCTCTCCGGAATGGTGTGTCTGAAACCTCCGTACGCGCAGCAGCTGGATGGTCTAGCGGGGCAATGGTGGCCAGGTACACAAGTGCGTTGTCTGGGGAGCTAGCAGTAGAGGAATTCCAAAGGACATGGTGATGAATTGCTGCACGATCAAGAATTGACATTTGTAACTGTTGTGACGGAAGGAGTCGCCAAGTTCTCAATTATGAGGGAAGTCCGCGCTTATGACCCTCTGCTGATTCAACTGTTATTGATCAAGCATTTTGTTTCATGCTTTGATTTCCGCTTATTCCGTTCAAATACCTCAAATAGCGAATGGATATTGTTTAAACCAAAATATGCTCCGGCATTTACCTCTAAAATAAAACTATAGAATTTGTGAATAATGCATCATTAAATTGCAAGAGAAATTGAAATGAGAAATTTTGTGAAAAAGTCGAATTTTGTTTTTCTGAGTCTCATTTTTGTTGCAATTTCAAGTTCCTTACTCATCAATAGCACTTCTCGTGGTTCAGATGCACTTGGATCTGAAAATGCTTGGACTATTGGGTGGGGTGGAGTCGGGAACGACGCAGTTAATGCGGCTCAGCCGTTAGAAGATGGCTCAATCATCACAATTTCGAATGGTGGCTCGGGCACCCTGGCAAAGAAGTTTGATACGAATGGTTCTTTGCAATGGAGCCTCCCGCTCGATGTGATTTCCCCAGCTGGTGGATTCAATGGCGAGGGGTCGATGCTTCTCCGAGATGGTCGTGCGCTTTTCTTCGGTTCTGTAGAGCAGAACCCAGTTGGTCAACCACAAATAGTCGACGCAGTGTTAATTGCTGTCAGTACCAATGGAGTCGCAACGCTGGTTTCCCAGTTTGGTGGTCCCTCTTGGGAATCCGTTAAGACGGTTGGAATGTGCTCGGATGGAAGTTTTTTTGTTGGTGGAACTGTTGGGTCTGGCAGCGTGGACCCTGGCAACACTTTAAGCGTGGGGCTTGCTGACCTATTTGTCGCGAGATTTGACTCAAATTACAATCGGTTATGGATTAAGCAATTCGGTTCAACAAACAATGACGCGCTATTTTCGGCCTCTTGTGGAACTGATAACTCAGTAGTGATTTCTGCCTGGGGAGCTGCATCAATCAATGGACAAGGTTCCAATGATTACTACAATTTTTATGTCATCAAATACGGTGCTGCGGGAAATTTGATTTCAACTGTCGAAAGCGAAAGAGATATCGGATACTGGAGTCCCCAAAGTGGGGTGACTGCACCAGATGGGTCAATGTACGTTGTCGGTGAGCACAACGGTAATCGTCTTGGTGACTTGCCTTGCACAGAAAGTGCGTTAGGCGGCTCATTCGTTTCTAAATACAGCACAGCAGGGGTTCTTGTCTGGAGAAAGATCATTGACTGTGGAAACCGCAATATCCGCGCTGCAGTGGACGCGTGGGGAAACCTCTACGTGCTAGGAGCAGCGTCGAGCAAACGCATTGCAGGGCAACAGAAATATGGCGGAGAAGACTTTCTTCTACATAAGTACACCTCCGATGGAGAACGACTATGGACTCGTCAATTTGGATCCATAAATGATGATGGTGGATCTTCAATTGCAATCGACAATGACGGAAATGTAATCATCGGTGGGGCAACCAAGGGTTTATTCGACGGATATCAGACTGCGAACGAGTGGGATGCATTACTTATCAAAAACCGTATTGGGGAAACTGGAGTGAAGGCTGGTCCTCCAGAAAATCTGCTCCCTCCAAGTTATGTTCCAGTTGATCCTCTTGAAATGACATTCAAAGCTGTTTCTGCTGGCGAGTATCACAGTTGTGGATTGCTCACTAACTCTGAAGTGTGGTGCTGGGGGCGCAATGGGAATGGTGAATTAGGTGTGGGAAGCACGATTCAAAGTTTTGAACCAATCAAGGTCGATACCCTCAGGAATACGACAAGTATTTCGGCTGGTGGCTCACATACATGCGCCGTGAACAACAGTGGTGAAGTGAAATGCTGGGGCTACAACTTGCAGTTCCAATTAGGGAGTTCAACTATTGCGAATAGTTTAGTTCCTGTCACAGTTCCAGGTCTTTCCGGTATCTCGATGTTGTCCGCTGGAACTGGCCATACATGCGCTGTGAATAGTGATGGACAAGTTGTTTGTTGGGGCTTCAATGATCATGGTCAAGTAGGTAATGGAACAAACCAAAGCCGTATTTCAACTCCAACAGTTGTAGCTGGAGTTTCTAATGCCATTTCAGTCGCTTCTGGAGGATCGCATACATGTGCTGTACTTGCGTCTGGGTTTGTGAAATGTTGGGGAGCAAACGATTGGGGTCAACTGGGCGACAACTCCGGAGAAGATAAGTGGAGTCCAACAAATGTTTCGGGAATAAATAATGCGATAACTGTTGCAGTAGGAATATCGCATTCATGTGCAACGCTCAACACAGGGAGTGTCAAGTGCTGGGGCCGGAACGACTACGGGCAAATTGGAGATGGAACTTCCGTTGATGCATCATTACCAACAGCAGTTAGCGGAATTGATAATTCAACTCAACTTGCGCTCGGGAGATCATCTACATGCGCTCGTCTCACTACTGGCGATGTGAAATGCTGGGGAAGAAATTCGGTAAATGAATTGGGCAATGGCACAAGTTTGACGAACTTGAATAAAACTATGGTTTCTAACCTCTCGACTGCTTCTATCATCTCATCAAATTATGCACACACCTGTTCCGTGACGTCTACTGGAAATGTTTTTTGCTGGGGTTACAACTCAAATGGGCAACTCGGTGACGGAACTTACATTTCCACCGGCCGACCAGCAAGCGTCAAAATAACTCAAGAAATCACTGTCAATACCCCAACTTCTATGCTGACTTCCGATGAAGCAGCCACACTTGAGCAAAAATCGACTCGTGGTTTATCGCTCACCTATACCTCAAATACGCCATTGGTATGCTCGGTAGAGTCGTATCAGCTTCTGGCCTTATCTTCAGGAACTTGCAGGCTCACAATTAGGCAACCGGGCAACGCTGCATTTTATCCGGCTATTGCAATCAATAAATCTGTCCAAATAGCAGCGCCTAGTTCTCTAACGACATCTCCTGAATCTGCAAAATTTATTTCGACAACGACTTCGATTTTGGGGCCCTCGACGACGGTTGGACAAACCATAGTGACAACAATAATCAATACTCTAAAGTTAACTATTTCGAAAACTATTACAGCTAAATCAATCGCTACTGACGCAAAATTGAAGGTGGCTTCAACATCGAAAGTCGCTCTGAGAGTTCTGCCTAGTTCGGCAAAGTTCTGCAAAGTCTCTGGCAGCACACTCAAAGGTCTTAAAGCCGGAACGTGCAAGGTGACGGTCACGGTCACTCCCAAAAAGGGAAAAGCTCTTTTTAAAACTGTGATGCTGAAGATCGCTAAGTAGCCCCAGTCCCACGTGGGGTTCTATAGGGAATCGAAGTGAGAAAGTGCAAGTTTGCGTCGCGGATCTGCGTGAAATTCCCCTTTGTAGATTGAATTTCAGCACAGATTATTTTTCAAAAACACGATACAATTTCAATGCCTTAGGGCGCGTAGCTCAGTTGGTTAGAGCGCTACCTTGACATGGTAGAGGTCCCGGGTTCGAGTCCCGTCGTGCCCACTAGTTGTGCGTGTCAGCGTGCGCTGTCGCCAAAGCGATATTCGTGAGTCAAGACATCAAGACGCTGGGTGAGTTCTGCACTGAGTGGCGTACGAACCGCGTTAACCGCATCAACAAGCTGCTCTGGCTTACTTGCTCCAATAATTGGTGAAGTAATGGTGGGGCGGGTGAACTGCCAGGCAATAGCAAGTTGGGCCACGGTCATGTCGGCTTCGGCCGCAATGCCACGCAGGGCTTCGAGGGTGGCAAACATCTGGTCTTGCCAGTAGCGCTCTTGGTAACGCTCTGCAGTGCCGCCACCAATGGTGAAGCGAGTGTCTGCTGTTGGGGCGCCCTTTTGGTGTTTGCCAGTGAGGAAGCCGCCAGCAAGTGGGTTGTACGGAATGACTGCGAGACCTTGTTCGGCACAGAGTGGAAGAAGCTCACGCTCATTTTCGCGGAACAGCATGTTGTAGCGCGGCTGCACGCTGGCAAAGCGTTCCCATTTGTTCACATCGCTACGGCCAAGGGCGGTGGCAAGTTGATATGCCAAATAGTTTGAGCAACCGATGTAACGCACTTTGCCTGAACGTACAAGGTCGTCTAACGCGCTGAGCGATTCATCGTGGCTCACGCGGTCGTCGTAGAAGTGCAATTGATAAACGTCGATGTAGTCGGTCTTTAAGCGGCGGAGCGACTCTTCTGCGGCGCGAATGATGTTCTTGCGCGAGTTGCCTTGGTCCCATTTGTTGGGGCCTGTGGGCGCGTAGCACTTGGTGGCCAAAATGAAGTTGCCGCGTTGGCCGGTGAGCCAGCGACCCAGAATCTCTTCGGTGGCGCCGTAACCGCTGGTCATGTCACCAATGGGGTAGACGTCGGCGGTGTCGATGAAGGTGAAGCCGTGGTCTTTGGCTGCATTCAAGATGGCAACTGATTGCTCCTCATTGCACTGATATCCGAATGTCATTGTGCCGAGGCACAATTTCGACACTTGCATTCCTGTTTTGCCAAATCTCACATGTTCCATGGCTATGTACCGTAGCCTCGTTCACTGTGGCTGTCATCCTCGCACTCTTCACCGCTGTGGTTTATGGCATTGCCGACTACTCAGGAGGACGCGCTTCACGCACCGCTTCGTCGGCCAGTGTGACCCTGGTGGGGCAGAGCTTGAGCTTTGCCGTCATCATTTGCCTTGTTGTCATTTTGGGCGACCCCATTGCGAGCACGCACGACTTGGTTATTAGCGCAATAGCTGGCATTGCTGGCTCGTTGGGGTTGCTCGCGTTCTATAAGGCAATGTCGTCGGGTTCAATGACCGTGGTTGCGCCTATCACTGCGCTGGTGGGCACAGTTGTTCCTGTTGCTTGGGGTTTGGCAAGTGGTGAACGCCCCGGAGTGGTTGCGTATTTCGGAATGGCAGTTGCAGTGCTTGCCGTGGCTTTAGTAACCGACGCGTTTGGCATTCACAATGTGAAAACACCGCTCTCAATTGTGGCCATGGCGGTCACGGGTGGTTTGTGCTTCGCCGTTATTTTTATTGCACTCGATCACACATCGCCCGATGCTGGGTTGTGGCCATTGCTTGCGCTGCGTTCGGTGAGCGTTCCACTCATTTTGGTGGTGGTACTCAGTACGAAAAAGCCGCTGGTGCTGCATGGGGTCTCATTGAAATTTGCATTGCTGAGTGGTCTGCTCGATTCGCTAGCAAATGGTTCGTACTTGTTTGCGGCACGACACGGTTTGTTGTCGGTTGTTGCTGTTATCTCATCGTTGTACCCTGTGAGCACATTGCTGCTTGCTACCACCGTTGACAAAGAGCATTTACATAAAGCTCAGTGGGTGGGTGTGGGGTGTGCGCTTATGGCTTTGGTTCTTGTGAGCGCTGGATAACGGCTCGCGATTCGCGAGCAGCTGCTTTAAAAATTCCTTTGCTCATGAGGCTGAGTTCTTTGGAGCGACGCTGTTCGTAAATGTCTGAACGTGCTTCGTGCACATGGTCGTTTTCTGGTTCGGCCCATGCGGCAAAGTCGATGAGATGGCAAGCCATGCGGAAGTCGCCTTGGGCAAGTTCGTGCAAAGCGCGTGCAACAAGTGTGTTGACTCCACCAGATAGTTCAGCAATCACTGCGCCGAGTTGTGCGTCGGGTGATGGCTTGAGTCGTGATGGTGCTCCGTCCCACCAGCCGCCATAGAGGCGCCAAATGTTGTGCACCACAAACTCGGGTTCGTCGTACATGGGGCGCAAATAGGGTTTGTTGAGAACATCTTGTGGTACCGACACGCTATGAATGATGCTGTCGAGTGTGGCGCCGTCGTTCATCATCACCAGAACTTCCGACACCAATGTTTCGAGTGCACTTGCAATGTCGGTGAGCACTATTTCAATGCGCTCTTTGCCGTCTATAGGTAAGCCATGTGCGGGGAGAAGAAGTTCTGGTTGTTTGGCTGCCATGCCGCGCAGCGCTTTGGCCCATTCAAGTGGGTAGCGCTGCACTTTTTGTGGGTTGCCGGCATTGGGGAAATTCCAAATAAGGAAGTCGCCTGCCATAATCCATTTCTTGTCGGGAACCCATGCCCACAAGTGGTCGTCGGTTTCGCCAATGGCGTGGTTGAGTTCTACAGAATGGTCGCCGATGTTGAGGACGTATTGCTCGCGGAACGATTCTTGTACTTCTAAAACGTCGGGCGGAATGAAATGGTTCTTGTCTCCACCAAGGCTGTATTGATGCTCTACACGAATGCCACCAAATTGTTTGGCGTTAATGAACCTGTTCCAGCCATCGGTATCGCGGTAACGCTGTACGCGTGGCGCAATGTTTTCATGACCAATCACACGGGGGTTGGGTACGCCTTTTGCTGCAGCGGCAGCGGCAAAAGCAGGGCTGCCACCTATGTGGTCGGCATGGCCGTGTGTGTAAATGAGATGACTCACTGGTGTTGAGGTCCACTTGTTCAACGCCTCAACAACGAGCGGGCCGGTAACAACACCTGAGGCGTCGAAACAAGCAAGCCCTTCAGAGGTTTTCCACGCCACGCAGTGGCTGAAACTTTCGACAATGGCAAGGTCGTCGGCAATTTCCGACAGTTCATTGCTCAATCGGTTGGTGGGGCCGGTTCCGGAGTCAACAACACCGGTGTCGATGATGTGGCGTGAGAGTGCGAGAAGGTCGGCCATATGAGTTTCCTATTTCTTGAGAGCTGATGGTTCTTTAGGAAGGCCGAGCACGCGCTCGCCCAAAATGTTGCGCATCACATTTGAGGTGCCACCCATGATGGTGTAGCCAGGCCCATACATCAGCCCAGAGGTGACGTCGTCCCACAACATGGCGTCGGCACCAAATGTTTCTGCAACAAATTGAGCAACACGCCATTCGTGTTCGGTGCAGAAGCATTTTGTGGCTGCAGAAAAACCAGCAGGCGCTTGCTTCAATACTTCACGCATCACCAAGATGCGGCCAATGCGGTAGTACATCTCGAGTTGCGCGATGGTTTGGCGTACACGTGGGTCGGAAGTGTCGGCACGTTCACGGGCCTTGAGATACAACGCATGGTTCGATACCAAACGGTCAATGCCTCCGCGCTCGTGTTCGAGTTGACGCATTGTTTGTTTGAACGCGCCACCTTGTTCGCCCACCAAGTTTGCTTTTGGCACGCGCACATTGGTGTAGAACACTTCGCAAAAGTGGCGGTTGGTGGTCATGTCTTGAATTTCGCGTGCTTCAATGCCAGGTGTATTCATAGGCACAACAATTTCGCTAATACCTGCGTGTGGTGGGCCGTCGTTGCTGGTGCGACAAATGAGATAGCAGTACTGCGCAACGGCTCCGAATGAGGTCCAGATTTTTTGTCCGTTAATGACCCATTCATCGCCATCGAGAACTGCACTTGTTTTCAACGATGCAAGGTCGCTACCTGCATCGGGTTCACTCATGCCTATGCACCAGGTGTCTTCGCCCGACAAGATGCCAGGAAGAAAAGCTTTTTGTTGTTCGGGCGTTCCGTACGCCATGAACGCTGGGCCCATTTGACGGTCGCCAAACCATGAAGCGGCAATAGGGGCACCTGCAGAAATGAGTTCTTCGCCAACAATGAGACGATCAATGGGTGGGCGTCCGCCGCCACCGAACTCTTTGGGCCATGTCATGCCAATGAAGCCGAGCTCGCCAAGTTCCTTCGAGAATTCTTTGGAATACCCATTCATCCATGAGTCGTTGAAGCGGCCATAACGGGCAACGGCGTCGACGGCAATGGCGCGGGCATGGGCGCGCAGAGCATCTTGTTCGGGGGTCCAGGCGAATTCCATGGATGAATGGTAAGCGACCAGGCGAGCCCAGCCATAGTGGGGCTCAGAGGACGCCCGGGGGCCTCGAGCGGCTAATGTGTACAAGTACCGTACAAGTGACCGTTACCCGTCTGGTGGGTAGCGGGAAGAGAAAGGCCCCCAATGGCAAAGATCAAGGTGGACAACCCCGTCGTCGAACTCGATGGCGACGAAATGACACGCATTATTTGGCAGTTCATCAAAGATCGCCTCATCTTGCCGTACCTCGACATTGAACTTGAGTACTACGACCTCGGTATGGAATACCGCGACCAAACTGACGACCAGGTCACCATCGATTCTGCACGTGCCATCTTGAAGCACGGCGTGGGTGTGAAGTGCGCAACTATTACGCCAGACGAAGCACGCGTTGAAGAATTCAAATTGAAGAAAATGTGGAAGTCGCCAAACGGCACCATCCGCAACATTCTTGGCGGCGTTGTTTTCCGCGAGCCAATTATTTGCAGCAACATCCCTCGCTTGGTTCCTGGTTGGACCAAGCCCATCGTTATTGGCCGTCACGCACACGGCGACCAGTACAAAGCAACCGACTTCAAAGTGCCTGGTGCAGGAACAGTCACCATGACCTACACGCCAGAAGATGGCAGTGCGCCAATGGAACTTGAAGTTGCCAAGTTTGGCAAAGACGGTGGCGTTGCAATGGGTATGTACAACTTCAACGACAGCATCCGCGACTTTGCTCGTGCGTCGTTGCGTTACGGTCTCGACCGTAAGTACCCCGTGTACATGAGCACCAAGAACACCATCTTGAAGGCATACGACGGCCAGTTCAAAGACCTCTTCGAAGAAGTGTTCGTGAACGAGTTCAAGGCCGACTTCGACAAGGCTGGCATTACCTACGAGCATCGCCTCATCGACGACATGGTTGCATGCGTCATGAAGTGGGAAGGTGGCTACGTATGGGCATGTAAGAACTACGACGGCGACGTACAAAGCGACACCGTTGCACAGGGCTTTGGCTCACTTGGCCTCATGACCTCGGTTCTCTACACGCCAGATGGCCGCACTGTGGAAGCAGAAGCTGCTCACGGCACCGTCACTCGTCACTACCGCGAACACCAGAAGGGCAACAAGACATCAACTAACCCAGTTGCATCAATTTTTGCCTGGACACGTGGTTTGGTGCATCGTGGCAAGCTCGACAACAACCCGAAACTCATCGACTTCGCAACGAAGCTCGAAGAAGTGTGTGTGGAAGCAATTGAAGCTGGCGAGATGACAAAAGACTTGTCGATTCTCATCTCGAAAGATGCTCCATGGCTCACCACTGAAGGTTTCTTGGAAGCACTCGATACACGTTTGCAAAAGAAGATGGCCTAATCGTTATGCGCGCAGTTGTGCTCACCGAGTTTGGCGGGCCAGAAGTACTGCGCTTTGCCGATATTCCCGTACCGCAACCCGATGCTGAAGAAGTGTTGGTTGCGGTACGGGCAACGGCATTAAACAGGGCCGACCTCATGCAGCGCATGGGGCTTTACCCGAACCCGAGCCCAGTAGAACACGATGTTCCTGGCCTCGAATTTGCTGGTGTAGTTACTGCTATTGGAAGTCGCGTTCGTGAACACGCCGTTGGCGATGCCGTCATGGGCATTGTGAGCGGTGGTGGATACGCCGAGTATTTAGTAGTGCATGAACGCCAGGCAATGCGTGTGCCGTCGAACATTTCGGTGAACGATGCTGCGGCAATACCCGAAGTCTTTATTACTGCTTGGGATGCACTTGTGGTTCAAGGTGGTCTCACCAGCGGCCGTATTGCATTGGTGCACGCAGGTGCATCGGGCGTTGGCACAGCCGGAATTCAAATTTGTAAAGCAATAGGTGCGCGTGTGGTGGTGACCTGTTCCACCGGAAAAGTGCAAGCCTGCAAAAACCTTGGCGCCGATCTTGTTATCGATTACTCCACACAAGATTTCGTGGAAGAAGTAAAGAAGTTCACTGGTGGCAAAGGTGTCGACACTATTCTCGACGTTATTGGCGGCGACTATGTTGACCGCAATATTGCATCGCTTGCGTTAAAGGGTTGCATTGTTCAAGTAGGAACCATGGCCGGCCCACCACCAGCCATGAACTTGGGCGGGCTGATGTTCAAACGCGCACGTCTTATAGGAACAGTTTTGCGGGCGCGACCACTCGATGAAAAAATCGCTATTAGCCAGCGCTTCGCAGCTGAAATGCTGCCGCTGTTTGCAACAGGCGCACTGAAGCCAGTCATCGACTCACGTTATGAATTCTCCGACATTGCAATTGCGCATGAGCACATGGCAAAAAATGCCAATGCCGGAAAAATTGTGATTGATATCTCGCGTTAGCGAGCAGCGATTTGAACGAATTGACGTTCTGCTGCACCGGTGTAGCGCTGGCGCGGACGGCTGATCTTTTGCTCTTTGTCTGACAACAATTCAGCGTAGTGAGCAAGCCAACCAGCGGTACGTGGAATAGCGAACAATACGGTGAACATGTCGGCAGGGAAGCCGAGTGCTTCGTAGATGAGACCAGAGTAGAAGTCGACGTTGGGGTACAACTTGCGTGAGATGAAGTACTCATCGGCAAGTGCCGTTTCTTCAAGCTTCAATGCAATGTCGAGCAATGGGTTCTTGCCAGTGACTTCAAAAACGTCGTATGCGGCTTTTTTGATGATGGTGGCGCGTGGGTCGTAGTTCTTGTACACGCGGTGTCCGAAGCCCATGAGCTTGCCTTTGCCGTCTTTGACCGACTGTACGAAAGCAGGAACATTGTCGACTGAACCAATTTCTTGGAGCATGTGCAACACAGCCTCGTTGGCTCCACCGTGAAGTGGGCCATAGAGCGCCGATGCGGCTCCTGCAGCAGCTGAGTATGGGTCGGCATTGGAAGATGCAACCACGCGCATTGCAGTGGTGCCACAGTTCTGCTCGTGGTCGGCGTGCAAAATGAAGAGAAGATCCATAGCGCGGGCAAGTACTGGGTTGACCTTGTAGTCGTCACCCACCTTGAACATCATGTTCAAGAAGTTGGCGCCGTAGCTGAGTGAGTTATCGGGGTAAACAAAGGGGAGACCCATGCTGAAGCGGTATGCCATGGCAGCCAAGGTGGGCACTTTGGCAATGAGGCGCAGCGTTTGGCGGTCGAGAGCTTGTTTATTGAAAATGTCTTTGGCGTCGTCGTAGAACGTGCCAAGAGCAGCGAGAGATGAAACGAACATGCCCATGGGGTGTGCGTCGTAATGGAAACCGTCAACAAAACGCTTACGCATGTTCTCGTGAATCATGGTGTGGTGTGTGACGTCGTAGGTCCACTTGCTGAGTTCTTCTGACGTGGGGAGTTCGCCATTCAACAAGAGGTAAGCGACTTCAAGGAAGTTGCTCTTTTCAGCAAGTTGCTCGATGGGGTATCCGCGGTAACGCAAAATGCCCGCATCTCCGTCGAGGTACGTGATGGACGACGAGCACGCAGCAGTGCTGAGAAATGCAGGGTCGTACATGCGTAGGTCGGGGTCGAGCTCACGCAATGCTGCAGATGAGAAAACTCCGTCATTGATTGCAACTGTGACTTTTTTTCCAGTGCGATCATCGATGAGCGTTATGGTGTCGGCCATCTGTGAACTCCTTCAGTTAGGTATTGGGGGCTTCCTCCCCGTGGGAAAGAATAGAGCACAATGCCCCTGCGCTCACAATGGGAGCAGCCTTGTGCAAAAAATTACAAGGGCGTGTTGTCGTGTTTGCGGGCCTGGAGGCGCTCGCGCTTGTGTTCAAGGGCACGTAAAGCCGACGCAATTTCTCGCCGTGTGTCGGCGGGCTCAATGACCCCGTCAACCAACCCACGCTCGGCTGCGATGTAGGGGTTCAAGAGGCGTTCTGAATAGTCGGCTTCGAAAGCTGCTCGTTCTTCTGGTGTTGCCCGGCGTTGCAAGATGGCGGCGGCTTGGCCCGCACCCATCACGGCCAATTCGGCCCATGGCCATGCAAGGCACACGTCGTTGCCCATGTTCTTCGAGTCCATCACGATGTAGGCGCCACCATATGACTTGCGCAAAATGATGCAGATGCGTGGCACCGAGGCGCGAGCGTAGGCAAACACGAGTTGTGCACCATGGCGAATCATGCCGCGCCATTCCAGGTCTTTACCGGGGTAGAAGCCAGGCGTGTCGACCAAGGTAATGAGGGGAATGTTGAAGGCGTCGCAGAACGCAACAAACCGAGCGGCCTTTTGCGATGCAGGAATGTCGAGCGTGCCGGCAAGCACGATGGGCTGGTTGGCCACAATGCCAATAACGCGACCATCGATGCGAGCAAAAGTTGTGACGACGTTGGCAGCCCAGCGGGCGCGCAACTCAAAATACTCGCCATCGTCAACGAGCGATGAAATGACCTTACGTACGTCATATGAACCAGTAGATGACGCAGGAATGAAGTCGCCAGCTTCGGGGGTGGACCTGTCGAAGGGGTCGTCGGTTTCCAGCATTTCAGGAAGTTCGTCAACGCTGTTGGGCAGATAGTTCAGTATTTGCTCTACTGCTAAATGCGCTGCTTCAACATTTGCAACAACAAGTGATGCAACGCCACTTGCGCGAGCATGAATTGTTGCTCCGCCAAGTTCTTCATTGCTCACGGTTTCACCAGTGAATTCAGCAACCATGGTGGGCCCAGAAACAAATGCGTAGGCATCTTCGGTCATCACTACGAAGTCGGCGAGCCCAATGAGCAGCGCTGGCCCCGATACTGCTGGGCCAGTGACCACGTGAATGGTGGGAACAATGCCAGAGCAACGAGCAAGAGCGCGCGCAGCAGAGCCCCAACCGTGCAGTGCTGCAATGCCTTCAACAATGTCGGCACCAGATGAACCCAGGCTCATGACGAGCGGGTAGCGCTTATCGCATGCAAGGGTTGCGGCAGTTTCAATGACTAAACATGCATCGGCAGAAAGTGCACCGCGGCGCACTTCTTCTTCAATGTTGATCCACACCACGCGACGAGGGGAGTTGGGGTCAAAAGTATTGAGAACACGAATATCTGCTTGGGCAGCTCCACGCACCGACTTCACGAGGTCGATGGAAGGTGTGAAATTATTCGTGAGAGTCATGACGACTTCAACATTAGGCGCGTGAGTCGGGATTTCTTGCAAGCGGGAACGCGCCCTTGCCCACATAAACACCAGGTTGGCGTGTGCCGTATTTCTCAATGACCGATTGGGCTACCGACAAGGTGGCACGAGTTGCGCGATTGGGCTGTGGGCGCCGACGTTGGGCCCAGCCCACCACGCGACGTGGAAGTTCGGGAACCGCGATGCGCACGAAGTCGCCTTTCAGCCAGCCGGGAATTGCGCTTGCGGGCACAATGGCTGCACCGAAACCTTCAAAGGCGAGTGAAGCGAGTAGTCGTACGCCATCGATTTCTGCCTGAGCTTGTAATGCCACTCCTTTATTCGCTGCTGCGCGGTCGACAATGCGGCGAAATGCTGTACTGCGCGGTGGCAATAGCAGCGGATAGGTAGCGAGTTCTGTGAGCGAGATGGTGTCGTATGAGGCAAGTGCATGCTTGGAGTGGGCGAGAAGCAACATGTCTTCGGCAAAGAGTGGTTGCGTCATGAGCTCAGGGTCATCAACAGGCAAGTGAACAATGGCTGCGTCGATGGTGCCATTGGCAAGACGCGGTAAGAGCGACGATGTGCTGCCCTCGTGAACAATGGTGCGAATGCCAGGCTGCGAGTGCGAGAGCGAGGTGAGGAGCCGGGGCATGAACCAACGGGCGGTGGTGCCGAGCACTCCGAGGCGGGTTTCTCCGGTTACTTCCTCGTCGCGGGTCTTGAGGTCGGACGTAATGTCGTCCATTTCGTGCACGATGCGCCGAGCGCGCTCGGCAACAGCGAGCCCTTCATCGGTGAGTTGACCACTTTGGCGGTCGATGAGGGTGGTACCTAAGTCCTTTTCTAGCCGCGAAATATGGGCAGAAACGTTCGACTGGACGGTGCCAAGTGACTTTGCTGCGGCGGAAAACGAGCCGTGGTCGGCAATGGCGAGGAGGCTGGTTAGCTGGCGAAGTTCCATCACAAAAAAAGATACCAAGTATCTTGCCGTTCGCCTTGAGTAATACCCAGAAATGAGGCAAGATATATCCAACAAGCGAATCGGACTTCCCCCAAGACCGATTCGTGAAGAACCCATCGATGGTCCCCCACCATCGGGTTCCTTGGTTGAGAGGCCTCACGCCCCCCGCGTGAGGCCTCTCCCATATATCGGGTGCGATTTATTTCTTGGCGAGGTTTTTGCGCACGATGTTGAGCGCAGAACCAGCTTTGAACCATTCCACTTGCTCGGGGCTAAACGTGTGCTTTGCTTCGAAGTCAACAGTGGAGCCATCGGCCTTTGTGATGCGACATGTGATGGGCTTGTCGGGAACTGGTGGAAGACCCATCACGCTGATGCGATCGTCTTCGCCGATGAGTTCGTATGTTGCAGGGTCAGAAAATGTGAGTGGAACAAGACCTTGCTTCTTCAAGTTTGTTTCGTGAATACGAGCAAACGAGCGAGCGAAAATAACAACGCCACCGCGGAAGCGTGGTTCCATTGCAGCGTGTTCACGTGATGAACCTTCACCGTAGTTTTGATCGCCAATTGCACACCATGAAATGCCAGCTTGCGAATAACGCTTTGCAATTTCTGGATACAGACGAGTGCGACCATCGGTGATGTCTTTACCTTCGCCAGTTGCGCCGTTGAATGCGTTGATAGCACCAATGAACAAGTTGCCAGAGATGTTCTCTAAGTGACCGCGATAGGTAAGCCATTTACCTGCTGCAGAAATATGGTCGGTGGTGCACTTACCTTTTGCTTTCATGAGCACAGGAAGATCGATGTAGTCGGAACCATCCCACGCAGTGAATGGTTCGAGCAACTGCAAGCGATCGGAGGTGGGGCTCACTGCAACAGTGATTTTGCTGCCATCTGCTGGTGGTTGTGTGAAGGTGTCAACACCTGGGTCGTAACCATTTGCAGGAAGCACTTCGCCAACAGGAGCAGAGAGCAATACTTCAGTGCCGTCTGGTGCAGTGATGGTGTCGACCGTTGGGTCGAAGTCGAGGCGACCTGCCAATGCAATGGCAATAACGGTGTCGGGGCTGGTAACGAACGACAAGGTGTTTGCTGAACCATCGTTGCGCTTCGGGAAGTTGCGGTTGAACGAGTTCACAATGCTGTTGGGTTTTGCGGTCACGTCGGCGTGACGTTCCCACTGACCAATGCACGGGCCACATGCGTTGGCAAGCACAGTTGCACCAATTGCTTCGAGGTCTGCCATGAGGCCATCGCGTTCAATGGTGGCGCGAATTTGTTCTGACCCTGGTGAGATGAGCAACTCTGTTTTGGCGCGCAAGCCACGCGCAGCTGCTTGGCGAGCAACCGATGCTGCACGTGTGATGTCTTCGTATGAAGAGTTGGTGCAACTACCAATGAGTGCTGCAGAAACTTCAAGAGGCCAGCTGTTTTCACGCGCAGCGTCGCCAACGCCAGCACCAACTTTGTGCGCACGATCTGGTGAGTGAGGGCCGTTAATGAGTGGCTTCAATGAGTTGAGATCAATTTCAATGAGCTGGTCGTATTGCGCGCCATCGTCGGGGCGAAGTTCGCTCGCAACTTTGTCGGCTGCAGCAGCAATGTCGGCACGGCCTGTTGCTTGCAAATATTTCGCCATGTGTTGGTCGTAAGAGAACACTGAACACGTTGCACCAATTTCTGCACCCATATTGCAAATAGTTGCTTTGCCCGTTGCAGAAATGGAGTCGGCACCGTCACCGAAGTATTCAACAATTGCACCTGTTCCGCCTTCAACGGTGAGTACGCGAGCAACTTCCAAAATAACGTCTTTCGGACTCGACCAGCCAGAAAGTGTGCCGGTGAGTTTGATACCAATAACTTTTGGCCAACGCACGTTGAACGGGAAGCCGGTCATGACGTCAACAGCGTCGGCACCACCAACACCAATTGCCACCATGCCCAAACCACCAGCGTTTGGCGTGTGGCTGTCGGTACCAATCATCATTCCGCCAGGGAATGCGTAGTGCTCAAGAACAACTTGGTGAATAATGCCGCTGCCTGGGCCCCAAAAACCAATGCCGAACTTTGCAGAAACAGAACGCAAGAAGTCGTAGACCTCTTTGTTGGTATCGATGGCAACACCCATGTCGATGCGTGCACCGGTCTTGGCCATAATGAGGTGATCGCAATGCACAGTTGATGGCACCAACGTTTCGGGAAGACCAGCGGTCATGAACTGTAAGAGCGCCATTTGGGCTGTTGCGTCTTGCATTGCCACGCGGTCGGGGCGGAAGTCGGCGTAGCTGCGGCCGCGCTCCATCTCTTGGTTCGCAGGGTCGGCGAGGTGGTTAATGAGAATTTTCTCGGTGAGCGACAATGGGCGACCAAGGCGCTTGCGGCCAAGGGCTGCGCGTTCCACAAGGGTGCCATAGACGGCATTCACGAGTGAGATGGGGGTTCCTGCTGACACGGCCATTGGGGGCTCTTTTCTCTCGAGCAAGCCGGGTTGCCCGCGGAACTTGCAAATGTGTGCTGTGTAGACAACTCTAATACAAGTGAGGACCATTCGCTATCAGCAGATTGCCGAGAACCTGCGCGAACGCCTCGTCGCAGGCAATTTCGTTGCCGGCCGGATGTTGCCGAGTGAGTCAGAGTTGTCGGCTGAGTTCTCGGCGAGTCGAGTAACTGTGCGCCGCGCACTTGAAGTGTTGCGCGATGAAGGACTCGTCAATGCCCGACAAGGTTTCGGATGGTTTGTTCCTGGCGACACCGTGCGTCAACCGTTAGGAAAATTGGCAACCATTGAAGAACAAATGCGGGCGAGTGGAGTGACGTCGCAACGACGCATTGTGGAATTCAGTTTTGAATCGGCACCGAAAAAAATTGGAGATGTGTTGGGAACAACTCAGGTGTTGCGCGTGTTGCGTGTGAACCTTGCCGATGGCGAACCCTTTGCCATTGTGACGGTGTGGTGTTCTGCGGAAGTGGGTCAACACTTGTCGCGTCGCGATGTTGAGCAGTCGCCATTTTATGAACTGCTCGATGTTCCACTCAGTGGTGCAACACAAACCATCGGTGCCGATGCGGCTACTCCAGATGACGCAACGATGTTGCATATTCCTGTTGGTTCACCCGTGTTGCGTTGTGAGCGGGTCACGTCCGACACCACTGGTCGCCCAGTATTGGTATCGCATCACGTGTTTCCCGCTCACCGCACAGAGTTTGTAGTTGACTTGCCGTACACCGAGCCATCAATTGCGCCCAGTGGTTTACGGCTCGTTGACTAGTTGCGAATTACCACTTATCCCAGTGCAAAATGCCATCGAGTGGCAAACGCTTAGCAACCTTGAAGTCGGTTCCGATGGTGTACGCAATAGGGAAGAGTCCGGCTTGGGTGACTTTGTCGAAAGGAATGCCGAGTACTTCAGCGGCGCGCTTTTCGCCTTCGCCGATGAGGTGAATGGTGGTCCAGGCTGAACCCAGGCCGCGCTCACGAGCAGCGAGCATGAACGACCACACTGCAGGAAGAAGTGAACCCCATGCCGAAGCGCCTTGCATGACCGATGCGTTGTCGAGGCGACCGGTGATGCACGGAACGAGCATGAGTGGAACGCGGTGAAAGTTTTCGGTGAGGTACGTTGCCGATTCAGTGATTTTTTCTTTTTGTGCAGAGCGCGGGTCGTCATCTGCGTAGCCGGCGCTCGTTGGGTTTTTTGCGTAAATAGAAAAGTTCTCTTTGTAAATGTCGGCAAGAGCTTTTTTCTTGGCGGCATCTTCCACAACAATCCACTGCCAGCCTTGGCTGTTGGAGCCGGTTGGGGCCTGGAGGGCAATTTGCAGGCAATCTTCCACGACGGAACGAGCAACAGGCTTGTCGAAATCGAGGCGCTTGCGCACGCTGCGGGTGGTGGTGAGTACTTCGTCGGCGGTGAGGTTCAATTTCATCTCTTCAGTGTGTCATGTGGGGCACGGGAGTGCGAGACTGAAACGATGAGCAGCGAAAAGAGAGTCACTATTTCTGTTGTTGGCGGAGTTGCCGATGTGCGCATGAACCGCCCCGACAAGCGCAATGCACTTGATGGTGCAATGTTTGCAGGCCTTGCCGAAGCAGGCGATGAGTTAAAGGCCCGCAAAGATGTGCGCGTGGTGGTGTTGTCGGGCGAAGGCTCGTCGTTTTGCGCTGGCCTCGATTTTGGTTCATTTCAGCAAATGGCCGGTGGGGCAAGTGAAGGTGCTCGTGAACCTCGTGCATCAGACATGCAAGAGGGTCGCATCACGCATCTGGGTCAACAAGCTGCATGGGCATGGCAAGAGATTCCTGTCCCCGTCATTGCCGCGGTGCACGGGCACGCCCTGGGTGGCGGTATTCAAATAGCACTCGGAGCCGACATTCGTATCGTGCACCCCGACACACAAATGTCGGTGCGTGAAGTGCACTGGGGTCTTGTTCCCGACATGACCGGAACCTTGGTGCTCAGCCGTTTGGCGCGTCCCGATGTGGTGAAAGAACTTGTTTTCACCGCCCGTGTCTTTTCGGGCAAGGAAGCTTTCGACCTCGGATTGGCAACGCGCCTGTCGGCCACCCCATTTGACGACGCCATGGCGATGGCGCAAGACATCGCCGAGCGCAGCCCCGATGCCGTGCGCGGCTCAAAAGAACTGCTGAATCGCCTGTTTGCCGCTGGGGCAGCCGAGCAATTCGCCGAGGAACGCCGGGTCATTGGCTCGCTCATTGGCAAGGCCAACCAGGTAGAAGCCGTCATGGCGAACTTTGAAAAGCGGAAAACCGCTTTCATTGACCCCGCCTAAGGCGATAGCCTTTTCTCGCTGGGCCAGCGTCGTCCCAGAGGAAACCTTCAGAACTGCATGGTTCTGATCACAACCCAAAGTTCTCGGAGCGAATTGTCGCGAAAATCGTGACACACGGCGCCGAGAACCCTTACACCTCATTGGAGACTGTTCGTGTCGACGCACAACTCACATTTTTATCCTGCTGCACGTGGTTTGTACGACCCTCGTTTTGAGCACGATGCCTGCGGCGTGTCGTTCGTTGCGCAGATGAAGGGCATTGCGAGCCACAACATTGTGCGACTTGGTATTGGCGCGTTGTGCAACATGGAACACCGCGGTGCAACTGGCGCAGAGGCCGACACTGGTGACGGTGCAGGCATTCTCATTCAAGTTCCCGATGCATTTTGTCGTGCAGTTGCTGGTGTGGAACTTCCTGCTGCTGGCGCGTACGGCGTGGGCTTGGCTTTTATGCCGCAAGGTGCAAGCGAAGTTGCGCTAGCCGCAACACGTATTGAAGCAATTTTTGCAGAGTCACAATTGCGCGTTCTTGCCTGGCGCGATGTGCCAGTAAACCCTGCATGCCTTGGTGCAACTGCGCTTGCAGTGATGCCCACCATGCGCCAAATTTTTGTGAGCGATGCACAAGGGTCAAGTGGTATTGAACTCGATCGCAAATTGTTTATTGCACGCAAGCGCGTTGAACATGAATTGCCAGAGGAATTGTCAACGTATTTTCCTTCGTTGTCGGCGCGTACTTTGGTCTACAAAGGAATGTTCACCACGCCAGAACTTGGTGAATTCTTTCCCGACTTGTCTGATGAGCGCATGGAATCGGCTCTTGCTTTGGTGCACAGTCGTTTCAGTACCAACACGTTTCCTTCGTGGCCGCTTGCTCACCCCTACCGCTTCATTGCGCACAACGGTGAAATCAACACAGTGCAAGGCAACCGCAACTGGATGCGTACGCGTGAGTCGTTGCTTTCGAGTGAACTTCTTCCCGACCTAGAAAAAGCATTCCCTATTTGCACTGTTGGCGGGTCCGACTCCATGTCGTTCGACGAAACGTTGGAGGTCATTCACCTTGCTGGGCGTTCATTGCCACATGCGGTTCTCATGATGATTCCTGAGGCTTGGCAAAACAACGACCGCATGGATGCAAAAAAGCGCGCTTTTTACGAGTATCACGGCTCGCTCATGGAGCCATGGGATGGCCCCGCAAGCGTTGCCTTCACCGATGGAACAGTCATTGGTGCAGTACTCGACCGCAACGGGCTACGTCCGAGCAGGTACTGGGTAACAGACGACGACCTTGTAGTAATGGCAAGTGAATCGGGCGTGCTCGACATTGCTCCAGAGCGCGTGGTGAAAAAAGGTCGCTTGCAACCTGGGCGCATGTTCCTCATCGACACCGCACAGGGTCGCATTATTGACGACGACGAAGTGAAGTCTGAACTTGCTGCAATGGCCCCGTACGAAGAGTGGGTTGCGCAAGGAATGGTGAAGTTGGAAGATCTTCCTGAGCGTGAACATGTTGTTTACGGGCACGACAGCGTGTTGCGCCGTCAACAGATGTTTGGTTACACGCACGAAGAGTTGAAAATTATTGTGGCGCCAATGGCGAAAGGTGGTCTTGAACCACTCGGCTCAATGGGTACCGACACTCCCATTGCCGTGTTGTCGAAGCGTCCACGTTTGTTGTTCGATTACTTCCAGCAGTTATTTGCGCAAGTGACCAACCCGCCACTCGACGCCATCCGCGAAGAAGTGGTCACAGCAGTAAGCCGTACCGTGGGGCCAGAAGCAAACCTTCTTTCCGCTGGGCCAGAAGCATGTCGTCAACTCGCCATGCCTTTCCCCATCATCGACAACGACGACCTTGCTCGCATTATTCACATCAACGACGATGGCAACTTGTCACATTTGAAGTCGGCAGTCATTTCTGGTCTCTTTCGTGTGAGTGGCGGCGGAGACGCACTGCGCGAAGCGCTTACACGTGTACGTAGCGAAGTAGAAGCTGCAATTGACGATGGTGCTCGCATCATCATTTTGTCTGACCGCAACTCTGATGAAATTCATGCACCAATTCCTTCGTTGTTGATGACGAGTGCAGTTCATCATCATCTCATTCGCCAGAAAAAGCGCACGCTTGTGGGCCTCATTGTGGAAACAGGCGATGCGCGAGAAGTGCATCACATGGCGCTGCTCATTGGTTTTGGTGCGGCTGCAATTAACCCGTACCTTGCTTTTGAATCCATTGACGACATGATTCTGAGTGGTGAAGGTATTGGTCTGCATGGTCTTGGCGGCATCGATGCCGGCAAAGCACGTAAGAACTACATCAAGGCATCTGGTAAAGGTGTTTTGAAGGTGATGTCGAAGATGGGCGTGTCGACGGTTGCTTCATATACCGGAGCACAGATTTTTGAAGCCATTGGTTTGTCGAGCGAACTTGTTGACGAATTCTTCACCGGAACTGTTTCTCGCTTAGGCGGAATTGGGCTCAATGAAATTGCCATTGAGGCTGCAGCACGTCATGGCGCTGCACACCCGTCACGTCCGGAAGAACGTTCACATCGCAAATTGGAATTGGGTGGCGAGTACCAGTGGCGCCGCGAAGGTGAATATCACCTCTTCAACCCCGAAACCGTGTATCGCTTGCAGCACAGCACACGTTCGGGCAGATACGACCTGTTCAAGCAGTACACCGCTGCGGTCGACGACCAATCTCGGAATCTTGCAACTCTGCGTGGGCTCTTCCACCTCAAAACTGGTGTGCGCCCTGCAGTGCCCATCGGCGAAGTGGAATCGGTGAGCAGCATTGTTTCTCGTTTCTCTACTGGTGCAATGAGCTACGGATCCATTTCGGCCGAGGCACATGAAACCTTGGCAATTGCTATGAACCGCATTGGTGGCAAGAGCAACACAGGTGAAGGTGGCGAAGACGCAGAGCGCTTCACGCCAATGGCAAACGGCGACTCAAAGCGTTCGGCCATTAAGCAAGTTGCTTCGGGTCGTTTTGGTGTGACGAGTGAATACCTCGTGAACGCCGACGACATTCAAATCAAAATGGCACAGGGTGCAAAGCCTGGTGAAGGTGGGCAGCTTCCTGGTCACAAGGTGTATCCGTGGGTAGCAAAAACACGCTTCAGTACTCCTGGCGTTGGTCTCATTAGCCCACCTCCACACCACGACATCTATTCCATTGAAGACCTCAAGCAACTCATTCACGACTTGAAGAACTCCAACCCTGCAGCACGTGTACACGTGAAGCTGGTTGCCGAAGTTGGCGTGGGAACTGTTGCTGCTGGTGTGAGCAAAGCCAAAGCCGATGTGGTGCTTATTTCGGGCCACGACGGCGGAACCGGCGCTTCGCCACTGACATCGCTCAAGCACGCAGGAGCCCCATGGGAACTTGGTCTTGCAGAAGCACAGCAAACCTTGATGCTCAACGGTTTGCGCGACCGCATTGTGGTGCAAGCAGACGGCCAAATGAAAACTGGCCGCGACGTCATTATTGCTGCGTTGCTTGGCGCAGAAGAGTTTGGTTTTGCAACAGCACCTTTGGTGGTGAGCGGCTGCATCATGATGCGCGTGTGCCATCTCGATACGTGCCCAGTGGGTATTGCAACACAAAACCCCGAGTTGCGCGCTCGCTTTAGTGGCAAGCCAGAATTCGTTACTAACTTCTTTGAATTCATTGCAGAAGAAGTGCGTGAGTATTTGGCAGCAATGGGATTCCGCAGTATTCAAGAAGCTGTTGGTCATGTTGAATTCATCGATGCCGTGGAAGCAGTAGATCACTGGAAAGCAGAAGGGCTCGACATTTCGCCTCTTCTCGCCGTGCCAGAGAACCCATACAACCAGACCATGCATCACAGCGTGTTGCAAGAGCACGGTTTAGATGAAGCACTCGATATGCAACTCATTGCTGCAAGTAAAGATGCTTTGGAAAAGGGAACTCCTGTTCAACTGTCGTTCCCCATTCGCAACGTCAACCGCACAGTGGGCACCATGCTGGGCAGCGCGCTCACGAAGAAGTGGGGAGGTGCTGGGCTCCCCGATGCAACAATTGCTCTGGAGTTCACCGGTTCTGCGGGTCAATCTTTCGGTGCATTTGTTCCGCGAGGAATTGAGATGCGACTCGTGGGCGATTCAAACGACTACCTGGGTAAGGGCTTGTCGGGCGGGCGTCTTATTGTTCGACCAAATGATGCCTCAACATTTGTGGCTGAAGACAACGTCATTGCCGGAAACGTCATTGGTTACGGAGCAACAAGCGGTGAAATTTACTTGCGTGGCATGGTGGGCGAACGCTTCTGTGTGCGCAACTCGGGTGCCATAGCTGTTGTGGAAGGCGTTGGCGACCACGGTTGTGAATACATGACTGGTGGTCGTGTTGTGGTGCTTGGCGCTACCGGCCGCAACTTCGCAGCAGGTATGTCGGGTGGCGTTGCCTATGTTTACGACCGTGACGGAGAATTCGCATCGCGCGTGAACTATGAACTTGTGGAAATTGAACCACTCGATGAATCCGACCTCGACTGGTTGAAGTCAACAGTAGAAAAGCATGTGGAATACACCGGTTCAGAAGTGGGGCAACGCCTCTTGAATTCGTGGAATGTGGAAACATCGAAAATTCGTAAGGTAATGCCTCGCGATTACCGCAGTGTTCTTGCGGCAATTGCTCAGGCAAAGTCTGAAGGTCTTAATGAAGAAGAAACCAACGTACGCATCATGGAGGTAGCCCATGGGTGAGGCAACAGGATTTTTGAAGTGGGACCGTCAAGGCCCACAACGCCGATCGGTTCCGGTTCGCTTGCGCGACTGGAAAGAGGTGTACGAGCCATTCGATAAAGATGAGCTCAATCATCAAGCGGGCCGCTGCATGGACTGTGGCATTCCTTTCTGCAACAACGGGTGCCCGCTCGGCAACCTCATTCCCGACTGGAATGACCTGGTGTATCGCAACCATTGGCGCGATGCCATTGACCGCTTGCATGCCACCAACAACTTCCCTGAATTCACGGGTCGGCTGTGCCCGGCACCGTGTGAGTCAGCATGTGTGCTTGGTATTAATGCTCAGCCAGTTGCTATTAAGCAAGTTGAAGTAGAAATTATCGACCATGCATGGAATGAAGGCTGGGTTGTTGCTCAAAAGCCTTCGGTGAAAACCGGGAAGCGCGTAGCGGTGATTGGTAGCGGACCCGCTGGCTTAGCTGCAGCACAACAACTCACCCGTGCAGGCCACGATGTAGTGGTGTTGGAACGAGCCGACCGTATTGGTGGGCTCTTGCGCTATGGCATTCCTGAATTCAAAATGGAGAAGCATCATATTGACCGCCGTTTAGAGCAAATGCGTGAAGAAGGAACTGAGTTCCGCACCAATGCAGATGTGGGCGGAGCAATTGATGTTGAAGTTCTGCGTGCAACTCACGACGCAGTAGTGCTTGCATGTGGCGCAACAGCATGGCGCGACTTGCCAGTGCCCGGGCGTGAGCTCAACGGTATTTATCAGGCAATGGAATTTTTGCCGCTTGCAAACAAGGTGCAAGAAGGTGACTTTGCAGAGTCGCCTATTTCTGCAGCAGGCAAGAACGTCATCATCATTGGTGGCGGCGATACTGGTGCCGACTGCCTAGGCACATCGCATCGTCATGGCGCAAAGTCGGTGACGCAATTAGAAATTATGCCGCGTCCACCAGATGAGCGTGCCGGCAACAACCCTTGGCCGCAGTGGAGCCTTGTGTATCGCGTGTCGAGTGCACACGAAGAGGGCGGCGAGCGCGTGTACAGCGTGAACACCGAGCGTTTCCTCGACGATGGCAACGGCAATGTTCGTGCGTTGCTCATTCATGAAGTCGAGATGAAGAACGGGAAGTTTGAAAAAGTTCCAGGTTCCGATCAAGAACTTCCTGCCGACCTGGTGTTTCTTGCATTGGGTTTTGTTGGACCTGAAAAAGGTTCATGGCTCGATCAGATGGGTCTTACTTACGACGAACGCGGCAACGTTGCGCGTGACGATCACTACAAAACATCTGCCGATGGAGTATTTGTTGCAGGCGACATGGGTCGTGGGCAAAGCCTCATTGTGTGGGCAATTGCGGAAGGTCGCGCATGTGCGGCTGGTGTAGATGCCTTTCTCATGGGAGAAACACATTTGCCTTACCCCATAGCACCAACTGCACGGCCGCTTGCGTAAGATTCAACTTGTGCAAGAACATGAACGAGACACTGGGCATTTGCGGCGACGTTGGGTGCCCATAGTTCTGGGTCTCGTATTTACTCCACTCATGGTTCTTGCGGTGAGCGCATGTAGCCAAGATGTTTCGGGCACGGCCACCACCGTTGTGCCTGTGGGGGCAACCGACTTCGCCACCATTCCTCCAGTGATCACCACTGCTCCAGGCGTGAGCACCACCTTGCCTGTCGGGTCTGTGGGCTTCGAGCAGGAATACGTAGTGGTATCTGGTGACTCTCCAATCAAGGTGGCGAACTCGTATGGAATCAGTGTTGAAGAGTTGCTCATGTATAACGGTTGGGTCTCAATCCAGCAGTTTCCCATGCCCACACAAAGTCTGAAAATTCCTCCTACTGCAAAGAGCACCACCGCTCAGGCAATTGCTAACACCACACTTCCTCCGCAAGGGCCAAGCTCTAAAGGCTGTGGAAGTCGCCCGGCGGGAACTTATGTAGTTGCTCCTGGCGATTCGCTTTCCAAAATTGGTTCCTCATTTTGCGTAAAGATGGCAGCCATCATGACCGCAAATGGTTGGTACTCTCAGGCCGATGTGAAGTTGTTTGCTGGGCAAAGCATCATCATCCCTGCCTGGGTTGGCTAATTCACTACATACACGTTGTGTATGTACTAGCCGAGGTTTGGCCAGCGCCGTTTTTGTCGGCGTCGTTGGCCAGCAGCACCTAACTTGCGGTGTTCATACAGGCTCCATTGGCGTCTCCAGCCAGAGTATTCGGGCCCGGTGAGTGCGGTGGAACGCCCCGCTGCAGCACGTTGACGTGATGTCCAGAAATCGGTGAGCGATTCATCGCCCAAAAGAGTGACTGCTTTTTCAATGCGCTCATTGAAGCGACGCGTGTTGTCGTTTTCTTCGGGGAATAGTGGTGCGCCGAAAATAACGCGTACGTGGCCGCGGCGCGGGCGCTTCATTCCTTTTCCGAAAACAGAACCTGTTCCATCAATGAACACAGGAACTACTGGTGAGCCAGTTTTAATACTCAAGTAGGCAGCGCCAGCTTTGAAGTCTTGGCCCCAACCATCTGGCGAGCGGCCACCTTCGGGGTAAATAACCACGCTCCAGTCGCGAGCAAGTAACGCACGCAGTTCGTCGGAAGATTTGCGGCTGGTGGTTTCACGGTCGATAGGAAATGCATTAAGTGCAAGAGCGGCAATGGTGCCTTTGGTGCGCTTGTCGAAGAAGTAGTCGGCAGCAGCGGCTACTACCAAACGGTCATTCCAAGGAGACGGAACAGCAGTGGTCATCAGCGGCGTGTCGATATGTGAATGATGATTGGGGGCAAAAATGACTCCGCCCACATCGGTTCGTTTTGCAAGGTCGCTTAAACGGTCGGTTCCTTCGACGGTGGGGCGCGCCAGAAACTTCACCATTCCTGTAACGGGCCCGGCAACCAATATGCGTCGCACCGCACGTGCTGCAGGCTTGCGAGCAAATGAAGTGTCGAAGTATGCACCAAGATGCGGCTCTTTTGGAGGAACGCTTACTCCACGTGGAACGGAAGGTGCGCGAAAGGGAAACCCGGCTCGGCGCCAAAATGCCACGCCTTTCGATGCGACCTTCTCGGCACTGGCAATGCCGCGTGCGCCACGTTGCAAAACGCGTCGTGCCGATTCCGAGCGGCTCTTGAAAGCTGGGTAGTTATTTGCCATTACGCAACACTCTTATTTCACATCGGCAATCATGATGGGCGGTGTGTGGAAGTGAGTGATAGTGGGTGAACGACCCACAACATCACTGGCGATTTCCAAAGCATCGTTGAAAGTAGATGCAGGGGTGAAGCCGAGTCGACGAATGGTGGGGGCATCGCCGCCCACAATGATGACCTTGCCACAGTGCTGAAGAGCGTGGCTGCCCCAGTACCACATGTAGAACGGGTGCACGCCGTGGTAAGCGTTTCCTGTTCGGTACAAGTGCTTGTACCACTCATCTTCAGCAAACTTCTTTTCAAAGCGCGCTTCTAGTTCGCTCGGAACGGTTGTTTCAGTGAGCACTTGCTCAAAGAAGTCGATGTAGCTCGGATGGTGAACCGGGTGGAACTCATTGGTGGTGGGGTGGGTCATGATGATGACGCCGCCTTCACGTACCAGTGGCTTGTTGCGGTACAGGTTGAAGAAGTAACCAAGCCCTGTGCACATCACCAAGATGGGGTTCATGATGGAGTTCACGTTGTATGGGCATATAAAAGGAATGCCCATGGTGAGGATGTCAGTTTGGCCTTGTACTTCAACAAGCTGCTGGCGATACACATTTGCAGTGGTCACCTTGTGAACTGCTTCAACTTCGCCGGCTTGAATGCTGGTCATCTGGTGAGGTGCCTCGATGGACTGGAAAATATTGCGTCGCATCCGTGCTGGTGTACGGCTGAGAGCTGCTGAAGACGCAACAAACTTGGCGCGGTCACGAGCATTCCATTCCCACTCACGCTTACCAAGGAAGTTAAATGCGGAAGGGAAGGTGTCGTTATTGACCGTGGTCTCAATTTGGAAAATTTTCGGACCATGTTTTTTCATGATCTCGCCCATGCGCCAGTTGCTCTTGTGCAACTCGCTCTTGTGCTGATCCATAAATGAACGACTGTTCTCCATGGTGTGTGTGTTGTGGTGATGGCGTAATGAGCGGTACGACGAGAGGCCAGTAGCAGTGCTCTTCCAACCGCCGTCCATAGCTACCAGGTTGATATTGACATAGACCAACAAGTCGCTTTCTGCGGCGCGTTTGTTGATTTCTACTTCTTCACCTTGAGGGGTCTCGCCGAGAAGTGCCAAGTTGTCTTGGTCTTCGGCATCGTGTTGGTACAACATGCCACGAGGGGCAAAAGCGTCGTACACGCGGTCGCCCAACATGTGGCGTAGTTCGTCTTCGGTCATACGGCGATGGAGGGCAAGCGCCGCGATGATATGGACGTCGTCGACACCGGCTTCTGCTGCAAGGTCGAGAACCGATTCAATAACGCGTTGACGAATATCGGGGCGCGTCATTTTGGGCAGGGGCAAAGAGATGTCGTCGAATGCAATGGTGAGTTTCATGCCAGGGAACAAGAGCGTTGGCAACGGATCCATCTCGATGGGGTTCAAGAGTGCATGACGAATTGCCGAATCAATGTCTTCGATTGCTGCTTCAGGTTCAGGAGCATAAATCACTCGTGAGCGGTCGGCTGGCAATTTTTCCAGCGAATAGTTTTCACCACGCCAAAAGAGAATGGGTGGGGTAGAGCGGTCTACATCTAATACAAATCCTGGACGTGGCATTAGCGCAATTTCTCCTGTCGCATATCGAAGGCCACCTTGATGGCTCCTCGCGCGCCTGCCTCAGAGGCATGGCGCAGTGCTTGTTGATATTCAGATAACGGGTAGGTAGCCGAGAGCATTTGTTCAGCACGTATTTCATTAGCCAATTCAATAGCCATGAGAAATGTGCGCTTCTTGGTTCCGTTGGGCAATGTTTCTGTGCCGTACGTGTAAGCACCCATCAGTTGTGTTTCACGGTGCCACAAACCAGTGAGGTCGGTGGTGACTTCGCTTGGCATTCCCATCAGAACAATGCGTCCACGTGGGCGTGTCATGCGTAGCGACAATGCAATGCTGTTGCTGTTGCCCACAGCGTCGATAGTGACATGCGCGCCTGAGGAAAGATAATCGCCAACTACATGGCACCCTGCGGCGTGGCGCACAGCGCGCATCAGTTCGTCAGGCTTCACAACGGAAGTTGCGCCAAAAGTTTTCGCGATGCGCATTTGAGCCGGGTAGCGAGCGCCAACGATGATGGTTGCTTGTGGGGAGTATTTGCGGAGAGCGGCAATTGCACTGAGGCCCATGGTGCCTGCACCGAGCACAGCAAAGAGTGGGGCTTCTGTTTTGCTTGCATGCGATATTGCTAAAAGTGCAGCGTGAATGCCGCCAGCAACGGGTTCTACAAGAACTGCACGTTCATCGGGCATATCGCTTGCGATGGTGTGAATTTGTGATGCATGGGCAATGAGTTCTGTTGCCCAACCGCCGCCGGTGGAATTGCAAAAGCCAATTTGAATACCGGGCTCTAATGGCGGCATTGCCAAATGTGCGTAGTCGTCACCATCTCCTGGTGCTGCATCGGGGAAGGGAAGCTCCGCACCGCGTGCAGCATGTCCAAGTACGGGCTCGATGACGACGCGCTCGCCGCTATCGAGCGTGCCAACAATTTCATGCCCAGGTACGAAAGGAAAACTCACCCAATGTTCGAAGTAGGCCGATGCATGACCTTCCACAGTGGCAAGGTCGCTGCCGCAAATGCCGGTGAGCAGTGGGTGTACGCGTTGCCATTCATTGTTCACCAGTTCGGGTGGTTCACAGTTGGTGAGCGTGAGCGGTCCAATTTTTGCAGCGGTACCGGTGTCGATGCCCGACACCAAACGAGCCAACATGAAGCGGCCGGTGCTGCGATCTACGCGAAGTGCTTTCATCGCTGGCGCTCATTCATGAGTGGGGCGAAAGGCAAAATGCGTTTCGGTGCACCAGCAGCCTTGGCCCAATCTTCCACGAGCCAACCGCGTTTGCGGGCAATAGATGCAAGGCGAGTCTCGGGGTTCACTGCAACGGGATGCCCGACTGCTTCAAGGAGGGGAAGATCAGATGTGGAGTCGGCGTAAGCCACGCAGTCATCGAGGTGCACACCAAGTGACGCGCAATAGTCGGCAAGCACCTGAGCACGCGTTTCCCCAGTAGGTGGGGCTTTGGTGAGTTGCCCGCTGTAGGTGCCATCGGGGCGAATTGACATTTCTGCTCCGACGATTTCATCGAAGAGTGGTCGCAAGCCTTCAACATTGAAGGTGAGTGCACCAGTGATGAGAATTGTTTTATGGCCAAGTGCCCGATGCTCGCGCACACGACGAATTGCGGCAGGAAACGATTTGGCAATAATGATGTCGGTCATCATTTGTTGAGTGTCTATGGCAATTTGGTCTACTGGTGCATCTTCGTAGCGACGATAGAAGTAGCGCAGGAAGTCGCTGCGGTCTTTGCGGTCCATTGAGAGAAGTGTGGGGGCTTCTTTCATGGTGCGCAGGAAATAGCGCGCACGTTCTGCATTGTTGAGGTGTCGCGTTGCGAGCCATGAGTAGCTTTCAACAACGTTTGACGCAATGAGAGTATTTTCAAGGTCGAATGCCGCAACTTTACGATCGGGTGAAAGCACATTCGCCCGCAAACGTACTGCTCGGTCGGTTTTTGTTTTCCCTGGGGTCATTTTGACGCGAGCATGGTCGACCACTGAAGGAAGGTGCACTTCTTTGACATAGTGATCCCAATTCACTACGCGCGGGTCGAAACAAAAATCTTGTTGATCTTTTTGATCGAGTTGATCCCACAACGACAGTAAGTTGTCGATGCTGTAAATGGCTTCGCACTCGGTGTACAAACCGTAGAGCTCTACATATTCCAGTGCGCGCTCTACTTCAATGCGCTTTTCGTCGAGTTTCGCCGACCATGCAGCTTGTGCGCCGCGCAAGGGGAGCGCCTGCAACACTCGTTCGCCTTGTGTAATTGCTGTTTTTGCACGCGACAACTGTTGCTGCACACGTCCGCGACCCGGAAAGCGCCAATCGGGAACAACGATTGGTTGCCCTTCTGCGTCGTAAATTGGGTGCTCGGTAAACCAGTCGCGCACATTGTTCACCAAGTCGCTGTAGCGCAATGGGTTCGTGCTGCCCGAAGCAACTTGTGTGATGTACGGAGACTTCTCTGGCCCTGCTGCGGCAACAGCAACGATTGCAGCAACTACAAGGTCAACCGGAATGACGTCAACGGTGCCTTCTGGTACGCCAGGAAATTCACGCAAGAGCCCTCGTGCATAGGAAATGATGACGGGCTCTGCCATGCGAAAGCCACGAATCCAGCCCGGCTTGGGTTCAAGAACTGCCGACTCAATAATGGAGGGGCGCACAATGTTGACGGGAAGCGCACCTTTTGTTTCCGTGAGGGCTTGTTCGCCAAGAGCTTTGGTGAAGGCATAAGCATCGGGCCAACCCACGCTTGCTGCGCGCGAACGACCTGCTTGAACAAGCTCACTACTCACCCAACGCTCACGTAGTTGTTCTGTTTTTGCTGCAAGTGCTGGAGCGCCGGCTGCGCCGAGTTCGCGGCGTGCACCCTTGCGGAAACCTTCCAGAACTTTTGGTGTGCGACTTGCTGCTTCTACGTCGCTACGCAAGCGCCGCGCCGAAGCCACTTCTGCTTTCCAACTGAGCCCAATATCGAAAGGGCCTTCCGATACCAGTTGCTCAGGAGCTGTTCCGCGCCTGTTGCCTGCTACATAACATGTACTCACTGCAACAAGGTGTGGCATATTGGTGCCACTCGGGTGGAGTTCATTGAGTAGCGCTGCAAGACGTGTTGGGCCTAAGAGGTTGACTTCCACAGCAGAGTCGAGTGGCGAGTCAAATGAAACTGCTGCCGCAGAGTGAATAACAATGTCGCAAGAGGCAAGTAGGGCTCGGTCGGTTTCATTAAGCGATAAGCCATCAACAGAAATATCACCATCAAGTGCGTGTACACGCCGTGCGGTCATCGCATCAAATGATGCTGTGCTTGATGCATGCATGTCGCGCAAGCGGTCGAATGCGTCGTTGCTTAAGATTTCACGCTTCACTCGCGATGCTGCTCCGCGGCGACCACCACGAATGATGAGAAAGAGCTCGCAGCCTGGAGCGCTACGTAGGAGGCGCTCCACCAAGGCCGTACCAACGAATCCGGTGGATCCAGTGATGGCGATCTTGCGGCCCGAGAGAGATTCAGCAATCATGCGAGACTTTTCTAGCACATTCCTCTACCATTTGGTAGAGGCGAACGGGAAATCGGGAAAATATGTCGGAAATCCGCAAAAAACATGCACAACCCACGCGGGAACGCATTCTTGATACTGCCCTCGACCTCTTCGGGTCGGGCGGGGTCGACGCAACGAGCCTTGACGACATTGCCCGCGCTGTGGGGGTGGCGAAACAAACCGTGCTCTATTGGTTCGTTACCAAAGAGGAATTGGTCATTGCCGTCATGCAACGTGTTGCTGATGAACTGGTGTTGGAAATCGGGGCGGCGATTCGATCGGCACCACATGGATTCGCACGCATCGAAGCCACGGTGACTGCGGTGTTTCGCCCAGCCATTCGCCGTCCGGCATTGCTTGGCCTCATTCGTGAACTCAATCGTTTGCCGCCTGCACTCAGCGATGCGCTCATCGACAAAGTATCTCCACTCATCAATATGGCAGCAAGCTATGTGGAAAAAGAAATGGATGAGGGGCGACTACGACGGGCCGACCCACATTTGCTGTTGGCCTTTGTGTACTCCACCGTGGTGGGGGTGGCAACAGAGCCAGTGGCACTGCGCGCTGTGGGGTGGCAACCAACAACAGCCGCACTGCGAACTCTTCGTCGAGAGCTGCTGCACTTTTTGCGTGCTGCGCTTACTCCTTAGTGGCTGGTATGTCGACGTTGACGAGCATGGCGTTCGAAAGCAAGATCAATGAGTCGATCAATGAGGTCGCTGTAAGAGATTCCGGTTTGTTCCCAGAGTTTTGGGTACATCGATATGGGGGTGAACCCCGGAATGGTGTTCACTTCGTTACATAAGAAGCGCGAGGTTGACTCTTCGAAGAAAAAGTCGACGCGGGCAAGGCCGTCACAACGCAAGGCTTTGTAGATTTTGAGCGCTTTTTCACGTACTTCATGTGAATGTTCTGGGGTGAGCAACGCCGGAATATGCAAGGTGGCTGTGTTATTGACGTATTTTTCGTTGTAGTCGTAGAACTCGCCAGCGGGAACAATTTCGCCAGGGACAGATGCAATGGGTTCCATATTTCCCAATACGGCAACTTCAATTTCTCTTCCCGCTATGAACTCTTCGCAGATTGCCCATTCATCGTATTGAAATGCCAATTGCAATGCGGTCATGAAATCTTCACGGTGAGCAACTTTGCTCACTCCAACCGAAGAACCCATATTGGCGGGCTTAACAAAAATGGGAAAGCCAAGTTGATCAATTGCCGCATCGATGTCGGCCGGTGTGCATTGACCGTCGCGGAGAGCGACAAAGGATGGTTGTTCAACATGGTGGTGTTGCAGAATTTGCTTGCTCGCAATTTTGTCCATGCACACTGCACTCGATAAAACACCAGAACCGACGTAGGCAATGTTGGCAAGTTCAAGCATTCCTTGCACAGTTCCGTCTTCTCCGAGTGGGCCATGTAACAGCGGTAACACAACGCATTGAGAGAGGTGTGATGTTGCGATGTGCAAGTTTGTTGGTGTTCCCACAGCAGATAAACGACCCGTGGCCAGATCATCGCTAGTAGGAGTGACAAGATTCCAATTGCCTGCTCGGCTGATACCGATGGTGGTGATGTCGTATTTCTCTGCATTGGCTGCTGCAATAACGTGCGCTGCAGTGACGCAACTGACGTCATGCTCTGCAGATTCACCACCAAAGAGAACAACGAGAGGGATGCGGCTGTGAGCGTTCATATTTCTTCCCCCGACGGTACACGCGTTGCGAGACATTTTCCGCACTCACGACTTCTCTTCTCGCTGAGCAGTATCTTTGGGGTATGCGTATTCCTCTTGCCGAAGTTGCAGGTGTATTACACGCCTCCATTGTCGGTGAAGTCAATAACGCTGCCGTTGCTCACGATGTGTCGTACGACTCTCGACAAGTGCGGCCTGGGAATCTCTTTTTTGCCATTATTGCGCAACGCGACGGACACGATTTTGTGCTCGATGCCGTCAATGCGGGGGCCGCTGCAGTTGTGGTGTCGCGTGAGGTGCAGGGTTGTGATGTTCCACAAATTGTGGTGGGTGATACTGCTGTTGCGCTCACCACCCTGGGCAAGTGGGCTCGTATGCGTATGGAAGCAACAGCATCTGAGCGCATCATTGGAATTACCGGGTCAGTAGGAAAAACTTCGACGAAAGATTTCATTGCGGCAGTACTGCGAACAAAGTTTTCCATTGGGGCCAGTGAGAAATCGTTGAATAACGATCAGGGCGTTCCGGTGACACTGTTGAGTGCGCCAGATGTCAGTGAAGCGCTGGTAGTGGAAATGGGGATGCGTGGCTTTGGGGAAATTGCGCGACTCGCCGAGCTGGTGCAACCCCATATAGGAGTAATTACTGCAGTCGGAGAGTCGCATAGCGAACGCGTGGGGGGAGTGGAAGGTGTTGCCCGAGCAAAGAGTGAGCTTGTTGAAGCGCTGCCTGCTACTGGTTTCGCTGTGCTGAATGCCGACGATGCCCGTGTTGTGGCGATGCGCAATAAAACTCAAGCTATTACGTACACGTATGGGGTGTCACCAGATGCCGATATGCGCATTTCCCATCTCGTCATCAATGGTGAAGGCTGCGCTTCATTCCACGTCTCTTCGCAATGGGGAAACGGAAGTTGCACGTTGTCTGTGCCAGGTAGCCATATGGCAAGTAATGCAGCAGCAGCCATTTTGGTGGGGGCATTATGCGGTGTTGCGGTGGCAGATGCGCTGCGGGCAGTTGAATCTACAGAAATGTCGCCGATGAGAATGCAAATGCATGCGCTAGCAGATGGCGTGTTGCTTGATGATTCATACAATGCAAGCCCAACCTCAATGTCGGCGGCATTGCGCACCTTGGCAAGCATGACGGCTAATCATCGCATTGCGGTGCTCGGTGTAATGGCGGAAATCTCTGAAGCAGAAGAGCAACATCGAAAAATTACTCAGTTGGCTGACGACCTTGGCATTGAAGTGATTGCGTTTCGTACCCCTCTGTATGGTTTGACCTGCAGTGAGTCGTATGAAGAGGTGTATGAACTTCTGCGCAAGCGTACTGCAAACACCGCAATTCTCTTGAAGGGCTCGCGTGTTGCGGGCTTAGAGGCAGTTACTCAGTTACTTCTCGGATCTTGAGTTGCTGCGTTCATCAATAGATTGAATATTGCACCACCAGGCAAGCACAAGGGCCCAAATAGCGCCACCTGCAAGAACCCAACGGGCGCCGAAATGGTCGATAATGGGGCCAAACACGAGGTTTCCCAGTGGCACTGTTCCACCAAAAGCCATGAACCACAGCGCCATGACGCGACCCCGTTCGTTAGGGGCTAAGCGCGATTGCAAAATGGTCATCATTGAAGTGGTTGTTCCGAAGTACGCAATTCCCAGGAAGAAGCCAACGATGAATGCTTGAATTGGTGTGCGCGCAATAGCGAAGAAAAACAGACATACAGCAAATGATGCAAACCCGAATTGAATAATTTTTCGTTTGTCGGCTTTGACAAAAAGAGTGCCAATTGCGAGGCCACCTAACGCAGCACCCAAGCCCCATGTTGCATAGAGCCATTTATAAACAGGAGCACCTTCATCGATGCCGAAGTTGAGCGAAGCAACGGCGGGGAAAAGCCCGACATAGGGCAAAGAGAGAAACGAAAAAGTGGCAAGCGAAATGAGAAGACGATTAATTTCCGTTCGCTCGCGCGCAATTTTCAGCCCGGCAGTGAACTGTCGCCAGCCTGGTTCGGAAGCAATGCTTTGCAGGACTGGTAGGTGAACTCGCAGCAGTGCCGCAATAACAAAGAGGTAGGTAACAGCATTAATGAGAAAAATCTGTGAAGTAGTGATTCCCCAGGCAGAAAGTATTGCAACAATGATGGGGCCAATCACCCGTGACCCATTAATGATTGTTGAGTTGAGTGCAATGGCGCCAGAGAGATCTTGTGGTGGAACAAGGGTGGGAAGTGAGGCAGACCAAGCAGGAGCGTTCAATGCATTTCCCACTCCTACGCCAAATTGCATGAGAAAGAGCAACCAAATGGCAGAGTCATTGGCGGCAAGTGGGAACAGCATGAGTGAGAAAAACAACTGCACCGATTGCGTGCATACAAGCCACTTCCGACGATCAAATTTGTCGGCAATCACTCCAGCGGGAATGGAAAGAACAAGGAGTGGGCCAAGTTGTGCAAAAACAAGCAGGCCAACGAGCGAAGCTTTTCCCGTACGGTGGTAGATGTATGCAGGAAGAACCACATTTTGCATCCATGTACCAATGTTCGACAGGAACGCCCCTGTGAACATCAGGCGAAAACGCGGAGATGCTAACGCTGCGCGAGCACTTCCCGGAGTGTGAGAGTGCGGCGGAAAGTCGTCAAAAGAGTTCGTTGCAGTATCGGTCATGGGGGCATGTGCCGAGGTCTAGCCGGCTACAAGTTCTGCATATGTTTCCAGCACTTGTGGTGGTCCACTGAGGAGGAACGAAGTGATGCATGTTTCACGCCATTTGGCCATTTCATCTTTGATCTTTGCCATGGGTCCAACAAGTGCTACGTCTTCCACCATTGCCAAGGGAATAGAAGCAGCTGCTTCTTCTTTCTTGCCAGCTAAGTAGAGCTCTTGCACTTTGAGTGCAACATCTTCGTAGCCCATGCGAGCAAACACTTCAAAGTGGAAGTTGGCACCGCGTGCTCCCATGCCACCGGCGTAGAGCGCAAGAAACGGGCGAACGAAGTTTGCGCACGCTTCAACATCGTCGCCTGGAATAATCATGACGCCAGATGCCACTTCAAATCGGTCGGCTTTTCCTGGTTCACCGCTTTTTGCAAAACCTTCGTTGAGGCACTTACGGTAAAAAGCGTCTTCTTTCGGTGAGAAAAAGAGTGGCAGCCATCCGTCGCATATTTCACCTGCAAGGGCAACGTTCTTTGGGCCCTCTGCCCCAAGAAAGATAGGAATGTCTTTACGCAGTGGGTGAACTGTGCTCTTCAGTGGTTTGCCTAAACCTGAACCACCACGTAAGGGGATGTCGTAAAACTCGCCATGATGATCGATTGGTTTGTCGCGCTTCAAAATGCTGCGAACCACTTCAATGTATTCACGCGTGCGAGCAAGTGGTTTCGGATATGGCTGGCCGTACCAACCTTCCACTACTTGTGGACCCGAGGCTCCGAGACCAAGAATGAAACGACCGTTGCTGAGATGGTCGATGGTCATTGCAGCCATCGCAGTAGCTGATGGTGTGCGAGCACTCATTTGGATGATGCCGGTGCCGAGGCGAACATTTTGTGTTTGCGCTCCCCACCATGCAAGGGGAGTGAGTGCATCGCTTCCGTATGCCTCTGCAGTCCAGACACTGTCGAAACCTAAACGGTCGGCTTCCTTGATTCCCTCAAGAGCCCCATTCGGGGGTCCGCTACCCCAATAGCCGGTGTTGTATCCAAGTGTGATTTTCTTTGTTGTTGAACTATTCCCCATGTCAAAAGATTAGGTGGCGAGAAGCCATTCGCCCCGACTCAAATGGTGAGATTGATGAAATCAGACGCGAGGTGTTGGGGTAAATGTCACAGGCAGTGAATCTGGCCCATAAATTCCTGCTGTTGCCACCTTGTAACGCGCAGGCCCAGAGAGCGCAATGTGTGGCATGCGGGCAGCAATGAGCGGCAGAGCTTCTTGTAGCTCTGCGCGAGCAAGTGAAGCGCCAAGGCAGTAGTGAATGCCGGATCCGAAAGTGAGTTGTGGCGAGTGCGACTCTTCACGGTTGATGAGTAATTGCTCGGGATCGTGGAAAACATCGCCATCGAAGTTGCCTGTTGCGAGGCTCGGGAAGATGAGGGTGCCTTGTGGAAAGAGGATGCCTTTGTATTCGATGTCTTGTGATGCGAAGCGTCCAGTGGCTCGTACAGCCCCGTTGATGCGCATCACCTCTTCAATGAGGCGTTGTGTATGTTCGGGCTGTGTTGCAATGCGTTTCCACTCTTCAGGATGATTGGCAAGAAGAGCGACGGCGAGACCAAGTTGATTACGAGTGGTGTCGGTGCCGCCAATGATGACTGCTTCGACCATCATGACGAGTTCATCGTTCGAAAGTTTGTCGCCTTGTTCCTCTGCGCTAATGAGGCTCGAGAGAAGATCATCTTTTGGTGATTGTCGCCGTGTTGAGATGAGGTCGCGTGTGTACGCATCGAGTTCGTCTTGTGCCGCAACAATAAGTGGCATGTCATTTTTAAAGTTGTTGTCGAAGATACGCAAAATATCGCTTGCCCAACGACTAAAAAGTTCCCAGTCGGACCTTGGTGCGCCAAGAAGTTCGCAGATAATGGGGATGGGGTAGGGGTTGCAAATATCGAGGGCAAAATCAGCAGAGCCAGATTCGGTGACGTTGTTCAGCAGGTCGTTCATTACCACGCGCATAAAGGGGCGTAAAGCGTCGGCATTGCGAGGTGAAAATGCAGGAGCAACCAAACGGCGCAACCGTACATGGGTGTCGCCTTCTGCGGAAAGAATGGATTCACGTCGACGGGCCCGAAACTCTGGTGTGACATCAGGATTGAGTTCAACAATGAGCCCCACCGCGCTGTGCCAGCGCTTGTCGCGCAGCATGGCAACAACATCTTCATATTTAAGAATGGTGTAGCCAATTTCGCCTTTGGCAATCCACGTTTCATCGGCAAGGTTGCGTAACTCTTGTAACTGCTCGGCGCGGTCTGTTTGAGAGCGCAATGCACGAGGTGACACCATGGGTAAATCAAGTAAATCAACGCGTGTTGCCATGGCGCCACAGTACTGCGGCAATGTTGAAATATGCCAAGATGAGCCTCATGAAGACATTCCGCAACTTTGTGAACGGTTCATTTGTCGACGCCCACAGTGGAGAAACTACCGACATTATTAATCCGGCAACAGGAGATGTGTATGCCAAGGCAGTACTGTCGAGCGAGGCTGATGTTGATGTAGCAATGCGTGCCGCTGAAAAGGGCGCAGAGCTGTGGCGAGATGCCACACCCGCAGAACGATCTTTGGCGTTGTACCGCATGGCCGATGCAGTAGAGCTGCGTGCTGAAGAGCTCATTGCCCTTGAAGTCGAAAACACGGGCAAACCTATAGCTATTACGCGCAGTGAAGAAATTCCGCCGATGGTTGATCAGATGCGATTCTTCGCTGGTGCTGCACGGCATCTCGAAGGAAAAAGTGCAGGCGAATACATGCGTGGGATGACCTCGTTCATTCGCCGCGAGCCTGTGGGCGTTTGTGCGCAAGTTGCTCCATGGAATTACCCCATGATGATGGCCGTGTGGAAATTTGCGCCTGCTCTAGCAGCAGGAAACTCAATTGTGCTGAAGCCATCCGACACCACGCCTGCAACAACTACGTTTCTTGCAGAAATAGCTGCAGAGTTTTTTCCTCCTGGAGTATTCAATGTCATTTGCGGTGATCGCGATACAGGTCGCGCCATGGTCACACACAACACGCCGTCAATGGTGTCGGTCACGGGAAGCGTGCGTGCCGGTATTGAAGTAGCGCAAGCTGCTGCAACCAGTTTGAAGCGCGTGCATTTGGAATTAGGAGGAAAAGCTCCTGTCGTAGTGTTCGACGATGCAGATATTGATGCGGCAGCAGAAGGAATCGCACTAGCTGGACTCTTTAATGCCGGTCAAGATTGCACGGCTGCAACGCGAGTCATTGTTGCGCCGCGCGTGTACAGCGACTTTGTTGCGGCCCTCACCGAAAAAGTTGCTGCAACTAAAACGGGTCAACCCGACGAAGACGTTTTATTTGGTCCTCTCAATAACGCTACGCAACTCGCTCGAGTATCTGAATTGGTGAGCCGTGCCCCAGATCATGCCAACATCACAACAGGTGCTGCTGCGATGAGTGGGAAAGGGTATTTCTACATGCCAACTGTTATCGCCAATTTGCGACAAGACGACGAGATGATTCAAAACGAGATTTTTGGTCCTGTGCTGACGGTGCAGCAATTCAGCGATGAAGATGAAGCGGTGCGATGGGCCAACGGTGTGGAGTACGGGCTCGCATCATCGGTATGGACTAAAGATTTTGGACGTGCAATGCGCATGGCCAAGCGACTCGACTTTGGTTGCGTATGGATCAACACGCATATTCCTGTTGTTGCTGAAATGCCCCACGGAGGATTCAAGAAATCTGGCTACGGTAAAGATCTCTCGGCGTATTCGCTCGACGACTACACCCGCATCAAACACGTGATGGCGAACCTCAATAGTTAGTGAACGCCCCATGTAAAGGTTTGTTTCACGAGTTCAAGGTAAACGAAGGTCTCGGTACTTGTAACGCCAGCAATAGCGCGAATGGCATTGGTGGCTTGCAAGAGTTCGCCTTCATCTCGTACTACGACTTCTGCCAGAAAATCGTATGAGCCTGCGGTAACAACAAGGTATTCAATGATGTCGAGCGCTTTCAGAGTTTTCGCAAGGTCATCGGTAGCGCCGGTGGTGCGGATTCCGATCATGGCTACTCGCTTGCGACCCACCATGAGCGGGTTGGTGACTGCAACTACTTGAATAACCCCAGTGTCGATGAGGCGTTGCACACGTTGCCGAGCAGCTGCCTCAGACAAGCCCACAGCCGATGCGAGTTTGGTGTAGGGCATGCGTCCGTCTACCTGGAGTTGCTCAATGATGAGTTGGTCAACGCCGTCGATGCGAACGCCAGCAGGGGTGGAGGGCACAGATGTCACGTGCTCAGCGTATTGCGTAGGTGAGGAGACAGACGAGTGGGTGTTACGCTTCTCAGACAATCTTTGGTGAATTTTTGGCACAGCGGAGGAATCGATGGTGGACAATTCAACATCTCAAGTCATTCACCTCGACCATGTACGTAAGCAATACGGCTCGTTCACCGCAGTAGAAGACGCCAACTTCACTATTGGGCGCGGCGAATTTTTCGCAATGCTGGGGCCATCGGGCTGTGGCAAGACCACCACATTGAAGATGATCGCCGGTTTCGAGCAGCCAACGAGCGGAAGTGTTTTCCTGGAAGGCGTCGATGTCTCCACCGTTCCGCCTTACAAGCGCAACGTCAATACCGTTTTCCAGCAGTATGCACTTTTCCCTCATATGAGCGTTGCCGACAACATCGCCTTTGGCCCACGCAGTAAGAAACTCAGTGAATCTGAAGTGAAAAAGCGCGTGGGTGACATGCTCGACGTGGTGCGCTTGGCCGAATTTGCCGATCGTCGCCCGAGCCAATTATCGGGTGGGCAACAGCAGCGAGTAGCTCTGGCCCGTGCACTTGTGAATTATCCCAGTGCACTTTTGCTCGATGAACCCTTGGCTGCGCTCGACTTGAAACTGCGCGAGGCCATGCAAATTGAGTTGAAGCGCATTCAACGCGAAGTGGAAATCACTTTCGTATTCGTCACTCACGATCAAGGCGAAGCGCTCACCATGAGTGATCGCATCGCGGTGATGAGCCAGGGTGTTGTTGAACAAATCGGCACACCAGTCGATATTTACAAAAAACCCGAATCGCTCTTTGTCGCTGGGTTTATTGGCTCAGCGAATCTTTTGCCCTCAACGGTCAGCCAGTTCGACGCAGCGGGCGGCACAGTGGTGCTCAATGGCGGCGGAACGGTCACGGTGGGTCGAGACAATGTGGCAAGTGACGTCACCTGGGCAACAGGAGAAGAAGTCACCATCATGTTGCGCCCCGAGCATCTTCATGTCACCGTTGAGCGCCCCGCGGGCGATGCCTTGCAGGCCGAAGTAACCGATGTGGTCTTCCAAGGGTCTGCTGTGCGCTTGGTGTTGCAGCTCGACAATGGCACTGAGGTAACAGCAATAGTTGGAGGCGACGCAGATTTACCATTTTTGCGTCCTGGGGCTGCTGTATGGCTCTCGTGGCTTGCCACTTCGCCATATGTGCTCGATGGTTGGCCAGATCTCGCTGGTGCAACTACTACCAACCTTGAATCCATCGAAGCCGCTTTGTAAATACTCATTTTCTGATCTCTTTCCACTATCGTTTTCCCTGTTCAGTCCATAGCCCTCTCACCAAAGAGAAGTGATAACCCACACAAAGAATCTGCAGCCTCGCTGTATGAATGAAGGAGCCACCATGAATACTCGCCGTACGACAACTCCACAGTCCGTCAAGGCCTCACGACTCAATCGTCGCGACTTCCTCATTCGTGGTGGTCTCATGGGTGCAGGTGCTCTGTCGTTGCCAGCATTACTGGCTGCATGTGGTGGCGGTTCTAGTTCTTCCGTCGACACCGCTGGCGGTGGTGGCAGTTCATTGTTCTTTGAAAACTGGCCTGGATATATGGACGAAAAGACAGTTGGTCTGTTTCAGGCGGCATCTGGTGTATCGATGAAATACACCGAAGCCTTTAACGACAACAACGAATACTTCGCAAAGATTCAGCCAGAGTTGTCGAAGGGTAAAAAAATTGCTCCCGATATTTTGGCCCCAACATTTTGGATGGCGGCACGGCTCATCCAGCTCGGGTGGGTACAGAAGCTGCCAAAGGCAGATATTCCCAATTTCGTGAACTTGCGTGATGACCTCCGCGGACCATCATGGGACTCAGGTGATGAATACAACTTGCCGTATCAAACGGGCATTGCTGGCATTGCTTACAACTCGAAAATTACTGGGCGCGAGTTGAAGAGTGTTGCCGATTTGTTCGACCCAGCGTTCAAGGGCAAAATTGGCATGCTCACCGAAATGCGCGACACCATTGGTCTCATCTTGATGGGTGAAGGAAAGAAGATCGCCGATGTCAAAACTTTCGATCAGGCATCTGTAGCTTTCGACAAATTAACGAAAGCAAAAAATGACGGACAGATTCGTTCCTTCACGGGAAATGATTATGTAGATGATTTGAGCGCAGGAAACTTTGCAGCATGTGTGGCTTGGTCGGGCGACGTTTTGCAACTCACCAAAGACAACCCCGATGTGAAGTTCATTGTTCCTGAAGAAGGTGGCACCAGTTGGTACGACACCATGGTGTGGGTGAAGGGTTCGGAAAACAGCGACTCGGTAGCTAAGTGGATGAACTTCCTCTACGACCCAGTGAATGCCGCTCGCTTAACAGCATTTGTTCAATACATTTCGCCAGTTAAGGGAGTGCAAGACGAGCTGGCAAAAATGGGTGGCGACAATGCCAAGCTTGCCGAAGATCCGCTACTTTTCCCCGACGCTGCCACGTTTGCGCTTCTCCAGAGTTGGGGCGCACTTGCAGAAGAGGAAGAAGCCAAGTTCGACGAAGCTTTTGCTTCCATCACGGGCGCTTAATTACTAGCTCTCAGTGGTATCAGTAGTTTCTGCAGGAAAAAAATGGGGCAAGTCTCTATCGTCGCGTCCTGAAAACGTCGGACTCGGCGTCATGCTCGGCCTTGGAGTTGGTGCAGTTGCTCTTGCGGCACAATGGGTGAAAGGCCCCAGCGCGATGCTCGTGGCAATTGCCATGCTTGCCATGGTGGTGGGGCTCATCTACACCGCATTTGCAGGTGGCCTCGAGGCACGAAAATCATTGGCTCCGTACGGGCTGTTGAAACCAGGCATGATCTGGCTCTGCTTGTTTTTCCTGGCGCCGCTCTGGGCAATGGTGGTGATGTCGTTATCGAGTAAAGCAGGTCGTTTCGACTTCTTTCCCGATTTCACCTGGAACTTTGAGAACTATCGCATCGCGCTAACAAAATTCAGACCGCAATTCATTCGCAGTTTCAGCTATGCCGGCATCGCAACCATGCTGACCATCGTTATCGGGTATCCGCTTGCGTACTTCATTGCATTTCGTGGTGGGAAATATCGCAATATTCTCCTCGGCCTTGTAGTGATCCCTTTCTTTACGTCGTATCTCATTCGTACTTTGGCTTGGAACAATATTCTCGCCGACGAGGGTCCAGTGGTATCTCTCATCAACAAGTTGCATATCTCTGGCGTCTTTGAGTCGCTCGATATCATGCAAAATGGAAAACTCATGAATACGCCAGCCGCCGTCATTGGTGGCCTCACTTATAACTTCTTGCCATTCATGGTGTTGCCCATCTATGTGAGCCTCGAAAAAATAGATGTTCGCTTGGTTGATGCTGCAATGGACCTCTATTCGTCGGCTTCGCAAGCATTTCGCAAAGTGGTATTGCCGTTGTCGCTACCCGGCCTCTTTGCAGGCAGTTTGTTGGTGTTTATTCCCGCAGCGGGCGACTTTGTGAACGCCCAATTCCTGGGAAACCCACAAACAACAATGATTGGTAACTCCATTCAAGACCAATTCTTGCGGCAATTGAATTATCCGGTGGCATCGGCAATGTCATTTGTCTTGATGATCATCATCACCATCATTGTGCTCATCTATACCAAATTCATGGGAACAGAAGATCTCGCATGAGTGCCGCATTTAGTAAGAGGCAAAAGGCTGGCCAGCGCCTAGTAAACGTTGCTGCGGGTGCGGCGTTGCTGTACATCTTCATTCCTATTTTTGTCATCGTTCTCTTTTCGTTCAACGAACCAAAAGGGAAATACAACATCAAGTGGCAAAACTTCACGCTGAAGAACTGGGCTCATCCTTTCGTGGAAAAGGAACTCACAAGTGCTCTGTGGGTGAGCTTGCGCATTGCGCTCATCGCAACAGTGGTGTCAACTATTTTGGGAACGCTGATTGCGCTGTCGCTCAGCAGATATAAATTCAAAGCGAGTGGGGCCGTTAATCTCTTCCTAATATTGCCACTTACTGCCCCGGAAATTGTGTTGGGTTCGTCACTGGCAACGCTCTTCCTTAATCGCAGTGTGGGTTTTGGTTATGTCACCATCATCATTGCTCACATCATGTTTCAAATTTCATTTGTTGCAGTCACTGTTCGTGCACGCATTCGTGGCTTCGACTGGACGCTTGAACAGGCCGCGCAAGACCTAGGTGCAACTCCGTCTCGGGCCTTTTGGAAAGTTACTTTTCCACTCATTTTGCCCGGCATCATGGCGGCTGCTTTGCTCTCATTTGCGCTGTCGGTTGACGACTTCATCATTACTTTCTTCAACGCAGGTTCACTAGTTACCTTCCCTCTGCAGATTTTTGGTGCATCACGCGTCAAGATCTCTCCGCAAATCAATGTGCTTGCCAGCATTTTGCTTTTCACCAGCATTGGTTTGATGGCTGGTGCCATGATTTTGGGGCGACGTCGAGAACGGCGCCATGCCGGAACTCTTTCCCGCTAATTTTTGTGATGACATTTTCACGCATTGCTGTTGAACCAAGTACGTCTCCGCAGTGGGTACGAGACGCAGTTCTTGCTGGTGGCGGAGAAGTAGTCGATATTTCTGAGGCGACAGGGTTGGTGTGGTCGGCCGCATATTCCATTGAGGCCCTCGAGGATCAATTAGAAAAACACCCAAACATTAACTGGGTGCAGTTGCCTTTTGCAGGGAGTGAAGCGTTCATGCATTTGGTGAACCATGACCGCGTATGGACCTGCGGCAAAGGGGTGTATGCAGAACCAGTTGCAGAACATGCGCTTGGTTTGTTGTTGGCAGGTTTTCGCCACATCGGAAATTACGCACGGCAAAAAAGTTGGACCTCACCTGTGGGGCAGAATCTATTGGGCGCAAACATCACAATTTTGGGAGGCGGTGGCATCACAACATCGCTTGTGCGCCTGTTGCAACCTTTTGCTTGCAATATCACTGTGGTGCGGTTGTCTGCTGAGCCATTAGAGGGCGTGCAGACCGTGGTGGGGCCAGCGAGCCTCGTCGATGGAATTGTTGGAGCCGATGCTGTTGTAGTGGCCTTGGCGCTCACGCCCGACACCATTGGAATTCTTGGGCGTAACGAATTCGGGCTCATGGAGAGGCACGCCTGGGTAGTGAACGTGGGCCGCGGTCGCCACATCGTGACTGATGATCTTGTGTGGGCATTGCAAGAAGGTGTCATTGGGGGAGCAGCACTCGATGTAACCAACCCAGAGCCATTACCTGAAGGTCACCCCTTGTGGTCTTTACCAAATTGCATCATTACTCCGCACATTGGCAATACCCCTGCCATGGCGGTGCCGTTACTCTCTGCGCGCATCATTGAAAATGTACGTCACTACGTCGCAGGTGAACCTCTCGTCGGGTGTATCGACCCTGAATTGGGCTATTGATTTTTTTCTGACGTAGCGTGTGTCGTCGTGCCTGCCCAGAAGAAACCTCTCAATCATTATGAAGTTCTTGGTGTGCAAGGCGATGCCACCTATGCCACTTTGCGATCTGCTTATCGTAAAAAAATGCGCGCACTCCATCCCGACTCGCACAGCGGCAGTGTTGATGCTGAAGAAATTTCCGCTGTGTCGGCTGCGTGGGATGTGCTCTCTCGCAGTGAGCGACGTCGTGCATACGACAAAATAATCACAACAGGTTTTGCTGTATCCGATGCGCAACCAGTGCCGGTGCAAAACTTTGAGCCGGCAAAATTCCCGTGGAAATTCGTCCTCTTGTTCATTGCCTTTGGGTCGATAGTGGTTATATTTTTGTCGCTCTTTAGTTCACCACCGCCTCCTGGCGCGCCCGATAATGTTTTACAAACGGGGTCGTGTGTGAACATCGATGTCGATGGGGCTGTATACGAGGTGAGGTGCGACCTGTCACACAAGGCTGTGGTAGAGAAACTCGTTCCATTTGATGCTGTATGCCCAATGGACACCGACCTGCATCGTGACCGACAGGGAATGGGTAATGCCTGTGTTCGGCTCATAGTTGGTGAGTAAAGGGAATACTGGTGCTTTGGCGAAAGCCTCAATCGCTAGTTCTGTAGTACTAGCGTGATGCTGTGTCACGTCTTTGCGAACGCCCCGACTGCTCAGCGATTGCCGCTGTGGCTTACGGCTTCAATACGCAACTACTTGCCGTGTGGCTGAATTCGTATGATCCCAATGAAAGTTTTGGGACCGGAATTCTGTGTCGGCGACATGCCGATGCATTGGTGGTGCCTCGTGGATGGCACATCGATGACCGGCGAGAAAAAATTCCTCGGTTATTTCTGGCTCCTGCTGGCGGATCAAAAAATGAGGAAACTCCCTCCCGTGGCATCCGGCGCAAGGCGTCGAAAATTCAACCACAACTTTTTGCGAAAGAAACCGATCAGGTCGCAAAAGACATACCGCTCGTAGATGAGCCGTTAATGGAAGAGACACGTGCTATTCCTTGGTCACCTCAGCTTGTTGCAGAATCAGAAGTGTCGGTGTTGAATAGCGATGAGCCAAAGAAGACTCCCGGTCTGCTCGATCGTGCCTTTGGCAACAAAGACCGCCGAGAAAAGTGATGAGCACATGAAAACTGAAGCCACCCTCATTGCCCCGACTTCGCTCACCGCCATTCGGCCTTTTGTTTCTGACCTAGGTGAATATGAACGCTGGATGCCGCTTGTGCATAAGGCAACAATTGCCGGCCCAGGAGCATGGGATGTTGAACTACGGGCAAAGCTCGGGCCTTTTGCTCGGTCGAAACGTTTACGTATGGAACGCACCACCGACTCACCACAGCTCATTGTTTTCGAGCGGCGTGAAAAAGATGGTCGCGAGCATGCTCCGTGGCGCATGACCTGTGCGCTGGTGGAACAGGCCGATGGCATCACCATGCGTGTTGAGCTGTTCTACGGTGGCACCTTGTGGACTGGTGGTTTGTTGGAAAAGGTCTTAGTGGATCACATTGAAAGTGGACGAGAAAATCTCATGGCGCTTGTGACGCGCTCTGGGCGCTAAACCTGCCACTTGCTCGTTTGATGAGTTCAAGTGGCCAAGAAAAACATTCGGTGAGAAGTGCGCTCGTCAGAGTTGTTTCGAGTGGGCCTTTAGCGATTACTTCTCCTGCCTTTAAAGCAAGCAAGTGGGTCATCCCTCGTGGAATTTCATCAACATGATGGGTAATGAGCGCAGTTGATACATGTGGTGATTGTTGAATGGAGTCTTCGAGTGCGTGAACGAGTTGTTCGCGGCCCCCAAGGTCGAGCCGGCCACTTGGCTCATCGAGCAAAACGAGCGAGGGAGTGTTCATACGAGTACGAGCCAGAAATACTCGCTGTTGTTCACCAGAAGACAGGGTAGAAATCTCGCGCTCAGCAAGGTGACCTACACCGAGTTGCTCGAGACAGTGAATTGCTTTCGCCTTGTCGGGCGCATCGTATTGATGCCACCAGGTTTCAAGGGCAGCGTTTTTGGCGGTCATCACCACTTCGTAGGCACGCAGTTGAGGCCGGATCTCGCTAGCGAATGCTGCTGAGTTATAAGCAATGCGTTGGCGCAACTCGCGTACTCCTGTTTCACCGAGTCGTTCCCCTTCCACTATTACCTCGCCTGCGCTCGGGTGAAGATAAAGGGCGGCAATGAGCATGAGTGAGGTCTTCCCCGAACCGTTAGCGCCGAGCACCACCCAATGTTCACCCCGGGCAATGTCCCACGAGACATTTTTCAAGATGGTGCTGGTGTCGCGCTGCAGGGTGATGTTGCGTAGCGATAACACAAAACGAGAGTCTGTAGTCACGCTGCCACAGTAATCACTAGAGATGGGTAATAAGGTTGCACCGTGGAAAGTATCCCCTCGACGCCGGCAGAGCTGTCGCTGGCTATCACCGCAGCCACTGGGCTCGATGGAATATCGCAGTTACGCCGCCTCACAGGTGGCGCATCGCGTGAAACATGGAGCTTTCACGTCGGCAAAGAGCCGCACATCATTCAGCGCCAGCGTCTTACGTCGCCCCGTGACATGCATGTAGAGGTGGGTGTGCTTGAAGCGGCATACGCAGCGGGGGTTCCGGTGCCTCGTGTGTTGGCTAGTTCTCGTGACCTCGTTGGTGACAACCCAGTAGGTACTCAGTTCATGATTGTGAATGCCGTTGCAGGCGAGACCATTGCTCGAAAAATATTGAGAGACGATGAATATGCGTCTGCGCGAAAGACGCTGCCTGCGCAGTTCGGCAGCGCGCTGGGCAAATTGCATCGCATGAACTCTGCGGTAGATGGCCTAGAAGATGTCGACCAAATTGCTTTTTATCAGGAACATCTGCGCGATTGCGGTCAGTCACACCCAGCGTTTGAAATCGCTTTTCGGTGGCTCGAGGAAAATCGTCCGCCGGTTGGTCGCAGGTGTCTGGTGCATGGCGACTTCCGGATGGGAAATCTCATCATCGGCAATGAAGGTTTACGTGCTGTGCTCGATTGGGAACTTGCACATATTGGCGACCCGGCAGAAGACCTGGGCTGGCTGTGTGTACGTGCGTGGCGCTTTGGTGGCGCCGGTCCCGTTGGAGGCATTGGCGCCTATGAAGACTTGCTCGAGGCATACGGCGAAGCATCGGGTGAATACATTTCACTGGAAACACTGCGGTGGTGGGAAGTGCTCGGAACAGTGAAATGGGGCCTCATGTGTATTTCGCAAGCGGCGTATCACCTCACTGGTTCTGTACGCAGTCATGAACTTGCCGCAATTGGCCGCCGTGTATGTGAAAACGAGTACGACGCATTACTTGCCATTCGTGAATTGAAAAAAGGGAAAGGCTCCACACGTGTCTGAACTGCATGACCCGCCAACAGCACAGCAACTCGTTGAGTCGGTGCGTGAATGGTTAGAGAGCGACGTTTTTCCTCAGGTAGAAGGACGCTTGCAATTCCACACACGCGTTGCAATGAATGTTCTTGCCATGGTGGAACGTGAATTAGAACTTGGTGAAGAACAAAATGAAAACTATGCCGCTGGTCTCGCTGCATTTCAGTGCAGCAGTGAAGCAGAGTTGGCTGAGAAAATTCGCACCGGAGCGCTTCTTTCGCAAGAAGCTGAAGTCGAAGAATTCGTGATGAATTCGGTGATACAAAAACTTCGTGTAGCGAACCCTAAATATCTTCGCGACGAGTAATTTCTACTGGAGATATGTGTTGTCCTGCGGCTAGTTGCCCGCATGCTGCGTCGATGTCGGTTCCGCGGTTGCGACGAACAGTGGCGTTCACGCCCATATCTTCAAGCCAGCTAGCAAATTGGCGTACGTGGTTGCCCGACGACCCTTGCGTGAGATAACCCGGTGTGGGGTTGAGCGGAATGAGGTTGACGTGAGCAGAAGGCGTGAGTTGCTTGCACAGCTCGGCGAGTTCTTCTGCATCGCGATCGGTGTCGTTGACCCCTGCAATGAGCGCCCATTCAAAAGTGACGCGCCGATTTTTTGCATACAAATAGTCTTCGCATGCTTTCATGAGCATCTCTAGTGGGTAGCGCTTGTTAATAGGAACAAGTTCATCGCGTAGTTCATTGCGCCCTGCATGGAGCGACACAGCCAAGTTGACGGGAAGTGGCCATTTGCTGAGGGTCTTGATGCCAGGAACAATTCCGACCGTGCTGACGGTGAGGTGGCGTGCAGAAATGCCAATGTCGCCATGTATTTTTTCAACAGCTGCGCGCACGGGGCCTTCATTGGCCAATGGTTCGCCCATGCCCATGAACACCACGTTGCTGAGTCGGCGTTCAAGGTGTGCAGCGCGTTGTGCTGCTCGTACTGCTTGTTCGACAATCTCACCAGAGGTGAGGTGGCGTGTAAAGCCAGCTTGGCCTGTGGCACAAAAACCGCAGCCCATTGCACAACCTGCTTGGGTGCTGACACACACCGTTGCGCGATCGGCATAGAGCATGAGAACGGTTTCAATGGGGTGGCCGCCATTGCGCAGTTGAAAGAGAAATTTCACCGTGTCGCCATCGGCATTGACTTGTTCAGTTTGTAATTGCAGCGAAACCGGGAATGCCTCTGCTAACTGTTGGCGCATGCTGGCCGAAATGTTGGAGATGGCATCAACCGGCTTCAACTTTTCATACAACGCTTGCCAAATTTGACCTACTCGATATTTAGGTTCATTGGGAAACAGCGCTGCGATGTCGTCTTTGGTGGCGTCGTACAACGAAAGTGGGGAAGTGGTCATGATGCTTTCGTTTTCTCGTGAATGTCGCCGACAAAAGCGCGTTCACGGTATCGAGGGGTGAAACCGAGTTTTTCATACATTGCCACTGCGGCAGTGTTATTGCAGTCAACGTAGAGCATTGCTTCTGTTGCTCCATGAGCAGCAAGCGACTCCAAGCCAGCAATGGTGAGAAGCGAACCAAAGCCGTGGCCAGTAAATGCAGGGTCTACGGCGATGACATAGATCTCACCCATGAGGTGCGTGCCTGAGTCGTGCATTTTTGTCCAGCAAAAACCGGCCATCGCACCATCGACATCGTGAATGCGAAACCCTTCCGGGTTGAACCAAGGTTCCATCATGCGCGACTTCAATGTGTCGGCATTCCAGCCACCTTGTTCGGCGTGGCTGGCAAATGCGGCATTGTTCACTCGCAACCATGCATCTTCATCAGCGCCAGGTACAAATGATCTGGTGTGAAATGAACCGGCAGATGCAGCGATGGTTTCGGGTAAAGGAAGCGAGCGACGCATTTGCATGAGTTCACGCCCAGGCTGAAGTCCCATGCGTTCTGCCAAGTCGAAATGAATACTGGTGGGTTCAAAGACCCACCAATGCACGTGACCGCCACCTTCTTGTCGCACGATGTCGAGAGTGGCGCTCATCATCTCGGGGCCAATGGCTGCCATGTCGTAGCGATGATGCGGGTGCACCACCACGTCAATACTCCAACTGTCATTACCGCGCGACACTTGAGAATAGGCAACGGGGTGATCGTGACCTGCTTCAGTTCCGACCACCGCTGCAAAGCCCTCACGCCCACCTTGGCGCAAGTCGAGCCACAGGTGATCGGAAAGTGCACGGTGTCCGTCGGCGCGTTCGGCAGCCACCAGCAACTCATGAACGGCAGCAAATTCTGCATCGTTCACATTGCGGAGTATCTCGAGCCGAAGCATTCATTTAGGGTATCGGGGTGTCGTGACCTACGGCGTAGCATTCGGTATGGCTAAAACACCTGCACGCAAACCTCGCACGCCAGCTGGCAGGTCTGCTCTTGTGCTTGAGCGGCTTAAAGAGGCGTATCCCGTTGCCATTTGTGAACTGAATCATCGCAACCCTTATGAGCTCTTAGCAGCCACCATTTTGTCGGCACAATGCACCGACGTGCGGGTGAACATGGTGACGCCTGCGTTGTTTGAAAAATATCCGAGTCCATATGAGCTTGCAGTAGCGAACATCAGTGATGTCGAGACTCTCGTACGCTCCACAGGCTTCTATGGTTCAAAGGCAAAAAATCTCATTGGGATGGCGAATGGTCTTGTCGATCGCTATGGAGGCGAAGTACCCAAAGAGCGTGAAGAACTCGTCACGCTTCCAGGGGTGGGTCGCAAAACTGCCAACGTAGTGCGCAGTGTGGTGTTCGACTTGCCAGGTCTTGCCGTCGACACACATGTAGGGCGGCTCTCGCGCAGGCTTGGTCTCACCAAGCACGAAGACCCTGTGAAGGTGGAACTCGAGTTGAACGACTACTTGCCACCTGAAGACTGGGGCGGGTTTAGTTTGCGGCTCATCTTGCACGGGCGTCGTGTGTGTGATGCGCGCAAGCCAAAATGTCGCGATTGTTTTCTTGCCGATATTTGCCCTTCGGTCAGTATCTAGCGCAGCCTCGCGAGGTGTGCCACAATCGTCAGATGTCTTCCACTCCACGATCTGAAACATTTATGGCATTGCGCAACGAGCTTGCTGCCTTCGGAGAGTCGGTGGAACGCGTACGTTCACGTGCCATGGAGCTGGAAGGTCGCCCTGGGGTGAAGCAGCAAGAAGACATTCATCGCGCCATTATTGAGATGCAGCGGTCACTCGATACGGCTCGCAAAGCCGTCGACCGAGCACTCAAGATTGTGAAGAACACTTAAATACGCCTCATCTGTGGGCTCTGCTTCTGTATCGTTGAGCAATGGCTCGTTTCCCACTTCGTAGTGACCTGCAGGTAATGCAGGGGTATCACTCGGTGCAAGTTGACGTGCCCATTCGCCTCAACACCAACGAGGCCCCGTTTTCGCCGCCGGCGCAGTGGCTCGATGAAGTTGCACAGGCCGTGCACAGCATTGAGTGGAACAGGTACCCCGACAGGGCAGCCACCGAATTGCGGGAAGGAATTGCACAACTACATGGGGTGAATGCCAACCAGGTGTTCGTTGCAAATGGATCAAATGAAGTTCTGCAATCCATATTGCTGGCGTATTCGGGTGCCGGGCGTACCGTGGCAACCTTTGCACCCACATACCAAATGCATGCTCAAATTGCCAAAGTGGTGGGTGCCAATGTGGTGGAAGGAAGTCGTAACGCCGACTTCACATTGAATGCGCAAGAAATTGAGCGAGTGGTTGCACAGTCGAACCCCGCAGTTTCTTTTTTGTGCTCACCCAATAATCCAACTGGAATAGTTGAACCACGCGCAAACGTAGAAACGCTCATCAAGGTTGCCCCTGGTGTGGTGGTTATTGACGAGGCCTATGCGCAGTTTGCGCCATGGTCTGCACTTGAACTCATCAATGAAGAATCGCCAGTAGTAGTTACACGTACGTTTTCAAAAACGTGGTCGATGGCCGCTGCCCGCTTGGGTTATTTGGTTGGCCCGTCGTGGCTTGTTGCCGACCTTGAAGCAGTGGTGCTGCCGTATCACCTCGATGCCTTCAAGCAGCGCGCAGGTGTGCTTGCGTTGAAATACGTGGGCGACATGGAATCGCGTGTGCTCGACATCATTGCGGGCCGCAACGCAATTGAATCGTGCTTTGCGGGTCTTGAAGTAGACACGTGGCCCAGTGGTGCAAACTTTGTGCTGTTTCGCCCGCGGGCAACCACAGGCATTAGTGGCAAGTCGCTGTGGCAAGGACTGCTCGACAAGGGCATCTTGGTGCGTGACTGCAGTTCCTGGGAAGGTCTTGCCAACTGTTTGCGTGTCACTATTGGTACGTCGCAAGAAAACGAAGCGTTTATTTCTGCCATGAAGGAGATCATGAAGTGAGCCGTACAGCAAAAATTGAACGTGCAACCAAAGAAACCAGCATCGTGGTGGAACTCAACCTCGATGGCACTGGCGTAGGAAACATCTCCACTGGCATTCCGTTCTACGACCATATGCTCGATCAAATTGCCCGCCATGGTGGCTTCGACCTCACCGTGAAAGCAGTGGGCGACTTGCACATCGACACGCACCATACGGTGGAAGACGTTGCTATTGCGGTAGGTGAGGCATTTCGCCAGGCTGCTGGTGACCGCGCAGGTGTACGTCGTTTTTCCAGCGGCATGTACCCACTCGATGAAGCACTGGTGGCTATTGCGCTCGACTTGTCGGGCCGCCCATTTATTCACTGGGAAGTTCCACTTCCCGAAGCACTTCCACTTGGCGAACCAGCATTCGACCCACAACTTGCCGAACACGCCATCTCTTCTTTTGCTACATCGGCAAATATCACATTGCATGTAACTCTCATTCGTGGGCGCAATGTGCACCACATTATTGAGGCTGCATTCAAGGGCCTTGGTCGTTCACTGCGCGATGCAGTGCGTATTGAAGGCACAGGTGTGCCGAGCACCAAAGGCGTATTGGCATGACGCAACCGCTCATTGCGGTTCTCGATTACGGCATTGGCAATTTAAGTTCCGCTCAAAAAGCATTAGTGCGCAGCGGGGCCGATGCTCGCCTCACTCGAGACCCCGGCTTAGCGCGCGATGCTGCTGGTGTGGTGTTGCCTGGCGTGGGTGCTTTCGGGGCATGCATGGATGCATTGCGTGCAGCGCAATTGGAAGACGTTGTCTATGAGTCGGTTGCCTCGCAGCGGCCTTTTATGGGTATCTGCGTTGGAATGCAAATGCTGCTTACGTCGAGTGTGGAAAGCCCAGGCGTTACTGGGCTCGACGTGATTCACGGAACTGTTGAACTCATTGAAGGAAACGTGCGGCGACCACAGATGCAGTGGAATGAACTGCATATAGAGAACGAAGACCCACTTTTTGCCGGCTTGCCAAAAACTCCCTGGGTCTATTTCGTGCATTCGTACTCAGCTGTGCCACAAGAAAAATCAGTTGTCATTGCCACATGCGACTACGGGAAAAACCTCACCGCAGTGGTACGTCAAAAAAATGTTGTAGCTACTCAATTTCACCCCGAGAAATCGGCCAAAGATGGGTTGAAGCTTTTGCATAATTTTGTGAGCGCGTGCTCATGAGTAATTTCATTGTGTATCCCGCAATCGACTTGCGTGCAGGAAACGTAGTGCGTCTGCGCCAAGGCGACTATGCCGACGAAACTATTTATGGCGACGACCCAGTGAGCGTGGCAACGTCATTCGTCAATGCTGGTGCGCAGTGGGTGCACATGGTCGACCTCGATGCCGCGAAGGGTGGCGATGCCATTAATCGGCCGGTTATTGCAGCAGTCGCGAAAGCCTTGCAGGGTCGCGCACATGTTCAAGTTGGCGGCGGTGTACGCAGCGTGGCCGATGCAGAGGTACTAAAGGCATTGGGTGTGCAGCGCGTGGTGATGGGTTCTGCAGCTGTGCGCACCCCACAGTTGGTAGAAGAAGTAACACAACGCATTGATGTAGAAGTGGCAGTAGGGCTCGACCATCGCGGGGGTTTCCTTGCCACCGATGGCTGGACCACCACATCGAGTGTGGCCTTAAGCGAAGCATTGCATTGGTACCCCACAGCAAGTTGCGCTGTTGTTACCGATATTTCACGCGACGGAATGCTCTCGGGCTCCGATGTGGAAGGATTGCGCGCCGCAGGAACCATCTCCCCATTACCGCTCATTGCAAGTGGTGGCATTGGAACGCTGAGCGATATTTCAGCACTCCTCAACATTGCTGGTGTGAGTGGTGTTATTACGGGCAAAGCTATTTACGAAAACCGTTTCACTGTTGCTGAAGCTATTGCTGCAGCAAATGCAGGGGGGCAGTAATGGAAGTTGCACGCGTCATTCCTTGTCTCGATGTCACCAATGGCCGCGTGGTGAAAGGCGTGAACTTTGTTGACCTGCGTGACGCCGGAGACCCTGTAGAACTTGCAGCGCGTTACGACCAACAAGGCGCCGACGAATTGGTGTTTCTCGATATCACTGCATCTTCCGACAACCGTAACACCATGATCGATGTGGTTGAGCGCACAGCGGCTGAAGTGTTTATTCCTTTCACGGTGGGTGGTGGCATTCGCGCACTTGAAGATGCGCGAGGAATCTTGCGCGCTGGCGCCGACAAGGTGAGTGTGAACACCTCAGCTGTTGAGCGTCCTCAACTCATCAATGAAATTGCTGCCGAGTTTGGCGTGCAGTGTGTTGTGTGCGCTGTTGACGCAAAACGCACAGCCGATGGCTCTGGCTGGGAAGTGTTTTTGCATGGTGGCCGCACGCCAACAGGGAAAAATGCCTTGGAGTGGATTGCCGAAGCGGTACAGCGCGGCGCGGGTGAAATTTTGCTCACTTCCATGGATCGCGATGGCACTCGTGAAGGTTTCGACATTGAACTCACGCGTGCAGTGTGCGACTTAGTGGGAGTGCCAGTAATTGCAAGTGGTGGCGTGGGAACTTTGCAGCACCTTGTTGATGGTGTTGTGCAGGGTCATGCCAGTGGGGTGCTCGCCGCATCAATTTTCCACTTCGGTGAACACACCATTGCCGAAGCAAAGGCACTCATGAGTGCACAAGGTGTTGTTGTTCGACCCGTGTAGTTGTTACTTCTCTAAATCGGGTGCTGCTGCTGCCCGGTTTCCTTCGGTCCAAATCACGTTGAGTGTGCGGTACGCAATGCGCCAGCCTTGTGGAGTGCGAACAAGGTCGTCAACGTATTCACCAGCGACGACGTAGTAAGGGCCATCTTTGGCGGCTCTGCGCACATGTTGTGCGAAGAGATATGCGCGACTCTTTGCGGTATCGCCACACAAGGAGATTTCTTGTGAGCCGGTGATGTGCTGGCTTGCATCGAGGTGCCCGAGTGCCTGACGAATGCGGGTCCAGATGGCATCGATGCCCACGCAATGTACGCCACCAAGATCGGCGGTTGCGTCGGGGGCAAACACTTGACTGAAGAGCTCCCGATCGTTCTTGTCGAGCGCCCAGCAATAGCGCGAGATGAGATTGCGAATGTCCATTTGGTCGAGGGCGTCTTGCAGGCCGGGAGTGTTCTCGTTGCTCATGACGTAACGGTAGCGAGATCGCGATAATGAGTTTCTATTGGAGGCTCCATGCAGGTACGGTTCTCTTGTGGAAATTGGCGATCAAAAACTCCCTATCAAAATGCTGAATGACCGTCTGTTGGTGAAAATCCCCCAGGGTGAAAGCGAACGCCGCTCCACAGGGGGCATCGTCATTCCCGCAACCGCCCAAATCTCCAAGCGCCTCACCTGGGCTGAAGTAGTGGCATTGGGCCAAAACGTGCGAGCTGCTGAAGTAGGCGACCGGGTGCTCTTTAGCCCCGACGACCGCTACGAGGTGGAAGTGGGCGGCAACGACTACATCATGTTGCGTGAGCGCGACCTTCATGCCGTTGCGGCCACTCGCATTGAATCAAACACCGGACTGTACCTCTAGGAATGAACATGTCTCAGACTCCTGCAACAACACCCGTCGCCATAGTGGAAGCGGAATTAGCGCTCGTGAAATACAACGCCGATGGCCTGGTTCCCGTCGTCACACAAGATGCCAACACCAAGCAAGTCCTCATGATGGCGTGGATGAACGCTGAAACATTGCGCATGACCCTTGCTGAAGGTCGCATGGTGTACTACAGCCGCAGTAGGCAAGAAGTGTGGCGCAAAGGCGACACCAGCGGTGATCGCCAATTTGTTCGCGAAGGTTTCTACGACTGCGATGTTGACACGTTGCTCTTTCTTGTGGAGCAAGAAGGTAACGGCGCTTGCCATACCGGTGCAGTGAGCTGTTTCTATCGCAAATTCGGCGAAGGTGTTCATGACGCTCATTAAGCCTTCGCGTGAGGAGTTTGCACAGCTCGCCGCACAACATGGTGTTGTGCCTGTGTGGTCTGAACTTCTTGCCGACCTCGAAACTCCTGTCTCTGTTTTTGCCAAATTGGTGGGCGAGGGTAATGGGTTTTTGTTTGAATCGGTCGAGCACGGCGAACGTTGGAGCAGGTTTTCCTTTCTCGGACAAAACCCCATTGCAAAAATGGTGTTGCGTAACGGAGTGATCCACACCTCGGGCAACATGCCTGCAGGTGTCCCCACCAATGAAGGAATTTTGGCTGCGATGGAATCGCTGTTGGCGATCTATCACGCGCCGCTTCTCGAAGATCTTCCACCATTGCAAAGTGGTTTGGTGGGGTACCTCGGTTACGACGTCATTCGTGAAGTAGAGAACCTTCCCAATACGCCACCCGACCCACGTGAACTTCCCGATGCGGTGATGAGCATCATTGGGTCGCTTGTTGCATTCGACCACTGGCGCCAACGGATGTTTATTTTGGAAAGTGTTCCCACAGTTGGGGCAAACCTCAATGAGGTGTACGACGCCGCAGTGGCGCGCATTGAAGAATCCATTCGCCGTATTTCTTTGCCGCTTCCATACAGCCCTGTGGAGCCACCTGTAGCTGGCGATGCGTTGCCGGCAGTGGAATCATCATTACCAAACGGCGCATACCAAGAAGCTGTTGAAGTTGCCAAAGAATACGTTCGTGCAGGCGACATTTTTCAAGTGGTGTTGTCGCAGCGTTTTGATTTAGAACTTGGAGCCGACCCTTACGACGTGTATCGCGTATTGCGCCAGGTAAACCCGAGCCCATACATGTACTTCTTGCGTGAGCCCGAGCTGTGCATCGTGGGAAGTTCTCCCGAGCCAATGGTGCAATTGGTGAATGGCAAAGTAGTGAGTAGGCCCATTGCGGGCACGCGTAAGCGCGGACGCGACGACGAACACGACCGCCGCCTCGCTGGCGAGTTACGCGAGAACCCGAAAGAAGTGGCCGAGCACATCATGCTGGTCGACCTTGCACGTAACGACGTGGGTCGCGTTGCCGAATTTGGCTCGGTAGTTGTAGAAGAACTCATGACCCTCGAGCGCTATAGCCACGTAATGCACCTCACCTCGCAGGTAACGGGTGAATTGAAAAAGGGTCTTGGCCCCATCGACGTCATTCGTGCCACCATGCCGGCTGGCACTGTGAGTGGTGCACCAAAAGTGCGTGCAATGGAAATTATCGACGAATTAGAACCTGTGAAGCGCGGGCCATACGCGGGCGTGGTGGGGTATGTCGACTTCAGCGGCAATCTCGATGCTGCAATTGCCATTCGCACCATGTTTATTCGCCCTGTTACCAATGCCGCTGGTGAACAAGTATGGATTGCAAGTTTGCAAGCAGGTGCCGGAATTGTTGCCGACAGCATTCCCGAAGATGAAGATTTGGAGTGTCACAACAAGGCTGCAGCATTGCTTGCCGCAATACCTGCAGCACGGCGAATGACATCGGCTCGACAACAGCGAGGAACTTCAGTATGAGTGTGCAGTGGCTGAGGTTAGAACGAGATTTTTTGCTCGTGCAAGGCGTTGACGCAGAGAAATACTTGCACTCGCAGTTGAGCCAAAGTATTCAAGGAATGGCAGTGGGTTTGGCGCAGCACAGTTTGCTCTTACAGCCCACCGGCAAATTAGATGCGGTAGTGCGTGTTGCGCGTTTGGAAGACACCATCTTTGTGCTCGACATGGAGCCAGGTACTGCTGAAGGTGCATTGTTGCGACTCAAGAAATTCATGATTCGTGTGCAAGCAACTATTGAAGTGGTGCAGTGGCAATGCATCGCTCTTCGCGGAGAAGGTGCTTTAGAAGTAGCCAAATCACTTGGTCGCATTCCTTCCGAAGGTGCAGTTATTACCGCCTGGTGGCCTACATCGCACGCTGTTGATCTTGTTGGCCCAACTGTTGCCGATATTCCTGCTGACGCCGCAAGCGCGATGAGTGATGCCGAATTCCAGAGTCTGCGTGTCACTGCTGGTTGGCCAGTGGTGGGCATCGATATTGAAACTGGTTGTGTGCCAGGAGAAACAGGATTACTTGGTGTTGCGGTGAGTTTCTCCAAGGGTTGCTACCCGGGTCAAGAACTTGTGGAGCGCATGGATTCACGAGCTGCTGTATCGCCGCATGTGTTGCGCCGTGTAGAAGTTGCAGATGGCGCACAAGTGGGCGACCACATTGTGGTGGACGGTGCCGACTGCGGCGTTGTTACTTCGGTCGCCGGAACTGTTGCTATTGCGCGGATGTCGCGCAGTGCAAATGAATACGGCGAGGCTCTTCAGCCCGCTTAGTTGTGCCCAAAAGCTTCAACGAGGTCCCACGGCATCTCTTTGTTCGCAGGGTTGGGGTTGAGAGCGGTCATGGTTATTGCATTTGCGCCTGCGTCGATGTGCGCATTCATGCGTGAAAGTATTTGGTCACGTGTTCCCCACGGAATGAACCTGTCGACCAAGCGGTCGCTTCCTTTACCTGCCCAGTCGTCTTCAGTGAAACCAAACTTTGCCCACTGTCGTTGGTAGGCGGGGAGCGGCAAGTAGATGTGTAAGGCCCTGCGCCCTGCTGTACGAGCGCGCTCGGGGTCGGTGGTGAGGCAACAGGGGAGCACAACGTTTAACACCTTGTGTGCTCCGAGGGTTGCCCGTGATGCTGCAGTGTGTTCGGGCGGTTGCATGTAGGTGTTAGCACCATCGGCGTATTCGGCTGCAACTTGCATCATCTTTGGGCCGTGAGCAGCAATGTAAATAGGCGAAGCTGGCGGGTTCTTTGGCGTATGAAGTGGAGTCTTGCCGCGCATTGCGATGAGATACGCAGTCATTTTCTCGATGGGGTTCTCCCACTCCAAGCCACGCATCTGTGCTGCAATAGGGTGCGATACACCGAGACCTTGAATAAAGCGGCCATCTGATAATTCAGAAAGTGTGCGTGCAGCTTGAATGCTTGCAATCGCATCGCGGCCATAAATGTGAGCAATGCCACTCGCTACCGAGATGCGTGTCGTTTTCGCGAGAATGTGACTAGCGAGCACATAAATTTCACGGCCATACACATCGGTAATCCATACAGATGGGTAACCAAGTTCTTCTAGTCGCAAAACATGCGTCATTACTTCGCGTGGGCTCAGCGCATCTGCACCAAGCATGAGTCCGCCAACGGGAGATGTCATGCTATTTCCTTTGGAATTCTGCCGGGCGACGCTGAGCTACTGCTGTGGTGCCTTCGGTGAAGTCTGCAGTAGCCCTCAATCGCAATTGCTCAGCCATCTCGCGCTGAGTGGCTTGGGCAACTTGATCGGCAATTCCATTGCGCAATGTGGCGCGAATAGATTCCACTGCGAGCGGAGCAGAAGATGCAATTTCACTCGCCAATGCACAAGCTGCAGATTCAATTTCAGACGTGGCAACGAGTTGATCAACTAGCCCGATTGCGTATGCCTCTGAGCCATTCAAACGTCGACCAGTAAAGAGCAGCTCGGCTGCTTTTTGTTCACCAACAAGGCGCGGAAGAGTGACGCTCAAACCAAAACCATGGTGAAACCCAAGCTGGGCAAAGTTTGCGCTGAATTTTGATTCTGGAGAAGCAATGCGAAAGTCGGCAGATAAAGCAAGCCCTAACCCGCCACCAATGGCAGCGCCATTGACTGCGGCAACAAAGGGTTTATTGGTGCGAAACAGGCGCGTGGCGGCGTTATACAAATCGGCCGTGGAATACGGAGAAGCATTCCCCGAAAAGTCGGCACCCGCACAGAAGTTTTTGCCATCCGCTGCCAGAACTACACAGCGGCAATCATCTTTCGTGTCTAACTCTTCAAGTGCATCGGCAAAAGCGGAAATCATGTCGAATGAAAAGAAATTATTTGGTGGTCTATTGAGCCGAATAGTTGCCACGTGGGCAGTAATTCCTTCAATGGAGACAAATGGTTCGGTCACTGTTGTCCTTATTTGTTCAACGTGAAGAAATCGGCACGAGGTGTGAAGGTTTCGTCGTACACGGGTTCTGAGTGGTCGACCCGGTACTTCTTGAAGTCACCTTTGAGAAAACCGAACTTCGTGAAGTGTGCACCCATGTCGCGGTAATTTTTATGTTGGAAGTGTGCGGCAAGTGATGCTTCGTCTTGCCACAGTTCCCACACCACCATGCGGGTATTCACAACAGGGTCGGGAGCAAAGTAGTAAGCCAAGCAGCCGGGCTCGTCGGTGCGTGCAGGTAACTGAAGTGGAGCGCTGGTAGAAAGACATGCATCGCGACCTTCGGGTGTGGTGAATTCTGCAGTGCCAGCAAGCACGATCATGTGTGTCATAGGTTTCCTTTGTTAGTGAAGATTGCGTTGGAAGAGGTCGAGAAGTCGCATCCAGTGGCGTTTGTCGGCCTTTTCGTTGTATGCGGGGCGATCGTTGAAGGCAAAACCATGGTGGTTGCCCCAGTAACGCTCTAAACAGCCACGAACTTCAGACTCTTGCATGGCGGCTTCAAACTGGTCGACCATTTCCATTGGCACGTAGTCATCGTGCTCGGCGCAGGCAACATAAATTTCGCCGGAAATATCGTTCAGACGTAAGTGCGGAGAGTCAGGTTTGTCGACATGCAAACGCACCCCATAAAACGAAGCAGCAGCTTTCACTGCTGACGAATGTTCTGCTGCAACATAAATGGCGAACGGCCCGCTCATGCAATAGCCAACAACGCCCACGGTGTTTGCATCGGCTGCTGTTTGCTCTTTGGCATAGGCCAAAAGACTTGTGGCATCACGAGATACCATTTTGTTGCTCATTGCCATCATGAGTTCGCGCATGCGTGCAAAAGATTCTTTGCTGGCAAAGTCGAGTTCAAACGCTGGAGTGCTGCGGTAATACAGGTTCGGCAACATCACGTAGTAACCGTGGTTAGCAATGGTGCGCGCCATGGAATGCAGAAGTTCACGCTTGCCGGGTGCATCCATCAAAAAGAGAACCACGGGTAACGACTCACCATGTTCTGGGTGGGCAATGTAGGTACCCATCGTTCCCTCGGCGGTGACAATCTCAATGTGCTGCTCTCTCATGTTGCGAGTCTAAACATATTTCGACACCAATGTCGAAAATGAGGTAAGGTGCCGCTATGGCAATGACTGCAGGCGTTCACCTTCCCCAAGCTGGCCCAGCAGCTTCCGGCGAAGCCCTACGCCGTACCGCGGTATTGGCTGAAGATCTGGGTTATGCCGACGTATGGGTGAGTGACCACCTGGCGGTTCCCACCGGTTCTGCCTACCCACCATCGGCATATGTGTTTGAGCCATTAACAACGATGTCGTGGATTGCTGCTCATACGAAGCGTGTAGGAATTGGCACCACGGTGCTGGTGTTGCCCATGCGCCACCCGCTCAACGTTGCGAAGTCAATTGCCACGATCGATCAATTCAGCGGCGGGCGCGTCATCTTGGGCGTGGCGGCGGGTTGGTTAGAAGCAGAGTTCGATGCCCTAGGTATTCCATTTCATGAACGTGGCGCTCGCACCGATGAAGCAATCACCATGTTGCGTAAGTTCTGGACGACCGACCACATCACCGAAAGTTTTCCGGTGCATCACTCCACTTTGGTTTCCATGCGTACGTTGCCGCAGCCAGTACGGCATATTCCACTGTGGGTAGGTGGTCATGCCGATGTCGCCCTGCGACGCGCAATAGCTGTGGGTGATGGTTGGCATGGTGCGTTCTTGTCGCCCGAGCAAACAGAAAAACGTGTACTCACACTCCGTGCGGGGCGTCCAGAAGAAACGTTCACCATTTCCATGCGTACACGCTGGGATGCATTGCTCGACGAAGAAGATCTCATCATGTATGAAATCGACAGGTACCGCGAAGTGGGCGTAACTCATCTGGTGCCTGAACCTCGCCAACGCACTGTTGATTTGTACATGGAGTCAATGGAGAAAATGGCAAATATTTTGGTGCGTGCCGGTGTGGAAATGAAGAACTAAAAATGGCTACACAATTATCACCAGAACTAGTTGTTACCCGCGGCGGCCAAAAGCCAAGCGGTATTTCCGTACAGCGCAGAAGCCAAACAGGAGTCATTCAAGGTGAAGGAAAAGCTCAGCGCACGCGGGAACGCATTATGCAGGCAGCGCGCATTGTGTTTGCACGTTACGGATACCAAGATGCAACTGTTGAACACGTGGTGCATGAAGCTGGTTTGGCTCGTGGCAGTTTTTATACCTATTTCAGTTCCAAACACGACTTGTTTCGCCACCTGGCAGGCGTCATAGATCGCAGTATTGCTGAAGAAGTAGTGAAAACGGATGCTTTACGTAAGAGCAACCCCATTGAAAACCTGTCTATTTCAAACCAGGTGTATTTAGCAGTCGTGAAAAGAAACTACGACTTATATGTTCTTGTCGATGGTGTTGCTTCATTCGATCACAGTGTGCGTGATGCACGGCTTGCATCACGTCAAAAACACATCGACCGTGTGGCGAAGAAAATTCAGCAGTGGCAGGAATTAGGTTGGGCTGGCCCCGGCGTCAACTCTGAACTCGCGGCGGCATTACTCGTTTCTATGACCGCAACTTTTTCACGGTGGTTGTACGTCGACCAATCTCATTTTGATGAAGATGAGGCATTGGATTACCTCAATAACATCTGGATCTCTACGTGCAAACTCGCAGAGCCGAAAGATGCGAAGGGCGCAAAGTGAGCGTCATTACTCAAGAGAGCATCCGTAACGACTTCAGTGCATGGGTCGACGCACATTGGGATGCTGACATTGGCATTGTTGCTTGGCGTGATCTGCTGGTGGCCTCGGGATGGGCTGTGCCTTCATGGCCAGAGCGGTGGTTCGGCAAAGGGTTGCCCGTGTGGGCAGATCAAGTTGTTGCTGGCGTTATTCGCGAGAAGGGTCTCGTGGGTCCTCCTATTGGTGGTGGCATGAATCTTGCTGCGCCAACAATTTTGGTGCATGGTTCCGATGATGTGAAAGAAAAGTTTTTGCGTCCAACGCTTGTGGGTGAAGTGAAATGGTGCCAACTGTTCAGCGAGCCCGGTGCCGGCTCAGACTTGGCCGGTTTGTCGGCAAGTGCAGTTCGTGATGGCGATGAGTGGGTAGTGAATGGCCAAAAGGTATGGAACACCAGTGCGCAGTACGCAGACCTTGGCATGCTCGTGGTGCGCACCAACTGGGATCGCCCGAAGCATCACGGTATTTCGTATTTTGTGCTGCCTATGCACCAACAAGGTGTGGAGGTGCGGCCCATCCATCAAATGAATTACCACAGTTCATTTAACGAAGTATTTCTCACCGATGCTCGTATTCCTGCAGAGAATTTAGTAGGAGATGTAGAAGATGGTTGGCGTATTGCGCGTACAACTCTTGCTTATGAGCGCACCTTCAGCACATTGCGACGTCCCAACTTTCATGGTGATGAAAATTCACTTGGTCGCACATTGCGTGAGGCAAAAGAAGAAGCTGAACGCCACTTCACAACCTATGTGTGGTACCCACAACGTGCGGGTCGGCCAGACTTAGCAATTGAGCGCGCCCGTGACTTCGGTGTTACGAGTGACCTTGTTGTGCGTCAAGCCATCACGCGGCTGTATTCATTCAGCAAAGCAAGTGAGTGGACCTCAATGCGTGCGCAAGCAGCGCGTGCACTTGGCCGTGCTGCAGGCCCAGAAGGTTCACTGGGGAAACTTGCCGCTTCTGAAGTAGCTCGCATGTCGAACAAAGTGCACACACTGATTTCCGGCACACAAGGTGTTTTGAAAGAAGGCGATAGCCCGCTCGACGCAGTTATTGCCGAAGTGCTCATTTCCACCCCAGCGCAATCCATTGCAGGTGGTACCGACGAAATTCAGCGCAACATTATTGGTGAGAAAATTCTCGGTCTATCTCGCGAACCAGAAGCGAAAAGCGACAAGTAGTTACTTCTGCGAAAGCGATGCTTGTTCGGCAGCACGCATCCATGCTTGAGCGCCATCATGGTCGCCGAGTGCAGTGAGTGATTGAGAAATTTTTGCTGCGATGAGTGCAGTGGGTTGCTGGCGAAATGCCTCGGCTCCAATTTTTGCTGCCTCGTGATGATTGCCAACACGTTGTAAGCCAGACATCACCAAAATGATGTAGTCGGTTTGCGAGAGGCTCGACATGGAGTCACTGGAGCGAGGTCGTGATCCAAAAATTTGGAGTTGCATGAGAAGGAGAATTGCTGCGAGGGGGAGAAAGCTTCTTGCGGTTTCCAGGGTGACAGCAGCAACAAGCCCAGCAGAGGTAAGTGCGATACTGAACCACATCATGAAACTGGCCCCACGATGTGGAGCAATTTTTTCGAGGGCCGCTGAAACAATGGCGCCGCCATCGAGGGGGATGACGGGGATGAGATTCACTAACGCCAAAACAATGCCGGCCCACCAGATGCTCAGCGTGGCATCGCTATGTAAAATATCGCTCCGCGATAACGGGTTTGCGCCCAGTAAAAACATGGTGACCGTTCCGACAAGCCCTTGAGCAAGTGGCCCAGCTGCTGCAATGCCTGCTCGTTCCCATCGCGCAAGGGGGCGACTCGGCAAATACGAGGCATAGCCAGCAAGAAAGTCGAGTGAAATTTCGGCATGTGCTCCGGTGGCACGCGCAGCGAGCGCATGGCCGAGCTCGTGAATGAGGGTGAAGATCGCAAGTGTTCCTGCGGCCCACAGCCCAAGCGAGCCACCATAAATGAAGACAACAAGCCCGAGAAAAATGATGAATCCAGGGCGAATTTCCACACGGAAGCCCAGGAGCGTGAAACTTCTGAAGTGTGACCCGTGATCTTTCGTCATTTGCTTGAAGCCTAAGGGCATTACGCCTCTAGACTTTCTCACCGTGCCACTTGTATATGCCTTCGACCACAAACATCGCCGTTCTCCACGAGACATGAAAGACCTTCTCGGTGGAAAGGGTGCCAACCTCGCCGAGATGATGAGCGTCTTGAACCTCCCCGTGCCTCATGGTTTTACCGTCACCACCGACGCGTGCCGTGAGTACATGAAAGGTGGATGGCCAAAAGGCCTCGACCTCGAAATTGCCAAGCAAGTCGCTGCGCTCGAAAAGAAAATGGGACGCAAACTCGGCAATGTCGCCGACCCGCTATTGGTGTCGGTGCGCTCGGGTGCAAAGTTCTCCATGCCCGGCATGATGGACACTGTTCTCAACTTGGGTTTGAATGACAAAACTGTTGTTGGTCTTGCCAAGGCAAGCGACGAGCGTTTTGCTTATGACTCATATCGTCGTTTCATCAGCATGTACGGCCGCATTGTTCTTGGCCTCGATGGTGAAGAGTTCGAACACGAACTCACCCAGGCTCGTTTGGCTGCTGGCGTGTCGTCCGACGCAGAAATTCCTGCTACTGCGCTCAAGGCAATTTGTGACTCGTACAAAAAAGTTGTGCAGAACCACACGGGTAAACCATTCCCGCAAGACCCAGTGAAACAATTGCGTGGCGCAATTGAAGCAGT